>JADJRO010000001.1:639166-1278333 GCA_016712145.1 Saprospiraceae bacterium
AACTGCAAAAGTTCAGGAAATTAAAAATACAATCACTTCGATACTCAACGGTCGCTACACTTTTGAAGGCGATAAAGTTCTAGATTCATTAGGTGGTGGCCGTCAGGTATCGACACGCGATGTAAAACTTGGCAATCAACAAAATGGGGGAGGGATCCTGCCTTTTGATATTTTGCCTCAATGGCTTCAAAATCTTATGAATGCTCTTGGGCTTGGTGGCCTAAGTCTACCATGGTGGCTGTTTGCAACTGTTAGTGCTTTTGCAATGACCAAACTCGCTCAAAAGGAGTCCAATAAAATCATTTGGGGGCTCTTGGCTGGGCTTTCTGGTATTGCAGCAATAAAAGCTTACAAAAACAAATAAGTCATGGCATACGCTGAATTATACATTTATACACAAACCGGTTGCCCGCATTGTACAGCTGTTGAACCGGTAATTGATGATTTGAAAGCTAATTTCTCAAATGTTGCAATTATCAATTTAAGGCTTGGCACCACTGATGATGCTAATCATAAACTTGCTCAAGTTTTTGGAATTAAATTAACTCCATCTGCGGTTATCGTCGAAAATGACAAGCCAACTCTTTATGAGGGCCAAGATCCATTTAATTCTGGCCAGCTTAGGGCAGATTACCAAAAAGCAATTGCAAATGGATCTAAGAAAAATACAACATTGCCAGGCTCAAATACTACAACACGGCCGGGTCCACCAGTTGTCGTAGATCCTGGACCGGATCAATCCAACACAAATAATAAACCAATACTGGTAGCTGCAGGAATAGTGGCTGCTTTAATCCTTATAAAATAGCTAAACCGATGAATCGCAACACTAAAGTCTTAATTGCCGGCGGGCTGATTCTTACTGGGGGGTTTTTGATTTTCATGAATTATCAAAGATCTAAACAGAGGGAAGAATATGCCCGCCTTCTTAGTTTACTCCAACAGCGCAATGGTTATGCTGAGCCTCCTCGCAATACGCCGGAGTGGCAAAATTGGGTCCAGTATGTAATTGGTGCTTATGGGTTTTCTGAAACGCTTTGGGCTCCAGGTGGAATTTTTAATGGTACCAGCGTTCCAAATATCACCGACAAAAGCTTTTGGCAAAACTTATTCAACAAAGACCCTAATTGGTCTCAGATCTTATTGAATTACAATTTTTTACCTTAAACCCTATATCATGAATAAAATCTATTCCTGGCTTGCAAGCCAAATGCTTTCTAAAGTCTTGGGTGACAAAAAAACGCTTATCCTTGGTTGGACTAGTTCGATCCTTGGAGCATTTAATATCCTTTTCTCTAGCGATAATGTTCAGGCGCTTTGTCAAAACATTGGCTGGTGTCTAGATGGAAATGCCTGGTGGGGAACACTGCTTACCATCATTGGCCAGCTTACCATAGCAGCCCGTTATGCAACCGGTCAAAAATATGGGGATCCCAATTACAAGTAAATTAATTATTCATAATCTAAAAGCGGGATTGGTTTAACGCTTCCCGGCACCTGGACTTTCGGGGCCTCGTGTCGGGTTTTTCAAATCGGCTTCATCCGTGTTTTTAGTAAATATTTTCGTCTTTTTATCCTAAAAGCCAATTGTCTCCTAGGATGATTGGCTTTTTTAAAGTCAAATCATGATCACTTTAACTTATCCTTCGCTTGATTGGGAAGCTGCAGGTATCTGTATTAGAATACAAGCTTTATTAGCTTCACATAATCACAAAATTTTTGTTGTTCCTAGACATTTAGGCCATGACAAAAAAATAGTTTGCCAAAGGCTTAGTAAAACCAAAACGCTCTTCATCATTGCAACTAAGAAGAAGTTTGATAAAGCATTGTTGAAGGAAATTGAATTTTACTATAAAAACAGAAAGAAAGCAAATATTGTACAGTTTTCTCCTGTCGTTCCATTTTGGAATCGACCAACTGGTTTAAATACAAGAATTTATAAAGTCGGTAAGAAATCTTATACCTATTTAACTACATTGTTGAAGGAGCGTCATTCTTTAATGTACTGTGATGATGAAGAATCAAGACTTGTTGAAACGCTGATTATTACAATGTTGATGATTAAAAGATTCAATAAGTCACCAGAAAATCAATAGATTTATTCTTACATAAATTTTTCAATCTGCAAGAATTTATACCTAATTTCTGTGCACAATACTTTAACTTTGTCATTGTCAATTTGTGCAATTTCATCTATTGTTGCTTTCGTATCCGATATTTCTTTTCGGTCAAAATCATTTCCTTTATAATTTTTATTTTGATTAATTATTAAATCTATGTAGTTATTTGCATTAGCTAAATTGTTTGTAGTAAGTTCTGCAAAATTATTGTCGTTGTTCAATTGAAAAGCTCTCTTAAAATGCAAAGCGGCTCCAATTGAAAAATTATAGGATTTATACAAATCATGCTGAGCGTTGTAATCACTAATTATACTGCAGACATTTCCCATGCCTACAAAGGCTAGTTTTTGTAACTCATTCATTTTTTTAATATGGAAATTATATTTTGTATCTTGATCAATGTTGCTTTTGGTTATTGTATCGCTAACAGCAGAAAGTTCATATTTGAAGATAGAAAACCCAACGACACCAAACAATCCGAAAAGGATAGTGACAAAGTAGATTAATCTATCACTTTCTCTGTTTATCATTTCTGAATAACGAATTTGCTCTGCCTTCATGTTAATGATTTGGCTTGTGAGGCTGTCTAATTTCATTAAATTTAAACTGTCTTTTTTAGGAATGCTAGAAAACTGCTGGACGGTATTAACAATTAAGTCTAGTCTTGTATTGATGCATTTAGCCTCCCCATAAAAATATACAAATAAGGCCCCAACCAATAAAGCAACTGATAACATTACTAGATAACCAAATCTCATAACAAGCTAATTTGCTTTCTACCAGCAAATTGTGTTCCAATTGTTGTTTACATTTTTGCCTTCAAGTAATTAATAAATGCTGAGCATGCAACTAACATAAATTTGGCGTCTTCAAATTTAATATCAATATCATTTTTCATTAATGAATGCCTAATGCCCGCAGCATCACTTGCAAAGCCATATATTTTTTCTAAGGCTTCTTTAAATGCAACGTGCATTGGGTGTTTAGCTTGAATTCTCTTCAATGCTTTTCCAAGAGTTAATTTCTCGTTTCCAGCTATTTTGCAACAAATGGCCTCAACTGCTGAAATGGATTCTTTAACAGAATTTCTATAGTCTGGATTTTTTCTATCTGCTAAGTAGCCAAGTGCAGCTTTAAGGTGTATAACTTCTGGATTTATTTTCTTGGAATTAATGGCCTCTTCAATAGATTCTATTTCAATTTCTGAAATAATAGGCGTAACTATTCCATCAATGATTCTGAAACCAGATAGTTCTGCTTCAAGATATTGGTTGCAATTGCTTATAAAATTTGTTTTTACTCTAGGGTTTATATTTTCAAGATTTGCGACAAACTCAACGAAATCATATATTTCAAACCACTTAGCGCTGTTAAACCAATCCTTGATTTTCTGTAACACTTCTTTGGTTGAAACATATCCGTAAGCATCAGTAGGCACTTCATCAATTTTATTTAAAAAAAAATTTACCCAAAAAATTCTACAAAAAATTGGTCTATTGCCTTCTTTATATTGATCATTTAATTCCCTCTCTGCAAGAATTCTGAAATAATTCGATATAAAACAATTCCAAATTCTGTTTTTTAAAATGTCATCAATATCATTAATTTGAATTACATCTCTGACGGGAGTCAGGCCAATTCGCTGTGAAAACTTCATCATTGGTTGGTTTTTCTAATTTGCTTCAAAAATAATAAAAAAAGGTCTCGCACATTTTAACTTTTCCTTTTCCAAACCTTGTCGTACATTTGCCCTCGGACGTTACTTTCTAATCTATAATGGGCATTTACAAGAAATAATTTTAAGAATCACCGGAAGGCTGGGTACCGTAAGGCCCGGCGGTTTCTTGCTCATGCAGGAAGTGACGTCCACTTCCGGTATTGATCATTTTATAAATCTTACTGACATGGACGTCACTAAAGAAATTTATGCTTCCCGGCTTGCAGCCGAACCTGTTCAGATCATGAGCCTCGTTGAGGATCTGATCAATTTTTCAAGCCCTCAGTTGTTAGCTGAGGACTTGGAAGAAATTTTCTTTATAGCAATGGCTTGCGCGGATATCGAAAACATGACAACCGATAGCCGTGGAATCCTGATCCAGAGCTACCGCAAAGTCTTTGACTTTTTGCGAGAATTACAAAAATTGTGTGTCGTTATGGATGGTAAAACGCCTCCACCGGGTTTGTTTCCGGAAGGGCAGGGCTGTTAAAACCAATCCGCATAAATCCTGGGATTCTTTAATAAGGGTCTCAGGATTTTTTAAAATGGTTTTTCCTGTTCGAAATACTGCACGTATTCGTGTGTGTTCCAGGTCTTTATGCGTTTGTAGTTCACTTGAAAGTAATATTTGTTCCCTTTTAGTTCATATTCTATAACTTGTCTGAGATAATAATTGACCCAGAACCGATCAGGATAAAACAATTTTGGTACGTTGTGCATCCAGGGGTTTGCATCCTTTTTCTTGAACCATTCAAGCCAGAAATACATCGTAATAGCTTGTTTGATGTTGTAGGCCGGAATTTTCACATCATCGAGTATCCAGCTGCCTTTAATCGAGCCCGGTTTGCCGGTTCGAAATGAAAAAAATCTTCTTTTTGGATCCATAACGTCTTTTAAAAAGGTTATAGTCCATACTATAATTGGTTGGTTGTCAGTGTTTTCTAAAAACCATCTATTCCCATAATTTATATTATGTTAAGTTGTTATTTGATAACTACTCAACTAGGATATTTAAGCGCTCTTCTGAAGCTTTCTTGCTAAACTCCCCGATACATTCTGCATACCAGTTTCCCTTTTGTAAAATGGTTTCAAAGTCCTTTTTAAAGGATGGATCAATAGCAATTAATAACCCACCACTCGTTTGAGGATCCCCAAGTAATTTATACCATTCAGGATTATCTAACTGAACTTGCGCCCCGTAGCTTTTCCAATTTCTTTTGGTTCCTCCGGGAATGGCCCCTTTCTCTATGTAATCATATACTACTGGGTCAAGAACTGGCAACTTAACATAATTAATTTTGGCTAGTAAACTCGATGCTTTGCACATTTCATTTAAATGGCCACAGAATCCAAAGCCTGTTATATCCGTCAATGCATGAACTTCCGGATATTTAGATATTTCCTCACCCAATCTGTTAAGTCTGAGCATCGAATCACTGGCTATTTTCTTATGATTTTCCTCCAGAATCGATTGCTTTTCTGCTGTGGTTAAAATACCTACACCCAGTCCTTTCGATAAATAAATAAGATCACCGGCTTTGGCGCCGTCATTCTTTTTTAAATGCTGAATCATTACCCGTCCATTCACAGCGAGGCCAAATACAGGCTCAGGACAATCGATTGAATGTCCACCAGCCAATGGAATACCCGCTTCCTTACAAATCGCTCTGGCGCCTTCTAAAACTTGTCCTGCCCAATACGGATCAATTTTATCTATTGGCCAACCCAATATTCCAATTGCCAATAAAGGCTTTCCACCCATTGCATACACATCGCTAATCGCATTTACAGATGCAATTCTTCCAAAATCGTACGGATCATCGACAATGGGCATAAAAAAATCAGTGGTACTGATTAATGCAGTCTCATCTCCCAAATCAAAAACTGCTGCATCATCTCGTCCTTCGTAACCAACCAATAATCCGGGAAAATGATTGTTGCCAGATGATTTTAATATTTGATCTAATATCGCAGGCGATATTTTGCAACCACAACCAGCTCCATGACTAAATTGAGTAAGACGGATTGGCTCTAATTTATATTCCAAAGTATTTCCTTTTATAGTTTAACAATGCATCAATCACAGCTTCATTGGCTTGATCTGCAAATTGCATTTTAATAATTTTTGGCGAACCATTTGTCTCTAAATTGTAATCATAACATTTATCATAATAATTCAAAGCGATCTGGGCTGCAGCTTCATAATTATGGTCTGTGATAAAATCAATTGCATTTTGCGCCGCTTCATGCCCTAAGCGCTTTCTTATTTTTTCAAATGAACTAATCAAGGCCCTATCATCTTCTTTTTGATATAAGGACATCAAATGATTGATTCTAAACAATAGATCACGCTCCACATTAATTAAACTAGCTGCTTTAATATGCTTCCAAAATAATTCAGGAATGTAATTTCGTCCAATGGTTCGACTTTCATTTTCAATCCAAATCCATCGTTCATAATCTAATCTTGCAATTGTTGAAAAGAGATTATTTTCAAATTGCTCATTGGTTTCTTGTTCAGGCTCCCCGATCCCTCCAAATGCTGAACCTTTGTGGTGTGCCAAGGCTTCCATATCAATGATTTGTTCGCCTTGTTTTTCCAATGCATGTAAGAGCTGCGTTTTAGCGGTGCCGGTTCTACCTCCTAATATAATAATTTTAAACGTGTTCTCCATGTAAAAATCCATTTGCATCTGACGATAGGCCTTATATCCACCAAGGAGCAGATTGATTTCAAAACCAGCATTCGCCAATAACCAAGCCATGCTTTTGCTTCTTTTTCCACCTCTCCAGCAGTGCACTAAAAAACTTTTATCTTTTTTTAATTGGCCTACTTCTTCCACAAAATATCGCAACTTAGGTCCTACATATTGCAGTCCCAGTAGCATGGCTTCCTTGGGTCCGTTCTTCTTATACGCCAGGCCAATGTCATGACGTTCCTGATCACTAAATAAAGGCAGATTATAAGCACCCGGAATATGTCCTTGCTTAAATTCAATTGGAGATCGTACATCTATTATTTGCCAAGATTTCTCTAAAAGCCACAGCCCTGCTTCTTTTTCAATGACGACCATTTTTATTTATCCCAATGTTCAAACAGTTTAATAAAAAGTTTTGCAAGATTCGAGGCATCCGGTAAGGCACGATGACGCCCGCCTTCAAATTCTATGTTTTCAATTTTTAAAGCTTTATCCAATCCCACTGGTTTTGGTAAATTTTTTATTTTAGCATATTGAGGTTTCAAATCAACAAGCCCGTTTATCCAATCACAATCCATGCGATGATTCCTGCAATCATCTTTTATTAATTTCAAATCCTTTGAGCCCCAGGTATAGAAAACACCGTTATTTTCCTGATGGGAACTCCAATCTAAAAATGCCTCAATAACAAACTTAAAATCTTTTGCTTTATCAAGATCGATTTGTTGCAATCCTGTAAGCTGTTTGCAATATAGAGATATTTGAGGATTTTTAACAGGCCTCACCAATTTTGAAAACTGCTTGACAGGAGTAAGAAATGAATCTAAATAAACGGCCCCAATTTCTATTATTTCTTGTTCATATTGCACGCTGTTGGGATTCCAACACGTAGCTTCAAGATCAATAATAATATAAGCCATAGTCTAAAATAAAAAATAGTATAACGAACTGATTAAAATCGATCCACATTCCATTGAATAGACGACCAATCAATCAGTTCATCTAATTCCAGCACAGACATCTTATTAGAATAAAACAGCAATCCAATAAAATCTTGACTTAACAACCGACCAAATTCATCTACAAACAAAATTCGATTGATATGAAAGATACCCAATGCAGCGATTCCTTTAGTAATAACTTCTTCAATAGGCCCTTCCAGTTCCATTGGGTCAATCAGTTTTTTGTTTTTTACCAATTCCATCAGGATGGTTCGCAATTGCAAGCAAAGTGTTTCAAATGCTTTACGGGGAAAAACAAAATCTTCTTCTGGTATTTGAACCAAGCCATAAATATCCGCCTGCGGGTTCATTTTACTTAACAATTTAAATGCAGCAAAAGCTACTAAATGACATGGCAGAATATAATTATACTTCTTATAAACCTGACAGATCTTCTCCCCTAGCTCACGGGTATAAATCCCTTCACGTTGAGCATCTACAACAATTTTACCATCCAATTGAAAATAATCTTCTTGATGGATTTGAACTCCCTTATGATCGAGACTTAATCCAAGTTCATTCACGCGATTTCCAAAAACGTCAATCGGCATACCAAATGTTAAAACAATATGAGTCGGTTTGGATAGCAAGCGTTTTATGAATTTCAAATAAGAAGCAAGTCCTTCTTTTTTTACCCTTGCTGAATATTTTTCCTGTCCCGTAATTTGCAAATGTTGAATCATAAGGGACCTAGCTTCCAAAACGCTTTCGTATCCTAATACTACAGGAACTACCACAATTTTCTTTTGACTTTTATCTTCAATAAGAATGCGTTGAGCCTGCACTAAGGATCCCAATAATCCCAGTTTAACTTTAGACTCCAATTCTCCGGAGCGGCTTCTGGTTCCCCCTGGAAAAAATATGGTATTTACTCCATCATGTACAGAAAGCTTGGAATAACTGTTTAAAGATTGTAAATAAACGCTGTTTTTCTTCCTGCGATCTACTTTGTAAGCTCCCAAACGATTCATAAAAAAAGCAAAAAATTCAGAATCAAATAGATTGAGCCCGGCACCGTAACTAAAAGCGGGTAAGCCAAGCAAATTGTCTACCGCATACCCAATCAACACGCTGTCCAGATTACTGGAATGTGTTGGTACTAAGATTACTAAATGATCCTTAAACAATGCTCTAACCTCTTCACAATGCCCATTAATATGGATTGCCTCCATATTCTTTTTGTTCATTCGTTTCAAATTGAACACGGATTGCCAACCAAAAGGATATAGAATTAAATGAAAAAAGAAATCACATATTTTACGAGCCGTTAAAAATGTTTTAGGATTAAAATGGCCAATTATTTCCAGGGAATATCGTTTAATTAGACGAAGCAGCGTTTCTTTATTTGCTTCATGTTTATCAGCTTGCAGTTGATTATCGTTGTATTCCTTTTGAATTTTACGGTAATACTGCATTTCATTTGGAGGATCCGCCTTCCATGGGTTTGATTTTACCCGTTGCTTTTCTAAATAGATCGCACGGGCAATCGCTTGGTCAAGATCTTCTTTAGGTAAACTTGAAAAGTAATTATATACATCTTTATGAAGTTTTATCAAAAATGATTTACGAGTATTGGCAAAAAGACTGATAGGCCATTTGTTTAAGTCTTTTTCGATATGCTCAAATTTTCTATATTTGGCTAGATTAAACTCCTCCATTTTTTGTATCTTTTTGAACTTGAATTAGAATATTCTCCATAACTAAAAACAAATCATCTGAACCAAATCGTTTCTCGGCACTTGTAATAAATATTGGAGGACATTCATTCCAATCTTTCAATAATTCTTCTTTTAGTTTTCTAGTAAAATCAGTAACCAGTCTATCTTTTGTTTTATCAGCTTTCGTTAGAATGATATGAAAAGGAATTCCCAGCTGTCCCAAATAATTAATTGTATCCAGATCTATTTTTTGGATATCAATTGACGCATCTACTAATAAAAACACCAGACATAAATTCGATCTTTTCCTTAAGTAACTGCCAATCTCTTTAGCCCATTTTTCTTTTAATTTCTTTGAAACATTAGCAAATCCATAACCTGGAACATCCATGATAAGCCAAGAATTATCCATCTTGTATAAATTGAATGTCTGTGTTTTACCCGGAGTCCGGGAAACCCTGGCCATCTGTTTTCGATTGCATAGGTAGTTTATTAAACTGCTTTTGCCTACATTCGAACGACCCCAAAAACAGAATTCGGGCAATTGACTTTCCGGTAATTCATTAAAGGTTCCAAATGAACCTAAAAATAAAGCTTCCTGTGCTTTTATATGCATATTGGGATCAAAGTTCGTTAAGTTTATCCTAAATTAAAAATCCACATACTACATCTTATGATTTTTTCGTATATTTGATATAAATTATTACCGTGCGTAGAATAATTGTACTTATTGTTTTTAGTTTGAATGCATATTATTGTCATTCTAAACTTGACTTTACTGTGACAGGTGGAATGCATAGCATTGATGTAGGACCTAAGGATTTTGTTGTTACTAATAAAAGCGAATTGGATTCCTTTAAATTTTCATTTAAAAATGCTTCATACGGATATCACTTTGGCATAGGACTGCGGATTAATTTAAATAATTTTTACTTGCATCCTGAGTTTATTTTTAATTCAAATAATGCACATTTCAAAGTCAATAATTACAATGTACCTCAATTGGTAGATTCAGCTCGTGATGAAAAATATCAGTATTTAGACATTCCTTTAATGCTCGGAGTTAAATTTAATATCATACGTCTGTATGCCGGTCCGGTAGCACATATTTTTATCAACAACAATTCAGAATTGACGGATATAGATGGATATAAAGATAAATTTAAAACTGCTAGTTTTGGCTATCAAGCTGGTATAGGCTTTGAGTTATTTAATTTAATTGGAATTGATATACGTCATGAAGGAAATTTTAGCCAATATGGTGACCATATTAATTTCTTTGGAAGCCAATTAAATTTTGATAAAAAAGCTTCTCGGCTCATAGGCAGTATCAGCCTTATATTTTAACCCTCGGATCTAACCAGGCATAAATTATATCAGCAAGAATATTTATTGTTACAAAAATGCAAACGGTAACGATGCAGCACGCCAATACTACCGGAATGTCAAATTGACTTAAAGCTTGAATTGTTAAATCACCCAAGCCTCTGAAATTAAAAACAAATTCAACAAAAAAGGCACCCGATAACAAGGAAGCAAACCATCCGCTAAGTGTTGTAATTATTGGATTCATGGCATTTGGATAAATATGCTTAACAAGTACCCTAAATGTATTTGCTCCAAGCGAAATGGCCGTTCTCACGTATTCCTTTGACCGCACTTCTAATAAAGATGCCCGCGTCATTTGTGCGATCATTGCAACCGGTCGCAAGCCCAATGCCATACTGGGCAAGACCAACCGATCCCAGTTAAATACTTCATTTCCGAAATCGTCTAACGAATACAAAGATCCTTGCAAGGGCAAATGAGTATATTCTACCAGGTAATATCCCAGTAACATGGCTATAATTACTGCAGAAATATAACTTGGAATTGCATAAAAAAAGGTCGTTGTCATTGTAATTACCGAATCAATCCAAGTTCCAAAATAAACAGCCGCAAAGGTTCCTGAAATCAATCCAATAACCAGCGCAAAAAGCATTGCAAACAATCCAAGGAGTCCTGTTGATATCATTGCCGTTTTAAGCAGATCCGATACTAATTCTCCATTTACATAGGACCTTCTAAAAAATGGCCATTTGACAATTAATTTGCTATCACTTACTTGAAAGATCGTTTGAAAACAATATTCTTCTAAACGAGGATCTGAATTATGTAAATATTGGATACAACTCAGGTCTTCCAAATACCGATAGACTTGAATAGAATAGGGTTGATCCAAATAAAATTTCTTTTTTAATTGAATAATGGTTTCTGGGTCTGCACGTTGGCCAAACTGGATTCTTGCTGGATCTACTGGAGCCATATATATTATGAGACTAATTGATAAAATAACAGCTATCAATGAGATGAAACCAATTAGTATTTTTTTAAGTAAAAACAAGCTCACAGGGAAATCAGATTATAAGCAAAAGTAAATACCTTTACCTTAAGTATGCCAGAGAAATCAAATAGTTTTACAAGCATTGCCATTTTTCCTGAATTAAAACATGGATTCAATCCATTTGATTTAGCTTATTGGCAAAATTCTCATAAATTTAGTTCCTTAATCAGTAAGCCAGCTGAACTAAACAATTTCTCAGAGCAAATTAGCAAGAAAAGAGACTTTCCATATAGAACAGAGATTAGCACGATCCTACTCGAACAATATTGCCGCATTCAACTAGCTGATCGCGTTAAAACAAATATTGAACGACTTAAATCGAGCGATACGTTTACAGTTATTTGTGCACACCAGCCCTGTTTAATGGGTGGACCCCTTTATTGGATCTATAAAATAGCCACCACGATAAAATTATGTCAGAATTTGGAAATTCAATTTCCCAATAAGCATTTTGTCCCTGTATATTATTGTGGTTCTGAAGATCATGACTTTGAAGAAATTAACCATTTCCAGATTTTTAATCAAAAAATTGAGTGGAAAACAAATCCCGGACATGCAGTTGGCCAATTAGATGCAAATGAACTATCTCATGTTATAGAAACCTTGCTAAAAATGTTTTCGAATTCAGAACAGGCAAACGTGTTTTTGAATAAAAACATAGAATGGATTAATCAAACAGCTACCTATGTAGATTATTACCGCCATTTTGTTAACGAACTTTTTGGCTCTTATGGATTGTTGTTTTTTAACCCGGACAACAAATCAGCCAAGAATTTATTTTCACCAATTATTAAAAAGGAATTACTTGAACAATTTATATTCAAAAATGCTAATAAGAGCATTCCAGTTATAGAAAAACTCGGACATCATCCACAAGTAAATCCCAGAGAACTAAATCTTTTCTATCATCATGCGGAGGGTCGAAAACGAATGGTATTGGAATCAGGAATTTACAAATTAATTGATGCAGCTAATCAATGGACCCAAGAAGAAATTTTATCCGAACTTGAATCAAATCCAGAACGATTTAGCCCCAATGTATTATTACGTCCATTATTTCAAGAGTACTTATTTCCAAATCTTGCCTTTGTAGGTGGAGGAGGAGAAATCGCATATTGGCTAGAATTAAAAGCTTGTTTCGATGATGTAAATATCTCCTACCCTCTTCTATTCAGGCGGTTTTCAGCTATTTATTATGAATCCAGTATCCTTCAAAAAATTTCAAAAACTTCCTTTACTGAACTTGATTTTTTGGATTCAATTACTCAATTAGAATCTAAATTTGTAAAGAATCAAAACAATTCATACATCTTGCAACCGGATGATTTTATAGCCATTACCAATCTATTAGAAAAAATTAAAGCGGATTCAAATCAATTGGATCAATCAACCAAAACGAGTATTGAGGCTGAAATTCATAAAATATTAAAGTCATTAGAACATATAGAGAACAAACACTTGAAGGCAATAAAAAATAAATTGGAACAAGAAATACTTCAACTACATAAAATTAAAGATAATTTGTTTCCAAATCAATCCCTTCAAGAACGAATCCAAAACTTTTTACCTTATTACTTTAAACATGGACCGGCTTATATAAATTACCTAATTCAAATGTATGAACCTGGCTTGAACAAACTATACTTAGTTAAGGAAACTACGGTTTAATTTTCAGAGACATTAAATAAATCCAACAGATCACTGACTGAAGTTTTAAGATCTTTCCGGTCTACTATAAAATCAAGAAAGCCATTTTCCAACAAAAATTCTGATCTTTGAAATCCTTCAGGCAAATCTCTTTTAATGGTTTCTTTAACAACTCTTGGCCCGGCAAACCCAATTAATGCATTTGGTTCCGAAAAGTTAATATCTCCAAGCATTGCAAAAGATGCTGTGACGCCCCCGGTGGTAGGATCTGTCAAAAAGGAAAAATAGGGAATTTGATTTTTAGCTAACAATGTTAGTTTTGCCGATGTTTTGGCCATTTGCATTAAGGAAAATGCAGATTCCATCATACGCGCACCTCCAGATTTAGAAATTATCATTAAGGGGGCCTTATGTTCTATACAAAAATCAATCGCACGGCTGATTTTTTCACCCATTACACTGCCCATTGAACCACCAATAAAAGTAAAGTCCATCGCAGCGATGACTAATTTCCGACCATTGATTACTCCTGCAGCCACAGTAATAGAATCCTTGTGATCTGCTGTTTTTCTTGCATCATCCAGTCGTTTGGAATAAGATTGCAAATCTGTAAAATTCAAGAAATCATAAGAAATCAGGTTATCAAACAAGATCTCATAATGACCATCAAACAGGATTTCAAAATATTGGTCAGAACTAATTCTTTGATGGTAATTGCATTTAGGACATTTGTGAAAATTTTCCTTTAATTGTTTGGTTGTCAACATTTCAGAACATTCTGGACATTTATACCAAATTCCATCCGGGGTTTCCTTTTTAACTTTCGTCGCTGTCGATATCCCTTCTTTGAGCCGTTTAAACCAACCCATATTTTAAGCCTTTTCTTTAGATAATTATTTCCTAGTAACAAACAAATTTATACTTAATTGCCAACTTAGACTTTTAATTTTGATATTCTTAAGTCTAAACGGAATAATTTGCGTGGCAAAATTATAATTAATTGATTTATAGCAATATATGAAGGTATGTTTAATCGGATTTGGCAAGATGGGTCGTGCTATTGAGCAGCAACTTTTGCTTAGAGGCCATCAGGTGGCTTATAAATTGGGTAGAAATGATGAGCCGCTTCTAGAAAAAGCACTTTCAGACTCAGACATTGCGATTGAATTTTCGTCTCCGGAAGCAGCTGTAAATCATTTAAAAACCTGTTTTAAAATGCAGTGTCCTGTAATTTGTGGTACTACTGGATGGACGGATGCCTGGGATGAAATCCAAAATGCTTTAGTGCAATCAAACAGCGCATTCATTTTTGCTTCAAATTTTTCAATTGGCGTTCAACTGTTTTTTGAACTTAATCGAAAGTTGGCTCAATTAATGACATCCAGACCTGAATATGCTTGTTCAATTCATGAAGTGCACCATACGCATAAAAAAGATGCACCAAGTGGCACAGCAATCAGCCTGGCCCAAGATATTATTGGAAACCATCCAAATTATAGTTCATGGAGCTTAGACAAACCAATTTCTCCTGAAACACTTCCAATATTTTCTGAGAGAAAAGATCCTGTTGTGGGAATTCACGAAATCAACTATACTTCAAGTATTGATACCATTGAAATTAAACATACCGCTCACAATCGGGATGGATTTGCCCTGGGTGCCGTTTTAGCAGCTGAATTTTTAATTGGAAAAAAAGGAAATTTTACGATGCGGGATGTTTTAGGATTAAATTCTATTTGATTTAATTGTCAACCCTTTAGCTTATTATGAGTTTCTTATTAGGAATATGATTAGTTCAAAATCAATTGAAGAAGTCTTTGAAATAGCACGGATTGAAGACGTTGTGCGGGATTATGTAGATTTAAAAAATCGCGGATCCAATTTAATTGGCCTATGTCCTTTCCATAAGGAGAAAACACCCTCGTTTTCAGTGTCTCCCTCAAAGAATATTTTTAAATGCTTTGGTTGTGGCAAAGGAGGCAATACAGTTCAATTTGTAATGGAAGTTGAGCAACTCAGCTTTCCTGAAGCAGTACGCACACTTGCTAAAAAATATCAGATAACACTTGAAGAGACTTTTAAACAAGATGTAAGTCCAGAAACACAACAGGAGCTAGAGAGTCTCTACATTATAAACCAATTTGCTCTAAATTATTATAAAAACAATTTAACAAATGACCCAATTGGTCAATCCGTAGCATTATCTTATTTTAAACAACGCGGGTTTCTTGAACAAACCATTGAAACATTTGAATTAGGTTTTGCTTTTGATGAAACGGATGCTCTTTTAAAAAAAGCATTGCAAGAAGGTTACAAATTAGAATTCCTTCAAAAGCTTGGGTTGGTAAGCGGACAACAGAAAGATTTTTTTAGGAACCGCGTAATTTTTCCAATACATAATTTAACAGGAAAACCAATCGCATTTGCAGGAAGGCATTTGGTTACGGATTCAAAATCCCCAAAATATATTAATTCACCAGAGACCGAACTCTACCACAAAAGCAAAACACTCTACGGTTTACATTTGGCTAAGAAAAGCATTCGGGATAAAAACAATTGTTTCTTAGTTGAAGGATATACTGATGTTATGGCTTTACACCAAGCCGGCATTGAAAACGTGGTTGCTTCATCAGGAACCTCGTTGACAGAAGAGCAAGTCCATTTATTAAAACGATTCACACAACAAGTGAGTCTTTTGTATGATGGCGATCCTGCAGGAATTAAAGCGGCCATGAGGGGTATTGATTTGCTTATTCAAGGAGGATTGGATGTTAAAATAATATTGATCCCTGGAAATGAGGATCCAGATGAGTTTATTCGCAAAATTGGATCTGAAGCATTTGAAAAATTTGTTGCAGCAGAGGCGAAAGATTTTATTATTTATAAACTAAACTTACACTCTACTGAAATAAAGAATGATCCAATAAAAAAGTCGATTGCTGCTAAAGACATCATTCAAACCATAGCCAAAGTCGATGATCCAATTAAAAGAAGCATCTATCTTCAACAGGCTGCCGGAATTCTTGCAATCGATGAAGTCAGTTTAATATCTGCATGCAATAAGATAATCAGCGACGAATTTAAAAACAAAGCATTCAGACAAAAAAGAGAAGCATTAGAAAATGATCAAAAAATATTGAATGAAATTTCATCTGATGAAACAATAAAATCACATTCAGGTCAAATTTCAATTTCAAATGATGAATTTCAGGAAATTGACATTTGCAGAATTCTTATATTATACGGTCATCATAAAGTAAATTCTCAAGATGATATCCATTACGCAGAATTTATAATTGAAAACATAGCAGATACCCTTGCTTTTTTTGAAAACGAATTGCTAAAACAATTTATTCTTGATGTTTCGCATCAACTCAGTGAAGGCAAGACGCCTGAATTAAATTATTACTTGAATCATCAAGATCCGAATATTTCAAAATTGGCCTTAAATTTTAGTATAAATAAATACGAATACAGCAGCAATTGGGAAGAAAAACATGGGATCTTTCTAAGCACACAACAAGCCCCAGAATTTAATTATAAGTCAGACATTGAGAATTCCATCCTGCGGTTTAAATTAAAAAAATTCAATAAGGCCATATCAGAATTCGAACGTAGAATCCGCCTTGATGAAATTCCTGAAGAAGAATTGCAAATCGAATTAAAATCCCATCAGCATATAGTAAACCAGCGCAATTACATTGCCAGCTTATTAAATACAGTAGTTATTAATTAAATTATATGGTTCTCTACTAGATAACGCTCGGCATCAAGGGCTGCCATGCAACCAGTGCCCGCAGCAGTTACTGCTTGTCTATAGATTCTATCCTGAACGTCTCCACACGCAAAAATCCCTGGTCGGTTGGTACGACTTGAACCTGGAATTGTTTTGATGTATTGTTGTTCATCCATGTCTATCCAGTTTACAAAAGGTGCAGAATTTGGTTGGTGGCCAATTGCAACAAAAAAAGCTTTAACGGGAATCTCAGAAATAACTTGTGTTTTATTATTGATAACGCGGACAGCCTCTACTTCTTCTTTACCAAGAATTTCCTGCGTTTCAGTATCCCAGTGAACAATTATTTTTGGATTATTTAATACGCGTTCCTGCATAATTTTAGATGCCCGCATCGTATCACGTCTTACCAACAAGTGTACTTTTGGACACAGTTTAGCCAGGTAACTCGCTTCTTCTGCTGCTGTGTCACCGGCACCCACCACAGCGACATCCATTCCTCTGAAGAAAAATCCATCACATACCGCACATGCAGAAACACCCTTATTCATTAATCTTTTTTCAGAATCAATCCCTAGCCATTTAGCACTTGCGCCAGTGGATATGATTACGGTATGTGCTAAAAACGCTTCTCCTGATTCTGTCCAGATTTTATGCACTGGACCAGAAAAGTCAACTTTAGAGATAACTTCATATCGTATATCTGTATGAAATCGCTGTGCTTGTTTTTGAAAATCTTCCATCATTTTAGGTCCGTGAACTCCATCAAAATATCCAGGATAATTTTCCACCTCCGTTGTAATCATTAATTGGCCTCCTGGTTCCACCCCAGTAAATAATAGTGGATGCATATTGGCACGTGCAGCATAGATAGCTGCTGTGTATCCGGCTGGGCCTGAACCAATGATTATTGTATGATGAATTTTGTTTTCCATATTAAAGGATCTTGCTCTTAAAGTAATTTATACAAATATTTTTAACATTATCAAGTACATTTAGTTCATTGAAATCATTCTCAATAATCAAATCTGCACGTTCATACCACTTCTTTCTTTGTTGATAAAGTTTATTCAAAAAGTCTGATTTGCTTGAATTGCCTGCAAAATGTGGTCTGTTAATAAAATCATTTTTAGCTTCCAATTGAACTAAATCCGCTTTTATATAAATACACAAACTTTGTTTTTTAATACAATCCAGATTATTAAAAAACAGGGTGTTCCTCCACCCATTGCAATTATTGAAACCTGAGAATCAAGCAATTCAAACATATAATATCGTTCCAGGACTCTAAATTCTGATTCTCCATATTGATTCCAAAATTGAGAAATTGCCATTCCTGATTGCGTTTCAAAATAGTGATCCAAATCCTGTGCTTCCAAGCCTAATTCCTTTTCCAGTGCGTTCGCAAGCCATGTTTTACCAGATCCAGGCATACCAATCAGGCTAAGCTTAGGTTTAAAAGGTGGACATTTCAATTAGATTGCTTTTAATACTTTTGTAGCGTGAAAACTACTTACTGCAAATATCTTATATTTTTTACAGTTTGGGGAGCATGTCAAAACAAAACAGAACTCCCTGTAAATGAATACAATAACTTGATTTACAACCCTACTACTGCATCAGGAATTCTTGATTCGGTCAGAATACCCATCCTGGAGGTTAAAGAACGTGTACTCGATTTTGGAATGGCACATCAGGGAGATACGATTCGTCAAGAGTTTGTTTTATATAATCGCGGTAAAGCAAGCTTGCTTATCAGCAATGTAAGCAGTTCTTGTGGCTGCGCCAAACCAGAAATTTCAAAAAACCAAGTAGAATCAGGTGATTCTACTTCATTAAACATTATTTTTACAACGCAGGACCAAATTGGAACTCAAGAGAAAACATTTACTATCTATTCCAATACAAATCCTGCAATAACAAAAGTTCAATTAATAGGCAACGTACTAAAATAAAAACTATTTATGAGTATTATTATTCTTTATGTAATTCTTTTTGGAATCATGTATGTATTTTTTATACTTCCAAAAACCAAACAACAAAAAGCTCAAAATCTTTTCATTACAGAAATCAAAAAAGGCGATCAGGTTGTAACACAATCAGGAATTATTGGTCGGATAACTAAAATTGATGATCTTGTCATTGAGCTCCAATTAGATTCAAAAAGCTTTATAAAAGTTTTGAAATCGAGTATTTCTAAAGAAGCAAGTGATGCTATAAGAGACAAATATTTCCTCGAAATTTAACGGCCCATTTTCGAAACTTCTTTTTGAAATTCCTCCATAGTATATCTTTTAAAATTTCCTGATGGAGGCAATAAATCGTCCGGATTAATTTCGGCTTTTAATTCTTTTGCTACCATTTGTAATTCCAATTGGAAACTACCAGTACCCATCAGCATGGAGAATTCAAGTGGAGTCCCGTCCAATTTTATGGTACGATTATTTTGACTGATAAAGGATGGATCAAAATTCAAATCCTTTGTCACGTATGTTTTTATGGTTATTTCATTTGCAGTATTGCTACCCCCTTCTGCACCCATTGAAGGCACCATCATTTTTAAATCGACCCGTTTACAAACATGTCCTAAAATCTCCTTCGTGTCTTCAGGAAATTCTTTCACAGAAATGGCTTGCTCTGGACTGTCTTTTATAGTATCCTTGTTAGCTTTATTCATTCGATCCGCGATTAAATATTTTTTACCCATCATATCCATATAAAGAAACACAGAATCTTTTTTAGAGTCCAGGATCGTACTATTTTTCATCATCATCATGGACATGACATTCTTTTGAATTATGCCATTGGAATAAACGATTACCTGCATATTGCCCAACATGGAAGCCATTTCAGGGGGCGCATCTTCTCCATTCATTTTCATGGCTGCTACTTCCATTCGAATCATGCCTCTAGAAAATTGTCCAAATGAATTAAACGCGCAGAGCCAAAACAAGAAAGAAATGGCAACTAAATTTCTGATCATAAATTATTGAATTTTAAAAAAAGTGATCCCGACACGGTTCGAACGTGTAACCTACTGCTTAGAAGGCAGTTGCTCTATCCAATTGAGCTACGGGACCAAAATTCTACTAACAGATTACTTGGAATCCTGTTATTTCTGGTTTGTGCTTCTACAAGTAATTAAGAATTCTTGCCTAAAAAGCGCACAAAATTAAACAAAACCAAGAAATGCAGCTTAGTTCATAAAACTAAATTGTCGGATTTGGCCATTTTTAAGTTTAAAGTTCAGATTTAGCCAGCCTCGTGGGATTTCACTTCTTTTTATTTCAAATTGAACATTCCTGACCGGTCTAGACTGAATGATTCGTCCATCTGAGCTAATTAGCTCATAGGATACAATGGATTCTGAATTGGATTGAACCATTATTTTTTCAATTGTTACAAAATAGTTGAATGGCTCTGGAATGTCATTGTTATTGCCGACAGTGGTTCCAACTTTAAAAGTGTATATTTTCGTACAACCTAAACAATCTTTTACTTCAACAGTGTAAACTCCGGTTACTAAATTGCAATTTAAAGGTCCAGAAACACCATTGTTCCAATGATACGAATACGGTTGACAACCTCCTTCCATCTCAATGGTAATGCAGCCTGTACCATTTCCATCATCTTTTGTAATGATGCTATCTTTTAGTAAAAGTTCTGTATTAAATAATAGATCTACTAATAGAAAACTATCGCAAC
This sequence comes from Saprospiraceae bacterium, assembly GCA_016712145.1. Taxonomy (NCBI): domain Bacteria; kingdom Pseudomonadati; phylum Bacteroidota; class Saprospiria; order Saprospirales; family Saprospiraceae; species Saprospiraceae bacterium. Next base: position 659,833 of record JADJRO010000001.1, read on the forward strand.
CATATTGATTTGATAATTTAAATGTCTGAATTGGATTTTGTCTTGTAAACACAACATTGTTGATACGAACAGAATCATTATAACACAATGTATCCACAATTTGGCTGATAGATGATGGATTTATAATAACTGTAACATGAACGATGCTATCGCAACCATTTGCCGTGGACCTCTTTAAAGTATCTACACCACTTTCAAATCCAGAATAATACTACCTTCCATTTATTTGAATGGTATCCCCTATGCAAACTGAGCTTGTATGATTTGATTCAACAGTTGTGCACTCAAACAATTTAAGCGTCCAAAAATCTGGAGCAGCTGTATTGGTTGGAGGAAGATCATTGTTGATACTAAAACTTTGAGAAACGACATAAACTGAACCATCTGTTCCATAACAAAATGCTCCTGCATTATCTCCAGCGGTTCCACCATAGTTTTTTTGCCAAAGTATATTTCCAGAAGTATCCAGCTTCATTAATAAAACATCACTTCCTCCATAATTTGATTTAATGTCCTGATCTTTTGAATTTGAATTTCCTAAAAACAAAATAGTTCCATCCTTGTCCAATTGCGCTTTAACCGAAGTTTCGTCATTTTTACCGCCAATATTTTTAGTCCACTGCAGTACACCGTTTTTATCCAATCTTGCCATCCATATATCTTTAGCACCTTTTAAACTATCTACTTGACCACCGGGAGTAGCAACGGTTCCAAAGATTATCATTCCATTATCTCCTAAATTAATTGCATCCCCAAACAGATCGTCCCCAGGTCCACCAATGGTGGTGAGGAAGACTTTATTAATATTTCTATTGATTTTCAAAATGAAAATATCTTTCTTTCCTTTACTTAAACCAGCAAAATCCATGTCATTGGATTCTGAATCCCCAAAGACTAGCATTTGTCCACCAAACGCATCTGAACGAAGAATTTTCTTTGCAGTTTCATCTTTTGTTCCTCCAAACGTAAATGCTTTGATAATCGCACCATTCTCATCTATTGAAGTAATTAATACGTCATTGCCCCCTTTTGTCGGACTCCCAACGACATCTTTATCCAAGGATTTAGTGTGACCTGCAATAAAAACCCTACCAGGTTCCAGATAAAACAAATCGTTGCACTGATCATTATTTGTGCCGCCGATACTTTTTTCCCAAAGCTTAGTTCCGGTATTTGGATTATAACCAACAACCCATATATCAGTTAAACCATACAAGTTTGATACATCCGAACCTTTCCCATTGGTAAATCCACCTAAAATTAAGTTCCCATTTGCAAGCGTTACGTAGCTGCTGATCTGTTCAATTTGTGGCCCCCCAAATGTTTTAATTCGAATTTGGTCCCCATTCGGTCTAAACTGACATACCATGAAATCATCGGCCCCTTTATTCCCACCTACATTTGTTGAAGCACTTTTGCCTGCTGCGATCAGCATGGTGTCATTATATTGCGAAATTGTCGTGCAAACGTCTGAATTATTTCCTCCAAATATTTTACTCCAAACTTTATTTGGCTGCGCAGATAACACTATATTAATCCCGAACAAACAGAACCCTATGAGATACTTTTTCATTTTAAAATTTTGAACATTTAATTAAATACCTTTATCTATTAAAAGACTATGCCAAGTTAATATGAAAGACTTGAAAATGGAAGCCGGATGGAAAGATTTTTTAAAAGACGAATTTGAAAAGGCTTATTTCCAAAACTTAATTAAGATCTTAAAATCTGAAATTTCAGCTGGAAAAACAATTTATCCGCCCGGTCCACTCATATTTAATGCATTTGATTCAACCCCACTGAATAAGTTAAAAGTCGTCATTCTAGGGCAAGATCCTTACCATGGACCTGGAGAAGCAATGGGACTTTGTTTTTCCGTTCCAAAAAGAATTCCAATTCCGCCCTCTCTTCAAAACATATATAAAGAATTAAACAGTGAATTTGGATATAAAATTCCCAAACACGGGGATTTAAGTCCATGGGCATTTCAAGGGGTCTTGCTTTTAAATGCTTCATTAACCGTGGAGCACAGAATTCCGAATTCCCATAAAAACTTGGGTTGGCATCAATTCACAGACCAGATTATCAATTTACTCAGTAAACATACAGAGAACCTGGTATTTATGCTTTGGGGAAATTTTGCGAAATCTAAGAAAACACTTATAAACTCCAACCGCCATTTGGTCCTTGAAAGTGTTCATCCATCACCCTTAGCTGGTGGGAAATTTCACGGAAATAATCATTTCAAACTGACCAATGAATATTTACAAAAACATGGAAAAGAAGCCATTAATTGGGAAATCTTAGATTAATAATTAGTTAATGTAAACAGGAATGAATGATCTAAAAAATTCTTATATAGCTCATAATCAATATATTGTGAATTAGTTAAGTTATTAATTTAATTCTAAGCCATAAATAATGGTCAGCTGCTTTGATGGTGTCAATAAATCAGATAAATTTGCTTATTAAAAACCCTCAAAACAAACTTATTATGAAAATCAAATTTTTATTAGTGTTAGCTGTGGTGGCTATTTCTTTTTCAGTGCAATCTCAAGACTATAATAATGCTATTGGTCTAAGAGCTGCATGGGGCTGGGCTTTAACCGGCAAACACTTTCTGAATGAAAAAAATGCTTTAGAAGCTATCGTAAATTACAGGAGCTACGGAGCTGGAGCTTATGATTATAGCTATTTTAGTCTTACAGGCCTATTTCAAAAGCATTATGATATTGCATCTGTAGATGGTTTAAGATGGTATTGGGGATTTGGTGCACGTTTAGGCTCTTGGGGAGGTGATTGGGATTTAGTGGACGGTGGAGATGGCTCCTTTTTTGTAGGTGCCTGTGGAAACCTAGGTCTCGATTATAAATTTAAAAATGTACCAATTAACTTATCTGCTGATTGGATTCCAACATTTAATTTTGTTGGTTGGGGAGATGGATTTACAGGAGAAGGTGGTGGATTTGCAATTAGATATGCATTCTAAACGGATCAATAAAATTTCAAAAAGCCTTGTAGGAAATTCCAACAAGGCTTTTTTTTTATTTTTAATTATAATACTTCAGTCTGATTCTTAATGCGTTTCCATAAATAGCTAAACACTATAAACAGAAGATAAGGCATTGCTAAAAGATATAAAATCCCAGTATTTAAACCCTTACCAACACTACCCCCACTCTTCATATTGCTTTCAGCGGCCATCTTACACATTGGACATTGAGAAAATCCAGTTTGTTGCACTAAAATAAAAAGCAAGATGATGCTCGTAATGATAATAAATCTTTTCATAGGGGTAAAATTATCGCATGCAAGGATATAGCATTAAAAAACAAATCGGTCCACTAACACAAATATACAGCCAAACTGGAAATACAATTTTAGCTAATTTTTTATGTCGCGCTCGCTGATCTGTTAGACCTCGAATAAATGTAAATAAAATAAATGGAAATGAGATTCCAGAAAGAACCACATGAGAAATTAAAAGTAAAAAATATATAGTGCGAATTGGACCCTCCCCACAATATCTAACCTCTGGAGTGGTGATATGATAAAGCACATAAGAAATTAAAAAAACACCTGACATGATCAACGCTGTTGACATCAATCGTTTATGGTTTTTTATGTGCCCCTTCCTTATTTGTATATATGCTAAAATCAGAACAATCCCAGCAATTGCATTTAAGCTTGAATGAAAAATAGGTAAAAATGAAAAATCAATGCTTGTCTCTATATGAATTTTACGCATAAAAACAACCACCAATAAAATCAAAACACTAAAGATAGACGCAGCAATATTTAGTCTTTTGATTTCTTGTGGAGTCCAACTCATTTAGAATCTTTTAAACTAAGAAAAACTGGTATATGTCTAACAAGTTCTAAAATTTCTTGTTGATTATTTAAACTGTAGTAATTTCTGATTTTGCCATTTTTATCCAACAATAGAATCACATCTTGATCCTTCATTTGTTCAGGTATTGAGTACGCTTCTGCACTAAATGGATAGACATGATTCGCAGCCATGTATGATCTTAGCCAGGTTTTAGAAGTGGGCATTTGAAGTATCTGGGACATATCTCTAATCAGTTCACCTGGAAACAAACCAACAATTGTAAATATATTGATTGAAAACTCATCTTTGGACTGATTGAATATTTTACGCATCACGTCCAAGTGCTTTGCTCTTAAAGAATCCGCACCAATAACAGCTACAATCCAATTTTTACCCAATAGGCTGTCTGAATAAAAAATCGAATCATCTTCAAGGCTTGATTGAAAATTAGTAAGTTCAGCTTTAGGGCTTAAATCAGCCATTGCATCTTTTCGCATTTGGGTACCTTTCGATAAGTAATACCAAGCATAGATTGGAAGCCCTATCAGGATACATGCAATTAGAATTAGATTAAATGCTTTTCTCATTTAATCTGTTGAAATTATTAGATACAAATCAATTTTAATGCTGCTTTTCAATGGCATTTGAATCTTTTGGCTCAGCGGCTGGAGCTTCCTTTTGTAGTTCTGATGATTCATGAGTACCACTAGATGGATGTTTTTCAACTTGTTTTGAAATACCTCCTGTAAGTTCAAGAATCGGTCGATCATTTACATTTTTACGCCAATGATACCAGGTATTTCCTTCATAAAAGAAAGCAATGATTGCCCAAATCAATAACATTGTAGGCATCAATACGCTTCTTACCAATCCCGGCACTTCATAGCGCATATGCATAAATTCATAAATAATGAAATACGCTTTATACAAAGACATTCCAATCATCAATGAATACATAATAAATCTAGGTAAATGAAATCCATGAATGATATAGCCCTTACCTACTAAAGCAACCATAACTTCCAACAGAGTAACAATTCCTAAAAGGACAAATCCTCTGAATACAACTTTTTCCTTCCTCGTAATTTAAGTGTGCCATCCTATTGTTTAATTTATAGCAGATAAAATACTAAAAACACAAATACCCATACCAAATCCACAAAATGCCAGTACAATCCTATCTTTTCAACCATTTCATAATGATTTCGCCTTTGGACATAAACGCCACTTGCAACATTAATCATAATGATCAATAAAAACACGACTCCGCTTAATACGTGAAATCCATGAAATCCTGTAATAAAAAAGAACAAAGCGCCAAAAGCTTTAGGTCCAAACTGTTGCTCTTTTATTAAACCGGACTCTGTTTTATATTTTAGTGGAGCCCATTCACCATTATGTTGATGAATGAGATACGTCTGATGTGAATGAAATGGATCCCCAGCTTTAATATCATGGCCATCCCCTTCCAGGTATACACCTGATTCAGTATGTGTCCCAAATGGATTTGTATGAATTGACATATTTTCACCACCCATCAAAGTAGTCCATTCCCAGGCTTGACAACCTAAGAAACACAATCCGCCAAAAATGGTCATCAACATCCAAAAAACAACTCCTTTCTTATTATAGCGATGTCCTTCTTGTACAGCACGAACCATTGTTACACTACTTACGATAAGTACAAACGTCATGAATGTTACAAAAATCAAAGGTTTATGATGAATCCCTCCAGGTAATGATGAAAATACAAAATCAGGAACCGGCCATGTTGGACTACTAAAACGAAGCGTACCATATGCAATTAAAAAACCCGCAAACGTAAATGCATCAGAAAGCAGGAAATACCACATCATTAATTTCCCATAACTGGCTTTAAACGGTTCTTTTGCGCCCATCCATACGGATTCGTTTTCGTGTCCCTGTTGCGCCTGTAATGTTTGATCGGATGCCATTATATTAATTTTATACTATTGTAATATTAAAAACAGAAGCAAATAAATCCAAAGGATATCTACAAAATGCCAATACTGCCTAACAAGATCAACTTTTAATAATCTCATAGAACTAACTGTGAATGAATTCAAAAAAGCATTTGCAACGCAAACCATAATTGCAGCGATTCCTCCAATTACATGGACTGCATGAATTCCTGACAGTGCATATAAGAAAGAACCGGATACACTTAAATCTATGGTTATGCCACTTGCAACCAAAGCTTTCCAAGACAATATTTGTGATACCAAAAACAATATTCCTAATCCAAATGTCAAAACAATTCCATAATTATAATTCTTTTGATTCTGGTTTTTTAAATTCTTATATGCCCATTCCATTGTAATGGAAGAAGCGATAATTATAAGTGTGCTTACAAAAAATTGAATAGGCAATTTAAACTCATACCAATTTCCTGCAGGTCTCCTAACCAAGTACGCACTGGTCAATGCAGCAAACATCATGGTAATTGAAGCCATTCCAATCCATAGTCCAAATTTTAATGCTTGATAGCGACTTGGAGCCAGATTCTTATCGATCATTTGAATAATTGGCATCAATGAAGCAAATTATTAGTGAGCAATAAGAATAAAAGAACAGGCAGATAAATGATTGAGCAAAACATTAATTTTCTAGCAGCTTGCTCATTATTATGTTTAAAAAGATTCAAACTATAATAGATATAAAATAAAATACACAAGCAAATTCCAATGATAACAAATGTATTTAAGAGGCCATTCGCCACAAACCAAAATAAGAAAACAAAACTCAATGCAGAATAAACAGCTGCATAGAAGCCATATTTAGGATCTGGTTTACCGTTCACATCTTTTACCAATTTAAAGCCTGCTTTTCTATAATCAGAATGACCAAGCCATGCAATTGACCAAAAATGGGGGAATTGCCATAAGTATTGAATGCCAAAAAGACACAATGCTTCTAAAGTAAATCCATTGGATGCAGCTACTCCAGCAATTAAAGTTGGAAGCGCACCAGGTATTGCTCCAACAGGTACTGCTAATGTTGAAAATCTTTTTAAGGAGTGTAAACAAAAGCATATAACACAAAAGACAGCATACCTAAAGAACTCGCTACAGGATTTATCATAGCTAGAAACAATACACCCAAAGTACAAAATATACCGCTGATTAAAACAGAGGTGGCAATCGACATGCGACCATCAGCAACTGGTCTCAATGCGGTACGCACCATTAATTTATCATAGTCTCTTTCCAAGCATTGGTTAATAGCATTGGCGGCAAAGGTTATAAAGCTTCCACCTAAAATTAAAAAGATAAAGGTATTGATATTAAAAAGATCCTTTGCAAGTATAACATAACTCAGAGCTGAAGATAAAATAACCATCAGGCTAAGTTTAAACTTAACCAATATTCCAATATCCTTAATAAAGGAATAATTTATTGCCGATGCGTTTGTCTGATTCAATTAATTGAAATTAATGGCTGCTGTGTTCCTCTCCTTCTGCTAAAGGAACGTGTTGTTGAATAAATTCTTTATTATCTTTTCCGTAATCATAAGCCCAACGTTGAACTGTTGGAATTTTTTCAGGCCAATTTCCATGACCTGTTTCAATTGGAGTTGTCCACTCCAAAGAATTTGAGCCATATGGATTTTGTTCAGTCATCTTCCGACCTTTATACATACTCCAGAAAAAGTTTACAACAAATAATAATTGTGCGAAAAAAGTAATAATTGCAGCAATTGTAATAAACTTATTCATGTCTGTAAAATCTTTGAATGCATCAAAGTTATCAAAACGATAATAACGTCTTGGGACTCCTGCCATTCCTAGATAGTGCATTGGTCCAAAAACCGCATACGCTCCTATCATAGTGATCCAAAAATGGATTTTACCCAAAGTCTCATTCATAAATCGTCCAAACATTTTAGGAAACCAGTTGTATACTCCTGCAAACATTCCAAAAAAAGCTGCGACACCCATAACAATGTGAAAATGCGCTACAACAAAATACGTGTCGTGTTGCTGAATATCAATTGCAGAATTTCCTAAAAAGATTCCGGTGAGTCCACCAGAAATAAACATCGATACAAATCCAATGCAAAATAGCATGGGAGTATTTAATCGAATGTTACCGCCATATAGAGTACTAATCCAGTTAAATACCTTAACTGCTGAGGGGACTGCTATAATCAGCGTAAATACTACAAAGAAATTGGATATAAATGGATTTACCCCTGACATAAACATATGGTGTGCCCATACTATAAATGAAAGGAATGCAATGGCTAAAATTGAATACACCATAGCTCGGTATCCAAATATAGGTTTTCTTGCATGTACTGATAATACTTCAGAAACAATACCCATTGCCGGCAAAATAATAATATAAACTTCAGGGTGGCCTAAAAACCAAAATATATGTTGGTATAAAATGGGGCTACCTCCTATCCGGTCCAATGCTTGTCCGTTAATAAAAATATCCGATAAGTAAAAACTTGTACCTAAACTTCTATCAAATAGCATAAGAAAAAAACCAGAAGCTAAAACAGGAAATGAAAGAAGTCCCAAAATTGCAGTTACTAAAAAAGCCCAAACTGTAAGTGGCATACGCCACATACTCATTCCTTTAGTTCGAAGGTTTAAAATAGTTGTGATATAATTCATACCACCCAACAAAACAGAAACAACAAACAACACAAGGGATACGGTCCACAATGTCATCCCTGCACCACTTCCGATAGAAGCTTGTGGCAATGCGCTTAATGGTGGATAAGCAGTCCATCCACCTGAAAAGGGTCCTGTGCTTAAAAACAAACTGTAGAACATAACTACAGATGACATGAAAAAGAACCAATAGGAAAGCATATTTAAAAATGGAGAAGCCATGTCTCTAGCTCCAATTTGAAGTGGAATTAATAAGTTACTAAAAGTACCACTCAATCCTGCAGTTAATACGAAGAAAACGATAATCGTTCCATGCATTGTAACCAAAGCATAATAAAACTCAGGTTCCAATCTACCAATGCCGGCATCATTAATTGTGATCCACTGACCTAAAACTGGTTTTAGCCAACTTAAATCTGCATCTGGATAGCCTAATTGCAGACGAAATATGATTGACATCGCAGCACCAATAATAGCCCAAAAAATCCCTGTCATAAGGAATTGCCTCGCAATCATCTTATGATCCTGCGAAAATATATAAGTTGTTAAAAAATTAGTCTGGTATTTGTCGCCATGATGGTGTTCATGAAAATGATCATCATAACCCAATTCCTGGATTAGTTTATCTTTTTCAACAAGTGGTGAATGATTAGCTGACATAATTTATGTTTTAAAAAGATAAAATTTTAAATTCAATTCTTCTGTTTTTCGCACGACCTTCTTCTGTATCATTTGTATCAACAGGTTTATTTGATCCATTTCCCAATGCAGAAATTCGTTCATTGCTCACTCCTTTTGATACCAAATAATTTTTTATTGCAGTTGCTCTTTCATTGGATAGTTTTAGATTAAGATCTGCTGCGCCCGTATTATCCGTATGGCCACTTACTTCAACTTTTAATTTAGGATATTGATCAAAAGTTTCTTTTAAAACATTCAATGCCATTTCAGAAATAGAATCCAAAGTTGCAGAACCTGTTTCAAAATATATATTATCCAATCGAATGATCCGATCAGCTGCATTGGTATTGGTCGAATCCAATGCTTTTAAAAGCATAGACTTCATTTCTTCGGTCTTTATAAAAGCTTCTGCTTTAATTGCTTTGCCTTTTAAAGGATCTTCATCCGTATTGCGGATGGAGCTTAAATAATAAGATTTTTGTTTTTTATTCCAAATTTCCCATTCTTCTGGAGAAACTACTTTCACCAATCTACGCATGCTATAATGGCCTTTGCCACATAATTCAGCACATGCCAATTCATATTCAAAAGTTTTCCATTTTGGAGGACTTGCAGGATCATTTGGATCAGAAGGCATTTGGTATTCAGGATACTTTCTTAATTCCTGACGAAACTCTTCAGTGGTTTTAATTGGTGTAAAAATAAAATAGGTTGGAATTCCAGGAACCGCATCCATTTTAACTCTAAAATGAGGTAAATAAAAATTATGCAATACATCCCGAGCTGTAATCCGAACCCGAATTTTTTTCCCTTTTGGAATTACCAGTTCATCTGCATTAAAATCATCGTGATTTCTGTCATCGTTCCAATCCTGACCTAATTCATTAACACCAGGTTTTATTAATCTGAAATCTTTAACACCTAATTTACCATCCTGCCCTGGATATCTTAAGTTCCAAGCAAACTGCCAACCTGTTGCTTCGATTTCTATAAAATCTTCTCCTTTGGTAACATCAGCCATAACTTTATTCCAAGTCACAAGGCCTTGAACAACTAAAATTGTCATGACCAATGCAGGCAATGCGGTCCAAATTACCTCCAACCGATTGTCATGTGGAAGGAACAAGGCTTTTTTACCAGTTGTATATCTAAATTTATAGGAAAACCAGAATAATGCAACATGACAAATCAAGAATACGATTCCTGTGAAAATCAAAGTAACATTAAACATACTATCAATAGAACCGCCATGCTCTGAAGCAGCTTTTAAGGGCCCATAGCCTAGCAACCGATTTGCATAGTATAATGATCCCCAGAAAAAAGATCCAAGAAAGACGACTCCAAAAATCAATAGCCATTTGCCATTTTGATTGGCACTGTGAGTCTCTGTTTGCTCTTGACCACGCATTTCAGCAGTGATCTCATTAATTTTAGCAATTTGAAGTAGAACTACAAAAAGCAATATGATAGATAATATTGTAATTAAAGCAGTCATGTCTTATTTTTTCGTTTTGCTATACATGATGATGTAAACTCTCTTGTAAAAATGGATCATTCTTTGGCACTAAAGGTGCTTTAGATAAAAAATGCAAGGTTGTTGCAAAAAATAAAGCTAAAAACCCAATCATCAGCCCAATATCAGCCAAGCCTGGAATAAAATATCCTACAGGAGGCATGTGTTTATCATTTGCATGACCATCATGTTCATTAACTTCATGTTGAGCAGGCGCAGCATGTGTGTCTTTAGTCAATGCCTCACTTGTTGCAGGTCCAGCGTGATGTTCCATACTCATTTCAAGTGCCGTATGATATGTACCTGGTTTTACCATTTGGAACGTATCCCACCAGTGACCAAAAAATACGATAATTCCAACTGCAATTAAGGTTCCGTATTTGCGTTTATTATCATTTCGCATTAAAATTAAAAACGGCAACGCAAAATTAAGAACCAGGTTCCCATAAAATAATATTGGATATTGTTGAATCCGGGTTTGAAAATAAACTGTTTCCTCTCCAATATTTCCATACCAAATCAGCATGTACTGTGAGAACCACAAATAAGTCCAAAAAACACTGAAGGCAAACATAAATTTACCCAGATCATGAAAATGTTCCTGATTTACATTGTGATAATATCCTCTGGATTTAAGATAAATCAGAAACAAGATGGTAAGTGCAATCATGCTTACAAAGCAACTGGCTCCAGTATACCAAGCAAACATGGTGCTATACCAATGCGGATCAACTGACATATACCACAACCAAATAACAGCAGCACTTGAAAATCCAGCTACTGGTAAAAATATTGCAGCCCAAAATTTCATTTTATTATAGTGTTCAAAATGTTGATCCCCATGATCATCTTCTTCAACACTTAATTTGCGCATTTTAGAAGCAAAAAATATCCAACTTGCCAAAATGCCCAAACCAACGACACTGTAGAAATGCTTGTTTAAAAAACTGGATTTGCCTTTAAGCACTTTATCATTTGCAACGATATCTGTATCAGACCAATGGTATAGATGATGCCAGTTAAAATATACACCGAGGGCTATAAAAAACATAATAGCAAAGCCAACCCATAAAAATCCAGACATCGCTTCCCAAACTCGCTTAAATCCAACATTCCATCCTGCATAAGCGGTTCGGCTAACACAAATAAAAAACAAGGCCATTAAAGCAATCAATGTAAAAAATACACCATTTTGCAGAAGACTACTCCAAAAGCGAGTAAAATAAGCATCATCTGTCAGCAAAATTGTAACCAGAGACAGGATTCCTATAAAACCCATCACTCCTAATACAACTTTGTCTTTTGTTGGTATCTGTATCGTATTCATTTTGTTTCCTACTTGAAATTCAAATTATTTTTTAACATTAACCACCGGAGCAGTTGCAGCTGCAGCCAATTTAGCTGCATCCAAAACTGCTTGCGAACCTGAAAACGTATTTTCTGATTCTGAATATTTTAAGTTTTTAGAAGCTGCTTGCAAGGATCGTATATAATGTATAACATTCCATCGTTCATTATAAGATAATTTATCAGCATAAGCGCCCATCATATTTCTTCCATAAATGATTCCATGATAAAAACGACCTTCTGATGCAGCAATAAATTCATCTTTAAGAAAATTAGCAGGTTGTGCTGGATACTTTCCTCCATCATCTCGAACCAAATATCCGGCACCATCACCCTTTTCGCCGTGGCAAATACCACAATAAATATTGTAAAGTAATTTTCCTTCTTCTAGTCCGGCTTTTGTAAGTTTTATCTTGTTTGCAGTGATCTCCCTGGAAGCTCTTAGCCGTTCTTCTTCTGTATTTCCATAATAATAATTCACAGATCCATTTACTGGAGTATGTATGGCATTTGAACTCAAACTGCCAGTATACATAGCTGCATGCGCCGAATCTGAAGTCGCAATTCCACCACGAGCAATCGATCCTTTAGCTGGAAATCTGGGTGCAGATAATTTCGCAATTTCTGCTGATGTTCCCCAAGTATGGTAATAATAATAACTATTGACATTGGGTTCATAAGCAACGGAATGAACCATATCTGGCATGTATTCTGTTCCTGTTGCATTGCCACCTGCCGGACTGCATTGAAATAAACTCAATGCACAAACTATTGAAATGAATATGAAAATAATCCGATTCATCATTTATATAGATTTAACATTTACCTCTTCTGCGCCACTCTCTTGAAAGAATGATCTGGCTTCAGTTTCGGAAATATGATGTTGATCAAAAGCAAGACAAAATTTATCATCCGTAGTCCTTAAATCCAATTGAGGGTTTTGAACTCCAGGCCATAATCCACTTATTGTATAAAACGTAATTGTCATTCCCCAGGAAGCAAACAAAACTGTCAACTCAAACACAATAGGTATGAATGAAGGCACAGGCCAGTATGGTTTTCCTCCAAAAATAATTGGCCAATCACTTGTCATAATCCAAGTCATACCAAGAAAAGCGGTCAATGTTCCAATCGCACCGTAAACAAATCCAGCATAGTGCAAACGGGATTCTTCTAGACCAAGTGCTTTTTCCATTCCATGAACAGGAAAAGGGGTAAAGACATCCATAATTTCAAGATGTTTACTTTTGGCTAAGCGTACAGCACTCAAGAGTTCTTCTTCATCGGAATATATTCCGTAAATAACATCTTTATTTAATTGTCTCATGCAAGGATGATTTATTTTTATTTAGGAATGATGATGTTCATGTGAATCTGAAGTTGAAACAGGGTGTTTATGCGTTGCATGTTCACCTATATATTGATCTCCTCCAACTTTCAGAATGTGTTTAATTTCAGCGATAGCTACAACTGGCGCAACACGTACAAAAATTAGATAAAGTGTAAAAAACAAACCAAGCGTTCCTACAAAAATTCCAATCTCTACCCAAGTTGGGCGATAATAACTCCATGATGAAGGCAGATAATCTCTGGCCAATGTGGTAGCAATAATTACAAATCGCTCAAACCACATACCGATGTTTACGAAAATGGACATAAAAAAAGTAAGAAAAACACTCCGTCTGTATTTTTTTACCCAAAAAAGCTGCGGTGAAATCACATTGCAGGCCATCATACCAAAGTATGACCACCAATAAACTCCCATCGCTCTATTAAAAAATGCAAATTGCTCATACACATATCCGGAATACCAAGCAATAAATAATTCTGTCAAATATGCTACTCCAACGATGGTTCCTGTTACAAGAATTACTTTGTTCATGGATTCAATGTGTTCCAGCGTGATGTATTCTTCTAATTTAAGGATTTTACGAGTCATAACCATTAGCGTTTGAACCATTGCAAATCCAGAAAAAATTGCACCAGCAACAAAGTATGGTGGAAAAATTGTTGTATGCCAACCAGGAATAACAGAAGTCGCGAAGTCGAAACTAACGATTGTATGAACTGACAAAACCAAAGGAGTTGATAACCCTGCTAAAACAAGGGATAAAGATTCCCAACGTTGCCATTGTTTTGCAGAACCAGTCCAACCAAATGATAAGAAATTATATATTTTTTACGAAGGCCTGTAGCACGATTTCTTACGGTTGCAAAATCAGGCACTAATCCTGTATACCAAAACAATAATGAAACAGAAAAATAGGTTGAAATTGCAAATACGTCCCATAATAAAGGCGAATTAAAATTTGGCCAAAGAGACCCTCTTGTATTAGGATAAGGAAGAAAATAAAATACAACCCATAATCGTCCAACGTGAATTACTGGAAATAAAGCAGCGCAAATAACTGCAAAAATCGTCATGGCTTCAGCAGCTCTATTAACGCCCGTGCGCCAACGCTGTCTAAATAGCAATAAGATGGCTGAAATCAAGGTGCCGGCGTGACCAATACCAATCCACCAAACAAAATTTGTAATATCATAAGCCCAACCGATCGTCCGGTTCACATTCCAGGAACCTATACCCATCCAGATAGTCCAGCAAATGCAAAACAAACCAAAAGCAAGCGTTGAAGCTGCAATGATAAATGCTATAACCCATGCTTTACTTGGGGTTCTTTCTGTTGGAGAACACAAATCTTCAGTTATCTGATGATAGGTTTTGTGTCCTTCAACCAAGGGCCTTCTTACGGGTGCTACAAATCCTCCTGACATGCTTTAGTATTTATAGTTTTATGCGTCTAAATTTTCATCTCTGTTATTCACCTTCATGGTGTAATGCACAACAGATTTAACATTGACTTCTTCCAGTACAATATAATTTAAAGGGTTCTCAATTTTCTTAAACAGAGATCCTTCATGATTATTCATATCTCCAAAAGTAATTGCTTCCGTTGGACACGCTGTTTGACAAGCAGTTTTTACGTCATTGTCATTTAATGTGCGATTCTCACGTTTTGCTGAAAGCTTTCCTTCTTGAATCCGTTGTATGCAAAAAGAACATTTTTCTATTACACCTCTTGAGCGAACTGTAACATCCGGATTTAAAACCATTCTACCGAAATTATCAGAATAGAATGGTTGGCTTTTCTCCCCTGCTATGTTAAATTGGTTAACAGGAAACAAATCTGCTGCTGTATAATCATACCAATTAAAACGTCTTACTTTATATGGACAATTGTTTGCACAATACCTGGTACCGACGCACCTGTTATAGGCCATTTGATTGATGCCTTCTGATGAGTGATTTGTTGCGTTTACGGGACAAACATTTTCGCAGGGTGCATTATTGCAATGCTGACACATCATTGGCTGAAATACAACATTTGGATTTTCTACATCCCCATAATAATAACGATCAATTCTTAACCAGGCCATTTCATGATGTCTGGCTATTTCTTTCTTACCAACAACAGGTACATTGTTTTCAGCCATGCATGCAATTGTGCAGGTTCCACAACCGATACACGAATTTAAGTCAACATGCATACCCCAATGATGGCCCGTATTGTAACTATATTCATGCCCTGGATAGAGTGTGTGAGAATTTAATTTTTGAAATTCTGCACGTTCTTCCTTTAAGCTTTCTATTTTCTCTTTTAATTCATTTAAATGACTGTGTCTTAATACAGATCGATCTGTTAATGAACCTTGGAAGCCCTTTGCAATTCCTTTGAAAGCATCATCTACCAAAGCAGCTTCGTCTGCATTAAATTTCTGGCCACTGCTTTTTTCAATTGCTGTGACTCCTAATGTATGGTGATGTTGCACACAAGCAAAATGTTTTTCAATGGTGCCACTGCTTTGCGAAACTTCAATTTCTGTATTAAAATATTGAATATATCCATCAACTACTTTACAAGCTGAATAAAAATATGTTCCAATTCCAGTGCCGCAATCTCCTGCCATCGTTCTTCCATAACCTAATGCAATTGCAACAGTCCCTGGCATTTGACCAAATTGTTTTACCGCACCTACAGTAGTTTTAGAACCTGCAATTGTCAAATCAATTAACTCTCCATTTTCCTTCACGTTATTGAAGGCAATAAATCTGCGATCCCCGTCAAAACTTATTGGAACCATAAGATAATTTCCCCATGCGCATCTAGTAACTGGATCAGGCATTTCTTGCAACCAAGGGTTTACTGCATATACACCATTTCCAATTCCGACTGTTTCTATGAAAGATATTTCGAGGGCTGCTCCAGATGGTTTAGTTAATTTCGATGCAGCAAAAGATGGATCTCCTTTAAATGTTGGAACCGCAGTTGATTTTGTAAAAACAAATACGCCATTGTGAACACAATCATCCCAGAAATTTTGAAAACCTCCTGTTGAAGCTGAATTGGAGTAATAGTTACGCTCCCATTGATTTTTCAAATATTCATAATAGGGTTGCTCTGCTGCAGCATTCAAATTTGGGGATACTGCCCATGAAAGAAATGAATGTCCGCTTGCTCTTGTATTAAAAATTGGATTAATGGTCGGTTGAATTAAACTTAACATTCCGCGTTTTGCTTCAACGTCACCCCAAGATTCTAAAAAATGATGATCAGGAGCTAAATAATTGCAATGCGAACTCGTTTCGTCAATTATAGCATTTAAGCTGATTTTTGTTTTTACGTTCGCAAGATTTTGCGCAAATTCTGAGGCAAATGGTAAATCATAACACGGATTGGCATTCCAAAATATAAGTGCATCCACCGTAGATGCTTTCATTTCAGTCATCAATTGATTAAGGTCTGCGTCGCTGCCCTTTCTTTGATACGAAACATTATCAAAAGCAAGGGTTGTACCCATATTTCCTAATAAATTATTTAAACTGTAGCACAGAATTTGTTCGCCAACATTATTTGTTCCACAAACAATTAATGACTTAGATTTTTGTGTTATTAAACGTTCAGCTAATTTTTTAAATGCGGCTTTAGCTTTATCGTTTAATTCTAAAGCTGGAACCGATGCAGCTCCCATTTTAGAAGCAACTTCGTTATATAAAAATGCTATTGCAGCACCTTGCTCTGATGGCTTTACTAAAATTCTGTTATCAGCATTTGATCCTGTTAAGGACATATGCGATTCGACTTGTGTATGCTGAGACATTTTAGGTGCCTCTGCTTTTATAGTTCTGGTTTTTGCATACATAGAAGCATATTCTATGGGTGAAATCCAGGTACCTAAAAAGTCTGCATTAAAACTCACGATGGTTTCGGCAAGATCAAATCTAAACTCAGGAATGATGCGCTCTCCAAAACATTGTAAACCAGCATCCAATAATGCAGCCGATGATATTGCATCATACATAATATGTTTCGCACCAGAAAATTTTGAACAAAATTCTGAAACAGCTTGCAATGCTGTTGGACTCAGTTGGGTGCTACTAACAATTCGAATATTTTTACTTGCTGCTAATGCGGTTTTTATTTCATTATCTAAATCATTCCAGCTAAGTTCTGAAATTTGATTTTGACTCATTTTAGCAGGGAATTTAACTCTGTTGTAATCATATAGACTTAATACAGCAGCTTGAACCCTGGCATTTGTTCCTCCTTTAGTTATAGAAGAGAGCGCGTTGCCTTCAATTTTAATGGGTCTGCCTTCTCTTGTTTTAACTAATATAGAACAATAGTCTCCGCCGTTTACAAACGTTGAAGCATAATAATTAGCGATTCCAGGGACAATGGTATCCGGCTTAATTACATAAGGAATTGCCTTTTTTACTGGAATTTCACAAGAAGCTAATGTGGCAGCTCCAATACCAAACCCGAGAAGTTTAAGAAAATCACGGCGGTTGCTTTCTACCAATCCGCTTTTTTCATCATCCAATATAGATTCTAAACTAACAGGATTTATTTCAGAATTACTGGCAGCAATAAAATCCGGATCTCTTACCAGATCTTCTTCTCCAATCCAAATTGTTGATTCGTTCATTTTCATTTTATTCTAATAGCTTCTGATCAATAATGGCATTTTTGACATTCCAGACCTCCGATATCAGAGACTTTGACAGATTGTCTGGTTCCTGCTTTTAATTCATCATGATAGGTTTTATAACTATCGTAGTATTTATTATCAGCAAATTTTACGTCCGTTTGTCTGTGACAATTAATACACCAACCCAGTGAAAGTGGTGCATACTGTTTAACTAACGGCATGTTTTCAACTTTACCGTGACATGTTTGGCATGCCAATTTCCCAATGGTTACATGTTGAGAGTGATTAAAATAGACATGATCAGGTAAATTATGAATCCGCTTCCATTCGATTGGCCCTGGAATGGTTGATTTCGTGTCACTGGTCAAAGAACTTTTAATTTCTTCCCATTGTGTTTCTGATTCGCGAATTGCAGATTCAGCTCCTTCTCTTAAATTGTTGTCTTTTGCAAAGGTTGTGGCAATCCATTTCTTATAAATTGCTGCAATTTCGTCCTCAGTCAATTTTTCATATTGATCGATATATTTATCGGTGTTTGGGTTATAACCAATCGATGCATAAATCTTTGAAATTTCAGCAGTACCATATTGACTGCCTTTTTTTATTGCGGCATGACAATTCATACAGGTATTTGTTGCTGGAATTAATGATTGTTTAGATCTCCTTGCACCATCATGACAATAATTACAATCAATTTTATTTAAACCTGCGTGCGTTTCATGACTAAATTTAATAGGTTGATCCGGTTGATAATTTTGCTGTCTACCTAATGAAATCGCATTATTAACAGTTGTGTAGCCGGCAAATAAGACCAAGGCAAATATTACAAAACTGATAACTGATTTACTCGTCATCAATTGCCAAACAGATTGTTTTTTGGCAGTCGTGTCACCAGCCTTTATTTTCATTTGATATGCCAGATCCGTCATTAAATTCCATAAAAACAAGGCCAGGCCAATCAACAAAGCAAAGATCAGATAAATCCAAAATGAAAGTCCACTTTGTTGATTCTGAGGAGCTTGAGTTCCGCCTACCGCAGCAACTGGTTTAGGACCATATGTACCTTTATAAACCCCGTCAACATACAAGAAAATGCTTTCTATTTCTTCGTCAGACAAATTAGGAAAAGCCGTCATAACGGTAGGTTTAAATTGGTTCCACAACTCCGTGGCTCTAGGATGGCCCGCTTTAATTAAAGCTTGAGAGTTTCTAACCCAATTATTTAGATCAGCTCGTGGAAAAGCAGCCCACCGTTCTACAGAACCACCTAAAGCGGGTCCCGTAAGAGGGTCTTTCATGTTTTTATTATGGCAACTGGCGCAATTATTCTTAAAAGAACTTTTGCCAACTTCGATATCAGGTGCGGAAATCAGAGCCCCAATCGAAATAAACACAAATAAAATAGTTCCAAATATCCCTTTGTAGCTCATAAATTATTGAAAACTAGATGAATATGATTTCAAAAAACAACGATGTTTTAAATCGTTTAACGAATCGCCTGCAAAAATACCCCAGAAATGTGTTTCCCAAAACATCTGATCAAATTGTTTTATTTGATATGTAAAAAAGTTCAATTTCCTAAATAACACAACAGTTAAAATATCGTTAAGTTAATCTGTGTTTTGCCATTTGCATTTAGTTATGAATTAAACTGCAATTGGTGCTTTAATTAATGGATGACACTGATAATCAACCAGTTCAAAATCATCAAACTTAAAATTAAAAAGATCTTTTACCAATGGATTTAAAATAATCTTTGGACTTTCATAAGGAGTTCGGCTTAATTGCAATTCAGCCTGTTCAATATGGTTTAAATACAAATGGACATCTCCAAACGTGTGTACAAATGTTCCTGGCATCAATCCGCAACTTGAAGCTACCATTAATGTCAATAAAGCATAGGAGGCAATATTAAATGGTACGCCCAGAAAGACATCTGCCGAGCGCTGGTACAGTTGACAAGACAACTTGCCATCAGCCACATAAAATTGAAACAAACAATGACACGGACTCAAGGCCATTTTAGACAAATCCCCCACATTCCAGGCAGATATTACCAATCTACGCGATTCAGGATTGGACTTTAAGGTTTTTAACAATTCTGCCATTTGATCAATTACATGACCCTCTCTGGTCTCCCAAGAGCGCCATTGCTTTCCATAAACAGGGCCAAGATCCCCATTTTCATCTGCCCATTCATTCCAAATAGAAACTCCATGATCATTGAGGTACTTGATGTTGGTATCTCCATTTAAAAACCATAACAACTCGTAAATGATCGACTTTAAATGCAGCTTTTTGGTTGTTAACAATGGAAAAGAATTAGCTAAATCAAACCGCATCTGGTATCCAAAAATACTTTTAGTGCCAACACCAGTCCGATCCGTTCGTTCAATTCCCTCATCCTTAACCTTACGGAGAAGGTCCAAATAGTCCTGCATATATTTAATTCGATAGCAAAGAAACATATTAAAATATTCTTAATATAATTTTTTCAAATATTTCTTTACTCCTTCTAAAAGGACTTAATTTTACAGCCAAACCAAAACATGAGCTACAATAGCCTCCAGGAGGCCTGTGTTGATTTAGAGAAAAATAACATGTTAATCCGGATTCCGGATGAACTTGATGGGAATTTAGTTATTCCAGAATTGCACAGAAGGGTTCAAGCCATTCAGGGCCCAGCGCTATACTTTGAGAAAATTAAAGGTTCAAAATTTCCAGGGGTCTCCAATTTGTTTGGGACGAATGCCCGAAGTGAATTTTTATTTAAAGATGTACTGTATAAATTGGAATGGTTAATCAAATTAAAAGCAGATCCAGAGCAACTAATTAAAAGGCCCTTCAGCCTTATCAAACATATACCCTATTTGATAAAAGGATTGCCAAAAAAAATAAACACACAACGATTAAATCATGAATGCAGCCTCCGTGAACTTCCTAAAATAAGAGCGTGGCCAAAAGATGGGGGCTCATTTGTAACCCTTCCACAAGTTATCAGTTTTCCACCTGGAACCTTGGATCCAAAGAAAGCAAATGTTGGAATGTATAGAATTCAATTGGATGGTAATGATTATAAACCTGACCAAGAAATTGGATTGCATTACCAATTGCATAGAGGCATTGGAATTCATCATCAACAATTTAAAGAATCAACAGCGTCTTTTAGAATCAGCATTGGAATTGGTGGGCCCCCAGCTTATACTTTAGCTTCAATATTTCCATTGCCTGAAGGACTTAGTGAAATCCTTTTTTGTGGTTTTTTAAATAATAGAAGGTATCGATACCGCATAGACAATTCGTATTTCATTCCTCAGGATGTTGATTTTTGTATTACTGGAAAGGTTTCGATGAATGAATTAAAACAGGAAGGACCTTTCGGGGATCATCTAGGATATTATAGTTTACAACATCCTTTTCCATTTTTAACAGATATCAAAATATACCATAAACCAAATCCAATTTATCCTTTCACAGTTGTTGGCCGTCCTCCTCAAGAAGATTCATCTTTTGGATATTTAATACACAAGATGGTATCCGAATTAACATCCGTTGAATATCCAGGCATCAAACAGCTTCATGCAGTTGATGCCACTGGTGTCCATCCCTTATTATTGGCGGTCGGATCTGAACGTTACATGCCATTTAGAGACAGAAAGCCTGAAGAATTGCTTACCAGTGCAAACCTGCTTCTAGGTAAAGGCCAAACGTCATTATCTAAATATGTCTTTATTGCTGCAGAAGAGCCAGGGCGCCAAATAGATGTTCATAATATTAAAGATTTTTTTGAGTTTATTTTAGAACGAATCGACTGGAACAGTGATTTGCATTTCTACACAAATACGACCATTGACACGCTTGATTATTCAGGTGATCAATGGAATGGTGGTTCTAAACTTGTTATTGCATGCAATAGAAATAAAAGCAGAGAATTATCAATTGACCTTCAAGTTTTTAATGATTTGCCATCTCTGTATAAAAACTGCAAATTAATTCAAAAGGGAATTGTGTTATTAGAAACAAAGCCATTTAAAAATTATAATGATTCCCTCCAAGAACTGAATGTACTTACCGACTATCTCGATCAATCAAAATTTCACGGTTTTCCGCTTATTATACTATGCGACAATACCGAATTTTGTTCGGCTAGTTATTCTAATTTTTTATGGGTGACCTTTACACGTAGCAATCCAGCTTCTGACATCTATGGGGTGCGCGCTGATTATCATCATAAACATTGGCATTGTAAAAATACGTTAATTATTGACTCTAGAAAAAAACCGCATCATGCACCTGAATTAGAAGTTGATCGTGTAACCTGTCAAATTGTCGATGAATTCATTAGTAAAACACCCTCATTGAGAACCCTTTTTACATGAAACTTCCAGAACAATTTATAACACATATGAAGATTCTTCTAAATGAGGAATTTCCGGAATTTGAAAATGCTTTACATACTAAATCACCGGTATCCATTCGTATAAACCCCTATAAAAATACGAATGGTTTTAACCTAAATAAAACAGATCAGATTCCCTGGTGTCCATCCGGCTACTATTTAACAGAACGACCTTCATTTACATTAGACCCATTTTTTCATGCAGGTCATTATTATGTCCAGGAGCCCGCATCCATGTTTTTAGAATTTATTTTGAATTCACTTAAAGTACCAAAAAAATGCAATGTATTAGATTTATGCAGTGCACCGGGGGGAAAATCTACGCTCTTATTATCCTATTTTTCTGAAGACGCATTTGTCCATTGCCATGAATTTGATCCACATCGCGCTAAAGTTTTAAAACAAAATCTGGAACGCTGGGGCACCAATAACACGTTTGTAAGCCAAGGATCTCTTGAACAATTATCGAATTCATCCATGCGCTATAAAATTATTCTGGTTGATGCTCCGTGTAGTGGCGAAGGAATGTTTCGAAAGGAACCGGAGGCACTTAAGCAATGGTCTTCACAAAAAGTAAAAGCCTGCACCCTTATGCAACAAAATATATTAAAAGTTGCAGATGCCTTGTGCGAAACTGGTGGTTACATTATTTATTCAACCTGTACGTACAATTCAGAAGAAAACGAACAGCAATTAGAACCTTATGTACAGGATGGGCGTTTTAAAAGCATTCAAATACCCAATCAATTTGCACAAGAATACCTGGAGAAGCATGTCTATGTGTATAGATTTTTTCCTCATAAACTATCCACAGAAGGACTCACAATAAGTGTCATCCAAAAACAACAAGAACAATCGTCCATAAATTTAAAATTAAAATCTGCTGTTTCTAAATTCAACAAGGAATTTAATCCAGTTGAATGGATAAACAATTCAACCGCATATCAAATCATCCCAGTAAGAGAACTCTTTTATGCGGTGCATCAGAATCAACTAGAGCAGTTTGCATATTTAAATTCGTTTTTACGTTTCTCAGGAGGCGCTATTCCTGTTTGTCAAATGAAAGGAATTGCCATTTATCCAGAACACGGGTTAGCATTAAGCATTCACTTAAATCAACATATTTATAAATGCGAGTTGGACTTAAAGGACGCTTTAAATTTTCTGCGTGCAACCTATGCCCCTTTGAACAAAGAAATCAATGCAAAATGGATCCTTGCTATTTATAAATCTGCTTGCTTAGGCTGGTTTAAAGTAAATCAGAATGGTTTAAAAAATTATTTTCCAATAAATCAAAGAATTCGTAATTATTAATTATAGTACATGAAAAACTTACTTGTCTTTTCAATTTGTGCATTATTGAATTTAAAGGCATTGACACAAAATCAATTGCCAATAATATCAAATAAGATATTGAATTATGATGCATTTAATAATACAATCATCATTAATTTCAATTTAGATGATGCCGACAATTCATTGCTTGAAGTTCAATGCAAACTATTTAGTGCTGATGCAACAACAAAAAATGTTGAAATAGTACCTGATCAAATCACAGGAGATATTGGATTTCCAATAGGCAAAGGGATAAATAAACAAATTAGCATTCATTTTAATTCTGCACTACCCTATCAAAAATTATCAATTGTATTGGTAGCATTAGATCGTGAATCACTAAATATTCAAGAAATCATTTCCAAGGTGGACTCAAATAATTTAAAACAGCAAGTGACCCAATTGCAAGGTAGGCGAAATACTGGAAATCAGGTTTTCTATGATAAAACCCGTGAGTATTTATACAATACGTTAAATTCATCAGTACCTACCCGCGAACTGAATTTCAATACCGGACAATACAATGGCAAAAATTTTGAAGCAACGAAACTAGGATATGAAAAGCCAGCTACACTTGTTTTAATTGATGCACATTACGATTCATATTCAAATGCGCCAGGCGCAGATGACAATGCATCTGGTGTAGCAGGGGTATTAGAAGCCATCCGCATACTAGGTGATTATGCCAGTAAAAAATCAATCAGATATATTCTATTTGATTTAGAAGAAGCCGGACTCGTTGGAAGTACATATTATGTAACGAATCAATTGAATACTAAGGATAGCATTCAGGGCGTGTTAAACTTTGAAATGATTGGATTTTATTCAGAGCAACCCAATTCACAAGATCTCCCAACAGGATTTAACATACTCTTTCCAGATGCTTATAATCAAGTCATCGCAAACAATAGGAAAGGTGATTTTATTACAAATGTAGGCAATACATTATCGTATTCCTTACGTTCAAAATTTCACCAGCTTGCAACAAGCTACGTTCCTCAATTAAAGGTAATTTCACTTGATGTACCCGGCAACGGTTCAATTGCTCCAGATTTAACCAGAAGTGATCATTTTGCTTTTTGGCTTAAAAATATACCCGCCTTGATGATTACAGATGCCGCCAATTTCAGAAACAAGAATTACCATACAATTAAGGATTCTGTTCAATATTTAAATTTTAATTTTATGAGTCAAATTACAAAAGCATCCATTGCAACTCTTTTGGAATTGGCAGAAACACAACATGGTGTCTCTACTGAATTTAGTGTTGATTTGGGAACAGCTATTCAAAATGGAGTTAATGAAAAAATTACAGTTTCTGACATAAATAACATATTACAACTTAATTCAACCATAACTATTAATGATGCAATAATTAAAATCTATTCTGTTTCAGGAAAATTAATAGAAACACATGAAATAGATATTTTAAGTAACCAAGCAAATCCATTAACAACAATACAAATGCCTTCAGGCATTTATTTTATTACACTTACTTCCGACTTACTAAAATGGTCAGGGAAATATTTTAATAATGGCAATTAGAAAACTCTTTATTGGAATTGGTAGTAATTTAGGAGATCGATTGCATTATTTAACTTCAGCCAAATCGCAAATTGAGTTAAAATTTAATGCAGTGCCGATGTGCTCCTCTATTTACGAATCAGAACCATGGGGATTTAAAGAACAAGAGCCGTTTTTAAATCAAGTGATTTCAGTTGAAACAGAATTGAATCCACTTAAAATTTGGGATCTACTCTTTGATATTGAAAAAAATCTGGGTCGTCTTCGTGTTCTAAAATTTGGACCAAGAACGATTGATTTAGATATTATTTTATTAGGCACCATGTATTTTAAAAATCACAGCCTAACAATACCGCACCCTCAAATGCAAAGACGCCGATTTGTACTAGAACCCCTTGCAGAGCTAGATTGTGAAATCATCCATCCCCTATTTTCCACTTCAATTAAACAATTATTGATTGATTGTGAAGACGCTGGTCAAATAACTAAATACCATCATTATGAAAAGCAATCCTAATAAATACATATGCATTGAAGGCAATATTGGAGCTGGTAAAACTACTCTTTGTCAATTGATGAGTCTAGACTTTCCATGTAAAATTATATTAGAACAATTTACAGAAAACCCTTTTTTGGAATATTTCTACAAAGATCCCAAACGATATGCATTGACTGTTGAATTATTTTTTCTTACAGAACGTCAAAAACAGATTCAGCAAGAAGCATCTAATTTAGATCTCTTTAACGATTTTATTATATCAGATTATACTATTTTAAAAAGCTTATTGTTTGCACGTGCAAATCTTGAGCCAGATGAATACAAATTATTTTTTAAAGTTTACCAAGCATTGACCCAAGGTTTGCCAAAACCAGATTTAATCGTATATATCCACCGGGAAATTAAACACGTTCAAAACAACATTTCCAAAAGAGGGCGTTTATTTGAAAATGAAATAACAGATACCTATTTAAACAAAATACAAGATAGTTATTTTGATTTTTTTAAAAACCAAACTGTAATTCCTATAGTAGTAATCGATATTGCAAATCAGGATTTTACTCAAAATCAAAATTTATTTAATGAATTAACATCGGTATTATTCACAAAATACACGCCAGGTTTACATCATATTAAAATTTTAAATTAAACAAATGAAAAAATTCTTAGGCTCCATTCTTTCTTCATGTTTGGGTACTTTATTAGCATTGATTGTATTAATATTGGTTTTTGCTGGTATTGGCTCAACGTTTATGGCAACTTCTAAAGCCTCAAAACATGTTCAGGCAAATTCCATTCTTAGGCTAGTAATTCCAGATGAATTACCAGAACAGTCCAATAATAGACCCTTGCAAAATTTTAATCTGGATAATTCAATCAGCATTGGTTTGCACGACTTAACCAGAGCAATTAAAAATGCCACAACTGATGGCAATATTAAAGGCATCTATCTTCAAGGAAGTGGATTCAATCATCCATATGCAAGCTTAAAAGTGATCCGTGATGCATTATTGGAATTTAAAAACTCCGGTAAATTCATTGTGACGTATGCTCAATTTATAGATCACAAAAGTTATTATCTGCAATCTGTAGCTCAATCAATTTATGCACATCCATATACATTTATTGATTTAAAAGGATTCCAAGCATCGGTACCCCATTTTAAGGAATTGTTTGATAAACTAGGAATTGATTTTAATATTTATTATGCCGGTGAATTTAAAAGTGCAACAGAACCATTTCGATTTAATAAAATGTCTGCACAAAACAGACTGCAACTTAGGGAGTTCCTTCAGAGTGAATATCAAGAGTATTTAAAAGAAATAGCTAATTCCCGAACTATAGATAAAAATGAATTGCAAAATTTATTTGATTTATATAAATGTTATTCACCTAAACTAGCGCTTTCAAATAAACTCATTGATTCTATTGCTTATGAGTCAGATGTTTATGCCAATATGAGAAGTAAAATCGGACTTCAAGAATCTGACAAGATGAATTTTATATCTATAGAAGATTATTTTGAAACATCTAAATCAAAGAATGAAGATTATTCCAGTTCAAATCGAATTGCTGTAGTGTATGCAGAAGGTGACATTACTGATGCCAGTGGAGAAGAAGGCCAAATTGGTAGAAAATATATCAAAATATTCAGAGATATCCGGACTACAAAAGCATTAAAGCTATGGTATTGCGAGTAAATTCACCTGGGGCAGTGCCATGCTTAGTGATGAAATTCTTAAAGAAATAGATTTAATACGGGCTGCTGGAAAACCTGTAGTTGTGAGTATGGGTAACTATGCAGCTTCCGGAGGCTATTATATTGCTTGCCATGCTGACAGTATTTTTGCAAATCCATATACCTTAACTGGATCCATTGGGGTTTTTGCACTCATTCCTAATTTCACAAAAATTAGTGGGGATAAAATGGGCATTGACATTGATACTGTGGGCACTGGCTCAATGGCCTGCAAGTTTAATGTAATGTTACCATGGGGAACTGATGAGGCCAGAATTTTGCAAGAAAACATTAGTGAAACGTACAATCGCTTTATTTCTGTAATTTCCGAAGGCCGTAAATTAGAAATAGAGAAAGTTCAGGAAATTGCAAAAGGAAGGATTTGGAGCGGTACAAAAGCAATTGAAATCGGACTTGTTGATGCTTTAGGGGAATTAAAAGATGCAATACTTTGTGCTTCAAGAATGGCCTCTATCGACAAATATAGAATTTCAGAATTCCCAACGCAAAAAGATCCGATGCAGAAATGGATCGATGCAATCCAAGGAAAAAAAGAGGATCAAAGTGAAGTATTGACAAAATCCATATTAAAGTCAGAAATGTCCGAATTATATCCGTACTATACTGAATTTAAATATTGGAAATCACAGAAAGGCTACCACATGAAACTTCCCTTTGTTTTTAGTAATTAAAGGATTTTAATTGATTTGATCCAAAAGCATTGATTAAACTTTAATTCTAGTATATATATATTCTAAATAAAACTGAATATTTCGAGACGTTTGATTTTATGTTAGGAATTGCATAAAATAAAAACAGCCCTCACAACTGTTTGCAAGGGCTGTTTGTATTTTAATTTAAAATTAAACCTGAATTACTCGATAATCACCATACGCTTCGTTGCAGTATGATTTCCTGAATCCAATTGGTAGTAGTACATACCGGCTCCATTTAAGTCAGCACGTTCAACTTTTATTGTATTCAAGCCTTTCTGAGCATTTAATTGTTTGATGTAAATAACTTTACCAGTAACATCATAAATGCTCAAATTTGCAGTTGCATCTTCAGCCATTCTGAAACTTATTTCTGTTATTTTGTCAAATGGGTTTGGAGCATTTTGATATAACTCAAACATACTTGACTCAACAATAGATTTGCCAGAACGCACACTTAATTTAACAGACTTCGTGTCAAGTTTGTTATTGTAAGCTTCTGCAGCTGTAATATCACTTGTAATTGCAAACAACTTACTGTTATCTGAATTGGCAAGCACATTAAATTTCAAGCTGAATAAAATTTGACTTTCATCTAAAGTCATTGCTTGTTTTGCATCCCAACTCATGGTCAACAAACCATTTTCAGATTTAACAGTTCCAAAATTAGATGCATCAACAGCTACTGCATTTGACTCAAATCCATCAAATGATAAAACAGCAGGATCAAAATTCAAGGTAAACTGAAATCCGTTTACGTTATTAAAATCCATTGCTTTAATATCCATGGTATAGCTTTCACCAGCAACAAGTTGTTTTTCATCAACAAACAGATTTAAGCTAGATCCACTTCTGGTACTTGCATTTCCATTTGCATTGCTTGCATTTGCAGTATTGTTAACATCTCCCATTTTAACTGCTATGAAATCAACTTTACTTGATTGACTCAAAGTAACAAAGGTCTTTTCAGATGAATAGTCCCATGGTTGTTTTGGTGTCACGAACACATAATCAGATGGAATAATTGCCCAAGATGGCACCTTAGTAAACTCTGCATTAATACCTAATATCAGTTTTCTGATTTCAGAAATATCTGATGCAGTAATAGAATTGGATTTGTTTACATCCGCTGCTATCAATTTGTAAGGAGAAGCCAATTCTTCAATTCCAAGAATGTGTCTTTGAATTTTAACAATGTCTGCAGTAGAAACTCCATTTGCAGCTTCATCATTTCTCTTAGATTTCAATTGATACTCTGTATTCAATGATAAATCTCCAAATAAATATGAACCTGAATTATTGGTAGTTGTTTCTCTTGTCAATAAATTTTTATTGTACAATTCTACTCCTGCCTTTGCAGTGAGGTCTCCGTTTTCAGTACGAATCAAACCGTTCACATTTCCAGTATTTGCAGTTGGAGGATTAGGACAAATATTTTGATTGTCCTGTACAATAACTGTTGTAACACAATAGTCTTTATTTCCTTCTTCGTCTTCAACCCAAACTTGAACTGAAATACTCAATTCATCTGATTTTTGTTGTCTAACGAAATCATCACAACATACACGAATACTTCTTTTAGCTGTATCACCATCAAAATAGAATTTCAATTTATTTCTTGGAGTACAGTTATCAGAACTATTAAAATCAAGATCCTTTGCCCAGATATCAATACAACCTGTAGTTGGCATTGGAACTGTAATAATTCCTGTCAAGCAATATGGTGTTGGTGCTTTGCAGTCTTTAACTTCAAACAAAGTACAGCACTGACCAATATTTCCACAACCATCTTCAACGTACCAGCAAATTCTGTGAACACCAATAGGATATACACCGCTTGCATCAAATGGATTATTTGGATTGTCAGCAAACTGATTGTTGTGCAGTGTCGGTTTAATTCCTTGATTGTACTCTTTCAAAGTTAATTTACCAACATTGTAATCAAATGTTCCGTTATTGAAAGCATCTAATTTATACTCAACCAATAACCAATCGTTTGGTGTACATGAATCGGTAGCTGTAACTGTTAAATTTATATGACCAACACATGATTGCAAGCTAGTGCTATAAACAGCTGGTTCACAATTTCCAACGTTACAAGTAACTATAGGTTTTACCTGATCTCTAACTTTAATGATCTGAGTAAACTCCCAACGTCCTTTTTCAGGATCAATATTTGGATCATACTGACACCAGTCAATTACAATCCATTTACGCAATATTTTATAACATGCGTCTGGTTCGATAGTAAAGATCTCATCAAAAGGTTCAATAGCAATCAAATTGCAATGATTTCTTGCACCATTTACAATTTCAGGTCTACCCAATTTTGGATTGTCAGGGCTGATATCGGCACCACAACCATCAATGGTTGTTCCTAAACCTTGGCAATCAGGCCAGATAATATCGTCATTTGGGTCACAGTTATTTCCTCTATTTACATAAAATGGATCACAGTTTACAACCCAAATTGTTTGAGTAGCTGTAATTATAACTCCATTTGGACCTTTAGCCGTTACATCTCTTAAAATTCTACCTTGTCCACAAACCCTTAAATCCCTAACGTTAATTAAAGGGGTAACATTACAAGAAGACAAGACATATCCATCAAATCCCCAAACAATATCATACTTGTTATCAGGATGAGCAGGATTAAATAAAGTTGTATATGCATCACAAGCTTTATCAGCAGCAGTTTGTAAACTTGCTGGTCTGCCAGCTATACCACCAGGATATCCTGTGATTAAATTCTTTTGGCAAAAATATGGGCATACAATATCTGAAGTTTTCACTTTTGATCTCCATGCTAAATCATTAACAACTTTACCAAAAGTTGCATCATTTGGATTGCCTAATGTATTGACATCAAACCAGAAATTACAACTGATTACGATATCAGGTGGAGCTACAACAGTCGGGATACTTTTATCCTGTACTTCTACTTCAACCATACAATCGCTAAAATGACCGAATAAATAGCCACCTTGATTCATTGCATTTGGATGAACTGGGCCTGCTCCAGTGCTTACATCATAAACTCTGAATACAACCATGATGGATTTACCAACATCTGCACAACAGAATTTTACATAATCATCAAAGTAAACCTGATTTCCGAGTTCACGTAGATCATCATCTCCGTTTACGCCATTACAGGTTGCAGTATTATCTTTAGTACTTCCATTATTCGTTCCTAACAGTTCATCCATACGGATTACTTTAAAGGACAAATGAGCAGAACAGTTATCAAAAGAACCATCATCAAAAGTTTCTGCAAAAACTTTCGCTGTGTTGTCACCAGGGCTTTGAGTACCAGAAATGGTGACTACAGTTTTTTGATCACAAACTGCATTTGGAGGAGTATTATCTTGAACGTCAAGGACTATACGTCTCTCGGTAACATTACCGCAACAGTCCTCTGCAACAATATAAGCGTTTTGGATACCAAGAGGAAGATTTACCACGACATAACCTGATTTGTCATTGCCTAATACTGTGCCATCCTCTACACGAATTGTGTAGTGAATTTCATTAGAGCAATTGTCAGCTAACCATGCTGGTGCGACGTCCCAACGACCTTCGCATCTCCATGGATCTGTGCTAACCACCAGACTATCCGGGTATAATATTTTAGGTGGAACATTGTCCATTACTTTAATAATTTGATTGGTGTCTTTAACCTCTCCTGTACACCAATTCAACAATGTCCATACACGTAATACTTTATAACATCCAACCGGTCCTGCATCGCAACCAGGTTTGGAAATATCAATACGAATGTCTCTGAAAGTTACCGCAATATTTGAGCAACCTGCATTACCAGGTTCTCCTGTACCTTCCCACATAACAAATTCGTTGTCTCCCCAACATCCTGGTTTAGCAGGATAATAGATCGCATGTGGATTTGGATGGCCTATGTATTGACCGTAATCCAAACAGTTCCAACCAAGTTTTTTAGGAACTCTTAAACTAGTTGAAAGCCAATATGCAGAATCCAACAAATATCCATCAACACAGGTTGGTGCATCTAATAAATGCGGTGTGATATCCTTGTTTTTATCAATTTTCTCGTCACATTTTAAAGCATAGGTGTGTCCTGGCAATACCAATCCATCGTAATTTAATGGATAATATAAATTGTTAAGATTTCCTAAGCTAACCGTGATAAACTGAACACAAGTAGATTTATTACCAGTTTCATCAACTGCAGTAAACGTTCTTGTTATTACTTTATCATAACCTAAATTGCAAGAGCCTTTAGTCACTACATCCTTATATGTCAATGTGTAAATTCCACAACCTTCATATACTGTTGGCTCACCTGTTGAACGAGGTGAAATATCCTCAAAACACTCAATAGTCACATTGTCCGGACAGGTAAGTGTTGGTGGCAACTTGTCTTCAATATATGCTTTTCCCCAACAAGAATTTCCTGTGAAAGGATCGGTAACAGTGATTTTTAACGTAGTACCAATCTGATCAACACCAATCTGAGTTCCAGGAGTATTTGGATCAACATCGATCACTTTATTTGTATTCCAATCTCTTGCAACAACAACATAATCACAAGGACAAATTGGTGTTTTTTCACCTTCCAAAATCATTTCCGGAGAAATTGTCGCTTGACAATCAACACCTAAACTAATTTGCACATTGTCATTACATGCCAATGCACCATTGTTTACATCATAATTTACATTTGTAGCAAATTCGCCAATAGCAAATTCTACTGTAGATGTAATTGTGATCGTGGTCAATAAGCAAGAAGAACTTGTTGTGTAAAAACCAACATAATGAGCACCTCCGAAACCATCAACTGATATATTTCCAGAAGTTGTTCCATCATTTGCTGATGCCGAAACATCAAAAAATCCAAATGGATCCGGTTCCACATAAAAATAAACACCACGTGAACAAGCAGGGAGTGTAATAACTGTGGTAGTCACACCATTGTTATAATACACATCGCCTGTATACCCATGGCTCCATGTTGCCCAACCATTTCCAATCCTGCGGTGATTCATAGATGCACCAAAGTTGATTTGAGCTGGACATGAATTAGATACGCTAATAAAACTTTCATTAGCAAATAACGGTCTGTTATCAACAGGTACCGGTATCATAGTTAATCCACCTAATGTAGGTGGTGGGGCTCCAGTGCCCGGACTGCCGTCAAACACGATCCCTGCTTTAACAGCGAGTGAAAGTGTAATAGCGATAAAAAGTAACGACACCTTTTTATGCCACATTAATAGTAAACTTAGTCTATTCATACAATAGAAATTTGGATTTATTTGTAAATCAATAATTGCTTCGCCGATTTTCAGAAACGCATATAAGCACGCGATCCAAAAATGGAGTGATGAGTAGACTGGTATTAAATGTTTCTCATTGATCAGAAATCAGAAAATTCTGATCTTTTTATACTTGATCGTGTGTTAAGCTATCAAGCATTTTTGTTTGAGTGACAGCACAATGATGCATGATTTGCATAGAGCCTGCAAGAAAATAAATACATTTTTTTTTATGGAATATTTAATACCTATGAAGATTGATCTGTAATATATGCAGACCCCTTGGTAATTGCCTTCCAGAAAGAAAGCGGTATTAAACTTATTTATAAAGCATTTACCTACCTGTTTCTGGTAGAAAATGCCTTAAAGAAGAATTCAGATAATTAAATACCAAATTCATGCCAAAAAAAAAGGCGGTCATTAGACCGCCTTTCTATATTCAATTAAATTTTCAAATTTATTCTATAACTACCATCCTTTTAGTTGCTGTATGGTCAGCGGCATCTAACTGATAGTATAATACTCCAGTAGCGTTCAATTCTGATTTCTGTACTTTAACAGTATTCATTCCTTTTACGCCATTGAGTTCAAATACTCTCAATACCTTGCCGGTTACGTCATAGATACTCAATTTAGCAGCACCTGCTTGTGGAAGTCTGTAAGAGATTACAGTTTCTTTAGCAAATGGGTTCGGACTGTTTTGATACAATTCGAATACGCCACTTTCTACCACACCTTTTTCTGTACGTACGCCTAAGCTGATGTCTTTTGTGCTCAATTGAGCATCATAAGCTTCTGCAGTCGTTACGTCACTTGTAATTGCTAACAAGCTTCCAATGTTTGACTGGCTACTTGCGCGGAATACAACTGTGAATAAGGTTGCATTTGCATCAACACTTTGAGCTACTTTGCTATCCCAGCTAGTAGTCAAAATACCGTTGCTTACTTGAGTTGTTCCAAAGTTTGACTCATCAACATTCAATGCACCTGCTTCGATTCCTTCGAATGCTAATGCTTGACGATCGAATTTCAATGTAAACTGGTATCCAGCGATATTTGTAAAGTCGCTTGATTTGAAAGCTACTTTATAAAGCTCACCAGCAACCGTTACGTTGTTGTCAACTTCTAAATGTAATTTACCATTATTTCTGCTGCTGCTTCCTGCAACGTTGTGACCTCTGGCGTCAGTTGTTACATCACCCATTTTAACGGCTACAAAGTCTTCAAGGAAGTTTTCTACTCCGGTGATAGTTAATCTTGAATCCCTTGGTGCAATGAATGGATTTGAACCAAATACATAAGATTTAGGTACAAAAGTCCATGATTTCACTTTAGAGAAGTTGCTTGTAACTCCAAGGATTAACCTTCTGATTTCAGATACGTCTGAAGCAGTAATTGCTGCACTGTTATTAACGTCCGCTGCAATCATTTTGTAACCACTGTTTAAAGTCTCAATTCCAAGAATATGTCTTTGAATCTTAACAATATCCTTAGTGGATACTCCATTCAATGGATTATCATTTCTGTCAGGTGTAATACTGTATGTATTTGGTTTTAAATCCCCAAATAAATATTTACCATCTTGACCAGTAATGATTTGACGCATCATCGTATTCGGATCATAAATTCCTAATGCTACCAACTCAGTTCCTTGATTATCTTCTGTTTTAAATTCACCAGAAATTCTTCCTTTTGCACTTCCTGTATTAGGACAAATATCCTGATTGTCTTGTACTATGATTACTGTTTTGCAGTAGTCAGTATTTCCTTCTTCGTCTTCTACCCACATTTGAACATCTACCAACAACTCATCATTTGCTCCTGCTGCTACGAAATCGTCACAGCATATTGTAATGCTTGTTGCATTTGGATCTCCATTGAAATAGAATAATAAGTCATCTTGATCTGTACAATTGTCAAAGCTTCCTCTGTCTAAATCTTTTGCCCAGATTGTAACACACTTGCTCGCTGGCATTGGTACTGTAATTACTCCAGTCAAACAA
The DNA here is from genome assembly GCA_016712145.1 of Saprospiraceae bacterium. Lineage (NCBI taxonomy): Bacteria > Pseudomonadati > Bacteroidota > Saprospiria > Saprospirales > Saprospiraceae > Saprospiraceae bacterium. The sequence continues at coordinate 695,344 of JADJRO010000001.1, forward strand.
TATGGTGTTGGTGCTTTGCAATCTTTGATTTCAAATAATTGGCATAAGGTTCCAATGTTTCCGCAACCGTCTTCTACAAACCAGCAGATCTTATGGATACCAACTGGATAGTTACCACTTGCATCGAATGGATTGTTTTCATCGTCAGCAGCTGGGTTATGGTGGAACAATGGCGTACGACCAGCAGCAAACTCTTTACGAGTTAATGGACCTACTTTATAGTCATAGCCTGAATGAACTCCAATACCATCATTGAATAAATCAATTTTATAGTCATAGAATAACCAATCCAATGGGCTACAGTTATCTGTTGCATCTGCTGTTAAGCTGATGTGACCATAACAAATGTTGTCTGTTGCATTTTTAACTGCTGGTTCGCAGTCTCCAACGCTGATACTTACAACTGGTTTATCAGTGTCATGTACTTTTATAATCTGTAAATATTCCCAACGACCATTTTCTGGATCGATGCTTGGATCGTATTGACACCAGTCAATTACTGTCCAATGACGTAATACTTTGAAGCAAGCATCTGGTTCGATTGTGAATATTTCATCCACATACTCGATACTGATTAATGCACAAAGATCATCTGCTCCGTTTTCTACAACAGGTCTTCCTAATAATGGATTGTCTGGGCTGATATCAGCTCCACAACCATCAATTGTAGTTGCTTGACCTGTACAGTTTCCTGGCCAGGTAATGTCATCATCAGGATCGCAATTGTCTGCTCCATTGATATAGAATGGATCGCAATCAACAACCCAGATAATCTGAGTTCCTGTTACGCTAATACCATTTGGTCCACGAGCTACGATCGTACGGGTAATTTGACCCTGACCGCACTCTCTGTTATCATTTACACTGATGGTTGGAGTATTGCCGCATGCGCTTAATACGTATCCGTCAAATCCCCAAACCAATTCATATTTTCTGTCATAATGAGCTGTATCAAACAAGCTTCTATAGTAATCACAAGCTCTGTTCCAAGCTGGTGGGTTTGATGGTGATGCACCAGGTACATATCCTAAATAACCAGTATAATCATTACGTACGCAGTATTTGTAACATACTAAGTCATTGGTAACTACTTTATGTCTATCTGAAAGATCTGTAACTACTCTACCAAAAGTAGGATCGTTTGGATCGTCAATTTTATCAACGTCAAACCAGAACCAGCAGCTTACTACGATATTTGGTGGTGGAACTACTGTAGGTACACTTTTATCTTGTACTTCTACTTCAACCATACAATCGCTGAAACGGTTGAATAAAACACCTCCTTGATTCATACGGTTTGGTGGAATTGGACCTGCGCCTGGTTCACGATCAAACACACGGAATACAACCATAACTGTATTTCCAACATCTGTACAACAGAATTTAACATGGTCATCAAAATAAATTTGATTGCCATCTAACAATGAATTATCGTCGCCATTAATTCCGGCACAATTTGTTCCATTATCAGCTTGATTTGCATTGCTACCGTTGTTTGTACCTCTTAATTGATCCATACGGATCACTTTAAAAAAGATATGAGGCTGGCAATTATCAAAACTTCCCTGATCAAATGACTCTGCGAAAACTTTTGCAAAATTTTCACCAGGTGACTGATTTCCATTGATACTTACAATTGTTTTTTGTTCACAAACTGCAATTGGTGGAACGTTATCAAATACGTTTAATGCAATTCTTTTCTTAGTTTGGTTTCCGCAGCAATCAGTAGCAACGATATAACCATATTGGATGCCTACAGGCATATTTATTACTACATAACCATTGGTTTCATCACCTAAAACGGTACCATCATCTACTCTTACAGAATAATGAATTTCATTGCTACAATTATCTCTTAACCAAGCTGGTGGAACTTCCCAACGGCCAGTACAAGTCCATACTTCCATGTTTACATTCACTGTATCTGGATATAGAATTTCTGGTCCAAAGCCATCGCCAACTTTAATAATTTGATTGTGACCTCCAATTAAGCCTGTACACCAATCTGCAACAGTCCATTGACGGATGATTTTATAACATCCAATAGGACCTGCATCGCAACCCGGTGTTCTAAGATCAATTGTAATATCATTATAGGTTACACCTAAATTTCTACAAGCTGCATTTCCAGGATAGCCTGTTCCTTCCCACATAACTACCTCATCTGGACCCCAACATACTGGATTGTTTGCTCTCCAGCTTGGGTGTGCAGGATAATACACTGGGAATGGACTTGGATGTCCAGTAAATGGACCTGCATCCAAACAATTCCAACCCAAAATTCTTGGTAAACGCTCTCCAGCTAAGTCACCATTAGGACTTGGCAAGAAACCACCAGTTGCAAACCAATGTGCGGAGTCTAACAAGTAGCCATCAACACAATATGGGTATGCTAAGTAATGAGGAGTAACATCTTTATCGTAAATTTTCTCATTACAATTCAACATAGGAGCATCGACATTATCTCTACTTGCTGGAACAGCTACATCCGCAAGTGTACCTAAGGCGACTTGAATTCTTTGATTGCATCTGGATCTGTTGCCATAAGGATCTGTGGCAGTCCAAACACGAATAATAATACGATCGTATCCAAGCGCACAACTTCCTTGAGTATCATCATCGTAATAAGTCAAAGAATAACTGCTGCAATTTTCTCTTACAACAGGAGTTCCTGTATAAAATGGAGTTATTCCTGAATGACAAGGAACGCAGGTGTCTCTACAAATCAGAGTAGGTGGTAATTTATCTTCAACCGTAGCGTGTCCCCAACAACTGTTTCCAGTTCTTGGATCTCTAACAGTTAATTTCAATTCCCTGCCAATGTCTTGAGATGAAACCTGGACTCCAGGAACATTTGGCTGACGATCTACTATGGCATTCGTAATCCAATCTCTTGCTTCTACAGTATAATCTGTAAAACAACGATAAGGTCCTCCTGATAATACTTCATCAGCGCCAATTGTTGCTGAACAATTTTGATCTAGACTTATTTGAATTTCATCATGACAAGCAAGGAAATTTACAGTGTTTGCGTAAGGAATCACGCATACATCAAACTGGCAGGTGGTTTTGTTTCCAGCTGCATCAGTCGCCTCATAACAAAGAGTTTTACAACCAATTGGAAAGTAAGAACCCGGGCCGTAGGGTTGACCACAAGTTTGTACTAAAGGAATTAAATCAGAACCTAAGGAGTAATCTACATTCCCATTAAACATTCTGGCATTAAAAGTACCAGCAACTATAAAATAACCAACACCATATTGTACCCGACCATTTGTTACATCGATTTTTAAGTTAGCATCACCTTGCAATGTTGTTGTACTGCAAGGGGCAATCGCATTGACATAATACTGAGAAACACTAACAGGCCCCCCATAAATTGCCATCCCTCTAGTTTCTCCTGGAGGAATATTAATTGTAGTTGTCAAATTAAATTGCGTCAATAATCTTGGATTAGGAGGTGGAAACACATTTTGGCCTGCTTTCATCATATCATTGGCAACTTGAACCCAAGCCGCAGGATTATTTGCAACTGGCAAATAATTAGTATTTGCGATCGTTGTATAAACTCTATAGATATCACCAAAACCTGTATAAGGCATAAAACTAAGCCCTCTAACTCGCATTACTTGAGTACTGGTATTTTGAATACTAAACATCAATCCAATATTAAAGCCAGTAGCAGTCAGAAAGTTATTTGCACCAAGATTACATCCAGGTGAAGTTGTTAGTGGTCCTGCAAATGGACAATTATCCATTGCCATAAAAGGAGGTGCATCCCATGCGGCTTCGCATTCTCCTGGTCCCAGGTTAATGTTTACGGCTTTCGGACAACCCATAATTGTTGGGGGTTCTGCATCCAAAACTGTTACAAATTGACGAGCCGTATCGATGGCGCATCCATTTAAACTCAACCAGAATATCCGATATGCTCCGGCACCTGGAAATGTTACGGTACCATTGCAACGGGTATAAGCACATTTATCAAATTGATTTGTAAGATTTGCTAAAGAATAAAAAATACCGTTGTTTGTTCTTGCACAACTCGTAATTACTGGAGCTAAACAGGCAATTCCTCCCAGCGGAGTGCAGGTTCCTGGAGCCATTGGAACAATGGTCGTTCCAACTGGACCAACAATGTCTGCAATGTTTTCAAAATTCATGGACCATGCCAACATCACACCCATATCAGCACCCACATCATCAAAAATCACCAATTGCCAGGTACCATTTGCAGCAGTAAATGCATTTAAAGATTGGACCGTTGGAGTAATTGTAACACCACAAGCAGAAGCGGTTAAAGTACCTTCAGGTTTAAAGATTCCTGTATAAGGTGGTGCTCCTGCTGTTATATTTACACATGAAGTATCACAAAAAATGGTGTTGGTAAAATTATCATTACCAGCTCCATTATCTGTAGATAGTTCAATAATTTGTCCTGTTGGACTTCTTAAGTACATATCTATATCGGAATCAAAGGTGTGTGTAAAGTTCACCTGTATGCTTGATAAGCGCACGCAAGTGCCTGATAATCCAGATACGACATTATTAAAAAGAGTTCCTCCAGTTGTTTGAGGTGCAACGGTGCAGCCTCCTGTCCCAGTTGAAGGAATCGCACTATTACCAGCAGTATTTATGATACTTCCGGTAAAAGTCTGAGCAGATAAATAAAGAGAAGAAGATAAAACAAGCAACAGGGTGCTTATATTAATCTTAAAATTCTTCGCTAAAAAATTATTCATGAGATTGAATTAAGAGTCTTATTGAAAATGGGATTAAAGCTTAACTAAGTTTATTAGATCGATAAAATTTTGATTCCAAACTTTTTTATAAAATCGTTCGAACGCAATCTGATCTGGCACTCCAGCTTTATCTACTTCATTATTTAAAAAAGCAGAAGTAATTGCATATTCCGTTGTCGTTTTAATAATAGAAGGCTCATCTAAGAATTCGAGGGCCAACTTAAACAAATCCAATTTATCAGTAAGGTCTTTACTTGGATTTGATTTTAAGGATCCTTCAATGTTGCTAATTTCATTGGTAATTAAAACTTTAGCCGATTGATTGTCCTTTAATGCAGGTAACACGGCTTTTTGAGCATTGATCGCAGAAAACTGATCAATGTAAATAAACATAGGATAAATTTCAAACCATTCATGAGATCGATTTTTTAAATAATTTAATTAGAAATTGTTTGAAATGCCACTAGGCCAATCTGTGTATAACACAAACGCAACATTCCTTGACAAGGGTCAAGAAATGGTAGAAACATGAAAAGACTTAATCTAGAGGTTGCTTCGTCCGGTAGATGAAAGTCATGAGTTTGGTTAAAAACAAAGAGGCATAGACGCTTCCGCACTATTCCATTGCAAATATATAAGCAATATTCAAATACAAGAAATATTTATTAATTTTTTTTATTAATTAAATGCTTGATATACAATTAATTAAAAATATATTTTTAACTTTAGTGTTCTGAAAAGCCATTTAAGGCAATTTTTGATGGGATTCCTTAATAAAATCTTAAAGCTCCTTTCTTTATGATAGTACCCTGAATGGTTAACTAGCTTTGATTTGGCTTACCAATTTTGTCAATGAATCTTTCGCATCCCCAAAAAGCATGTATGTTTTTTGCTTATAAAAAAGTTCATTATCAATACCGGCATACCCTGCTTTCATAGACCTTTTCAGTATGATGATGTTTTTTGCATCTTCCACTTCTAAAATGGGCATTCCGTAGATTGGACTTGAAGGATCCGTTTTGGCGGCTGGATTGACCACATCATTGGCCCCTACCACCAACACCACATCCGTAGATGAAAACTCTGGGTTTATTTCTTCCATTTCAATTAAACGGTCGTAACTCACATTGCTCTCGGCCAACAAAACATTCATGTGACCAGGCATACGTCCAGCAACCGGATGAATGGCGTATTTTACATCAACGCCTTCTTCTTCCAGAATGGACTCCAATTCATGGCAAATATGTTGCGCTTGTGCCACCGCCAATCCATATCCAGGTACAATCACTACTTTTTTAGAATATTTCATTAAAACCGAAGCATCTGATAGGGAGATTTCTTTGGTTGACCCCTGACTCGAACTTCCTCCAACAGCTGCGGCATTGCCACCAAAATTACCCACCAACACATTGAGTAGAGACCGATTCATGGCTGTACACATTGCAACAGTCAATATAGTCCCCGCTGAACCTACTAAGATCCCTCCTATGAGCATTACGTAATTGTCGTATAAAAATCCACCGCATGCTGCTGCAACTCCTGTAAATGAATTTAAGAGTGAAATCACCACCGGCATATCGGCACCTCCAATTGGAAATACAAACAGCAAGCCGTATAAAACAGAAAGGCTCAGGATGCTATAAAACCATAAACTTCCACTTATTATACCCGTTCCGAATAAAATGGAGCTTATAAAAATTGCCAATAACAAGCCGACATTAAAAAATTGCTGTCCGGGAACACTGTAATCATTGATTTTTCCTTCTAGTTTACCAAATGCAATCATACTTCCAGCAAATGAAACCGTTCCAATTACAAGCCCTGCAAGAATGATGGTGATTTTAGAAGAAAAATCTTCGGGCAATCCATGTTCCAAATGCCCAAATTCAATAATTGATATGATTGCTGCACAGGCTCCACCCATGCCATTAAAAAAAGACACCATTTGAGGCATGGCAGTCATTTGGACCCGTTTTGCCATCAAATATCCGATCACGGTGCCTATAAGCAGCGCCAGGAAAATCCAAATTAAATTTTTAAGATGCATCCCGTTGGCATCCCGGTAGATGAAAATGGTTGCAAAAATGGCCAGAACCATTCCAAACGCCGCAATTCCATTGCCTTTTCTTGCAGAATCTGGTTTACTTAACATTTTCAAGCCAATCATAAAGGTGACGGCTGCTATCAAATAAATTACCTCCAATAAATGCTCCATCATTTCTTTTTCTTAAACATTTCCAACATGCGATCTGTAACCACAAATCCTCCTACAACATTGAGTGTACCAAGTATCACAGCAATAAAGCCCAAAATCAAATGAAGCGTTTCTTCCGCTTGACCCATTACGATGATCGCTCCAATGATCACAACACCATGGATTGCATTGGCACCAGACATCAAAGGGGTATGCAAAACTGACGGCACATGTGAAATCAACTCGATTCCTACAAATATCATTAAGATAACCAGGTAAATGGTTTGAATGTGGGTACTAATAAATTCAATTATTTGCATTAGGCTCTAAGTATTTTCCGTTTTCAACAATTAAGGTCGATTTGGTTATTTCTTCTTCTCGATCATTTTTAAATCCATCTTTTGACGCAAGGTGCATCAACAGATTGAATACATTTTTGCATACAGTTCACTGGCATTTGTTGCTAAACTGGATGCCAGATTATTGATTCCAACAATCTTGACTCCATGTTCAATGATTACTTTTCCATCCTGAGTTAATTCACAATTACCTCCTTGTTCAGCGGCCATATCTACAATGACTGCCCCGTATTTCATTTTTGACACTTGGTCGGCACTGATTAAAAGGGGCGCTTTTTTACCTGGAATCAAGGCAGTCGTTATTACTAAATCTGCATTAAATAAACTCTTATTTACAGCTTCTTTCTGTTTTGCCAAGTATTCTGGAGTGACCTCTTTGGCATAACCGCCTTCAGTTTTAACTCCTTCATCTTTAACTGAAATAAATTTGGCTCCCAATGATTCTGCTTGTTCTTTAGTTTCTGCCCGAACGTCCGTAGCTTCAACAACAGCACCCAATCGTTTTGCTGTTGCGATGGCCTGTAATCCTGCTACACCGACTCCAAAAATCAGGACTTTAGCTGGGGTCACCGTGCCTGCAGCAGTCATCATCAGTGGAAATGCTCTTGTCATTTGGTCTGCACCTAATAAAACTGCTTTATAACCAGCCAAATTACTTTGAGAGCTCAATACGTCCATACTCTGTGCCCTTGAAATTCTGGGAATGGCATCCATTGAAATTGCAGATTGATTGGCAGCAGCTATGGCTTGAATTAATTCAGTATTTGTTAAGTGATATAGCAAACTCAACCACACCAATCCAGGCTTGGCCTGCTTAATTTCATCCATTCCTGGAGGATTTATTTTAACAACAAGATCACAAGATTGCAGCAACTCTGTTTTAGATGCTGCTACACTGGCTCCAACATGTTCATAATCCTGATCCCTATAGGAAGAGGCCACACCGGCTGATTTTTCAAGTTTTACCTGAAAGCCTTTGTCTATAAATTGTTTAGCAATTTGTGGATTAAGTGACACCCGTTGTTCGCCTTCTCTGATTTCCTTTAATATACCAAGAACCATGTTCTTTTTTTTAGAGCTGCAAAAATAATCCAATTAAAAAAATAAGGGGTGTCAAAATTCAGTTATGCCCGTTTATTTAGATTCTGGCTGATTTTGATAGTATTTTTTAAGAAATCGACTTATTTGGATGCTTTTTGGAAGTGGTTTTGAACTTATTAGATGTTCTTTCAAAGCAAGTCCACAATACGGAGCAATAGAAAATCCCTTAGTGCCTAATCCACCAAAAACTACCAATTTTGAATTTTCCGGGTGGCATCCAAGCACAGGCCTTCTGTCTCTGATCGCGGGTCGGATTCCCGCATAATGATCAATTAGTTTCACATCTGCTTCAATGTGTCCTTTGACAAAATCCCATTGGTTAGTCATTTCCTTTGATGTGCAGGCCGAATCCAAATCATCTAATCCAAAATTGGAACCGCACCAAAATCGATGATTTCCCTGTGGGACGATTGCATAAGATGACTTATAAACTTGATCTTGCGGCAAACCTTTGCTATAAAACTTTAAACACTCCCCCTTTAAAGAAAATAATGGAAGCCAATTAAAATAAGGATTATTTATCAAACGATGTCCTTCACAAAAAACAACTGCTTTGTTAACTTTGATCGTATTACAAATAATAAATTGTTCTTTAATTTGAATTGTACTGTAATCAAATAAATCATGAATCAATTTATCTTCTTGCTTAAATATTTCAATCCATCTGGGCAATAGTTTTTCAACATCTAAACGATATGCTTTTTTGATTTTTCCATAAACCCCCGATCCTGTTTTTTTATAACCTTCGATTTTATTTGTATCTAATGATCCCATATATTCTATATAGTCTGGATCATTTGTTCTGCTTAGCCATTGATTTTCATCTTCAGCAGAGTGCAAAGTCTCTACCAATTGAATTTCTGAAAAAAATTCAAGTTGAAGTCTTTTTTCCAGGTCTTTATAAAATGTACGAAAGCTTGCTTCAATTTCATTAAAATTCCAGGATTTGACAAATCGTTTCCCTGTAACGGGATTGATTAATCCTGAACTAACAATACTAGCAGCACCAGGTAATTGCTTGTCAATTATAAGAAAGGATTTGGTTTCAGCATTCAAACATTCCGCAACACATAAACCCGCAATTCCACTTCCTACGATTAAATAATCTATTTCTTGCATACACTAAAACCGTTCTTTTAAAGGCAAGGATTTGCGCACTAATTCATATGAATCATTAATAAGTTCGATTAAAAATTTATCTGAAAGTCTGGATTCAAAATTTACGGTGTTCCAATGTTTTTATTCATGTGAAAGCCCGGTTGAATTTCATCATACTGTTCACGAATTTGTAGTGCCTTTTCGGGATCTGATTTCAAATTGACTTTAAATGTATCATCATTCAAATTGGTAATCGCAAATATTTTACCTTTAAGTTTTAGAACCAAAGCATCCGGTCCGAACGGAAAGTCTTCTTCAACAAAATCTAAAGCCAGACAATAGTTTCTGAAATATTCAATATTCACACGGTAAAATTAAATAAAGATGCGATCTTTACACTATGTTTAATTTTGGATTTCGTTATATTGTATCAATTGCGCTAGCTATATTTCAATTTGAAATCGGCATTGCACAATTTAAGCAAATTTCAATTTTTCCGAATGATACATCCTTTGTTTTAATCAACAAACTGGTTCAGGAATATAAACCTGCAACTGTTCTTGATTATTCAAATGCCCGGTTAAAAATGTATCAGGAAATTTACAATGTTCATGACTCTGTTTCCTGTGTATATACAAATCACACCTTATACTTGAGTCCGGCATCCTCTGATCCCATTGGTTATTTATCTAAAAATGGAAATGCTAATGGCATCAATTGTGAACACACGTTTCCTCAAAGCAAAGGTGCTGATAATGGAAATGCCCGATCTGATATGCACCATTTATATCCTGCACGTGCAGCAGTCAATGAAGCTCGAAGTAATTATCCATTTGGAGAAATTAGTGATCAGAAAACAGACAATTGGTTTTATAAATCGTTTGTTCAATCGACCATTCCAACACAACTAATTGATGAATTCAGTGAATCCATTAACGGACTTTTTGAACCTCGGGAAGATCACAAGGGCAATGTAGCAAGGGCTATTTTTTATTTTTTTACCATGTATGAATTGCAAGCAGATCGAAGTTTCTTTGAAAGTATGCGCACCACATTGTGTGATTGGAATTTAAAAGACCCTACGGATTCGTTGGAATGGACCCGAACCTACCTCATTGCAAAATACCAAGATCAAAAACCAAATCCATTTGTACTGGATTGCAGTTTGGCTAAAAGATCGTATTGCAGTCAATCTCCTAATTGCAGCCAGATTAGTGCAACAGATGCGTTTGATCACAATGAAATTTCAATTTCACCAAATCCATTCAATGCGTTTATTGAAATTCATACTGACACAAGACTGGATGCAATAGATTGCACGCTGTATAACAGTATGGGCCACCAGGTTAATCATACGATATTGAATTTAAAAACTAGCGGTACAAGATGGAATCTTGAGGACTTAGCCCCCGGATATTATTTTGCTGTCTTTTCAAATTCTCAAAAGAAGTCCATTAAACGCGTCTCGATCATCAAAAACTAAGCCTTTTATCAATAAATTAAGGTCAAGCTTAAAAAACATATTATTTAATATTATTATTTATATATTACTGTATATCAATACAATATAGTTAATTAAAGATACTCATACCCAAGCGTGTTTGTAAAAATGGCATAATTTATGTGCCATTGGGTTTATGGCTATCAATATCAAAGAAATAAACCGCAAACATCTCTTAAAATCTGATGTCGTATATAGAATTAATTATGGTTTGTCCAGTCGCCTGGTTAATTTCAGAAATGGAATTATGTATTTGGAGGTGATGTTTACACGAAAGTGGAAAAAAAATTATGACGAAACTACAGAAGAACTGGCGATGTGCTGGAGAGAATCCAATGATGAGTTGCGAAAAGCGATAGGTTGCAAGGTCTATATCATTGATGCACGTCAATATCCTTATAAAAAAGAATTGTATTTACAATCTGGTGTGGCCAGTTACGATGCTAAAAAAGGTATTTTATTTAATCAAGAACAACTCAATTAATCTACCCATTCCGCCAAAAATAAATTTGTATCATGGGTACCTCCATTATTTCGATTAGATGACCAAACAAGGTATTTCCCATTAGGAGAAAACATCGGAAAGGAATCAAATATCGGATCAAAGCTGATTTGTTCCAGTCCAGTTCCATCTAAATTAATCATATATAAATTAAACTGATATCCTTTTGAACCTGCGTGGTTTGATGAGAAAATGATTTTTTTGCCGGAAGGATGAAAAAACGGAGCCCAATTTGCTTTTCCTAATTTGGTTACTTGTTGGTAATGTCCACCTTCTAAATCACAGACAAATAGTTCCATTTCCGTAGGTTGTACCAAGCCTTGTCTTAAAAGATCGTAATATTCAGCTCTTAATTCTGAAGTTGGTGGTCTCGAAGCTCTGAAAACAATTTTATTACCATCTGGAGAGAAAAATGCACCTCCATCATAGCCAGGCAAAAAGGTAATTTGCTTTTTATTTTGGCCATTTATGTCCATGGTCCATAAATTTAAATCTCCTTGTCTCAAAGCAGTATACACTATTTTAGTTCCATTGGGAGATACCGTTGGCTCAGCATCATAGCCTTCGATATTGGTAAGTTGCATTTTTGTATTTCCGCGTAAATCTGAAACGTAGATATCATAAGATGCATAGATTGGCCAAACGTATTTCCCGCCAACTTTTCGTTCCGGAGCTGGAGGACACGCTGCACTATCTCTATGAGTTGAAGCATAAATTATCATAGAATCTCCCGGCATGAAATAAGCACAGGTGTTTCTACCCCCTCTTCGTGAAATTAAATGAGGTTTTTCTTTTGCCAAATCGTCTTTAAATGGATTGAAATAGAAAATTTGATCGCAAGATGCTCCCCAGGCTGCATAATCGGATTGAAATGTCAGCATGGTTCCATCAAAACTCCAGTAAGCTTCTGCATTATTTCCTCCAAAGGTGAGTTGTCTGATATTTTTTAAATGCTTTTCCTGAGGATAATGAACCTTTTCTTGTGGAATGGTATCATAGGTCATCAGTTTGGGTATGGATGTTTTCATCTCTTTGTTTTTACATGAAAACATAAAAAACAAGCAGAGAACTACAATTGGTGTCATTTTTGATGTACAAAGACCGTCTAAATAATGCATATCTAATGGGTTCAGAAAAACTAAAGTCCGATATTGAAATAGCGCAATCAATTACGCTTAAACCAATCACAAAAATAGCTGAAAAATTAAACCTTCACGCAGATCTTCTCCAACAATATGGCTCCTATAAAGCTAAACTACCGTTGGAACTGATCGATGAAGAAAAAGTAAAGCTATGCAAATTGATTTTGGTATCTGCTATATCTCCTACTCCAGCTGGTGAAGGAAAGACCACAACTTCTATAGGACTGGCTGAGGGACTCAACCGAATCGGTAAAAAAACAACGGTTGTACTCCGGGAACCCTCCTTAGGACCTGTATTTGGAATCAAGGGCGGTGCTACAGGCGGAGGCTGGTCACAGGTGCTTCCGATGGAAGATATTAATCTCCATTTTACAGGAGATTTTTCAGCGGTTGAAAAAGCACACAACTTATTGGCCGCATTGATTGACAATAACCTTCAAAATAAAAAATTTGGATTAGGTCTGGATGCCCGCACCATTGCCTGGAAGCGGGTTATGGATATGAACGACCGCTCTTTAAGAAAAATCACCATAGGCTTAGGTGGCACAGGCAACGGCATCCCACGTGAAACAGGCTTTGACATCACCGCGGCTTCTGAAATCATGGCCATACTGTGTTTATCAAAAGATCTCAATGATTTAAAAAACCGTTTAAGCAATATTTTCATTGGATTTACCTGGGATAAAAAACCAATTTTCGCTAAAGATCTCAAAGCTGAAGGAGCTATGGCTGCTTTACTAAAGGATGCCATTAAACCAAATTTAGTGCAAACCATTGAAGGAAACCCTGCCATCATTCATGGAGGTCCATTTGCTAATATTGCTCAAGGAACCAACACCATTATAGCTACCAAAATGGGAATGTCTCTATCTGAGTATGTCGTTACAGAAGCTGGATTTGGATTTGACCTTGGAGCTGAAAAATTTTTAGACATTAAATGTCGTGCAGCTGGATTGTCACCCAATGCTGCAGTTATCGTTGCTACCGTTCGTGCTTTAAAATATCATGGCGGAAAATCACTAAAAAACTTATCAGAACCCGATCCTAGAGCCGTTGAAAAAGGATGTGCAAATCTTGAAAAACACCTCGAAAACGCCCGACAGTTTAATTTACCTGCCATCGTTGCAATCAATAAATTTGTAAGCGATTCACCGGAAGAATTGGCTGTTATCAAAGAAAGGAGCAGTATGTTTGGCGCAGACGCTGTTTATTCTGAAGTTTGGGCTAAAGGTGGTGAAGGTGCAATCGAATTAGCAGAGAAAGTTGTCCATGTTGCTGACAACTGGAATCAAAAATTTATTCCTTGCTATGAATTGGATTGGACACCCGAACAAAAAATATTTGCTATAGCAAATAAAATTTATGGCGCCAAAGCAGTTGAATATACTCCTGAAGCAAAAGCAGACCTTAAGCGAATTCAAAATCTTAACTTATCGGCATTGCCCGTTTGCATTGCTAAAACACAAAAATCACTTTCTGATAATCCAGATTTAATAGGACGCCCAAGAGATTTTATTTTGACTGTACGTCAGATTGAAATTGCAGCAGGTGCTGGATTTATTGTACCCATCACCGGTGAAATGATGCGGATGCCCGGCTTGCCTGATGAGCCTTCTGCTGAAAAAATAAATATCGATGAAAATGGTGTGATTAGCGGCTTGTTTTAATCTCTATGCATCTAATGCAAGCTTATAACTTATAAATTAATCGAAGAAGATTTCATAAATGGAATTCAATTCAAAAAAGCAATTCGCATTGCCTTTAGTAATTTAGCAAGCTCATCTTTTTAGTTGCAAATACGTTACCATTAATAACTAAAGAGTAATAATAGGTACCACATGCATATTGATTCCATTGATAGTCATACAATATTTCATTGATTCCTTCTTTCAAATTTAATGGAATGGATTTATAAACATTCCCTGATTCTGATGTAAAAATCAGTTTTGCATCTTTTATATAATTTACTTCATTTACAATGATTGGAATCAAGGTCAGTTCGTCAAACGGATTGGGTTTATTCTGAACTAGCTCCACAGGACGTTTTTTTAAAATTTCATCCGTTGCACTTAAAACCCGCGTGATGTATTCCTGACTAAACATGCTATACCAATCCAAACTATCAACACCACACGCTGAAACATAATACTGTGTTGGATTCAAATTCGAAATCGTTAATTCCGACAAATTACTAATCACCATCGTATCAAAAAAAGAACTATTTATTCTACGGAGTCCGTAAATAAATTTTCGAGCAGTCTGTGGATTTTCAATTTTAATTGAAAGTGCCCGCACTTCAGATTTAGTAGTCAATACAAACGGATTTAATGCAGTGCTGGCTGAATTGGTTGCACAAATTGCATTGACGATTGCATTGTTACGCAGGTAATTGAAGTTTACAAAAAAACTATCTATCAAACCGTCTCCATCGATATCCTCACCGAGCACATCCCGGGTACTGTGCTGACGATCTGCATACCCTGCCTGAGAAGGATTTCCATCTCCATGTTCGTAAGACGAACTAAATCGTATGGCAGTATACCCTTGTTCACGAAAAGGAATGTGATCACTTCCTCTTCCTGAGCGATCTTCACCAAACATCACGTCAATTTTGGTTACATTTGGCATAATAGGAGCAAGTTTATTTTCAACAAGGATGCGGGACAATCTGGCTAAGGCTTTGGGCATACTGTTGGTAATTCCAGCCGAAAACACCCGAAAGCGAAGGCTGTCATAAAGATAGGGTCCAGGGCAACCGGGTGGTGAAGAGGTGATGCCACATTCAATTCCACCAACAATATCGTTGTTGAAAACCGATTTGATTTTAATGGTATTTTGTTTGCAATATTCAGCAAAGGACGTCGATCCTCCCAAACCTTGTTCTTCACCAGTTATCCAAATTAATAAAACAGATCGATTCAATTCGATGTGAGACAATACCCTGGCGAGTTCTATTAAAAGAGCAGATCCACTTCCATTATCATCAGCACCTTCTGCTATACAAGTTGTGTCGCAATTGTTTTCACAACGGCTATCCAGATGGGCCTCCAATATTACAAGCTCCTCTTTCAAGGGACCCACTCCTGGAATCATAGCCATAAGCTGAGTATGTCGAAGCCTGTCACACATTTCGAAGTCAAATTCAAATTCAGAATGCACAAGTACAGGACCACTCAAACCGTTATTAAGACCCCATCTGTCTAAATTGGATTTAATATAATTCCTTGCTCCACGAATACCCCAGGATCCCCTTGTTTGATCATCTGAAATTGTATTTCTATTTTTAAAAGCCACCAATTGACTTAAATAATACTTTAAAGAATCCGCTTGAATCGTTTCAATTAGATAATTTGCTAACTGTTGATCTGCAATGACCGTCCGTTTGGGAAAGGATCCGGGATCAAAGTTTCCTTTTAATAATTGTGGAAAAACCGGATTTGTAAAACTGAAATTGGTTTGAGCTGTTGAGATAGTAGCCATTAACAACAGACTTAAGAATATCTTTGTTTTGGTTTTCATCTTGCTAATTTAGTAAAAATAAAGAACATGAAACTACGCACCAATAAAAACTCCCTCCGATTGCGTTTAAGCCAAAAGGAAGTTGCCAGTTTTCAACAATATGGATCTATTGAAGAATGTGTCAATTTTTCTGATCAAAACTCAGATTGCCTGCGGTATTCTTTGATCCAGGCTGATCATGAACAAATTAGTGTTACTTTTATCAATAATCATATACGGGTTTATGTACCCTTGGCGATTGCTTCTAAATGGTTTGCAGATGACCAAATTGGTTTTGATGCGCGTATTCTATTAAAAGGTGAAGATTATTTATATGTATTGGTAGAAAAAGATTACCAATGTCTTGTAGATAGACCCAATGAAGATGAATCAAATAATTTTCCAAATCCGAATGCAGCCAAATGTTGATTTCATCTAATACGGGTTATCGGATAAAATCAGTAAAAAAGCTAACTGAGGACCTGGAACTTAAATCGGATTATGTGGCTACTGAGGAGCCTCTTGAAATTGTATTGGTATATTATAAAAGTGGCAAAGCAATTCATAAAACCATTTCGATCACCATGCGAACCCCGGGAGATGATGAAAATCTGGTTCGCGGTTTCTTATATACTGAAGGCATTTTGTTGCACCCATCGACTGACATTGAACGTTTTGAATATCGCTTTAGTTGCACAGGGGATGTAGTTGAACAACAGACCATCCTTGTTCATTTGCAAACAAATGCTTTGCCTAATATTGACCAACTTGACCGACATTTTTATACAAACTCCAGTTGCGGAGTGTGTGGCAAAACCAGCATTGATTTAGTACTTGACAATTGTTCCTTTATATTAAAAAAAGAGCTTCCAATCATATCAAGAAACATTTTATTTGACTTAATGAATACACTTAATCAAGATCAAGAATTATTTAGATTAACTGGTGGCATTCATGCTTGTGGATTATTTGACACTAATGGGAAACTTCTCCACAAAGCCGAAGATGTAGGACGACACAATGCATTGGATAAATTAATAGGAAAGGCATTAGAAAATGGAATAGTTCCTTTAGATGATAAGGTTGTAGTGCTTAGTGGCCGTGCTAGTTTTGAAATGATCCATAAAGCGTTTATGGCAGGCACTGCGATCATTGCTGCAGTAGGCGCTCCATCCAGCCTAGCGGTTGAAACTGCAGAAGCTATGGGTATGAGTTTGATAGGATTTTTAAAACCACACAGTGCTAACATTTATTGTGGAGCACAACGGATACAATTTTCATGAACGAGTCACTTTACGGACTTATTTTATGCGGTGGGGTCAGCAGTCGACTCGGACAAGATAAATATTTATTACTAAAAGATAATAAACCCTTATATAAATGGTGGATTGATCAACTTAATCCATTTTGCACTAAGGTTTATATTTCTTGTCGCAAGGAACAAATTTCAAAAATTAAATCAGACGCTATCATTCCAGATCAATCCGATGAAACGGGTCCGCTAGAAGGGATCTATCGTGCATTCAAGTATAACAAGCAGGTTAATTGGTTGGTGGTTGCAGTTGATCTCGTATTTATAAAAGAGAAACAGCTTCAAAATTTAATATTACACAATCATCCACCATACGACGCAATAGCATACAGAAATCCAAACACAGGGGATCCCTTTCCATTGTGCAGCATTTATCGGATTAGTGCTTTGCCAGAAATAGAATCGCAATATTATAGCAAGTTAAAGTCTCCCAGACTTGTTTTACAATCATTGAATACTTTGCTGTTGGAGATAAATGAACCTAAGTCTCTGGAAGGAATTAATACCAGAATGGATTTCGAACTTTGGAATCATGATTCCATTTAATGTACATTATTTGAGAGTATCAATTGCGCTTAGCCTAGAACTTTTCGAAAAAAATCAGAAACATCTTCTTTATAAATTATTTGATTCACTGCGTATAATTTCGCAAAAGACTCCATGAGTGTATTCCTGACCACAATTAACATGTTTTGCTTAGTGTTTTCTTGTGCTGCTTTTAAATAAGGATTCAATTCAGGCAGCAAACCTTGATTTTTAAATTCTAATGGACCAAATTCATCCAGAACTAGCAAGTCAAGACTTGAATCCCAATCCAATGCAAATTGAACCTTCGCTAGATTAAATGCTTTTGAATCAAAAATATATTTACCTACAACTAAATCTGTGTTGTAATGCTCCCCAAGCTGTTCCATTGGCATGTACAGTCCATTTCGAATAAAATAAAATTGCCGAATTTGATTTTTAACTGGGCTCAGAAAACCACCAATATTTATTTGTCCTTTAATTTCATTAAACAATGCGGTCGTTTTGCCAGAACCAATTTCCCCAGTGAGGACATAAATTGCCATTGTTATTTGAAGCTAATAATTTCAAACAAGGTAATTGTAAAAAAATGCTTCAATCTACGCAACCCTTTATAAGCAGTTGTTTGATTCCAGGCATAGTAAACAATTAAACGAAGCTTGGGAAATAATTCAATGATTTCATCAACTTCCGTTTGGTATGCAGGGATCCTATTGTTTAAGAATTTTCTGACAAATGCCATTGCATATGGCATTACAATATAATACCAAAATAAAATAACAGAAACAGTTCTGGCAAAGTAATAGAGTAAAAAGCTGTTGTAAAACTGTTCTTTATTATAAATAAATATAGTCAAGATTACAAAAATGATAATTCCAGAATATAAAATGATCTTAACCCAAACTGGTTTTTGTTTTTTAGGTTTTGCAACGGTTACATTTTCAAATTGCCATAACGAAGGATTGTCCCGGCTTGAAATATTCATTTTTTTAAATTGCTCAAGTAAACTATAAATAAAAAAAGCCAGCAATACTGAAAATACAAAATAAATTGAAAAATAGATTCCTACCAACCAAAGTGAAGCATGTGTAATCTCAGCTGTAAATAACTGCTTACTTATATTTTCAACAAATACATCGATTGCATTCCAAAAACTCATCCCACCAACAACAGTAAGCGTAATTAATTTCTGGGATGCTGATTCTAAAAATGTCAAAATACACACTAACAAAATACTTACTAAATTAATATTTAAAATCCTGTAGAACACTAGCGCACAAACTGCCTGAAAACTTACGGCAAAATATGCAGTCACACTGGAGTGTGGACTCATCAGCAATTTTATAATTAAAACAATAATCAGAGAGTTTAGAATGATTCCCTTATTGACTTCCGAAAAGTGGGCAATAAAGCTAATAAGTGCTACAGCAATTCCTCCAATTATAAGTCCTGTAAATGGCACATTGAGTGCATGTAAAAATCCTCCCAATCCGCATTCATTCAATGCCCATAAAGCAGTAAGTCGAAAAATGATGGTTTGATTCTCAGAGGTAAGCGAAGTCGATTTATTCGTATTATTGGAGGCGAAATTCATATATTTCAGGATACTTTACGCTCAATTACTTCATTTTCTTCTCCAAAATAGTTAACAAAACTCATAAACTGATTCGACATGTCTTGATTTTGTGTTGCCTTCATATAGGTTTCACAAAGCGAAAACAGCGTGTAATACATAAACTGATTCATTTCCTCCAACTGAAAATCCTTAGTCCATAAATCCAATTTTAATGTTCCTTTTGTTTTTTCTTCAAAGAGGGATAATAAAAATGCTTTACACTTTTCCCAATCTTGCTGTTGATTTTCCGCCTTCCAATATATTTCAGCTGGAATATTCTCATCGTCCATTACCACTTTGAGTATAACTTCGTTGGTTTTTGACATTCTTTTATTTTTTTGGCACGTACAGGGTATAATTTTTACAATTTTGACCGCCAAAGATACCAAGTCCTCCTTCGATATTTCCCTTAATTCTTACATAAGATGCAAACGGTCCTTGCCGGGTAGCACTGGTTTCCAATGTATTCCAAAAATCAAAATGACTTTGAGGAATATTGCACCATTTAATCAAGACCGTATCCCCCCTTCTAAACAGTCCAGAATTATCGCCAAAGTCTTCATCCCTGCTTATGGCCTCAGACAAAGTAAATTTGAATTTCTGTCCGTCAAAAAATACATCATCCGTAACTGAAGTTACATTAGGGATTAAACGCTCATTTTGCCCTGCAGTAAAATAACGGTAATAGTCCTTTTGATTTGGAATATCGCTTATTATACAAAATAATTGCGCAAAAGTATCATTTGCATTTTTGCCTGCAGGTTTATCAAACCAAAAACTGTCGATGGGTACTAAATCAGGAATATGGGTGGTACTGTATAAGGTATCCTCTTTGGTGATTGCTCTTAATTCATAGCTTGTACCCGCTTCAATGGGAATCGAATTTGCTAAATCAACGTATATGCATAAATCGGTTTTAAAACTATCCGGATTGTAGCCAAAGTTTTTAATTAGATCACTTCGCAATGGTTCCTGAATATCATTTAAGCACAATTGTGGTAAGGCATATCTGTTTTTTCCATCGAAAATTGATACTTCAGCGTCTTTAACATACGAATTATTAATAACATCGATATTGAATGAAGAATAAAAAGGAAGTGAGTATGTCAAAATTGCATATACAGGAATAGACGCATCGCTCTTTTCAATATAACTTTCAATGACCAATTCCTTATCATAAACAGATTCTGCAGGAATAAATTCTTCCTCACAAGAATTCATAAAAAAGCCTAAAATCAATAAGAGTAAAACTAAATTGTAAGATCTCATTTAAAATATTTAGATGCGTTCCAATAAAAATTCCAGGTCACAGACGGTATGATTGTGAATAGTGATACTTTTAACGCTTTTGCTGAAGCATTGCCGGTAAAAATATCTGATTGAAAATCAGTATAGGTAAAAAACGGGTTTTTTCGATTGTAAATATTATAAACACTAAAAGCCCAGCTGCTGTGAAAAGGCTTTCTTAGCTTCTCCTGTTTTTCGTAAATAAAGGAAATATCCAAGCGGTGATAATCATCAAGACGCAAACTATTTCTATCTCCGTATTCAATATTGGGTTTTCCTTCTATAAAAAAAACACTTTTAATAGGCGTATAACTTTTTCCTGTAGCATAAATAAAGTTGCCTGAAACCTGCCAATTTTTTGCAAACTCATAATTAAACACAACAACTAAGTCATGCGGGCGATCGTAAACTGCCGGGTACACACGTCCGTTTTCTATCTCATCAAACCATCGCTCTGTTTTTGAAAGCGTATATCCAACCCAACCCGTTAATTTTCCTTTATTTTTTTTCACAAATAACTCAAGTCCATAAGCCCTACCCTTTCCACTAACAAATTCGTTTTCAATTTCTGCAGAAAAATTTTCAACATACGATTCTTTATAATCCAATTGATTGCGAAGATCTTTATAATAGGTTTCTACAGAAGTTTCAATGGCATTGTCTAAAAAATTTCTAAAGTATCCGATCGCATATTGAATTCCACGCTGAGGCTTGACTGTTTCGGTGCTAGGCACCCAAATATCGGCCGGCAAAGTACTTCCTGAATTACTTACTAAATGAATGTATTGATTGGAAACAGAAATGCCTGCTTTTAAAGAAGCTGATCTTGAAATAGTATAATTCATGCCAATCCTTGGCTCTGGTGCAATGTAGGTTTTAACAAGTTCACCGCGGGAGTATTGAGAACTATCAATAGCTGACTGATAAGGACCTGTTTGATTAAACATGGATAAACGAGCCCCAATATTTAATTTTAGTTTTCTGGAAATCGTCCAGTCATCTAACGCATACAACTCCGTTTCATGTCCATATTTTGGTTTAAAACTGGTTGAGAAATTTACTTCTCCATTGGTTGCATTAACCACATTTGGAGAAAGTTTATGATAGGTGTACCGTGTGCCCATTTTTATCAGGTGCGAAGGATTGGGATAATAATCCAAATCGGCCTTTGCTGAATAATCACGTACACCGGAATCTACATTAAACTGAAATTCTTCCTGTCCGCCGTGCAATCCAAATTTATAATTGTTAGCTATCAAAGCCAGATTAAAAAATAAATTATCCTTAAATACATGATTCCATCTAAAAGTTCCTGTTGCATTTCCATAAGGTAACTCGACCTCAAAACCTCTTTCTTGATTTGAAAATTTAAACACGTCCCTGCCAAAATAACCACTGAGATAAATCCGATCCTTTTGACTCAGTTGATAATTAATTTTGGTATTGAGATCGTAGAAATAATAATTACTACCAGCAAATTTTGTGTTATTTATAAATGGTTGTGCCAGATCCAACACATAGGTTCTCCTTCCTGAGACAATAAAAGATGATTTCTTTTTTTGAACAGGACCTTGCACAGTAAATCGACTTGATATCAATCCGATGCCACCTTCTGCTACATAGTCTTCATTATTTCCTTCTTTCATTTGGACATCAATCACAGAAGAAATTCTGCCTCCATAGTTCGCAGGTATGTTTCCTTTTATTAATACGGTATTTTTTATCGCATCCGAATTAAATACACTAAAAAATCCCAACAAGTGACCGGTATTATAAACTATGGCTTCATCAAGAAGTACCAGATTTTGATCTGGACCGCCTCCCCGAACATAAATTCCCGAAGTACCCTCTGTTGCAGATGAAACTCCTGGTAAAAGTTGAAGTGTTTTCAATAAATCAACCTCACCTAACAGGGCTGGAAGTTTTTTCATCGTCTCCATGGAAACATCGATGGTGCCCATATCCGTAGCTTCAATATTCTGCCTTGGGTTTTTCGCACTCACTTCAATTTCATCCATTAATACTCCGGATTTCATATTGATTTCAATAGAAGTATCCTTATTCAAATTGATTGGCAATTCTATTGGCACATAACCCAGATATGAAAACAGCAAGGTATGCTGACCTTTTTCAAGTGTTATGGAATAAAAACCATAGGTGTTACTTACTGTTCCGATACTTGGTTGCTCTTTTAAATAAAGATTCACCCCAATCATGCTTTCACCTGAACCAAATTCACGGACATAGCCACTGATTGTGAACTTATCCTGACCATGACTTGATCCAATAAATAAAAACAAGCCTAAGAAAATGTAAATTATTGCTCTCATACGAATTAGCTAAACATATTGATCTGAAGAAATCAAATCAAAAACCTCACTCCTTAAACAGCTAAAAGTTTCACAGGTTGCAAAACAAAGCCAGCTTTTTTTAACATGCGGAGTAATCCTTCCATTCCATATAAATGTCCTGCGCCGCAACTAAAAAAGCCCGTATCGGATTTCATTAAGTCTAGCATTTTTGACAACATATATTGATTGCGTTGGTTCAGCATCAAATGACGGTATTTTCCAAGCATTTTTCTGCTGCTCTGATAAATTGCCCGAATATCCTGATCATTGTAATCAGAAATCATTTTTTGGTATTTACGCTTGGAGCGCTCGAGATTATTAAACAAATCCCGAATCATTTTTATTTGATCTTGTAAATCAATGGAACGAATCATATTAAAATGTGTATCAAAATCTTCCAATCCGATCATGTGTCGGTCACATTGTTTGGCAAGTTCCCATAATTGCTGATCCAGAGATTTTTCAAGACTTCGACCGATAAGTTGTAAACTCAATTGATTTAATCCAATCATAGGAAACATCCCTGTAAATTGATTGAGATCAATGCCAAATCGATGCAAACTGATCTGCTGCATTTTATTCCACTGCCCTGGTCGTAGATAAGATGACCAATTCAATGAATCCGGTAATTTAAAAAAATGTTGAAGATCAGAAGATTCCATTCGGTCTAAATCCACTTCAGCTCCAAAAAAACTGCAGGACTTAATTTTCTCAGTAATTAATTGAAGATGATCTGAATAGATTGGACTTTGCAGATGGACTGTTCCGAATAGATAGGAAGCTGGATTACTGCCTGAATTTATCTGCCACAGCAAACCAGATTTAAATGACATAATTGATTGCGATAAACCTTAAAGGATTAATCCAAATCCTCGATATGTATTGGAAGCTTATTGGATGTTTTAACAACTGATAAATTCATCAAAGTTTTCAATCGTTCAACTTCTTCTATTTGCGAAAGTTTCTTAAATAATAGCATTTCGTATGATTGAATGTCTTTGCATACGATTTTCATTAAGATATCAGCATCCCCTGTGATTACATAACAATCGGTTACTTCTTCGATTCCTTTAATTTTATCGACAAAGCTCTCCATGGCGCGTGGTTTATTCCATGCCAGGTTGACCAAAACGAAGGTACTGATGCTAAGTTGAACTTTGTTAGGGTTTACTTTGGCGTGATAACTCTCAATGATTTCAAGTTGCTCTAATTTTTTTACACGTTCTAAAGTTGGAGCAGGAGAAAGACCAATTTTTCTGGACAATTCCAAATTGGTGATTTTGCTGTTTTCCTGTAATAGATTCAGAATCTTTACGTCTATTTTATCCAATTTATCAGCCATTTTTACGAGTTTTAACAAATAAAAAATTGAATTTACCTCTTTTCAACGGCTAAGATAGAATAATATTTTGTGAAATCAATAAAATACAGGGTTTAATCACAATTTTATTTGCGATCCGGTTAATTAAGCCTCCAGATGCCCAAATTTTCCAAGGTGGAAATCCTGAAAGGCCTGTGCGATTTCCTGACTCGTATTCATAACAAAAGGACCATGTGCTGCAATTGGTTCGTCAATAGGCAATCCGCTTAAAATCAACACAATACTATCTTCCAATCCTTCAATATGAAATGATTCTCCGTCATTATTTAGCAATGCAAAATGGTTTTCGGGAATAACTTCAGACTGATTTAATTTAATCCTTCCTTCGATTACCAATAAACCCGTATTATAATTTTGAGGATAAGCAAAGGCTGTTTGACTTCCTTTTTTCAATTTAGCATTGATTAAATTTAAAGGAGTAAACGTAAATGCAGGTCCTTTGACATCTCCATAATGGCCTGCTATAATCTCAATGCGTCCTTTATGATCAGGCAATTCAAAAACTCCCAAATTTGCATGGAGTAGCTCCTGATATTTTGGAGCAGACATTTTATCTTTTGCCGGCAAATTCACCCACAGTTGCACCATTTGAAAATCGCCTCCGTTTTTACTAAATGTTTCTTCATGGTATTCTTTATGAAGCACTCCTGAAGCAGCAGTCATCCATTGCACATCGCCTTCTCCTATAATTCCGCTGTTACCTGCGCTGTCGTGATGCGCAACTTTACCTTTATATGCAATAGTAACCGTTTCAAATCCCCGGTGTGGATGCACTCCAACCCCTCTGGGAGTATCTGTAGGTGGGAAATAATGCTTCGAACCATAGTCCAGCATAATAAACGGACTCATCCGTTCCATGTCCAATCGATAGGCACTTGGAATAAAATTATGAACTCTAAAACCATCACCTACAAAATGGGGTTCCGGTGGTGGAACGACTACTTCAATGGTTCGTTGTTTCATGTTATTTTTGATATTTTTATAAAGAACAAGAAAAACGGAAGAAGGTTAAATCAATTACGAATTATGGGAGCGTAGCGTACATCCCGCGTACTCGCGGGACGAATTACGGATTATGGGAGCGTAGATACTGCCAATTATCAATTACGAAAGTTCAATTACGAATTTTAATTACAGATCGAAATTACACGTATTCACTCAATACATCAATTCCATTATAACTTGTATTTTCTTTGGATTATTAAGACTTTATTCAAGGATACATAAAGGATGAAGAATACATGCTCCGTAGCAATCCCAAATTTGAAGTTTGTCAGAAGCACATCAAAGCTTCAACTTTCAAAAATTCCAAAGCATCTTAACAGGTGTTTTACCCATTATGACGGGAACAACCCCAGGTCTGTATGGGTATAAGATGGAGCTATATGGGTATTACTATGGGAAGATACCCAAACTAGAATAGTCGTTTGATATTTTCTCAAGAGCGCAAACAAAGGCTGCACTTCGGAGACCATCCATATCCTTTTTACTAGTGTATGTAGCCCAAATTTGTTGAAAAGAAGTCACCATGGTTTCTTCCAAGCCAGATCGCACTAAATCAATTTCATCTGCACCTCGGGTTAAGAATTCACGTTCTCTTTCGCCAATTTGTTTTGCGGTCATCTTTTCAATCAACCCAACAAAATTAGAATAGGTATTGGAATCAAATCGTTTTTCCATTCTTCCAAAACGCATGTGGGATAAATTCTTTAACCATTCAAAATAAGATACGGTTACACCTCCAGCATTGAGATACATATCGGGAACAATAATGATACCTGCTTTATTAAGCATCGTTTCGGCATCTGCTGTAATGGGTCCATTGGCAGCTTCGCCAATAATTTTTGCTTTAATTCTTGAAGCATTGTCGGCTGTAATCTGATTTTCCAAAGCAGCAGGAATCAAAATATCACATTCTAACTCTAAGGCAGCTTCTTTACTTGGCAAATTTGTTGTACCGGGAAATCCTAAAATACTGCCGTTTTGTTTTCTGTAGGCTAATAAATCTTCAATGTGAATTCCTTTTTCATTATAAATAGAGCCCTCATATTCGGAAACTGCTATGATGGTTACATCTCCCTCGTTTTGCATAATACTTCCGGTAAACGAACCTACATTTCCAAGTCCTTGAATAACCACTTTCTTTCCACTCAGACCTTTGTCCAAGCCAACTTTTTTCATTGCGTCTTGGGTATCACACAATTCTCTTAATCCATAAAATACTCCACGACCCGTTGCTTCATTTCTACCTCGGATTCCGTTTTGGCTTACTGGTTTTCCGGTTACACAACCAGCAGCATCAATATCTCCGCCTTTAAATGTCAAATAGGTATCATAGATCCAGGCCATTTCACGAGGTCCTGTTCCATAATCAGGAGCAGGTACGTCAATACCAGGACCAATAAAGTTTTTTCTGATTAATTCGGTGGTATATCTTCTGGTTATACGTTCCAATTGATCTTCCGTGTATAGTTTCGGATTAATCTTTACACCTCCTTTGGCTCCACCAAATGGTACATCCACAATGGCACACTTATAAGTCATTAACGCTGCCAATGCTTCTACTTCTTCTTTGTCAACATTTTCATTGTATCGGATACCCCCTTTGGTAGGCATACGGTGATGGCTATGCTGTGCTCTGTATGCTTCAATTACTTCAATCTTGTCACCAATGCGAACCGGAAAACGAATTTCATATACAGCATTGCAGGCTTTGATTTGCTTTAATATTCCTTGAGAGATATCCGTATATGCAGCTGCTCGGTCAAAATTGCGATTTACACTATCTAAAAATGTGGCATTACTTGATTTTGTCATGTTCTGATCTTTTTTCGATGACTCGTATTTTCTTTTCTAGAATTATTAAAAAAATGATGATTCCAATAAAAATAATAGCTAATACTCCAAAAACGACATATATTTTACCTGTTTGCCTCATAAAATCAGTTTCTGGCTGACTTAAAAGAGGTATTATGGCATTCAGGATTTGAAGGAGCATGTCATTATGCAATAGAGCTGCGAAATTGGGCTTTATTTCAGAAATGGACAAAATTATTTCAAGAAAATATATCAGAATGGTAAAACATAAGGTCAAAATGAATCAAAAGCGGGTGATTAAAAGTCAGTTGCAAGTTGGTTGTTCAAGGTTTTTTAATAATCAATGGTTCAAACTAAATTGGCAATACGAAATGGTTCCTGTCGATTGTTTAAGGCTTTTAGCTTATTGCCCCATAATCTCCTCGATGGAGTTTAAGGTATTCATTACTAAAAGACTATAATTGCTATTCAAACTCCTCTTCCTCCAATTTTGCTGCAATTGCATCCACGCGATACACCAAACTGGCAATCCAAAGTCCCAGCAGCATAAAACCTAATACCGCTGGATAAAACACTAAACGCAAGCTGTTGTCCATATCCTCTGAGCCAAATGCAGGATTACCCCCATTTCCGGGATGCAGGCTATCTGTTAATCTTGGTAAAACGAATATGAGAGGAATGACTGCAACCAATGCAAAGATGTTGTAAGCTGAAGAAATTCTGGCCTTGCGATCCAAATCATCAATGGATGCCCTCAAAACCAAATAGGCTAAATAAATAAGCATGGTGAGCGCTGCCATATTGAGTTTAATATCTGTAGTCCACCAGGTTTCCCAAGTAAATCGAGCCCATAGCGACCCTGTAAGGCAGCCCAGGATTCCAAAGAAAAAACCAGTTCGGACCAAAGCATAGCTCCGAAGATCTGCATCCAGATCTTGGTATTTTAAAACCCGATAACTGAAATAAACAGACATTCCAAACATAAGAAACATAGCAAACCAAAGCGACACATGGTAAAATGTATTGCGAATGGTTTCTACTAAAATGTTGCGATATGGAAATAAACTTCGTTTTGCTTGATGAAAAACCGGATGTTGATCTGTTGACCATAAGCGAATTCCTTCTTCTAAAGAAGGGCGATGTTGGTGAATGATCACTTTTGAAGGAATTGCAGCTGCTCCATCGGCAGGACTATTAACAATTACTGAAAATAAAGCCAATGGCCTTGAATCCGGTAAAAATTCTGGTACATGAAACTCCAATTCGATTTGATTGTCTGATATTGCTTTAACAGTCAATGCTTTGAGTAAATATTGATTTTTATCTTTTGAATCAGAAGGCGGATTGTATTTTAAATAAGCCGTTATTGGCTCCGCTTGATTCAAATAATGCGCATTGTAAGCACTTACGGTAAGAATTGCCTTGGTCCCAGCCT
Organism: Saprospiraceae bacterium; assembly: GCA_016712145.1. Taxonomy (NCBI): domain Bacteria; kingdom Pseudomonadati; phylum Bacteroidota; class Saprospiria; order Saprospirales; family Saprospiraceae; species Saprospiraceae bacterium. Next base: position 724,204 of record JADJRO010000001.1, read on the forward strand.
CAATTCGATCTGGACTTACGTCTTTAATTCCATGTTTTAGTGGATTTAATAATCCAAAACTTAAAGCATAGAGCATCAAACCAACACAGAGATATTTCCACCAAGCTTGTTTAACCATAAGAGTTAAGATTTCCAGGTTAAAGGTAAGAGGAAAGAAACAAGTGCCATTGCCAATAAATCTATTGCCAAGAGCGGATAAAACTTGTCGAGGTTTTCAAATATTGATTGCCCGTTTAAGATATCTATACTTAAGGAATAGGACATTCCTATCAAGGGAAAACACAAAGGCAAACTAATAACTACCATTAATACTTGCCTTGTCTGGCCGTTGCTCGCAATAAAAGCGGTAAACGTATTTAAAACGGCCATTCCAAAACTCATTAAAAATAAAATAAGTATCCATGGCAAAAGTTCCAGATGTTTTTGAGGTATCAACATATTCATGATCAGGTAAAGCACCAATCCAAAAATGACGCATTGAATCAATTGATACAAGGCTTTAGAGATAAACACCCAATTTATTGAAACAAGTTGATTTGTATAAATTTTGAACCTGTTATTGTCTTCTTCAAAACTCTTGGTTGCGCTAAAGAAAACCAAAAACAAATAGATGATCCAATACATTAAATTCCAAAATTTTGGGTTGACTTCCCCCCCAAAGAAATAAACCAAATAGGCAACTGCCAACATAAAACTCAGCAATCCGGCGAATTGATGAAAACTACGCCATTCACATAAAATTTCTTTGCTCAACAGTGCTTTTAACATATGCCAAATTCAAAGGTAGGCATTGAAGTTCAACAGCTTATATAATTGCAAATTTATATTGTATTAATTTGTAAGTCAATAACATACAAATTATAAAATAATATAATATATTTGCTTTTCAAACTCTTTAGCAATGCGTAGAATCCTCACTCTGTGCCTTTTAACGATCAGTACGTTTCAATTGGCACATGCACTTCCAAAGCCTTTAAAATCATTGAATTATGTTAAAGTAAAAGCCAAAGCCGGTCAAGGTGTTTATGGCTTGCTGAGAAGTTACAAACTTGCTGACAAACCAGACAATGTCACCATGTTTTACAAAATTAATGGATTGAAACAAAATGCCAGTTTGGAGAAAAACAAAACCTACCTGCTTCCTGTGACCGTGCAGTCCTTTGACGGCAAGAGCATACGCAGCAGTGTAGGCATTAAAAATTTGGTACAGGCTAAAAAAATTGAAGATTACAACAAGCAACTGACAAGTCAAAAGCTTAAAAGCCAAGATTATAAAAAGGATAAAAAAATCTGGGTTCCAATTGTTTTGGATCCAGGTTCATTGTATAGTAGCAAAAGGAATGAAGGAATGGCGTTAAAAACCAGCCTTAAAGAATCGATCCCAATAGAACGGAAGAAAAACAGAGAAGGGCGTAAAGAGTTTCTCGTTGCATCCATGGCTCCGATGCGTTCTATGTTGGTTGCTGATCGTAAATTAACTGAAAATGAAGTCAAAGCGTTGGCTGAATCTTCAGCTTTGGTTGGTGACGCGCCTACTTCATTAAAAGTTTCTTCTAAAATGTTGAACGTGCCTTTATTTGGTGAAAAATACAAAGACGTTGAAATTACTACAGATGAATTGAAGGACCAGGTCTTCTATATTGTACCAGGCCATGGTGGTCCGGATCCCGGTGCTATTGCAAAAAATGTAGATGGCGAATACACAATTTGTGAAGATGAATATGCATATGATGTCAGTTTGCGCCTTGCTAAAAATTTAATGCAAAAAGGAGCTACTGTTTTTGTAATTGTTGAAGATGAAAACGATGGAATCCGGGATGAAAAATACTTAGATTGTGATAAAGATGAAACATCTTATGGTGGCCATGATATTCCTGTAAGTCAGAAAAAACGACTTCGTCAAGGAATGAACAAAGTAAATAAATTGTATTCAAAATATAAAAAGAAAGGATATACGAATCAGTGGATGGTGTCGCTCCATATTGATGCTCAAGGCGAAGAAGACCGCCAGGATGTTTTCTTTTATTACCAATCTGATTCTGAAAAAAGTAAAAACAAAGCTGTAGACATCCAACAAGTTTTTGAAGAAAAATATGAAGTCTATCGGAAAGAAGAGAAATACAATGGTTCCGTAACCAGTCGCCCACTTTACGTAGTGCGTAATTCAGATCCGGAACCCATATTTATTGAATTGGCGAACATTCACAACCCGGAAGACCGCAAGCGAATTTTATTTCCAAAAAACCGTCAATTACTTGCTGATTGGATCACGGAAGGATTTTCAAAATAAATCATTCTTCGTATAATTGACTGCATCCGCGCATTTCTTCAAAATCAAATCGTCCCAATACTTGCAATTCACCCTGTGGATTTAGTTGACCCAGGTCGCCTGTTTTAATAAAAGAGCATGAATGAATATTAGCCAAATCGATGACATTGATAATTCCTCTTTTGGAATTTGGTAAAAATAAAAACGGATCGGAAGGATCTGTAATTAGAAATTTTAATAGCGGATGTGAGCTGTAATTAATCCCATCCAAAGCATAGGCTTGAGATAATAATTCGGTCATCCCATATTCAGAGACAATTTTAGATTGAGGAAAGCCGGCTTGTAGCTGCTTTATCAAATCCGTTTTAGCAATTTCACGGCGCCTGCCTTTCATGCCACCTGTTTCAATAACAATTAAATTGGGATGAATTAAATTAAACTGATTGGCAAAATCCAATAATGCAAAACTTACTCCAAATAAAATGACTTGTTTATCCAATTTATACAAGGCATTTAATTTTAATTCCAATGATTTAAAATCATCAATAAAAAATACATCTTTACCCTGCTTGTTTACCGAATTTACAAAATGACTTACCATGGCCACTAACGAAGAATCCTGCCGCTCCAGGTAATTTGGCAACAGTGCCACAAATTCATATTTTTCCAATGATCCAAAATGAAACTCAAAGCAAAGCCTGCTCACTTCATTGTAAAATCCTAGCTTTTCAATAAAATGACAGGATCTATGCGAATCCGATGTTCCACTGGATCGAAAAATTAATTCTTCATTCCAATTGCCTGTTTTAACTTCATTGGACTTAAACAAATCTATGGGAAGAAAACAGAGATCTTCAACCTGATTGATTTTGCGATCTAATTTACCGATCAATTTTAAAAATTGCTGAAAAACTGGATTGTTTTGAGATTGAAAAAGATATACTTCCCGCACCAAATCAAAGCTGTTGGTATGATTTGTATATAAAACTTTATCTTGTAATCGTTTTAGGTCCAGCATGTCATTATGAGAGGTAAAACTAAAAATCTGCTTTCAATTCCCAGCATTTTCTTTTGTTTAGGAATTTGCTTTATAGCCTGTACAGGAGATGATACCGGCTCAGTAATTCCAAAAATTGAATTTATTGGACTTACAAAAACACGTATGATCCAAGGAGATTTTTTTGAAGATTCCTTAAGGCTCTTACTGAAATTTGAAGATGGTGATGGGGATTTAGGCTTTCCTCAAAACGACAATCGATATGACATAAGCCTGACAGACAGTCGCAATAATCAGATACAAGATCAATATAAATTGCCAGCGCTACCAGATTCCGAAGGACGACCTCAAAAAGGCCAGATGAGTATCCTGGTTTTTACCAGTTGCTGTCTGTTTAAGGATCAAATCCCCCCCTGCAGTTCACCTCCGCAATATCCATTGGACTCTTTGGTTTATAAAATCGTGTTGCGCGACCGTGGTGGACATGTAAGTGATACTGTTTTAAGCAGTAAAGTTTATCTTGAATGTATTTAATCTATAAATTCATGGACCATTTAAAAAGACTCTAAAATCCCAGTAAATTCTTATTTAGGTTTCAATGCTTCCTTTCCACCTTCTATTGCCTGTTTTGTATGGCCAATAAAAAGTTTTGATCCAATTTTTACAACCGGACGTTTCAGAAATGTATAATCAGATAGTATTAACTTTTTAAAATCTGCTTCGGTTAGTTTTTTATCCTTCAATCCCAAACTTTGATATTTTACAGCTTTACGACTAAATAAGGCTTCATAAGAACCCGCAAGCGAAGCCAGCAGGTCAAGTTCTTTTTCACTGATGGGGTTTTGTTTGATATCAGACAGTTCACAAGAATCCGTATTGAGATCACTTAATATTTTTTTACAAGTTCCACAATGGGTTAAATGGTAAATTTTGTTTTTCTTCATACTTTAATTGTAATTAAACTTTATGGAAACGAATTGGATCCTGCATCCAGATGGTAGCTTGTATCATCTAAAGCTAAAGCCCGGTGATTTAGCACCAATCATTCTCAGTGTAGGCGATCCGGATCGAGTCCGCATTTTATCCAGGTATTTAGATCTTATTGAATTACAAGTTGAATCCAGAGAATTTTTCACAGTTACGGGATATTTATCCGGCAAACGAATCAGTATTCTATCAACCGGAATTGGCACAGACAATATAGATATTGTAATGAATGAAGTGGATGCTTTGTTTAATATTGATTTAAAACTGGAAAACCAAAGGATGAACTTATTAAAATCACATGGATTCGATTGGGTACAGCAGTAGCTATCCAAGAAAACATTCCATTGGACAGTATTTTAATTACGGATTGGAGTCTTGGTACTGATAATTTGGCTGATTTTTACCAACCACATACGATTCCCGTTGCAGAGATGGCAAATGGAATTCGTTATTTTTTATACCGTGCGGACCCATCTTTATTAAATGCATTTCTTCATCCGGATTTGATTATTGGAAATACCTTAACTGCAGTAGGTTTCTACGGACCCCAAGGAAGATCCAACCGAATGAAACAATCTAATTTCTTACAACAATTGGAAGCACTTGATTTAATAGGCATTGGAAAAATATCAAATCTTGAAATGGAAACTTCTGGAATTTATGGTTTAAGTCAATTGTTTGGATATCAGGCGCTGTCCATCAATGCAATTTTAGCAAATAGAATTACAAGAAACTTCTCCAAGAATCCTGAAAAAACGATAGTACGTATGATTGAAATTTGTTTAGAAAAAATATCAGCTCTTTAATAAGGCAGCCTGGGCTTTATTATGGTCGTCTAAAAACTTTTGCAAACCGATATCCGTTAATGGATGCTTTAACAAAGAGAGGATTGCATCTAAAGGGCAGGTCACCACATCAGCCCCTGCTTTAGCAGCCTCCACAATGTGCAATCCGTTCCGTATAGATGCGGCTAGAATTTCAGTTTCAAATCCTTGTAAAGAGTAAATCTCAAAAATATCAGTAATCAATTGCATTCCATCCCAACTTGTATCATCGATTCGGCCTATAAAGGGTGAAATATAAGTTGCACCCGCTTTTGCCACCAGAATGGCTTGACCCGCGCTAAAAACGAGGGTGCAATTCGTCTTTATTTCTAGACTTTTTAATTCTGCGATTGCCTTAATTCCGTCTTTGATCATTGGAACTTTCACAACAATATTTTCAGCAATTTCAGCCAACTCCCTGGCTTCTTTCATCATGCCTTTGTAGTCTGTTGAGATGACCTCTGCGCTCACATCGCCTTTTACAAGTTCACAGATTTTGTGGTAATGCCGATAGATATTTTCTTTTCCGGTGATTCCTTCTTTTGCCATCAAACTGGGATTGGTAGTTACCCCATCCAGGATGCCCAGGTCTTTGGCTTCCTTGATTTGATCCAAATTGGCTGTGTCTATAAAAAATTTCATGGTTCTGCTTGGATTATTAAAAAGGCAAGAGTCCATCGCACCGCTCAACCACTCGCCCTTGCTGTATTTCTACCCTGGGGGATTCAGCAGGAGCTGGTCGTGAACTCTCACCGGCGGCAAAATTAAGATAATAAATAAGATTCAGAGGAGCTTGTCTAAATATTCTGGACAATTTCTGAATTAGCCATTGGGTCGCGGAAAAAAGGCCTTAAATGGATTAAAATTTTTATCTGAGGGTGGAAAATGAGTGAATTCCATCCATTCTTTAGTAACCGGATGGGTAAATCCGAGTTGATATGCAAATAAACCAAGACTTTCATGTTTAATTCCATGGGAAATTCCATATTTACTATCCCCCTTTATAGGAAAACCCATATGCGCTAATTGAGCCCTGATCTGATGGGATCGACCTGTATCCAGGGTGATATCCAACAGCGCAAATCCTTTAATATTTGCAAGTACCTTATAATGTAACTTACATAGCTTGCAATCCTTTTTAGGGTGATCGTACACTTTTGATTTGTTTTTTGATTCATCTTTTGTTAAATAATGAACCAAATCTGCCTCTTCGATATCCGGATGTTTTTCTGTTATTGCCAAATACTTTTTCTTAATTAAACCGGCTTTCATTTGATCTTGAAGCCTTGTGGTTGCTTTGGACGTTTTCCCAAACAACATGATTCCACCTACAGGTCTATCCAATCGGTGAATTGAACCTAAATAAACATTCCCTGGCTTTTCGTATTTAATACGTATGAATTCCTTCAACAAATCAAATAAGTTTTCATCGCCGGTATGATCACCCTGCGACAAAAGTCCGGCAGGCTTTTCAAGGATGAGGATGTGATTATCTTCGTAAATTATAAATGGATCGAATTTCATGGATAGCAATAATCGGATAAAATTAGCCATTTCGCCCTGCCCAAACGATACTTATATTTTTGGAGCTTGGATAAACAATTTATTAGGCAATCCAAAAGAGCTGGAAATAAGCTGCGATTATATGGATATTCAAGAATTAAATGAACAAGCCCTTACTGGTGCTTACGATGTGATAAAATTCAGCGCAGCAATACTCCCTAAAATTATTGATCGTTATTGGATATCCGAAACAGGCGCTGCTGCTGGCTTCGATACGGGACCCATATTGGTTGCAACTCGTGATTTCGACCTCAAAGAGCTTACAAACAAACGCATTGTCTTGCCAGGTAAGGATACCACTGCAGCTTTACTTTTTCGGAATTTATTTCCAGAAGTCAATAAACTATCCTTTAAGGTTTTTTCAGAAATAGAACAAAGTGTGCTGCTTGGAACGCATGATGCGGGGGTAATCATTCATGAAAGCCGTTTTAATTATAAAGAAAAAGGACTTATCGAATTGGCCGATTTAGGCAAGTTGTGGGTTGAAAAAACAGGCTATCCAATCCCATTGGGATTAATCGGTATTCGTAAATCATTGGGTATGGAAAAAGCAAGCGACTTGCAACAGACTATCCGTAAAAGTCTGGATTATGCACATCTCAATGAACAGCTGTTAATGCCATATATCCAACAGCACGCAAGCGAAATGAGCCCAGATGTCATACAAAAACACATTCGTTTATATGTAAACCAATTTACTTTAGAACTTGGCAAGCTTGGCAGGTCAGCCCTTTCAAGCCTATTTGAAGCTCTAAATCCCCCATTCAATACCAGAAACAATATATTTATATAATTGATTTTAAATATATTACATATTAATTTAATAAAATCTTTATTAAACACTAAAATATAACCATTTACATATAGTGTTTTTTAATAATATATTATATATTTACGCTGTGTAAGTTTTGGTTATTAAATGTAAAATTCGTTTTTGCTCGTGAAAAGTCACGAGCAATTTTTTTTAAGCACCCAACATCCCCGGAAAAACCAGATTCCCTGGTTTTCCAATTCAATAAATTAAATTCTCTTCTTGAATTTTAACGCACGAATCCATTTTATTATACGCTTATTTCTGGCTTAAATAGTGGCCCTTTGATTCTCCTATACTAATACTACCAAGCATTCGTTAAAGCTTTCCTGCTTTTAATTTAAAGTACTTCTAAATTAAATTCAAGGCTGCTTGCCTCATACCGATCATTTTTGGCACAGTTCTTGGAATAATTCTAAACGAGTTTTGAGTTTTGGTTATTAAATGAAGATTTGCCCGTATAACTGTATACGGGCTATCTTTTTTAAGGCGGTTCCCTTTTATTTCCTTCCTTATTGTATTTTCGCCTTTTCAAATACTAAACTCCTTTTCCCATGATTATTGGTGTTCCCAAAGAAATTAAAAGCAACGAAAACCGTGTGGCCCTTACCCCTGCGGGTGCTCTCGAATTAAGTAAAAGAGGTCACAAACTTTATATTCAATCGACAGCTGGCGAAGGGAGCGGATTTACGGATCAAATGTATAAAGATGCCGGTGCCTCTATTTTAAATCATATTGAAGAAGTCTATGGTATCGCTGAAATGATAATAAAGGTCAAAGAACCAATAGCTTCAGAATATCCTTTGGTTAAAGAAAATCAACTCATATTCACTTATTTTCATTTTGCTTCTTATGAGCCTTTAACGAAAGCCATGATAGAAAGCGGTGCTATTTGTCTTGCATACGAAACGGTTGAATTGGCCGATCGCAGCCTGCCTTTATTGGTCCCAATGTCTGAAGTTGCCGGAAGAATGGCAATCCAGGAAGGAGCTAAGTTTTTAGAAAAGCCTCAAAAAGGCAAAGGGATCCTGTTAGGCGGTGTTCCAGGTGTTCCACCAGCTAAAGTATTGGTATTGGGGGGAGGCATCGTAGGAACTCAATCTGCAAAGATGGCCGCTGGAATGGGTGCTCAGGTTATTTTACTGGATGTGAGTTTACCTCGTTTGCGTTATTTGGCTGATGTACTGCCACCAAACGTCACTACCATGTATTCCAATGAATTAACCATACGGGAATTGGTCAAAACCCACGATTTAATTGTTGGAGCTGTTTTAATTCCTGGTGCTAAAGCGCCTAGCCTGGTAACTCGCGATATGCTTAAAACCATGCAACCTGGAACTGTGCTTGTTGATGTGGCAATAGATCAAGGGGGTTGTATGGAAACCAGTAAACCAACAACGCATGATGATCCAATTTATATAATTGATGAGGTGGTTCATTATTGTGTAGCGAATATGCCCGGTGCTGTTCCTTTTACCTCAACATTGGCCTTAACAAATGCAACCTTGCCTTTTGCTATTCAATTGGCAGACAAAGGCTGGAAAGCAGCCTGCAAAGACAGCAAACCACTTTCTAGTGGACTGAATGTCGTTCATGGCAAGGTAGTTTATAAGGGGGTAGCCGACGCTTTTGGCTTACCTTATGTCGATGTCAGCCAGGTTCTTTAGAAATTTGCCTAAACAATTTACAAAAAATTTTTTCCTTTAAATACTTGCAGGAACCTAAATGTCGTACTAACTTGAACGGTCATTTATTTTGTTCACATTTAAACCAATACCTATGAATATAACCTTGGATGAGCTCCGCACAATTAAACACAATTTACCTACCGGAAGCATTCGTAAAATTGCGGATGAATTAAATCTGGATGAACAGGTTGTGCGAAATTACTTTGGAGCGCATCATCTTGAAAACAGCGGCAATCATATTCAGCCCGGTCCAAATGGAGGGATCGTTCACATTGAGGATGAACGAATTTTAAATTTAGCAAAAAAACTCATTCAAGAAAACGCCAAACAAAATTAATTAAGTCTTATTACCTTACCTATTTATTGAGGGTTTGCTTTCTTGAACATTAGCAGACCCTTTTTTTTATTCCTTTATTGTAGAAATTTTGAATAGACAACAACAGTTGGATTTATTGAAACTGGCATTCCCAATTATTTTAGGGAATTTGTCTCAAATGATGCTGAATATTATTGATTCAGCCATGGTTGGTCACTTAAGTTATAAACATTTGGCAGCATCATCATTAGTTACCAATATGATTGGATTGCCTTATGTATTATGCATAGGTTTTACCGTAGCTATTTCACCATTAGTTGCAGAATTAAAAGGTGCAAAAAAACCGGAATCTTGTGGAGCACTTTTAAATAACGCATTTTATCTTAATGTTTCAGTAGCTATCTTAACATCTTGGTTACTCTATATTTTTGGAGGAGTTATTTTCCATCTTGGACAAGATCCAGAAGTTGCAAGCCTTGGCCTTCCGTATATGAATTGGATGCTTTGGTCAATTGTTCCTATGACCGTATTTCTAAGTATAAAACAATTTTGTGATGGTTTAAATTTTACAAAAATTCCTATGATTCTTTCATTGGCATCCATCCCTATGAATGCATTTTTAAATTATTTACTTATTTATGGGAATTATGGTTTCCCAAAAATGGAATTGGTTGGTGCCGGTGTAGCAACATTTATTACCCGGATTTTCATAGCGCTTGCATTGGGTATCTATGTTTTGTATCACTCACGATACAAAATATATCAGCTTAGTAATCGCACCATTGACCGATTGCAATTACAAAAAATCTCTCGTCTTGCATTACCCAGTGCGTGGCAATATGTAAGTGAAATTGGAGCGTTTGTCGTATTGGGTATTTTAGTCGGTTGGTTTGGCGCAACCCAACAGGCAGCGCATCAGGTATCACTTTCTGTTGCAGCTTTGACCTTTATGGTGTCTATCGGGTTATCCACTGCAGGTTCAATTAAAGTAGGTGAAGCCTTTGGCATGAAAGACATTCACCTGGTCCGAAAAATAGGGGTTTCTGTTTTACAGTTTTCAGCAATTTATGGCAGTATTTGTGCAGTGTTTTTTATAATTTTCAGAAATCAAATTCCTTATCTGTTTACATCCGATCCAGAGGTCATACATCACGCGGCGTTGTTGTTTTTATTTGCAGCAGCGTTTCAATTAGGTGATTCCATTCAAGCAGTTGGGATTGGTGTTTTGCGAGGAATTCAAGATGTTAAGCTGCCTACGATTTACACCACCTTGTGTTATTGGTTTGTAGGGATTCCCATTGGTTATTTTTTAAGTGTAGTACTCAATTGGCAAGTTTCAGGTGTTTGGACTGGATTTATCGTATGCCTTAGCAGCATGGCATTCTTATTATATCGTCGCTTTCTTCGAATTACCAGTTCATTTAATTGAACTATACCATTGGATTTGTTACTTGTAATATCTTTCTTTCTATTTGATTTTTTAAAATTCGATCTAGGATTCTTTTAGACCAATATAATGTCAGCTATAGATAATATTCACGTGTTAAAACAGAATACTCCTTACTGCGCATTCCGTTTTCATCATATAAAAACAACTCAAATTCTGTATATACTGTTTTAGCGTTAGTGAATTCCAATAAGACTCGATTTGTTTTTGAAGACTGCTTATTTCGAACCTTTAGAACTCTCGACAAATATAAGTCCACATTTTGCATTTGATTGACAATCATGTCTGAACCAACAGCTGGCAAAACCAAACTGATTTTACCATTTGGATTTAAACGAGCTTTAGCAATTTTTACTAAAAGTGGAAAACTTAATGTCAGCTGATGGCGTGCCCTGTTTTTATCGACATTGGGAGACAATAACGAATCCACAAAGAAAGGTGGATTGCATATAATTTGATCGAATCGATCTTCGAGTTGTTGATTTGATTTGGAATCTATAAGTTCTTCAGCATTTAAACAAATCGCATCCAATTTGGAATGCCAGGGAGATTGTTCAAAATTGTACATTGCACATTGTATTGAATTCTTATCACTGTCTAATGCAATAATGTGTGCATGGGCAGCAGCTTTTTGAGCAGCCATTAATGATAAGATACCACTACCTGTGCCAATATCAAGAATTTTAGCTGCCTGATCAAGTTGAATCCATGATCCCAATAATACCGCATCCGTAGTAACCGGAAAAACCCCGGGACTTACAAAAACCGCAAATTGTTTAAATCTGAATGCCTCCTTTGTAAAATCCAAGGCCATTAAGGCGTAATATCATTCAGACTTCTGATAGAAATTTGTTTGGCTTGCGCTGCCCCACCCTGATTCACAACTCCAACTATTTTGACTACACTTGTTTGAAAATTAGTGCTTGCAAAACTTGCCTGTGTACGCGTATAAAGATCCATAGTACCGGATCCGTCATTGAGCGTGCAGGTACCGGAAAATGTGGCACCACTTGCTTTGGTAATTGTAACTCCTATAATTTCAACTAAAGTAGATTCCAGTGCTTCAAAGTTCTGAAGAATCTGATTGATCGAATACCGCGTTGGCAACACCACATTGGTTCCAATTTTTTTAGCATTTGCCAATGGTACATTATTGACTTCTAGTAATCCCGAAAACTCAGACAACTCCTGTGATGATATATCAATTTCCAAATCATCTCCCACCACGAAATTGTGGTCAGCTGTAAATCGAACAACCATTCCACCACTACTATCTTGTATGTGAATGTTTTTAGTTGTGGTGCTGCCATTGGAGACATCACTGATTACACTTGCATGAATTTTTCGATTCGCCGGGACACTGGTTGTTGTGCCTAAAAATAAAGACCGAACTGTACGCAAACTTATAAAAATTGGTGTACCTCCACCTCCTCCACCACTCACATCGGTTGAATTGCGCATGGTTAATTGCATGTCTTTATTTGCACCACCTTGAGTCACCATGGCTAATAGCTTGATGCTACCCGTTGGAAAATTCTCGTTTGCAAATAGAGCTTGGGTTCTTGTAAACAACAGCATACTCCCAGTCCCATCACTCAAATTACATGAACCAGAAAAAGTAGCAGAACCCGATTTGCTAATTGTAACATTGGATACTTCAACGAGGCTTGACTCGAGGTTTTCAAAATTTGCGATTATTTCTGAAAGCGTTTTAGCTTGAGGAACCATATTACCCGTACCGATTTTGGCTGCATTGGCATTGTCAACATTGTTGATCTGCAACAATCCATCAAACTCAGAAATTTCCTGATCAGATACATTAATTTGAAGTTGGTCTCCTAAATTGAAACTGTGATTTGATAAAAATCGAATGGTAATTCCTCCTGTTATATCTTGAATAACAAGGTTTTTGGATGTGGTATTCATGTTTACCCGGTCGCTGATTACCGTACCTACAATTTTTTTATTGGATGGCGCATTTGTAATTGTTCCTGTGAATAATTTTCGCAAATCCAAAATTGAAATCTGCGCTAAATTTCCACCTCCCAGACATGGATCGTTTGTAAATTGAACATCAGTTAAATTTCTTATATAGAGCTGGGCATCAGATTGGTATTTGCTCAATATTGCCGTAATGCTTCCATTTTTAGATGGCACCGCAGTTCCAGCAAAATCAGCAAAATTGCTGGTGCGCAATAAGATTTCGTTTTTATTGCAATCCGTTAATGTATGGTTGACTGAAACTTTAGCTACCACATCTGCATAGGTCGTACCCGTATCGCTTCGCGCAAATTCAATATTATCTAACTGGATTAAAGTACTTATATCTTGTGCAGTTAACGTACTTATTGTTTTTTTCTTAGCAACGATGTTTTGATTTTTAGGTCCTTTAAATACGTATTTGTCAATTAGCACATCTTCAATTCCTGACAAATTTGTATAGTTTCCATTTATATAGGTACCCAATCCTAATTGAATCAATCCATTGTAATCTCCTATCGTCAAACCCTTGCATTTTAATCCAATTTTCATACCTACAGGAAAATCTGTATAAATGCCTGTTCGATTTAATTTTAATTCAATCCCGCCTGTTGAATCTTGAATCACGATCGTTTTATAAAAATTGCCACTTTTATCATCGGCTACTACTGTCGCGTGAATTAAAAAATCGTTTGTGATCGTTGTAAATTTTCCAGACACATATTTTGATTTTAATTCTGCAATGGAAGAATTAGGATCAAATCCAATTTCTTCCACAGGCTGAGGTGGTTTATCAAAATCTCGATCCAGACATGCAGTAAATCCTAATAATCCTAATACTAACAAAGCGCTGTATCTTTTTATAAAATTCATATATTCAAATTTAATTAAATTCATTATAAATTATAATCTCCAACTCAATCCACAGAAATAGTTAATCCCCTGCAAATAATAATACTTTGAAGGAAACTTATCGGGATTTTTTTCAGCATAGTCAAATCGGTATTGCTCGAATCCTCCAGAAATCAAATTTTGTCTATTTAATAAATTGTTGACACTGCATGTCAATCCAAAATCCTGATTCAATAGTTTAAATCCTTTATATAAAAACAGGTTGATATAAAATGCTTCTGGCAGTTTTTCCTGGCTAATTATTTTATTAAATTGGATACCGGCAGGATCCAAATCGGCTACAGCTTGCGGGATACGACGCAATGGATTCGGCTCCAGATATTGATCGCTTAAATAATTAAAACTCAAGGTAGCAAAACCGTTTCGCTTAAAATTATACTTTAGTACAATAGATCCAGCTTGCATTGCACTTGCTGGAACATAAAAATTCTTTAAGTAAATAGTATGCTTCCCATTGCTGGAACTAAATTTATCAAACAATAACATTTCAGGACGTGATGTATAGATAGCATCTCCTAATGAATAAATTCCCGAAATCACAAAGCCTCTTCCTATTTTATATTCAACAGACGACTCAATGCCTAAATGCCTTTGGTCAAGTTTTGTATAAAACGCATTAATCAATCCCCCATCCGCTAAATCAACGTTGCCTGATGCTTCTAATTGCTCGTCTAAAAGAAGTTTTTATTAATAATTTGGTCTTTATAATTTAAAGCATACGCTGTGCATTCAATTTTAATTTTGGGGCTTTTATAAAAATAACTTAAATCTGCCGCTTGAACTTTGGTTTGATTGGTTTCCTTCAAAACATTTGCGTTCCATTCTGGATTAACAAATGTTTGATCAAACCGATTTGGTAATTTTTGGTATGCCAGATTTATTCGGAAATAATTTCGACCATTGATTTTCCAGGTAAGCATTGTTTTTGCTGCATATCCCGTTTGATTTATTCTATCCGATTTTCCTAGAGAATTGGGATTGATTGCATTTAGAAAAAATCCTTCCCGGTAGAATGAATGAAAATCAGTAGAAATTCCAGCATTAAAATCCCACCTTTTGCCATAATAATTGTAATCCGTTATAACAGATTGATTCAAATGATGTGATTTATAATGATATCCATAAATTTCACCTTCTCGTATAATGTGATTGGGATAACGAACATCCGGATTTTGAAAACTGGGGTTATCAATAAAATCTTCCGCATCAAGCAGAAAATCTGCACCCAATAAATCCGTTAATTCTAGATAATTATCAAGACTTCCAGCCCGTAAACGGTATTTTAAATTAAAAAGATGGCGTTTTAAATTCCAGTTCAGTTTGCCAAAAAACTGCAATTCTTCCGGATCTGCGTGTCTTTCATTTAACCAATAAGTGGCCCTGTTTCCAGAAACTGTATTCCCATTAACTCCATTTGCATGTTCAATGGTTGAATAATTTGAATAGTTGGATTGATATAAACGAGTCCAATTGATTTGCCGAACATTGACATTTTGTTCCCATGCTTCCCAAACGCTTGCTCCAACCAAACTGTCTTCAATATAGGAAGGTAATTTTTGATAATAATCAGGCCTTGGATCCGGTGCATTGTACCAATCCAATTGACTGTCAGAGCGCTTTCCTTTTATTCCTAGTAAACCTGATTCAAAATGGATTGACTCATTTACATTCCACAGATAATTCAGCATTGCCATTGGAATTTTTGAACTTGCAGTCCTTGAATTTCGAATTTCACCCTCTTGTAGCCCCCAATATGAATTGTAATAATTATCCTTTGCCAAAGCATAAACTTCTTTGGTTGCTGGGCTAGCCTTCCCTCGCTCAACGGGTGCATTTACTGCTAAAAGACTAAGTGTATGATGCCTTCCAATGTTTTTTGAAATACCAAGATAGGCTCCCCAAGCATCATAATAACTACCTGGTATATAAGCTTCTTGTGCCCAACGACGGTTTAAACCAGCAACTAAAAACCAATTGTTATTAAGTGCACCAGATACATAATGGACATCCATTTTATGTCTATATGCCCGATTGGATTCAGCGTATCGAACCACCAGCCCCTCTCTGAAATTTGCAGGATTTGCATCAATCCATTGACTTAGTCCTGAACTTCCAAAATCGTAAGGATTGTCTTTAAAGCTGCGATAAGCCTCCCCATAACGAGTTAATAAATTTTGACCTGACAAAAGATTGTATTGAGAATAGCCCGATGCAAGATTTCCAAGTATAAAACCATTGATACCAAATTGATCATATACAGATTGCACAGAACGCAGTCGAAACCGAAACGAACTCCAGTCGAAACTGGCAGCTTCTAAAATCGGATCATCTGATGATGACAATAGGCTATAAACGTCAGAATCATCCGTTTCCTGATCATTTGAACTGGTAGATGTTTCCTGGTCATTGGCCAATCTGCCCGTACTTGAAACCAAATAAAACTCTTGAATGTCTGTATTCCAATCTGTTGCAACCAATTTTATGGAAAATAAGGCAAAGTTTTCTTTGATGATTTCCAAATCTAACAACTGCTCAGGATCATCAAGTGGTATTGAAAAGTAGCCGGATACATCCGAAACAAATTCTTTGTGAGTCGTTTTATCTCTAATAATTGCAGCTCCTACTGGTTCTTGCGTTTGATTATTGACAATTTTTCCCTTTAATACTTGGCTAAAACTTGATCCTGCAAGTAGGATGGAAATAAATACAATTAAATATGACTTGATGAACACTATTTGGGAATGCATTATTTCCGCTTTTTGTTACTTTGTGTAAGAATAAACCACCTCAGGTTTTAAATAACAAAATTAGCATGATATTTCGATACTTTTACTGTACGCTCTTTTTTCTATTCTTGCACTCCCCTTTAACTGAACTTTCCGGCCAACAGATCGGTATCGGATTCTATAATTTGGAAAACCTGTTTGATGTTTTTGATGACAGTCTTACGATAGATGAAGAATTTACACCCAATGGATTAAAAAACTGGACTCCTAAAAAGTACCAGGACAAAATAGGCAAAATGGCGAGGGTGATTCATGCTATGGAAACGTCACGTAAACAAGTCCCTTTGATTATAATTGGGGTATGTGAAATTGAAAACAGAACGGTATTAGAAGATTTAGTTCAAAATGAACAAATAAGTTCTAGTTATTATAAAATAGTACATCATAATTCCAATGATCCAAGAGGCGTTGATGTCGGACTTTTATATCGTGCGGACTACTTTACGGTCCTCCAGTCTAAATCAATTAAAATACCCTTATTTGAAAGAGACAGCAGTCCAAGATTAACCCGTGATATCTTATTGGTTAAAGGCAAACTTGGAAGCCAGATGCTTTATGTACTCGTCAATCATTGGCCATCCCGGAGAGGAGGTGAAGTTTTAACAACACCCTATCGAATTATTGCGGCACAGTTAAACAAACATTTAGCGGATTCTATCTTGCAATTGGATCCTACGGCTGGAATAATCATTATGGGAGATCTCAACGACAACCCAGATGATATCAGTTTAATGAAGGGATTAGAGACTGAAACACAAATTAATCAATCAAGAAATACAGCTTATTTTAACCCATTTTATGCTAATTATAAAAATGGCGAAGGATCTACTGCATATGATGATAGCTGGAACCTTTTTGACCAAATGATACTTTCTGGTTCACTGTTAAAGAAATCCATTCAAAATTACCATTACACAGATCACCAAATTTTCAGAAGGGCATTTATGCTTGAAAAGAATGGGCATTTTCGCAATTACCCTAAACGGACCTTTTCAGGAAATCAATATATAGGTGGATTTAGCGATCATTTTCCTGTTATCTGTTATTTTGATAGATAAATTGGGTGTGAATGGATGACTCTTTTATATTTCAACTGAATCCAGAACATCATTATGTTTTGGATCAATTGGATTCACTGAAAGGCTGTTTGTTTCTAACCGGAAGAGCCGGAACTGGTAAATCCAGTTTGATTCAGTTATTTAAAAAATTGAATGCTAAACGGGTCATTTACCTTGCTCCTACAGGGGTAGCTGCTGTTCAAATTAAAGGTCAGACCATCCATAGCTTTTTTAAATTTCCCCCAGGATGGATCCGCCAATCTGATTATAAAATCCTCCCTAAAAAGTTCGTTGAACAGATCGATTTAATTTTTATAGATGAAATTTCAATGGTGCGTGCAGAACTATTGGACCATATTGATCAATTGCTTCAACTTTCGATCGGAAATAAGAAACCATTTGGAGGAAAAGCAATGTTGTGGTGTGGTGATTTATTTCAATTACCACCTGTTGTTAGTACCAGTTTTGAAAAAGATTATTTTCAGAATGAATATGCGAGTCCTTATTTTTTCTCGGCTAAAGTCTTTAATCAGATTGAATCATTTGAATTAATTGAACTGAATCGCATTTACAGACAATCAGATCCTTACTTTATTAAATTATTGGAAAAGATTCGAATGAATGATCTGGATTCCGATGAGCTTGAAGAAATCAACGAACTTTGTTGCAACCCCAAGGAAGAAACAGACGTATTGCAAATCCACTTATGCACCACCAATGCATCTGCAAACCGAATTAATATGGAACGGTTGCAGGCATTAGAGGATGTACCTAAAATTTATAAGGCAAAAATAAAAGGCCAAGTGCAATTAAATCAATACCCTGGTGAAGAGCAATTGATTTTAAAAGTTGGAGCACAAGTGGTTTTTACCAGAAATGATCCGACTAAGCGTTTTGTCAATGGAAGTTTGGGAGTTGTTTTGAGTTTGAATGAAAACTCAATTGAAATAGAAATGGAGAACAAACGAATTGAACTGGAAGCATTTACATGGGAAATAATTAAATACAAGCTTTCACCAGGAAAAAATAAAGACCTGGAAACTGAAGTTGTTGGCCATTTTATTCAATTTCCAATAAAACTTGCCTGGGCAATCACCATTCACAAAAGTCAAGGCAAAACATTTGAACACATCGCGATTGAAATGGGATCAGGTGCCTTTGAATTTGGACAAGCCTATGTAGCCTTTAGTAGGTGTAAAAGCCTGCAAGGCATCCAATTAAAACAAAAGCTACGCTGGCAGGACATCCGAACCGACGAACGAATTATTGATTTTTTAAGACAGCATACGTAAAAGAAAGCATGAATTGAATCATTATATCCTAAGAATTAAATTAGATTATTTAAATTTGAGCGATTCAACATAAAAAATATGTCAAAACATCAACGCACTTCAAAACCAGGCAACTCACACGGAGAACGCAAATTTTTTTATGTGATAATTGTCATTGCAGTAATCCTAATGCTGTTAATGTATTGGATGTTTAGTGCAAGTTAATTTTGAAGTTAAATCTAGATATCCGCTATCCTAGTCCCAGGCCTTGGCTTGAAGCTGTTCTAGCTGATTTTAATTCATTTTTAATCGATCATGCTGATTGTGAACGCAAAGCATCGGCTATGGCTCTTAGTTTTGTTGCCAAATATCCAAATCGAACGGAAATAATTCCTGAATTAATTGAAACAGCCCTTGAAGAATTGGAGCATTTTAAAATGGTCTATCATCTCATGCAACAAAGAGGGATTCAATTGCCGAGCGGAATGGCTAAAGATCCGTATATATCCGAATTATTAAGCAACACCCGAACCGGACTTGAAGAACGATTTTTAGATCGTTTACTGATCGCTTCCGTTGCAGAAACACGTGGTGCTGAGCGTTTTCGTTTAATTGCCGAACAACTTGAAGATGAAGATCTTAAAAAGTTTTACAAAATGCTATGGACTTCTGAAGCAAAGCATGGACATATCTATGTCAAAATGGCTTTGAATTACTTTCCGGAAGACACCGTGTATTTATGGCTTGATCGTTGGACTGATATTGAGTCTGAAGTCATCAGAAATTTAGAAATTCGTGCTGCTTTACATTAAATTCCATTTAAATGCATGAACATTACATTGTACCCGTCCTATCTACGCAATGGTTTTGGGGATTGTTGTTTAGTCTTATCGTTTATGGCTTGCTTTTATGGGCTGGGATGTATGCAAAGCAGAATGGATTTGAAGAAAAATACAGGTATTTCCTTGCTGGCATTTTTATAATTAGGGAAGTCTATTTATTTGCCTATATCTTTCAAATGGGCCAATTTACAGTTCAAGATTCATTGCCCTTGCATTTATGTAATATCTCCTATATTTCACTGATTATCGTATTAATAAAACCCAATTATTTTTTGTTCGAGTTTATCTTGATGTTAGGGCTTGCAGGAGCCTTACAGAGTTTGATCACTCCAGAGTTAACACATGGTTATTCGGACTATTTCTTCTTAGATTATTATTTCAGCCACAGTGCCATCATATTTGTGCCACTTTATGCACTAATCGTATTAAATATGAAACCTAGAGATCGCTCCTGGCTTCGTGTTTTTTGCTTTGGAAATCTGGTTTTAATTGCGGTTTATTGTCTCAACTTGTTGTTTAATTCCAATTACATTTATCTAATGGAGGCTCCAAAAGCCAATAACCCCTTGATTTTACATCCATATCCTATGCATTTGATAGGTTTTGAAGTATTTGGGTTTTTACACATAGTATTTATATATTGGTTAAGTCGAAAATATTTCATACCCAAAACAATTTAAATTATTGTAAATGCTACAAGCTATTTCTCCTTTGGATGGTCGATATGAAAACAAAATCAAAGATCTTGTTGGGTATTTTTCAGAATTTGCTTTGATTCGATATCGGGTATTGGTTGAAATAGAATATTTCATTCATCTAAGTTCAACGCTTGATTCAAAATATCAATTAACCCCCGGTCAATGCATCCAACTAAGATCCTTATACGAAGATTTTACATTAGAACAAGCTGCACAAATTAAGAAAATTGAAACCACTACAAATCATGATGTTAAAGCAGTTGAGTATTTTATTAAAGATGCATGTGAATCATTTGGTCTTACTTCACAAATTGAATTGATTCATTTCGGATTGACCTCCCAGGACATCAACAATACAGCCATTCCGATGTCCCTTCGTGACTTTACAGAACGGTTTTTCCTGGAAAAATTAAGAGGTTTAAAAGACCGTTTGGATGCAATGGCACAAACGTGGAAACACGTGCCTATGCTTGCAAGGACCCATGGTCAGGCTGCAAGTCCCACAACAGTTGGCAAAGAACTAAAGGTCTTTTCAGAACGACTTGCAAAACAAATTAATACACTTTCTCAATTTGAATATTCTGGTAAATTTGGTGGCGCTACTGGAAATTTCAACGCGCACGTTGCAGCCTTCCCGTCAATTGACTGGGCCGCATGGGCTGATCTGTTTTTGAGCGAACAATTAAAATTAAAGCGCCAACAGCATACTACACAAATTGCCCATTATGATGAGCTAGCTGAATGGATGCAGCTATTGATTCGTATTAATTCAATCCTTCTTGATTTTTCAAGGGATATCTGGATGTATATTTCGATGGAATTTTTTGGGCAAAAAACAATAGAAGGAGAAATAGGATCTTCTGCTATGCCACATAAGGTAAATCCTATTGATTTTGAAAATGCCGAAGGTAATTTAGGGGTTTCCACTACCTTAGCATCCCATCTTGCCGAGAAACTGCCCGTTTCCAGATTGCAACGAGATCTTACAGACAGCACCGTTTTACGAAATATAGGCGTACCCATTGCTCATACATATATTGCAATTGACTCCTTGCAAAAAGGCATCCATAAACTCGTTTTGAATGAATCCATTTTATTAGAGGAATTAAATGACAATTGGGTAATCCTGGCTGAAGCCATCCAAACCATTTTGAGAAGAGAATCTTACAAAAATCCTTATGAAGCACTCAAAACTTTGACAAGAGGTAAACAAAAGCTAACTAAAGAGGATCTGCACAATTTTATTGATCTATTGGATGTAACGGATTCAATAAAAACAGAATTGAAAGCATTAAGACCTGAAGCTTATACAGGAAATGCCGGCAAATTATTTTGAATTTAAAATTGCATAAATTCCCAACAATACAAATACGATCAATAGGATGATTATAGCCATTAAATAATTCTGATAACTTGACTTTTCTTCCTCTTGTTGTTGCTCCTTATTGGTTGGTTTTGTTTCGTTTTGACTCATCGTATTTGTATATAATTGAATGCGTTGATATTTTTTAAAATTTTCAGGATCAGCTGCCAACCAAGCTTCGATGTATGCTTTTTCTGCTTCTGAACACTGGCTTTTTGCATAGTTCCACAAAAGTTCTTCTCCTGGTTCTATAGCCATTTTACTCAGTTGTATAAAAATTCGCCTAATTCTGATTGAATAAGTACTTCCGGCTGAGCTGCTTTTTCGACAAATCCAATAATTCGTGCTTCAATATTAAATTCAGCAGCCAATTTAATGAGTGCTTCGGCACTTGCTGCATTGCTGTAAACCTCCATTCGATGACCCATATTATAAACTTCATACATTTCTTGTGGACTACACAGGGATTGTGCACGAATCAATTCAAATACAGGTGGAATCCGGAATAAATTATTTTTTACAATTCGCAATGGATCGATAAATTTTTTAACTTTTGTTTGAGCGCCTCCTGTGCAATGTATAATACCATGAATAGCGTCTCTGTGATTTTTAACAAAGGATCGCAAAAGTGGTAAATAGGTTCTTGTGGGGGAAAGCAATAAATCCCCTACCCGGTAAGAGGTATTGCTGAAAACAAATTGATCGGACAATTTATAAGATCCTGTATAGATGTAGTCCTTCTCTGTTTGTGGAGCATAAGATTCTTCTGTCAATGAATAGTCTTTTTTGAGAACATCATGCCTGGCTGCTGTTAGGCCGTTTGATCCAATTCCACTATTATAATTGGATTCGTAAATTGATTGCCCAAATGATGCAAGTCCAACAATTAAATCTCCGTCAGAAATCTGATTAATAACCAGATCTTTTTTTGGCAATCTTCCAAAAGCAGTTATACCTACATCGATGGTTCTGACAATATCTCCAACATCAGCAGTCTCTCCTCCACCTGAATAAATTTGAATTCCAAAATCCTTCATTTTAGCAATAAACGATTCGGTACCCAATATAATGTGTTCAATGACTTTACCTGGAATGAGGTGTTTGTTTCTACCAATTGTAGATGAAATAATGATATCATCAAAGCATCCGACGCAAGCCAGGTCATCCAAATTCATAACCAAGGCATCTTGTGCAATTCGCTCCCATACACTAAAATCGTTGGATTCCTTCCAATCTAAATAAGCCAAACTAGTTTTGGTACCTGCAGTATCTGCATGAATAAAATTGACAAAATCCAGGTCTGAACCTACATAATCAGGTAAAACTTTACAGAAAGCCCTCTCAAAAAGCCCTTTGTCTAAATTCCGGATTGCATGATGGACATCTTCCTTCCCAGCCGAGACCCCCAAAGATTGGTAGCGTTTTGACATAATGTTGTCAAAGGTAAAAGGAACTAAAGCCGCAACCAAATTCAACTCGAAAAAATACAAAAAAAATCTTGTTATGTATTTGATTATCCATACCTTACGTATTAATCACTTGTGGAATTTTAAAAACTTTCTTTTAAATGAACGAAGCACTCTCATGGATGTTAATTTTGTAATTAATTTAATACAAAGCCCCGTTGTATGAATTTATACCCTATTGAGAAACTTTCAGGTTTAAACAGGGAATCCTTTAAAAAGAATTATTTGGATCCAATGAAACCAGTTGTATTCACAGATCTTATTAATGACTGGCCAGCGAAGGATTTGTGGACTTTTGAATATTTAAAAACTAATTACGGTCATTTAAAGGTACCTATTTACGATAGCAGTTTTAGTAAAGCTGGAAAAAATTATATGAGCTCAACGGGCACCATGAAATTTGGTGACTATCTGGATCTTATTCAGCGTGAACCTACCGAACTTCGAATATTTTTATGGAATATATTTAAGCAAGCACCAGAACTAGCCCAGCATATTAAAATCCCCAACATTATGAATGGATTTTATAATGAATTCCCCTTTATGTTTTTTGGTGGCCAGGGTTCGTATACCAGAATTCATTATGATATCGATTGTTCCCATGTTTTTCTTACACAACTTCAAAACAGGAAACGCGTATTGCTTTTTGATCAGGATCAATCTAAATATTTATACCACATTCCATATACGGTTGCTTGTTTAGTCAATCCCATTGAACTTGATGAGGAAAAATATCCCGGAATTAAACAATTAATAGGATATGAAACCATCCTTGAACATGGTGAAACCCTCTTTATACCTAGTATGTATTGGCATCATATTGAATATACAGACGGCGGCTTTTCCTTATCATTACGGGCTTCCAATTCAATCGGTTTAAAAGCAAAAGGGATTTACAATATTGCCCGACATTTCGCAATAGACCGTGGGATGAATATGATATTGGGAAGCAGATGGATGGATATGAAAATCAAAATGGCAAAACGAAATGCACATCTTGCCTAAAAGCTTGGCATGCATTTTGAAAGTATAATTACAACGAAACCTATTAGTATCTGTTAAAACCAAATTGAGAATCCTTTCCAAATGGAGAGGATTTTTTATTTATTCATTTTTATACTTTGATGTTGAATTGATTCGATATGGATGGCTTCAATTAATGAAAAAATAAATTCTTCACTTAGGTTCATCGTTTTACCAAATAACAGAAACCGCTCTACAATCTCATCCCACCGATCCGGTTGAAAAATGGATATATTAATTTCTTTTTTATTTAGACCTATATGTTCCGCCAATGCCATTCGCTCAGAAAGTAAGACTAAAATTTTTTCATCAATTAAATCAATTTCACTTCGAATTGATTTAATATTCTGATTGAATTTTGAATCAGTGGATTGGACGGATCTTAGAATTAATTTAGAGGCGATCTCCTTTTTGAAAAAAGCTGGAGTCACCTGTTGGTCTGAATCACTTAAAGCAATGGAAGGATTCGGATGAATTTCAACCATCAATCCATCATAATTCAAATCCATTGCAATTTGAGCAATTTCCAACAAATTGTCAGGCTTTCCGCTTATATGGGAAATATCCGCCAAAAGCCGCAAATCTGGAAGACGCCGTTTTAACTCTATTGGAATTTGCCAACGAGGAATGTTCCTGTAAACCGAATTTCCGTAGAAACTAAAACCCCTATGGATTGCAGCAACTGATTTGATTCCCGCTTCTTGAATTCGTTCGATTGCACCTAACCATAAAAAAAGATCTGGATTGATTGGATTCTTTACGAATACAGTCATGGTGCTGCCTTTAAGGGCTTCAGCAATTTCTTGGACATAAAATGGATTAACCGTAGTGCGTGCACCAATCCATACTGCATCAAATCCAGCTTTAGAAACCAGCTCTACATGATGGGGTGTGGCTACTTCAGTACAAATCTTAAATCCATATGTTTTTTTAAGTTCAAGCATCCAATCAATGGCTTGTTCGCCAAATCCCTGAAAATGTCCCGGCCGGGTGCGTGGTTTCCAAATTCCTGCACGAACGTAATCAGGTTTAAACTCCAATAAATCTTTACCCAACTGTAAAAGTTGCTCCGGAGACTCCGCACTGCAGGGTCCTAAAATTAATAATTTAGAAACTTCCTTATCTGCACGATTCGAACTGTTAATATTCATACCTAAAACAACAAATGTAAATGAATTTTGATCGCTGGTTAACTCATATATTCTCATCTTTGTGCTTCCATAATATTCACCCCAGATCCTTAAAATTATACCCGTTTATGAGAAGAATCCTTACTAAATCCATTAAAATGAGTCATTTAAAATGTCCCTTGCTGATCTTGGTTGTTTTCCTGCCATTTATTTCATTTGCTCAAAAATGTAAAACAAGTGCAGAGATTTTAGAGGGAATCAAGAAATTAAATGTTTTAGGATCTGTATTATACATTGCTGCACACCCGGATGATGAAAATACACGTCTAATAAGTTTTTTATCTAAAGACATGAAATTAAATACTGCATATCTCTCACTAACACGTGGAGATGGCGGACAAAATCTTATTGGATCTGAATTGGATGAAAAATTAGGGGTTATTCGTACCAATGAATTGCTGGAAGCTCGCAAAATTGATGGTGGAATCCAATATTTTTCAAGGGCAAATGATTTTGGCTATTCAAAAAATGCAGAGGAAACTTTTACTATCTGGAATTATGATAGTGTATTATGCGATGTGATTCGTGTAATCCGTGAATTTAAACCTGACGTTATTATCAATCGTTTTGATCACAGAAGTAGCGGCAAAACGCATGGCCATCATACAGCTTCAGCAATTTTAGGTTTGGAAGCAGCCAAATATGCAAATAGCCCACTATTTAAAATGGATGCTTTGAAAGGAACTGAGATGCACATTGTTTCCCGGACTTACTTTAATACCTCCTGGTTTTTCTTTGGAGGAAAAGAAAAATTCGATGCCATGGATAAATCTAATTTATACCATTTGGATGTCGGCTCGTATTTACCTGCCTATGGATATTCAAACAATGAAATTGCTGCACAAAGCAGAAGCATGCATAAATCGCAAGGATTTGGTATAAACAGTAGCCGTGGCAGTCAACTTGAGTACTTCGAACGATTAGACCAACAGAAAGATAAATCCTATTCAAACCCCTTTGATGGCCTTGATTTAAGCTGGACGCGCATTAATGGAGGTGGCAATGTAAAACAGCAAATTGATTCGTTGATTCTTGACTATAACATCCAAAAACCTTGGTTGAGCATTCCACGACTCCAAAAAATACAAACATATATTGAAGATTTACCTGAAAACTATTGGACAAAATTAAAATTACAGGAAGTGATTGGTTTGATCCTTGATTGTGCCGGTTTTTATGCTGAAGCAACGACGGATAAAAATATTACAACATTGGGCGACACCTTATCCATTAATGCCGAATGCATTGTTCGGAATCCGATAGAGAGCCGCATCGTTAAATTTAGAATTTCTAATGGTTTAAAAGATAGCTTGATACAATTTCAGTTGTCACCCAATCAAGCTTTGACCTGGAAGACTCGATGTGTTGTTTCTAATTCTATTGGCATAACCAGTCCATTTTGGTTGTGGAATGGAAGACACAGTGGCTATTACAAAGTCGATGCTCTGGAAAATTACAATCGTCCGCTTACAAAGCGCAATTTAACAGCCAGCTTTTATGTAGAAATTTCAAACAAAACATATCAAGTAAATCGTGATATTATCTACAAGAATGACGATCCGGTTTTAGGCGAAGTGCGGCAGAATTTAGATATTTTACCAGGAATCTGCATAAAATCAGCTGATTATCTCCTCATGCCGGAAAACAACCGCGCAATCATAAAACTTAAAGCAAAGGCATATGCCGACAATCAAAACGGTTCATTAAGTTTAAAGATACCAAATTGTATAAACGCTAATCCCTGGTCTCATCAATTTCAATTGGAAAAAAATGGAGATGAAAAAGAATTTGAATTTATAGTTGAATTGGATACTAAATGCAAAGACCTTGTTGAAATTCCCATTTTGATTAACAATGCCGTTTCATTTACTCATGAAATTATAAAATACCCTCACATTCCCTGGCAGAATATTTTATTGCCAGCTACTGTAAAGTTGATCAATAAACCCATTGTCATCAATAAGAAAAAACGAATTGCATATATTGAGGGTGCCGGTGATTTTATCGATGAAGCATTAGAAAAAATGCATTATCCTGTAACAAAAATTAGTCCATCAATGCTAAAAGAGCTTCGGGTTGATCAATACAATGTTTTAATTTTCGGTATCCGTGCGTTAAATACAAATCTTGATTTAAAAACCTGTAAAAACGATTTAATTCGTTACATGAATCAAGGTGGAAAAGTGATTTTTCAATACAATACGACCGCTGAATTAATAACCGACGATTTTGCACCTGATACGCTTGGCATTTCCAGAGATCGTGTTACCGATGAATATGCTCAGGTGCGAATTCTGAATCCAAATCATGCAATATTCAATCAATTTAATAAAATCAATTCAGACGATTTTGACAATTGGGTTCAAGAGCGCGGTTTATATTTTCCTGGAAAATACAGTACTGCTTACGATGAATTGCTGTCAATGTCTGATCCAAATGAAAAAGAACTTCGATCAGGAATCTTAGTTAAAAAAGTTGGTAAAGGATACTTTGTATACAGCTCATTGGCATGGTTCAGACAACTAAAAGCCGGTGTGCCCGGAGCATATAGAATTTTCTCGAATTTAGTCAGTTTTGAGTGATATGTCCAAAGAACCAAACTGGAAAAAACTATACATTCTAGTACTTGTTATGCTTGCATTTTACATAATAATGTTGGGAATTTTTAGTAAGCATTTTAAAATCTGATACAAATTAATGAGTTGGATTGATTGGTTGGTTTTGATTGGCAGTATTGGCTTTATTGTAATATATGGCATTTACAAATCAAAAAAGCAGGCAGATTTAAGCGATTATTTATTAGGCAATCAAGATACGAATTGGTGGAAGGTTGGTTTCGCGGTCATGGCTACTCAAGCCAGTGCCATTACTTTTATTTCTACAACGGGCCAGGGATTTTCTGATGGGATGCAATTTGTGCAATTCTATTTTGGCCTTCCTCTGGCAATGATTGTTATTTGCATCACTTTTATACCAAAGTTTTATCAGCTCAAAGTATTTACAGCATACGAATACCTTGAAAACCGGTTTGATTTAAAAACACGAACGTTTGCTGCAATTATTTTTCTTATTCAACGTGGTTTGGCTGCTGGAATAACACTTTATGCACCTAGCATTATTTTATCGGCATTGTTTGATTGGAATTTGCAATGGACACATATTATTTCCGGTTTATTGGTTATTCTTTATACTGTTTCCGGTGGTGCGAAAGCAGTCACACAAACCCAATTGCAACAGTTGGCAGTTATTTTGATTGGCATGCTTTTTATATTTTTTTATATGATCTATTCATTGCCATCTTCCGTTAACTTTTATGATGCACTTGAAATAGCGAGTTGGGAAGGCAGAACCAATGCCTTGAGCTTTAAACTGGAATACAATAATCGTTATAATTTTTGGGCTGGCATTGCGGGAGGTTTTTTTCTGGCTCTTGCCTATTTTGGAACCGACCAGTCGCAAGTACAAAGATATATCAGTGGAAAAAACATACAGGAAAGCAGAATGGGATTGATTATGAATGGCATATTGAAAATCCCAATGCAAATATTCATCCTATTGTGTGGCGTCTTATTATTTGCCGTTTTTCAGTTTCAAAAAACACCCGTACATTTTAATGAAAAAGTGCTCCACGAATTAACAACAAACCATAAAGATCAATACGTAAGATGGCAAACATTTAATGATTCAATTCACAGGATTTCCGGACAAGCAAATTTCAATCAGTCCAACCAAAGTTTAAAACAACAATTATATGTTCTCAATCAAGATCGAAAAACACTTCAAACAGAAGTCCGAAATTATGTAAAAACCAATTTGCCAAACCAGGAAGCAAATGATCGCGACTACGTGTTCCTTTATTACATCTTACACTATTTACCAAAAGGCTTTATTGGCTTAATGATTGCGGTAATTTTATGTGCCGCCATGTCATCTATATCAGCTGAAATAAATGCTCTTTCCGGAACTACAATTGTTGATATTGCATTAAGGTTATTTCCATTTAGTGATTTACGGAACAGGCCCATATTCTGGTCAAAATGTTTTGCACTTTTTTGGGGTTTGGTTGCCATTGCGTTTGCCCTGTATGCAAATTTATTTGAAAATTTAATTCAATTTATTAACATCATTGGTTCCTTATTTTATGGAACCGTTCTTGGAATATTTTTAACAGGATTTTACTTAAAAAGAATAAAAGGCGGAGCAGTTTTTTATGCAGCATTAATTGCGCAAAGCCTTACATTGATTTTATTTAAATTTTCAGAATTGGGATTTTTATGGTATAATGTGATTGCCTGTTTAACCGTTATGCTGCTTGCATCAATCTTTCAATGGATAAATTTGGATTTGACTAAAAAAAGTAGCCCGGATTCATAATACAAATCCAGGCTTACAGTATTTTAATTTTTAAAAATATTAGTTACTCCATTCTTTTATTGAATCGTCATTCATTTTAACATACTCATCATTTTTTGCCTCAATTGCTTTTGCTTTCGATTTCTGTGCAACTTCAATGGCTTCTGCCTTACGGCCTAATTTTGCAAGAATTAAAGACTCTACACGCAATTTCCAAAACTGAGGATCTAATTGATTGGCAACCTGTATCCATTTTAAGGACATGTTTAAATCCTTATTGTTTTCAAAATAATATCTGGCTGCCTGATAATAATCATTGCTGGAAGGACCTGCCATGACTTTTTCAATGTTTTTCATGACTTTTGTATCTGTGTCAAATCTCAATTTCACTGGAACCAGACTGGTTTCCCAAATGATCATCAAAGTTGCGCTCTCATTGCGAAGTTCATCAAAACCAATTGTAAACGATTCTACTGTATAGGGAATCAATTCAGGCGTAACTTTTACACGAGCAACTTCTTTTGAAACATCATAAGGATCTGGAACTCCAGAAACCGTGATGTCATTGTATAGGATAACTTCCCAGGATTCTTCTCCAGGAATTGATAAAAGCGCATAACTACCTTTTGATACTTTTACCCCTTGCACCTCTAAATCATCGCTAAATGTAATTTTAGTACATGCGTTTGCGCCTGTACGCCAGGTTTTACCATAAGGGACTAAATCCCCGAAAACAATTCGGTTCTTTTTACTTGGACGGGAATATTCTACGGATACGGTTGCAAGCCCGATTTTCTGTTCAATCTTACAAAGGGGACTGGGCGCAGGAGTTGAAACTTGCGCATAACCATTTGCAAATGAACCAATTAACAATAAAATAAGCAGTTTTTTCATATGGATAGTTTTTATTTATAACAGAAATATTTCTAAATGGATGCAAAAAATAGGCTAAAAAATATATTACAAATATTAATAATATGTTATATATTTGCCCTTATTAATACGGCACCGATAAAGGTCCTGTATTAATTCCAAAAACTGATTAAGGAAACTCAAAAAATAAGAAAATGGTAATCGCAACAACATGTGTTCTTTGTTTTTTATTTAGCTGGTTTTTATTGCAAATGAATATTTCAGAGCAAGAACAATAAACCTTATCTGATGTCTAAACGGACAATCAGATTTTCTTTTAACGCTTCATTGAGCTGAAGTATTATTTGTACTTTTTTTAGATTTAACTCATAGCGCAATGGAGCTGAACTCACCCATACCGCAAGCTGTCCATCTTTAAATTGAACTTTAGTGGTATAAACTGCAATGCTTTGGTAACGCTCTTTCCAAATAATTTCGATTCGTTTATTTAAAAGTTTCCCTTTTAAATGACCCTGCTCAGAAAAATTCTTTAACAGGTCCTTTAATTTTGACTCGTGATCACGCATGTCAAGTAAATTGATTTTGAATTATTTCATAAAAAGCCGTTTTTGAAGTCAAGGTTTTTGCTAATTCCTTGACACGATCTATATGGGTGTCCGTTATAAAACATTGTTCAATGTTTTCAGATTCCAACAAAACTAACAATTTCTGAACTCTTACCGCATCCAATTTAGCAAAAATGTCATCTAAAAGAACCACAGGCATTTTCAGACTTTGTGCTCTTAGAAAATCAAATTGTGCCAATTTCATTGACAAAACAAATGTTTTGATTTGGCCTTGAGAACCTTCATGAGAAAGGGACCGGCCATTCATCAGGCATTCCAATTTGTCCTTATGGATACCGTAATTGGTGCCTCCAGTATAAAAATCCAAGGTTCTGGATTTTAAAAGTGTTTCAGAATAATTCGAATCAACGGTAGTATGATACTTGAGATCCAGTTGTTCATCTTTTCCACTAATTCTAATACTGTACTCGTTTAACGCTATCTTAAGATTTGATATAAATTCTGCTCGTTTATTTGCAATGGCTATCCCGGGCGAATCCATCTTGAAATCATAGGTATCTAAAAGTTTAGAATCCAACTTTCCTTGCTTTTTCATTAACTTAAGCGCTGCATTTCGTTGTTTTAACAACCGGGTATAGGTATTTAAATTTTCAAAATAAGTTGAATCAATTTGAATGAGTGTCTGGTTAATAAATTTTCTGCGCTCTTCCCCTTCATGAATAAACTGATAAATTTCATCTGGAGCAATCAATACAACGGGCAATCGACCTAAATGCGATGCCATCCGTTCATCCTTTGTTTCATCCCAGATCACTTCCTTTAATATTCCATGTTTAAATTTGATGCAAAGCGAATGATTTGTTCGTAAATCGGAAATACTGGCTTCAATTCTAAAATAATCTGCCTGGTGGTTTATCAGATCGACATCTTTCGTTTTTCTAAAACTACGTACCATGCAGAAATAATAAATGGCATCCAATAAATTGGTTTTACCGGCACCATTATTTCCAGTAACAAAATGAAAGCCCGGACCTAAATTGACCGTAACATCTTGAAAATTCTTAAAATGCGCAAGCTTAATTTGTTGAAATATCAATCGGATTAACTGTTAATTGGTGAATGGATTTGAAGAGCAAAGCTATCGCTGTCCAGAGAATTTACAGGTTCTTTAAAAGAAGAAACTTCTGAATTCGAGTTGAGGCTTTAATTTTGGGTCCTAATTCAATACTAAAATGCGCATCTTCTTATTTATTTTCTGCTTACTATCAGCCAATCTTGCAGCCCAAAACCTTTTAACCCCGGAAATCCTATGGTCCCTTGGCCGGGTCAACGGAGAAGCTTTGTCTAAAGATGGTAAAAAACTCTACTACACTGTCACGAATTATGATGTTCAAAAAAACAAAGGAAATACCCAGCTTTACTCATTAGAAATCAGTACAGGAAGTACTGAAAAAATTTCTGAAGCGGATTCGTATGCCGGAAATGCTTGTTTTGACAGTGGAGGTAATTTAATTTATTCAAAAGACGGACAGGTCTATCATCAATTACTTCAAAAATCACTTAGTTCCCGCGATTTGGAGTATTCAAACCTACTTCCCTCACCCAACGGCCAATGGTTGGCATTTTCACGATTGGTAAAAGTCAACACCCCAAAGCCTGACTTATATCCTGACTTACAAAAATCAAGTGCTTTGATTTATGATGATCTTATGTTTAGGCACTGGAATGTTTGGGAAGACGGCTATTCTAATCATGTTTTTATTGGTCGCATATCACCAGATGGCGTTCAAACGGAAAAAGATATCCTGTTTAAGGAACCGTACGATGCACCTACCCTGCCAGATGGCGGTGTAGAGGACTATTGCTGGAGTGTAGATAGTAAATTTCTTGCCTATGTGTCTGTAAAGAAAATGGGAAAAGAATATGCAGTCAGCACCAATTCTGATATTTATTTATACGATAATACGACTGGTAAAACCAGCAATGTCAGTGAAGGCATGTTGGGATATGATAAAAACCCTGTTTTTTCTCCTGATGGCAGATATTTAGCATGGACGAGTATGGCACGAGATGGTTATGAGTCTGACAAAAATGATATAATTATTCTTGATCTTAAATCAAAAATCAAACAAAAGCTAACAAACAATTGGGATGAAACAGTTAACCAATTTTTATGGTCCAAAGATTCTAAGTTTGTTTATGCATCAGTACCCTATCGAGGTACCGTCCAGCTTTTCTCAATGAGCATCCCTGAAAATCAGGAACAAGCGGTTCAATTCAAAAAAATAACTAACACAGAACATGATTATAGCAATCTTATTGGAATTCACAATCAGACGCTTTATTGCCACCGCACAGATATGAATCATGCTGCAGAACTTTTTGCAATTGATATTGTATCAGGCAATGCCACTCAATTGACACATATTAATACGGCTATTTATGAGAAGCTGAAAATGCCAATTGTCCAGAAGAAATGGATTAAGACAACGGATGGAAAACAAATGTTAACCTGGCTTATTTTACCACCAGATTTTGATTCAACCAAAAAATATCCAACCTTATTGTATTGTCAGGGAGGTCCTCAATCAGCGCTAAGCCAATTTTATTCATTTCGATGGAACTTTCAATTGATGGCTTCAAATGGTTATATCATCGTTGCTCCAAATCGCCGGGGTATGCCGGGTTGGGGTTCTGCCTGGAATGAACAAATTTCAGGCGACTGGGGAGGCCAATGCATGAAAGATTATCTTGCTGCTATTGATCAGGTGTCTGAATCCCCATACATCGATAAAAACAGACGCGGTGCTGTTGGGGCCAGTTTTGGAGGCTATTCCGTATTTATGTTGGCTGGAATTCATAAAAATCGCTTTAAAACCTTCATTTCACACTGTGGAACTTATAATTTAGAATCCTGGTATAGCAGTACCGAAGAATTATGGTTTGCAAATTATGATTTGAAAGGACCATCCTGGGCCAAGAAAAAATCTAAATCCTACGATAAATATTCACCTCATAAATTGGTTAATAACTGGAATGCACCGATTTTAATAATTCAAGGTGGAAAGGATTATAGAATCCCTGATACACAAGCATTTGAAGCATTTACGGCTGCGCGAATGCACGATCTCAAAGCCAGGCTACTTTACATTCCAGACGAAGGACATCACATTCTGAAAGTTCAGAATGGTCTGGTCTGGCAACACGAATTTTACAGATGGCTGAAAGAGACCCTTTAAAGCATTATTTTTGCTTAAATTTATCATATGCCCGAGGTTTTAAGTCCGACTAAGAATAAAATAGCTAACAAAGTTTCCGGTGAATTCACAAAAGAGACCTGGATGCTTTGGTATGAAACCATGCTTCGCATCAGACGATTCGAAGAACGCACGCTGATGATGTACTCACAGCAAAAAATTAGAGGTTTTTGCCATGTATACATAGGTCAGGAAGCGATTGCAGCTGGAATGATTACCGCAATAAATAAAGAGGATGCCTTGGTTACAGCCTATCGCCAACATGGAAATGCCATTTCAAGAGGAATCCCAACAAAATTATGCATGGCCGAACTTTTTGGCAAAGAAACCGGGGTTGTTAAAGGGAAAGGAGGATCTATGCATTTCTTTTCAAGACAACATCGCTTTTTTGGCGGCAACGGGATCGTTGGTGCACAAATTCCAATTGGTACGGGAATAGCCTTTGCTGAAAAATATAAAGGAAGCACCAATATTTGCGTAACCATGTTTGGAGATGGCGCTGCCCGTCAAGGAGCGCTTTACGAATCATTTAATATGGCAATGAGTTGGAATCTTCCTATTCTCTATATTGTTGAAAACAATGGCTATGCAATGGGCACATCCGTTGAACGCACCAGCAATGTGTCCGATTTATATAAAATAGGCCGAGCATTTGACATGCCATCAGAATCAATTGATGGCATGAGTCCTGAAGCTGTCCATTTAGGCATCGGCAAGCTGCTCAACACATTAGAAGTGGCAAAGGACCCTATTTCCTTGAGATCAAAACATATCGCTACAGGGGTCATTCCGTTTCAGATCCTGGAAATTACCGGTCAAAAGAAGAAGTTGAACAATACAAGGCCATCGATCCCCTAATCGTAACGGAAGCAAGAATTTTAACAAATAAAATTGCAGATCAGGCTGAATTAGATCAATTAAACGAACAAATTAAACTTGAAATCGATGCAGCCGTTGAATTTGCTGAAAACTCAGATTTTCCAAGCCCTTCCAGTTTATATGATGATAATTATGTCGAATCAGACTACCCTTTTATTCGTGACTAGTTAACATGCACTTTAGTAATATTTAATCCAATTTGAACTCCTTGTATTAGTTTTGCGGAGTTTTTTATTAAATACAATATATGGCAAAAGGTTATCGTACCGGTGTGACCCCGAAAAATGTTAGATCTGCACAATCGCAGGATGAAACTTTGATTGATATTGGACAAGTTAAACATCAGGCCGAAGATTTTTATGAGAAGCATAAAATGACCATTTTAGGCATTTTGATTGGGCTCATTGTACTAATTGGTGGTTGGCTGGGTTATACGTATATGTATCAGGAACCAAAAAACATTGAGGCTATGGAGCAAATGTACCAGGCTGAATTTTTATTTGAAAAAGATTCTTTTGAGATGGCCCTCAACAATCCTGGAGGTGGCTTTGCCGGATTTGCTGAATTGTCTGAAACCTATTCATCTACAGCTGCTGGAAACCTAGCAAAGTATTATGCTGCAATTTGTTGTTTAAATCTGCATAAATACGAAGAAGCTAAATCGTATCTAGAAAGTTATAAGGCTTCCGGAGATTTAATGCCTATTTTGAAAAATGGAGCTTTGGGTGATGTTTATGCAGAATTGAATGATTTTGAAACTGCATTAAAATATTACCAAAAAGCAGCAAGTGAGGAAAACGAATTTCTTACTCCTGTAAATCTTAAAAAAATTGGCCTTTTGAAAGAAAAATTAGGTGATAAGGAAGGTGCATTAAAAGCATATAAAGAAATCAAAGAAAAGTACGCTGAATCTCCAGACGGAAATAATATAGACAAATACATTATTCCCATGGAATAATCCAATAATTATGGCTGGAAATTTACCCAGCTTATCAAATTTGACAAGCTCCGAACTAGAACTAGCTAAAGAATTTAGCTATGGGATTGTTGCATCCCTATGGAATCCTACCATTACAGATCAATTAGTGCAAGCTGCTTTGGAAACGTTGCAAAGTTGCCAAGTGCCTGCAAGTGCGATTTACTTAGAAAGAGTTCCAGGTTCATTTGAATTGCCTTTAGCAGCGCAATGGCTTTTAAACACTAAAATGCCGGATGCCCTTATTTGTCTCGGCTGCATTATTAAAGGCGAAACTCAACATGATGAATTCATTGCACATGCAATTACGGATGGTATCATGCAATTAAACCTTCGATTTGATAAACCGGTTATTCTGGGTGTTTTAACAGTCAATTCAATGCAACAAGCAAATGAACGAGCTGGAGGAATATTGGGTAACAAAGGAACGGAGTCTATTTTGGCTGCTATTAAAATGCTAAGTTTACAACGAAGTTTAAATACTGCAGTTCAATCTAAAAAAACATGATTCAATCTATCAAAACCGTTCATACAGGATATTTTAAATTGGATGGCGGGGCTATGTTTGGCGTTGTGCCAAAATCTTTATGGTCAAAACTTAATCCACCTGACGAACAAAACTTCTGTACCTGGTCTCTCCGGTGTTTATTGATAGAAATGGAAAATAAGCGAATTTTGGTTGATTGCGGAATGGGAACGAAACAAGATGACAAATTCAGATCTTTTTTTCAACCTCATGGCAACACCGATCTAGTAAATGTTTTGGCACAGGATTCAATCATGCCAGAAGATATCACAGACGTTTTTTTAACCCATTTGCATTTTGATCATTGTGGGGGTGCTGTTAGCAAAGATTCCGATGGCAATCTGTTTCCGACCTTTCCAAATGCAGTCTATTGGTCAAACGAACGTCATTGGGACTGGGCAATAAATCCAAATGAACGCGAACGAGCTTCCTTTCTAAAAGAAAACTTCATTCCACTGCAACAACAGTCCAAAATTAAATTTATAGAATCCGATAAAACGTATCTGGAATGGTTACCAGGCATCGTAATTCGTTTTAGTTATGGTCATACAGAAGCTATGATGACGCTAGAGATGGAATGGAATGATCAAAAATATGTTTATTGTGCTGATTTATTGCCGTCTTCTTTTCATATTGGCATGCCTTACATTATGGCCTATGATGTTCGGCCTCTTGTATCTTTACAAGAAAAAAATTTTTATTAAGACAAGCTGTTGATCACAATCACATATTGATTCTGGAGCATGATCCAATTGCTCCGGCCGTTACAGTAAAAATATGATGAACGAAATCGCATTGTCATGGATCGTATCATTCAATTATAGCATCAACTAGGTTTCCAATATGTTTCCTCAATTCCACATAGGTGATTGAGATATCTTGATAAAACAAACAAATAATCCGATAACCTATTTAAATAAATAATAATTTCCGAGTTGACCGATTCCAATTGGGCCAGGGATATCACTCTGCGTTCAGCTCTGCGACAAATGGTACGACACGTATGAGCGTGTGAACTGGCCTGACATCCTCCGGGCAGAACAAAAAACTGAAGGGGTTTTAATTCTTTTTCCATTTCATCAATCCAGCTTTCTAGTAACTTCGTTTTAGATTCTTCGAGAGCAGGTACTTTAACCAAATTATTATCAGGATCAGCCGCCAAATTTGAACCAATTACAAACAAATACGATTGGATTTCCAACATGCGATCTTTTAAATAAGCCTCTTTTATAAAATTATTTAATAATCCCAGAGCAGAATTTACTTCATCAATAGTTCCATAAGCTTCAATACGAAGATCATCTTTAGCTATTCGGCGACCTCCAAATAACGATGTAGTGCCTTGGTCACCCGTTTTAGTATAAATTTTCATTTGACATTCATTTGATCAGACTCAATCATTCCATCTCTTAATTTTACAATGCGATGTGCAAATTTTGCAATATCATTTTCATGGGTTACTAAGATAATTGTATTGCCATTTTTATGAATTAGATCTAGCATTGCCATAATCTCTTCACTTGTTTTTGAATCCAAATTTCCAGTTGGTTCATCCGCCAAGATAATTGCCGGATTATTAACCAAAGCACGAGCAATTGCAACTCGTTGCCTCTGCCCTCCTGAAAGTTCATTGGGTTTATGCATTACCCGGTCCCCCAAGCCAACTTGTCGCAATTTATCCATAGCTATTTCTTGTCGTTCCTCCTTATTCATCCCAGCATAAATTAAGGGCATGGCCACATTATCCAAGGCAGTCATTCTAGGCAACAGGTTAAAGGTTTGAAAAACAAAGCCTATTTCCTTATTTCTAATTTCAGCCAACTCATTATCGGAAAGTTCACTGACTAATTGATTGTTTAACAAATAACTGCCCTCTGTCGGACTATCCAGGCAACCAATTAAATTCATCAAAGTAGATTTACCACTCCCTGAAGGTCCCATCAATGCCAAATACTCATTTTTAGCAATGTTCAATTGAATCTTCTTGATTGCATCAATTTGTTCGTCACCCATAAAATAGGTTTTTCTAAGATCATGGAGTTCTATTATATTATTCGACATATTTTGCCACAATTAGCTGTAAAAGTAAATATTTCAGTTTGAACGTGCTTTATGTTCACAAGATCTGTTGTACCCAACAAAATTGGCACTTTCCCACGACAAATCCATTTCAAATAGAAATTCGGCTATAAAACCTGTACTAATTGCTTGTTTTTAACGATGAATGGCCTTTGTTTTAAACGACTTCTTTATTCCTTAATCCATTAAAATTTTGCATAAAAAGCCTAATTTGCAGATTCAAATTGTTTCTATGAAACACATTGCAATTGCTGGTAATATTGGCGCTGGAAAAACAACTCTTTGTGAATTGCTATCAAAGCAGTTTTCCTGGGATGTTTTATATGAGGACACGAGCATCAACCCGTATCTCAGTGATTTTTATTATGACATGCCAAGGTGGGCATTTAATCTACAGGTCTATTTTTTAAATAGCCGGTTCCAACAAATTGTTGAAATTCAGAAAGGGTCTAAAACGGTAATTCAAGACCGAACTATTTATGAAGATGCTCATATTTTTGCTCCTAATCTTCATGAAATGGGTCTGATGTCCAAGCGAGATTTTGAAAATTATTTTTCACTGTTTCAAATCATGATGAGTACAATTAAAGCACCTGATCTATTGATTTATTTAAAGGCTTCAATTCCTACATTAGTAAATCATATTCAATTAAGAGGCAGGGACTACGAAGGCAATATGAGTTTGGACTATTTAAAAAAGTTAAATCAACGATACGAACAATGGATTTCTGAATTTAATCAAAGTCCGGTGATTGTTGTAAATACGGATGAATTGGATTTTATTAATAATCCAGAGCATTTAGGCAAGATAATATCGGATGTGAGTTCTCAGATTTATGGTTTATTTTAATATTGCATTTTATATTCTAGCTAAAATATTAAAAGAACATGCAATAATCCTTCCTATAACACATCTTTTCGTTTAAAGAACCAAATGAGCAACATACTAAAGCCTAAAGAAAAAACAATTACTAAATAAAATGAAACCCATGAGTTCCCCAAATTCATTGGCATAGGTACGTTCATCCCAAAAAAACTGGCTACCAATGTTGGCACCATTAAAATTACCGTAATAACAGTAAGGCGATTAATGAATTTATTAAGGTTATTTGAAATGATAGAAGCATATGCCTCCATGGTTCCGTTTAAAATGTTGGTATATAATTGCGCAACCTCCCTGGCTTGATTATTATCGACAATGATGTCCTCAAATAATTCGCTTAAGTCTTCATTTCCTTTAACCGCAATAAAATCAGTCCGCTTCATCTTTAACTTCAAGAGTTCATTGGCACTGAGCGAATTCACAAAATAAACCAGACTTTTTTCAATTCGCAACAAACTTTGCAATTCTGCACTCCGGCTTGAATGATAAAGCTCTTGTTCAATGAGATTGCGTCTCATATTCAATTTTTTCAAATATTCCAAAAACAACCGGACTGTTTGTTCAAATATTTGAAGTATGAACAAAGTTTCGTTTCGAGGATTAAAATTTTTCACTTTATTGTCAAAAAATTTCTCAAGAACCGGATTTTCTACACTTGAAATTGTGATGAGTTTTCCCTGACAAAGAATAATACCCATTGGAACTGTAATAAAAATCGGGTCATTTTCCTTGTCTGATTCATTTATAACCGGTGTATTGAATATGATACTTCGGGCTTCATCGTATTTCTCATATCGGGCCCGCTCTTCAATATCAAGAGGGTCAGTCAAAAAGTCGGATTCGATGCCAAGTTTTGATGCAAATTCATCCAATTCACCATGAGCAAATGGAGGAGATAAATTAATCCAAGAGGACTGTTCTAATTCGAAAACTTCCCCACAGATATTTTGAGAAACTGCATAGTAACGGATCATCGCTTGTTTGTTCGCTTAAATTGCAACGCATTTTTAAAATGGAAATTTTCAGTTGCTAAATTACATCAAACAATTAATATTTTGATACTTTAAGCTAAGCAATTTACCTATTTCCAAACAACAAAATTCATGAATACCTATTGGTTTAAATTCCTGATAGTTACATATAGCTAATTTTCCCTTTTAACGAAACTTCAATGCCTGGACAGGCCGTATGGATTGTATAATTAAACTTGGAATGATCATACTTAAAAGTATAACTACAAAAAATATCAAATTCAAAATAATAATGGGAAAAACACTTAAATCAACCGGAGCGTAAGACAGATAATAATCACTTTCACTTAAATGAATCAATTGATACTTTTTCTGAATGAAGCACAATCCATATCCTATAATATTGCCGAGCAAAATACTCCAGGCTAAAATTCGAGCTGCATATCTTAAAAAGATCTTCCGTTGTTCCCATCGACTCATACCTAAAACAGTTAAAACACCGATCATATGCGTTCGCTCCAGGATTAATATCATTACGGTAGTCGCCATATTAATCAAACAAACTGCTAAAATCAAAAAAAGTATAAACTGCTTATTGGTATTTTGCAAAGCCAACCATTCAAATATATATGGATGTTTTTCTCTGATCGTTTCTGAATACCAATTTATCGGTAACATGTTTTCATATATATAATGATTTACTGATTCTGCCTGATTAATATCTTTGCAAAATAACTCCAGGCCGGTAACTTCCATGGGACCTTTGTGAATTAATTCCTGAAGCATTTTTATATCAACTAATGCAAATTTACGATCGTATTCTCCCAAACCTGTATTATAGATTCCAACAACTTTTAATTTTCGTTTGAGGCGTTCATTTTCAACAATAAAATTTAAAATCACAAATTGACCTGTATCCACATTGATGCGATTCGCAGTTTCCTCTGAAATCAATAGTTCACGTACCCAATTTGTGTTAGAAGTATCAAGTATTCTACCCTTTTTTAAAAAATCTTGGAAAAAATTCCAGTCAAAATCTGATCCAATTCCTTTAATAAACAATCCTTCAAATTCTGCTTTTGAGCCCACAATTGAAGGAAAAACCAAGAATCGTTGTAAATGCCGAATAGGTACTTCTGAAGAACCTGGTAGTTTTAATGTCTCTAAACTATCCAATAAGGTATCCGTAAGATTTATAGTAATTGGCTCAATACTACGTTTTGATTGAATGTCTGTAATGTGAATATGTCCCCAAAAACCAAATACTTTTTGAGCAATTTCTTTTTGAAAACCATTGTAAACACTCTGTGAAATAATCATTACGCTTAAACTCAGTGCAGTGGCTATGATAGAAATACGAATAATACTCCTTGTAAAGGACTTCCTAAAACTTAGAAAGGTTTTTCTTGAAATATATGCACTTAAATTCATGATGGTTGGATAAGTCGTTTACCATTATCCACTTATTTCTTGTAATTTTGCAAACTTACAATGTTTAATTTGAGTATGCAAAAAAATGGATTTTTAGACGAGTTAAGATGGCGTTCTATGTTGCAGGATTATACTCCAGGACTGGAAGAATACCTGGAAGGTGGAATCCGTACAGCATATATTGGATTTGATCCTACCGCTAAATCTCTGGGATTAGGAAATTATGTTCAAATTATGCTATTAAGTTTCTTGCAACGAGCCGGCCATAGACATGTAGTTGTCATGGGCGGAGCAACCGGTCGCATTGGCGACCCGTCTGGAAAGGATAAAGAACGTGAATTAAAATCCTATCAAGAGTTGGATGATAACATTCAGTTTCAAGTAAAGCAGCTAAAACAGTTACTCAATTTTGATGAAGGTCCAAATAAAGCAATCTTAGTCAATAACTTCGATTTTTATAAAGACATGAATGTGTTGGAATTCTTGCGGGATGTTGGCAAACACACAACAATAAATTACATGCTCTCTAAAGAATCTGTTAAGAAAAGACTCGAAACTGGCATTTCTTATACCGAATTTTCTTACCAGCTTTTGCAGGCATATGATTTTTATTGTCTGTATCAATTACATGATTGCCGTATACAAATGGGTGGTTCTGATCAATGGGGAAATATTACCGCAGGAACAGAATATATCGGAAAAGTAATCGCTAATTCCAAAGCTTATGCTGTGACAACGCCCCTTTTAACAAAATCAGACGGTAAAAAATTTGGAAAAACAGAATCAGGGAATATTTTTTTAGATCCAGCATTGACTAGTCCTTATAAATTTTATCAATTCTGGATAAATTCTGACGATTCGGATTTAAGTAAACTATTTCGCTATTTTAGCTTAAAATCGCAAGTAGAAATTGAAGCTTTAGAACTGGAGCATGCTTCTGACCTGCGTTCATTAAAAAAAATATTAGCTGAAGAAATCACCTTGAGAGTACATGGCAAAAAAGCATTTCAGGGAGCCATGGAAGTTTCAGAATTGTTATTTAACAAAGATTGTACTACGGATTTTCTTTATTCGCTAGAATCTGAAACCTATAAACAGCTGAAAGATGAACTTCCAAATTTTAGTCTTACTCGGGGACAATTTAATGAAAACAAAAATGTAATTAGTTTATTGTCAGAACATACAAGCATCCTGAATTCAAAGTCAGAAGCTCGAAGAGCGATACAAGGAAATGCAATTGGGATTAATAAGAGAAAAATAACGGATGTGGATGCCGATCTTTTAGAAACAGATTTAATTCACGGCAAATACATTATAGTTGATAATGGAAAAAAGAACAAGTTTTTAATAGAAATTCAATAATTCCAAATCCATGGAGCTGGGACGAGATTG
The DNA here is from genome assembly GCA_016712145.1 of Saprospiraceae bacterium. Classification (NCBI taxonomy): domain Bacteria; kingdom Pseudomonadati; phylum Bacteroidota; class Saprospiria; order Saprospirales; family Saprospiraceae; species Saprospiraceae bacterium. The sequence continues at coordinate 767,881 of JADJRO010000001.1, forward strand.
GTTAAAAATAATATTTAGCAACCGCCTGGCTGGAACTAAACCTTGCATACCTGTTTCCTTTGAATTATTACAATTGGAAGCTTCTAAAAAACTCAGCAAGAACGCTTTTGATTATATTTTTACAGGAGCCGGAACGAATCAGGGAGTTACCAATAATCGGGAATCATTTAAACGCTATCGAATTAAACCTCACATGCTTCAAGGATGTGAAAATCCTTCTTTAGAAACTCAGATTTTTAATAATCGTTTTCCGCTACCTTTTTACTTTTCACCTATTGGAGTTCTTGAGCTTGCGCATTTAAATGCAGATTTGGAATTGGCCATAGCCGCTAAAAATACAGGACTCACCATGATTTACTCCAATCAGGCATCAAAATCCATGGAAACTTGCAGTTCGCTGTTAGGCACTTCGAATAAATGGTTTCAGTTATACTTTAGCAAATCAAGAGAACTTGTTGAAAGTTTAGTTTCCAGAGCTGAACAAAATGGGTGTACTGCCTTGGTTCTTACATTAGATACAACCACCATCGGTTGGAGGGTGATGGATTTAGAAAATGCATACCTTCCTTTTATATACGGCAAAGGCTTAGCACAATACACGTCAGATCCTGTATTTAATAAATTAATGAATTCCAATAAACACAATACTCCAACAAAATCAGTGAGTAACCGACCTGGATTCTTCGATACATTAGAAATTTTAAAATCCTATCCCGATACCCTATTGAACAATCTTAAAACCGGTAATTCCGTAAAAGCGATTCGATGTTTTTTTGACTTGTATTCAAATCCAGATTTATCATGGGATGATATCACGTGGTTACGCACCATTACAAAATTACCAATTGTATTAAAAGGGATCTTACACGAAGAAGATGCTCGAAAGGCATTGGACAGTGGAATTGATGGGATCATTGTATCGAATCACGGTGGGCGCCAAATTGACCAGGTATTTTCAAGCTTGGATGCTCTGCGTCAAATAAAAAAAATACTTCCTTCCTCGTATCCACTTTTATTTGATAGTGGAATCCGCAGTGGCACGGATATCTTCATTGCATTGGCTTTGGGTGCAAAAGCTATTGGAATTGGGCGTCCCTACGTATATGCCCTCGCATTAAAAGGTCATGTTGGAGTCGAAACTTTGGTCCAAAACCTTGCTTCTGAATTAATGATTACTATGAGTTTATGTGGTTGCAAATCAATTGAAACGATCACTTCTGATTTATTAACAGATTGATTCAAAAGAATTATTTTATAACACCATTTGGAATAAAATTTAAAGAAACAGAATTCATGCAATACCGCAAACCAGTTGGTTGGGGTCCGTCATCAAACACATGACCTAAATGACCTTTACAACGTGAACAAACAACTTCGATTCTCGACATTCCATGTTCATTGTCTTGTATTTCAGACACCAGTTTATTTTGAATTGGTTTTAAAAACTTGGCCATCCTGTTCCCGATTCAAATTTTTGATCAGATTCAAATAATGGTAAGCCGCATGCATTGCAAACATAAATTCCTTTGGCATGATTGTCCCAATACATTCCAGTAAACGCTCTTTCTGTTCCTTTCTCGCGCAATACATGATAGGCTTGAGGCGTTAATTTTTGCTTCCATACTTCTTCAGAAAATATAACAGGTACAATTTCTGAAGGGATCTGAACCTCCATATTATCTTTTTGTAAATTCTGTGTTGACCTCTGGTTTTTATGATTTTGTTGACAAGCCACCTGTTGTGAAACAAAGAATATCAATAAATAAAGAAAATTAATTTTCATCCTCAATCTTTTTATTTTGATTAACGGCCATCTCAACAATTTTACGAAGCAGATTAATAATTGTAATAAATACAATATACACCATGCTAAATACTAAAAGGATCCATGAATAGGTATCAACTTCGTAGACAACCTTCCCGGAAATCAGGGTATTCAATCCTACTACAACAAATAAACAGGCTACATAAGTAAAAATTGAATTTCTGAAATAAGTCATTTTATCTGCAGCCGTAAAACTAAAAATGCTGTTTATAATTATATAAAACAATAGAAATGCTGTTCCAAAAAGCCAACAAAATCGAACAACAAATTTTCTGTATTCGATCAGATCTAAAAATTTTAATATTAATAAGATAAATCCATATAAGGCTATTATTAATAGCGCTTGATACCCTGGTTTAATGTATTGCTTAAAAATGGAATTTTCCATTGTTTAAAATTCTGGTATGGCAATTAAATCATAGGCATCTGCCTTTATAATTCGTGCATTTACAAAATCTCCTATTCTCAAATAATTCATGCTTGGAGTTTCAAATAAAACATCATTGTCAACTTCAGGACTATCAAACTCGGTTCTGCCAAAATAATAATTATTTTCCTTTTTATCAATTAAAACTTTATAAACCTGGTTCAACTTCATTTGATTTAACTCATAGCTAATAGCCTCTTGGATCGCCATGAGCTCAGCAGCCCGGGCTTCTTTGATTTCTGGGCTGACGAGATCCCCTAATTGATATGCACTGGTATCTTCTTCCTGAGAATATTGAAACACACCCATTCGCTCAAATTTTGCAAACCGGACAAATTCACATAGTTCTTGAAAAATAGCATCCGTTTCTCCAGGAAACCCTACCAGAAATGTAGTTCGAAAATGAATACCCGGAATTTTTTCTCTAATTGTCTGTACCAATTGAATCGTTTCTTCTTTTGAAATTTGACGCTTCATGGTGCTTAAAATCGGATCGGAAATATGTTGAAGAGGCAAATCAATATAGTTACAAATTTTAGGCTCATCCCGAATGACATCCAGAATTTCCAATGGAAATTTAGAAGGATAAGCGTAATGTAATCGAATCCACTCAATGCCATCTATAGCTGCCAATTTTTGAAGCAATTCATTCAATGCTCTTTTTTTATAAAGATCCAATCCGTAATATGTCAATTCTTGAGCTATTAGAATGAGCTCTTTGACTCCATACCTTGCTAAATGCTTTGCCTGTGAAACCAAATCCTCTATCGGCACCGAACGATGCTGACCTCTCATCAATGGAATTGCACAAAAGCTGCAGGTTCTATTACAACCTTCAGAAATTTTCAAATAGGCAAAATGTGCTGGTGTCGTGACAATTCGCTCCCCCTACCAGTTCCTTTTTATAATCAGCATTTAATTTCGCAAGCAAGCCTGGCATTTCCATGGTCCCAAAAAATGCATCCACCTCAGGAATTTCTTCCTCCAGACTGTCTTTATATCGTTGGGACAGACAACCGGTAACATACAATTTCTCCAGTTTGCCTTGCTTTTTTAAATTGGCGTATTCAAGGATGGTATTGATCGATTCTTCTTTGGCACGGTCTATAAATCCGCAGGTATTTATAACCACTGTTTGAGAGACCTCTTTGATGGGGTTATGTTCCACCTCAAACTGGTTGTATTTAAGTTGCGTAATGAGGTTTTCTGAATCTACCCAGTTTTTTGAACAACCTAGTGTAACAATCTGTATTTTATTGGATATTTGTTTCTTGGTTTTCAATTTTAAATTTAGGCAAAGATAATAAGTTACCAAAAAATGGGTTTCCTTAATATGAAGATTCGCTTCCTTGTGGTTTTAATGACTATTGTATTAATCCAAAAGTCTTCAATTGGGCAATATGGCTTCCATTTGGAAGCTGGAGCGGTACTTTTTTCAATTCCATCCGGAAATCAACAGTACCTGATCAAAAACACAAGCCACTTTGGCATTGGGCCGTCTTATTGGTTTCGAATAAAACCCCGAAGAATTGAATTCAATCCTGCTTTAATATTTGATTACACGAAATCGAATGAGCTATCAAACGCCTTGAGTTTAAAAGAAATCCAATTTAAATTATCTGTTCCAATCTTGTTTTATCCAATGGATTTTGGCAATGATTGCAATTGTCCGACATTTAACAAACAAGGACAGTTTTTTAAAAAAGGGTTTCATTTTATTTTGAATCCCAATATTGCTTATAACAAACAGACTTACAAAACGGTTACTGACCCAGTTGCAAATTCAGCTTTATTGTTTTCGATTGGTATTGGAGCGGGTATTGATATTGGAATAAATCGAGCATGGACATTTAGTCCATCATTTGTTTTAAGTAAATCATTTAATGATGAATTCTTACTAAAAGACAGTGGTTTAATTGAAAAAGACTTATCCCTCAGTCGATACCAGGCAAATTTACTGCTTCGATTTCTCTGGTATCCTCGTAAAAAACGGTATTAATCTAAATTATTTTATTTAGCTTTTTTCTTGCGTTCCTTTTTTACAAACGCAGTAGGTATTTGCTCCTGAATAATCGATTTAATATCCTCCAAAGTCATCTTAGCAGCTTGATCAGCCGTAATTCTTTGACCCTCTTTCTTTGGAAAATTGATTAATTTTTTTCCATATTTTATGTAAGGGCCCCACCTTCCGTTTTCAACGGTTATTTTATCTTCATCAAACTTAAGTATAAATCGATTTGCTTCTTTTACTTCTTTTGCGTCGATTAAAGGTTTAACATCATCCAAATTCAATTTTTCAAAATTGATTCTTTTGGAGTACGTTTACAAATATTCCATTCCATTTTACAAAGGGCCCAAACCGTCCGGTACCTTTGGTTACTGGTAATTCCTTATAATAGCCAATAGGAGCATCTTCTTTTTGCTTTTGTTTTATAATTTCAATTGCAGTTTCTTTTGAAATTTCTAGAGGATCCAGGTTTTTGGGTATAGAAATAAATTGCTCACCAAATTTAACATAAGGGCCAAATCGACCTGAACCAATTGTCACATCTTGATTTTCGTGTTTTCCAAGATCCCTTGGTAGTTTAAAAAGCTCTAAAGCTTCTTCAAAACTTATGGTCTCCATACTTTGTCCAGGTTTGAGATTCGCAAAGACTGGTTTTTCATCTTCTTTCATCTCATCCCGATCCCCCAATTGAACCACAGGACCAAAGCGAGTCAATTGTACTAATATTTTCTTTCCAGTTGCCGGATCAATTCCTAAATCTCTTCTTCCTTTAGCGCGCTCACCCTGTTCCATAACCACATCCACATTTTTGTGAAATGGCCAATAAAAATCATCAATCATTTTAACCCAGTTTAACTTGCCATCTGCTATTTCGTCAAATTCTTGTTCGATTTCAGCAGTAAAACTGTAATTAATTACATCAGGAAAATGCAAGGCTAAATAATCACAAACGATCATCCCGATATCTGTTGGATATAAATGATTTTTTCCAGCGCCTGTAATTTCAGTCTCCTTTATTTCAATGATCTTTTTTTGTTCCAATTTGATAACCTGAAATGCTCGTTCCAATCCGGGTCTGCTTTCTTTCACAACATAACCCCGATTTTCCTCCATAATCTTACTAATAGTGGGCGCATAGGTTGAGGGTCTTCCAATACCTAACTCTTCTAATTTTTTAACTAAGCTTGCTTCTGTATATCGAGCCGGTGGTCGTGTATATTTTTGGGTTGCTGTAATATTGAGATAATTCAAAAGATCATGCACTTTTAAAGGAGGCAGAATGGATGCATTTTCTTCATCTTCATCATCTGACGATTCAAGATATAATTTCAGAAAACCATCAAAAATCAATACTTCTCCAGTTGCTTGAAAAAAATGATCTTTCGTTTTAGAAATCGCAATATCAACCTCTGTTTTTTCAATTTCAGCAGCAGCCATTTGCGACGCCATTGCGCGTTTCCAGATTAATTCATATAATTTTTGTTGGTCGGTATCCTCTCCCGCATTTCGCAGGTCCATATAAGTCGGACGAATGGCTTCGTGTGCTTCCTGCGCAGACGCGTTTTTGGTTTTATATTGCCGCGTATGCACATATTGCTTACCAAATTGCTTCTCAATTTCTACAGCCATTTCATTTAAAGCCGTTTCACTTAAATTGGTAGAATCCGTTCGCATATATGTAATCCAACCGAATTCATATAATTTTTGAGCATTGCTCATGGTTCGGTTTACTCCAAAACCCAGTTTTCTACTTGCTTCTTGTTGTAAGGTTGATGTTGTAAATGGGGGTGCCGGATTTCGTTTAGTTGGTTTTACGGCTACTTGCGATACCACGTAATTCGAATCACTGCACAATTCTAAAAATTGCCGGGATTCTTTGGCCGTTTTAAATTTATGATTTAATACAGCCTTTATTTGTTGCTTGTTTTTTCCATCCGCACTAACGAAAAAAGCATCAATTTTAAAATAGTCCTCTGATTGAAATTCCTGAATCGATCGTTCCCGATCCACAACTAACTTTACTGCAACCGACTGAACCCGACCTGCAGAAAGTTTATTTCGTACTTTTCTCCATAATATTTCTGACAATTCAAACCCCACCAAACGATCCAATACGCGTCTGGCTTGTTGAGCATTAACCAGGTTAAGATCTACCGTCCTTGGATTCTTTACTGCCTTTTGAATGGCTTGTTTTGTGATCTCATGGAATACAATTCGATTGACTTTCTCAGGATTTAGCCCTAAAACTTCACATAAATGCCAACTAATAGCTTCCCCTTCTCGGTCTTCATCCGTTGCTAACCAAATTTCATCGACTTTGGCTGCCCAATCCTTTAAATCCTTTACTACTTTGGTCTTTTCAGGCGACACCACATAGTTTGGAGTGAATTTCTGATTGATGTCTATTCCTTTACTTCCTTTGTCAAGGTCACGAATATGGCCATAGCTGGACTTTACTTTAAAATCCTTGCCCAAATATTTTTCAATCGTTTTTGCTTTGGCGGGTGACTCTACGATTAACAGCTTACTTGCCATTCAGTGCTAATTTTTCATTTAAAATCGGGCAAAGCTATAAATTTTTGAGAACTAGGATTTTTTTTTCAATGGGAGTTCCGTGCTGAATTCATACTGAAATTAAGCTGTTTCATCACTATATGTTGCAACTAAATTCAGCATAATGACTTGATAATCAATTTCTAACTGGCTTTTTCGCGATGGTATCAATTATAAATTTACTCAATTTTTTTGCGAAATCTGATTTTCTTTGAATTATATAAGTATCGATCAATTTCTGATCATCCAAAGCCTGTTTGTTCAAATGTCTATACCAACAACGGATTAACAAATCCTCCATATCATCAGGAAATGACAATCCTCTTGATTTCAAATAATAGGCCAAGCGACTCCCCTCTTCCAATCCCCAATTTATTTGCATCCATCGGCCTAAATTAAAATGCAACTTACTAGCGATGCTGTCTTCCGGAAGCTCTAATAAGCTTTTAGCTACTTTATCATCTGTAAGCCGGTCTAATTCAAGCATAGCTTCTTCAATATTTAAGGGGATGTAAACATCATTAATCCGTTCGAGTTGAATACGAGCCTGATACATCTTTTCATACTCTTCAGGGGTATTCTGAGCAACAACATAAACACCCATGATCATGAACAAAATCAAATTAATGCTATTTATCTTCATATGATTCAAGAACGTACAGCATTAAATTTTAGTTTAATTTGTCCAATCATTTGCTGTCAATTTAACCCATTATGAACTCGGGTAAAAGCTCTACGAATTTCCCTCTATTCAAAATTGGAATCGTTTTAAGCTTGACATTAAGCTGTTTATGGTTAATACAAGACTATTTTGCCTCATTCCTTTGTTTGTTGATCCCAATGCTTGCACTTACATTGATGGCAATCAGTTTCGTCGCTGAATTTTTTGAAAAATCAAATCTTCCCACTTGGTATTATCGCTTGATGTGGATCCTGGTACTGATCCCTCTTGCATTGCTTTTTATATTTGGTAGTATCAGCCATTTGCAATTAGACTGGACAAGGATTCATTAAATACTTGCTTTCACTTTTAATTATGAACGCAATCCTAAATAAATCAGATTTTGCTTAAATGACAATTAAGCGTCAAACCCCTAGCCTATTCGTAGTTCCAATTCAAGGTTTAATCAGAACTAGTTTGGTGCAATGTTCATGCAAGAATCGCACAATTCGTTTCAAAGTTATAGACCTAAATCAAGGCAATGAATTTTAAATAAAGTAGTTTGCTGTAAAATAACTGCTGTTTTCATTCAATAACATTGTATCGATTATTCTTTATTTCTACAATTCTAATAAAGCTGTTTTCATAAAAATCAGGGACATCTGGTGAAGTGTTATTCGTTTTGTACACTGGTTTGATTTCAAATTCTGTTTCCAGTGGTTTGAATTGTTGTTTTAGGTTTTCAATTTGAAATGGCAATTCTGATTTTAATAATGCTCCAATTAAATATTGGGCAACATCATACCCTTCCAAAGCATCATCTCCAGGGAATTCTCTATATTCATCAAAATACTTCCGTCTAAAATTTTTAATATCTGTTCGCGATTCATCTGTAAAATTACTTATCGACAATCTTACATTTAAGGTATTTATAAAATCAAAAATGTCTGTCTTTAATTCTGTCCATTTGGATAAGCCGTAGATATAAACCGGCTTCGTTTTCTTTTCTGCAGAAACCCTTCGCAAAAATTGGTAAATGTAATTTTCATCTTTAGAAGAAGCCATTGGCAATATAAAAACTGTTGGGCCGTCTGCCTTTAAATATTTTTCTAAAATTGGTTCAATGGATTTCGATAAATCTTCTTCTGAAATAATTTCTTCCTGAATTAAGTCTTTTCCGGTAAATCCTTCATTAAAATATTTTGCCCTGGAATCAACTTTCGACTTACTCACCAAGAAAATATTATCTGCATTAAAATGCTTTCTGGCATGTTCATTGATTTTTTGAAAATGAGCATTCAAACCTGGTTTCAGTTGAAGATAATATTGATTTTGATCTGTAATTGTTGAGCTACTTATCCAAGGACTTACCAACATGGTTTTATTTTGTTTTGCCCAATTGGCTGCAAATTTTAACGATTCTGTTTTATATGGGCCTATTATTAAATCCGGAGTATTTTTAACTCGTTCTTGCAGTAATTTTTCGGTGTGTTCAATTTCCCCTGAATCAAAAACATCAAGAAAGACAGGAACTTCAGATTTATTCTGAAACTCATTCAATGCCATTTTCATTCCTGCATAAAACTGTACAAATCTCAAATTGGTAGCATTGATTTTATTGACGATGGTGTCTTGTTCACTTACTTTAAATGGGATCAAAGCTAAAATATGAATGGGTTTCATCGCCTTAGAAACCTTGTTTTTGTCATCTTTCGGAAGACTGTCTACTTTATTTGTTTCCGGTTTAGATTCATGTTTTACGATATCTTCTTTCCAATAAATCGTATCAATCTTATTGGGTAGCGTTTTCCCAGGAATCTCTTTTGAACTGGTTCTTGATTAGGAGGCCGGGGTACTGAAGTTTTTTTCCTAGCCGTTCCGCAGGAAAATAACAGGGCACAACACAACCAGTTCAGTTGTTTATTCCCATTCAATCGTTGCAGGAGGCTTCGAACTAATATCATAAACAACCCGGTTTATACCTTTGACTTGATTAATAATTTCACTGGATATTTTAGCAAGTAGGGAATGTGGAATCTCAGAAAACTCTGCTGTCATCCCATCTGTTGAATTTACAGCTCTCAATGCAATGACTCGTTCATAAGTTCGTTCATCACCCATGACCCCTACGGTATGGATTGGAAGCAGTACGGCACCTGCCTGCCATATTTTGTCATAATACCCGTGATCTTTAAGATTATTGACATAAATATGATCCGCTTGTTGGAGCAATAAGACTTTATCTTCTGTAACATCACCTATTATACGTATTCCCAATCCAGGTCCAGGAAAAGGGTGACGATTCAAAATATCTGAAGGCAATTCCAAGGCTTTACCGACTTCCCTGACTTCATCTTTAAAAAGTAGTTTTAAAGGTTCAATAATTTTTAAGTGCAAGGTATCGGGCAAACCACCAACGTTATGGTGCGATTTTATTGTAACTGAAGGACCATATACCGAAACAGATTCTATAATATCGGGATAAATTGTTCCCTGACATAACCATTTGACTTCTGGAAAATTTGAAGCCGCTTGCTGAAATACATCAATAAATACTTTTCCGATAATCTTTCGCTTTCTCTCTGGGTCAGCTTCTCCTTTCAAAGCATCATAAAATAATTTACGGGCATCTATCCCTTTAACATCGAGACCCAGATCCTTATAAGTATGCAAAACCTGATCAAATTCATTGAAACGCAACAAGCCATTGTCTATAAAAAAACAATGCAATCGATTGCCAATCGCTTTTTTCATTATCAAGGCTGCTACAGAAGAATCGACCCCTCCGGAAAGTCCTAAAAGGACATGCTCATCTTGAACAGATTCGCGAATCTGTTGAATTGTTTCGTCTATATAAGATTTTGTTGTCCAGTTGGATTGGATACCGCATATTTTTTTAAGAAAATTACCAAGCATGACTTTACCAAATAAAGTATGCATTACCTCCGGATGAAACTGAAACGCGTATATCGGAAATTTTGACTTGGTTGCTTTTAGCGCTGCAACAGGAATGCTATCCGTCGAACCAATAATTTGAAAATTACCTGGAATGCTGGTAATTGTATCACTATGTGACATCCAAACCTGAGATTCAGGCTTTACATCATCCCAAATTGGATCTGAAATTAATTGCTTCAATTGGGCACGTCCATATTCTCTTTTGTCAGAAACCTGAACGGAACCTCCAAGAGTCGAAGCCATTAATTGAGCACCATAACAAATGCCTAAAACAGGATATTTATTAAACAAATCTGTAAAATCAACTGTCGGATGGTTCGAGTCTCTTACTGAGCTTGGACTTCCTGATAAGATGACTGCAGCAATGTGTTCGTCATCGGGTACAGGTTTATGGAACGGAATGATTTCACAGTAAATTTCAAGTTCACGCACACGTCGGGCAATTAGTTGTGTAACCTGTGACCCAAAATCTAAAATAATAACTTTATCCATAAAGAAACCCTATGATCTTTAAAAATACCAAGTAGAACTATAAATTCAAAGCTCTGCCCTCCTTGACAATCTTTCCTTCGGAATCCAATTGTTTCAACAATTTGTCCAACACCCCATTTACAAACTCCTTCGACTTGTCTGTACTATACGTTTTTGAAAGTTCCACATATTCATTAAGTGTAACTTTTGCAGGGATTGTTTTAAAGTTGGTCATCTCCACGACGCCCATTTTTATAAGAATCATGTCAATCAAAGCAACACGCTCAGAATCCCAGTTCTCTAAAACTGGATTTATCAATGCCTCAAGTTCCTGATCTTGTTTGTGCGTATTTTCCAATAAGAATTTTCCAAAAACTTCTACTGTGTCATCGTCCGGGATATGTTCTTCATAAATAGGACCCGATTTAGGTAATATTTTCAAAGTCTCTTTAAGGGCCCCAATAACCAATGACTTATCATCTGTCCAACCACAAAACCGGTCATCCATGATTTCATTAAAGACCTCATTTTTTCTACAAAACCGGTAAAGCTCAAGTAAAATCTCAACATGATCTTCATTAGTAGATTCACTGCTTAGGTATTTTTGATACGCCTCTTCTTTGCAAAATTCCTTGTAGATTTTTCTAAACAGATCCTCATCCAAACCTTCTCCACATTTTTCTTCCTTAAATTTCGCCTGCAACACTTTATTGTTTACAAGGCTAGTTATCAATGGATTAGAAAATATTTTATCTGTAAAAAGTTTATCCTCATCCGTTTTAATGTGTTTGGTAATGCGGTTTTTTGAGTCTTCCGCGGCAAAGGAGCAAACTTTAATAATGCAATATAAGTTCAATAAATACAGACGAAAGGAATCCTGTATTGTAGAATAATATGCATTTACAGCATCCCTGAAGTTGAGATCTCGATCCTGGGCCAGACTATACAGTTGTTGCATCACTTTGACGCGAACATTCCTCCTACTCAGCATGTAGCGTTACGGCTTTTATTTGGCACAAAAGTAAGCCGATTTATGAATTAAAGAAATTAAATAAAGCTGTAATTTGTTATCAGCAAGCAAAGAGCACTACCCAAATCCCAAGATTTGAACTGATAACAAGATCATTAAACAGCACGCCTGTATCTGATTTCAGCAAACCTTTACTTAATAAATCTTAGTACCGTGTCCATTTAAATATTTATTCCTCAATTCTGTAGGCTCTGGTAGTTGCTTATAATGCCATTTTTGGATAATCTGACCATTTTGCATCAGTAATAAACCTGGATTGGACCTCATGATGGTTTTTAACAAGAGATCATCTGCTTCATAACATGGAAAATCTATCCCAGCAGCCTGTTTCAAATCGGCAATTCCTTCTTCAGTCAATGCTCCGAATATAGCTGATGACATCGCAAGATCTTTTACGCTATCCAGCAATGGCAATATGGAGGATTTAAGAATTTTTAAATAGTCTTCATTCCACTCATACTTATTGCGTTTAATCGTCTTTGCTTCTGTTCCGGCAAAAACACGTTCTATTCTTATAGAATCTTTTTTCTTCGTTTTAATTAAAATGGTATCCATTCTGAATACTGAATCCAACCGTTCTTCTTTGATAGAAACACTGGTATATTTAACTTTTGGGCTTATAATAACCAAATTATATTTTGTTTCATCAAGGAATGATTCCGTTGCGGGATTTCCATCTAAATACAAAATTTCAAAATCAGAAATTTTAGTCCTTGGAATTTTTGGCTCAGACTTAATTTGATCTAATGTTTCCCAACTTGCTTTAAAATTTGGATTATTTTTAAATGAATCTAAAAAGTCCTTTGCCGGAACTTCCAATTCATGTTTATCAATTTTACTTCTGACTTTATAAGCGAGTATTTCGACATCTGCCATTGCTTTCTGCTCAGCCGCAAGCGTTGTCTTGATATTTACGCCATTTTTAAAGGGTCTGAAATCTATTATAGGTTCGTTCCAAACAAAATTACTAAAGCAAAACAAACACAATGCAAGGGTGCTCACAAAAGTAATCCCAGTTCTGATTATCGGACTGAAGATCTCATGACAATGTTTCCATCTAAAAATAAACCAAAGTGCAGGAATCATTAAAATAAGGTCTTTTATAAATGATATTTTAGGTTCCAGTTTAATAAAATCACCAAAACAGCCACAATCTGTTACGCGCATTTGGTTTTTATTATATTCAGTCCATTTTGAAAATTCAAAAAAGTTAGCATCTGTTGGAACATAGCCTGTCAAATAAGTAAATCCTGTTAAAACAGTGAAAAACACCATAATTAAAAAGAATAGCCAGGAACCAAGTCGTTTCTGGTACCCTATGATTAACATAATGCCTAAAACGATTTCAAGAACAATCATAAATACAGAAAAACTGATCGCATGCTGTGAAAACCATGGAAAAACCGGAGCTAAAAATTTTAGGAAAGATCCTTTACAGGTATCTTCAAAAGCGGTAAAATATTGCTCCATTTTATAAGCGGTTCCCAATGGATCCACAGCCTTCACAAAGCCAGAAAACACAAAAAGGCAACCGGCAAAATTTTGTAAAAAGCTGTCTGGAATGCTTATGGACTTTTTATAAGCCCTTGCAACTAATAAAGTCAACAGCAAAGCTGCAATTCCTACATAAATAAATAAACTGAAAAGTGTCATTCTGGTATTGCTTTTAATTGAATAAAACCTCAAAGAAGTCCTTTGACCAAGCATTACATACTATTAAATGTCTCATTTACACAGTAATAGAGAAATCTAAACCTATAAAACTTGGAAAAGAACCTTTTAGCGAGTTCCCGTATATCCTAAATATAAAACAAATGCTCAACAAAACTATTTTTAAAAAACCAAAGTAATGCCAAATGTTTGCAAAGACTTTTCAATAATTTGTTAATAACTTTGTCGTTAGCCATGGTTTTTACCATACTTTGTATTTTTTGCACCACATTACTCGGCATCCTGTTCAGGTTTTCTTCTGCATTTAATGTGCGTACTTCGGTTATCATACTTGTTAATTATATAACCTGTTTTATTATAGGCTTAATTTGGAATGGAAATAAAATGCTCCATCAATTTTCTATTGAATGGATTCCATGGATTTTAGGATTGGGCTTACTGTTTATCCTTGGATTTAATGCATTTGCAAATGCAATCAGGTCATCTGGATTGCCGATTGCAGCTTTATTTCAAAAAATGTCAATTGTTATAACGGTACTTGCGGCTTTATTACTGGGTGATCCAATAAATACAATCCAACTCGTTGGTTGGACCACTGGAATTTTCGCAATCGTATTGGTTTATGCAACAAATACCGAATCTGCTATAAGCCCATTTAATTTTAAAACCCTGATTGCCACACTAATTATATCGTCTGCTATTGAAATTGGATTTTTGCTTCTTAGTAAAGCAAGTTTCTTGAATCCAGAATTTCATACCCTATTTCCGGGCTATTTATTTTTATCAGCTGCTTTATTTGGAATCGCTGCTTTTAGTATTTCAAACCAACGCATTAAAATAAGCAAACCGGAAATCTCGTTCGGCATTGCCTTAGGCTTGCCCAATTTTTTTTCAATTTATTTTATGCTCAAAGCTCTTAAAATGGAATGGAGCGGAGTTGCATTCTTTCCCGTTCTAAACTGCTCGGTTATCATAGCTTCTGCTCTGAGTGGTTACTACTTGTTTAAAGACTCCCTTACAAGTAAATTGATAATCGCCATTCTTTTATCAACAATTTCTATACTTTTGATTTCATTATTTTAGAATCCATATAAACTGAAAATCAGCTCCTATTTAACAATTAAAACACCTAATTCCTATGAACTAACTTCAAAAGGAAGTAAATTTATTGCCTATTCATTTCAGGTACGTGACAAACAACAAATCGAAATGAAAATTGAAGAAATCAAGAATTTACATCCAAAAGCCCGACATTGGTGTTATGCATGGAAAATTGGGGTTTATGAATTTCATTCTAAGTCATTTGATGATGGAGAACCAGCAGGATCAGCAGGCAAACCAATCTTGAATCAGATAGAATCATTTCAACTTACTCAATGCCTGGTAGTAGTTGTGCGTTATTTTGGGGGCACTTTATTGGGAGTCCCCGGACTTATTAAAGCATATAAAGAGTCTAGTTGGAATTGTTTAAATCAATCTGAAAAAACAGAATTCCTCATACGGAATAAATTTAGTTATTCAGGTCCTTTTGAAAAAATACAATCCGTCCTAAGCATATTAAAAGACCTTGAAGTAAGCGTTTGTTCATTTGAATTTGGAGACCCTTCCTTTATAGAATTTGAATTGCCAACAAAAGATGAAACTATATGGTTTTCAAAAATTAACTCGCGACTTGAAAAAAAACGAATCAACCCAGATAGAACTAATTATCAAATCAAAGATTGCATATTAATTAAAAATGAACTCATTCTATGAAGGTAATCGGATTAACCGGAGGCATAGGAAGTGGCAAAACAACTGTTGCCAAAATTTTCGAAACGCTTGATGTCCCTATTTACAATTCAGACCTTCGAGCCCGTTGGATCATGGAAAACAATCTTGAAATTATTCAACAAATTAAAAATCATTTTGGTTCCTTATCATATGATTCTAAACACAGCTTAAATCGATCCTTTATAGCTAAAAAGGTTTTCAAGAACCCCGCAGAAACCCAATGGATAAACAATCTTATTCACCCTGCTGTTGGTTTGGATTTTATGAGTTGGTCAGCAAATCAACAAGCCCCTTTTATAATAAAAGAATCTGCTTTATTAATTGAAGTTTTAAATCAACAAGCAGTAGATAAAATAATTTTAGTTGTTTCAAATGAACAGCTTCGAATTGATCGCTTAAAAAGAAGAGATCAATGGACTCTTGAAGAAATTCAAAAACGCATGAAAGCTCAATTAAATGATGAACAGCGAAGTCCCTATGCAGATTATACAATCTACAATCTTGGTACCCAAAGCATCATTCGCCAGACATTGAATATTTATTTGAATTTAAAGGAATTATTCGGTTAAATTAAACTACCGGATGCTCATATCTGGCTAAATTTGCATATTAAATTTAGTTTATGCATTTAACCCGTGAAATGGTTTCCCCAGAGAAATTTATAGCACTTGAAGATCAATACGGTGCTCATAACTATCATCCATTGCCCGTTGTACTTGATCGTGGAGAAGGTGTCTATGTATGGGATGTTGACGGGAAGCAGTATTTTGATTTCTTATCTGCCTATTCTGCCGTAAACCAAGGGCATTGTCATCCTGCAATTATAAATGCACTCATCATTCAAGCACAAAAACTTACACTCACATCAAGAGCTTTTTACAATGATCGTTTGGGGCTATATGAAAAATATATGTGTAAACTTTTTGGATACGACAAAGTACTGCCAATGAACACTGGGGTAGAAGCTGTTGAGACCGCAGTGAAACTTTGCAGAAAATGGGCCTATTCAAAGAAAGGCATCCCTGAAAATATGGCAACCATCCTTGTTTTTGAAGGCAATTTTCATGGCCGTACCATGACAGCCGTTTCTGCCTCTACTGACCCATCAAGTTATACCAATTTTGGTCCTTTTTTGCCTGGCATTATTAAGTTACCTTATAATGATATTGATGCTTTAAAAAATTGTATTTCCACAATACCGAATATCGCGGGCTTGTTAATCGAACCGATTCAAGGGGAAGCGGGAGTCATTGTACCGGATGACAGCTACTTACAGCAGGTATTTGAACTGTGCCGGGCGCATTCTATTTTATTTATTGCTGATGAGGTCCAGACTGGCATTGCACGTACCGGAAAAATGTTGGCATGTGACCATCTGGGTATAAAACCCGATATCTTAATTTTAGGGAAAGCCTTATCTGGCGGCACACTGCCTGTTTCTGCTGTTTTAACATCCGATGACATCATGTTGTGTATAAAACCAGGAGAGCATGGGTCAACATTTGGCGGAAATCCATTAGCCTGCTCAGTTGCCATAGCCGCTTTGGAAGTTATTAAGGATGAACATTTGATTGAAAATGCTGAAATCAGAGGTCAGCAATTACGTGGACAACTCAGACTTATTCAAAAGAAACATCCCATCATTGAAACAATTCGAGGAAAGGGATTATTGAATGCAATCGTAATTAAAAGTCCGGAGGAATCCGATTTAGCTTGGAACATCTGCTTGCAAATGGCTAAAAATGGATTATTGGCAAAACCAACCCATGGTAATATTATTCGATTTGCTCCCCCACTCTGCATCACCTCAGAACAAATTGACGAATGTTGTTATATCATAGAAAAATCATTAGTTGATTTGGGAATTTGAAAAAACCATATTATATTTGGACCAATCCAATTTCAATATTTATTTTTTTAGCACGCTAACCTGATCGTTGGTTTTAACGTATTTATATTTTGAATAAAATTTAAGTACTTCCTAATTATTGGGCTATGCAATATTATTTCAAATTGTAAAAATTAAGTATCTTTACTTCAAATTATGTATAATTATATGAGAATCTTAGGATTATGTCTTTTTATGTTAAGTTTTGTCTACGGAAATGCTCAAACGATGCAAATCAAATTTTGTGGCAAAACCAGTGCTGTTGTACCTGCAACAGATGGGAGTGGTCAGGATCAAAGAAATAAAGGAGGTTTGAGATTGGATTTTATCCGTATCGGAAAATTGAGCCAATCTAGAACCAGCCCCCTTTTACACACTGGGTTTAGCCTCTGGCACTTCTTTTAAAAATGCCACCTGGGTAGATGGTTGTGCAAACAATACCAACCAAACATATTGTTCTGGTTGCAGTACTTGCAAACCTATTTTAAATACCAGCAATGGAAGCATTGGGGTATCTGAAGGCAAAATGGTAGAAAATGTTAGACTTCGAACTTCTAATAATGATCTATATATTGAAAGTACCGGTAGCCAAAATGTGGTGTGTTTTGTAACTGATCCTATTGATCTATCCAGTGTAGCTGGAAAGAAAATAGAAGTTAATGTGGGTTATGAGGGTACAGCTAAAGACGGATTTACCACCGTAAATGTCAATTTTAATTATCGATACAATAACGAAGCCTGGGCTAATTTACTAAACCAAAATAGTAATTTTCTCAGGGTAATCGATACCGCTATCTTGGTAAATATTAATGTACCCACAGCTGTTCTTACTTTAGACGAAACGGTTGATTTTAAAATTTCTCCAAATCCGGTTAATAATAAGCTCTTTATTGAATTAAATAGCCTCAAATCATTTGATTCAGAATTATCAATTCGCGATATCCAGGGAAAAATAGTTTTGCAACAGAACTATGCTGTTTCCGAAGGAACCAATCGTATAGATTGGAATATTGAGCAAATAAATCCTGCAATTTATTTATTTCAAATTGCTGACAAAGAAGGCCGAATAAGTACTTCTAAATTTATCAAAGAATAGAAAAATTCATTTATTTATATGTTTTTAAAATAGCCTCTCTGTTATTAATAAAAAATAACATGGCTTCTGGATTTCGCATCGCTCCTGAATTGAAGGCTTTATTTAAATCATAATTTAACAAGACTTTTTTACGGGACTTTCCATTTTTTTGCCACTAATGGTATATGGTATTTCAGGAACCTGAATAATTTTATCTGGTAAATGTCTTGGGCTACATTTGTTTTTTAATTCAGCCTTGATTTCCTTGATCAAACTATCAGAAATTTCATATCCTGAATTTAAAGCAATAAATAAAGGCATCAAGTGATTTCCTCCTTCCAATTCGAGATTTACAATCAAACTATCTGAAATCGCTTTTATATTATTTAATACGTTATAAATTTCTGCAGTCCCGATTCGAACTCCTTGTCGATTTAGGGTCGCATCTGAACGACCATAAATTATAACTCCATCGTGAATTGTGATTTCAATCCAATCGCCATGTCGCCAAACACCAGGAAAATAATCAAAATAACTGGCTTTATATTTAACGTTCTCAGGATCATTCCAAAATGAAACAGGCATACACGGCATCGGCTTAATTAATACCAATTCTCCCATTTCTTGCAATACGGGTTGACCGAGATCATTCCACGATTCAATAGCGGCTCCTAAAGCCCTACACTGCAATTCACCTGAATAAACAGGTCGTTCAATGCAACTTCCCATAAATGCAGTACAAACATCGGTACCACCACTCATTGAACACAACCAAACATCCGATTTAATATTTTTATAAACATATTCAAAAGCTTCTGGTGGAAGTGGAGACCCCGTTGATCCTATACTTCGCAAATGTTTTTGGGGATAATCCCTGAGAATATTCAAATCATTTTTCATGCAGTTTATTATGAACGGGGCACTGGTTCCAAAATGATTGATGTTAATTTCTTTGGAATGCTTCCATAAAGAAGAAATTTCCGGATAAACAGGACTCCCTTCATACAACACGGCCGTTGCACCTGCTAACAAAGAAGCATGAACAAAATTCCACATCATCCAACCGGTCGTAGTATACCAGAAAAAACGTTCCCCTTTTTTTACATCATTGTGAAATGTTATATATTTTAAATGTTCTAACAGCATCCCACCCTGACTATGCACAATGGCTTTGGGCAACCCGGTTGTGCCTGAAGAATACAAGATCCAAATTGGATGATTAAATGGTACTCGTTCATAATGCGGCACCCTTTCTTGATTAAAAATTAAATCATTCCAATAAATATTATCACAACTTGTAATTGGCGCATTTGAATACTTCCCACAAGGAACCCAAATAATTAATTTGATACTTTTAATTTGACTTACCAATTGAGCAACTTCATCACGCCGGTCAAAGTATTTACCATTATATGTATACCCATCCACCGCCACAAGCACGGATGGTTCAATTTGAGCGAATCGATCCAAAACAGAATTCACACCAAAATCCGGTGAACAGGAACTCCAAACATATCCTGATGCAATGCAGGCTAACATTGCAGCAGTGGTTTCTGGAACATTACCCGCATAGGCACAAACGCGATCCCCAATTTGCATTCCACAAGACTTGAAAATAGCTTGCAGGCTTGCAGTTTGCGAAATTAAAGTTGACCAACTTACTTCATAACTAGCTCTGATTTCATCATGAGCAATTAAAGCAGGATTTTCAAGATTTCCATTTCTAAAAATATGCTCCGCATAATTTAAATTGATTCCATCAAACCATTTTGTATCAGGCATTGCATTCTCAGACAGAATTTGTGAGTAACTACCTGAATATTCGATTTTGAAGTAGGTCAATAAACTTTCCCAAAATGCTTCTGGATGGTTCACAGACCAGGCATATAACTGACTGTAATTCGTAAATTGCAAATTATACGTTTTAAATAACCAGTTGTAATACAATTGCAAGTTACTTGATGCATTCTCCTCATCAGACACTGACCACAACAATTTATTAGGACTTACCATATCCTTGATATATTTTCCGCAAATTAAATAATATTAGTCGATTGCAGTCAAAGAAAAATTCATTTAAGTCTAAAAGAATTTATCTTTGCTTCATAAGATTCCTTTAATATGAAACATATACATTTAATCCTTTTGGTTGCAATCTTATCGCTTGTTGCTTGTAAAAATGCAACTGAGAAAAAACAGATGGAAGCGGTCAGCCAAACTGCAGACTCAACAGCAACTAAAATGGATACGTTTGAGGTATCCGCCGAATCCTTTGCAGACATCCAGGTGCTTCGCTATCAGATTCCAGGTTGGTCAAGTTTAAGTCTTAAAGAAAAAGAACTTTGTTATTATCTCTATGAAGCTGCTTTATCTGGACGCGATATTATTTATGATCAAAAAGATAAAAATGGAATCCTCCTTCGCAAAACGCTCGAAAATATTTACGACAGTTATCCAGATGACAAAACCAATTCAGATTGGTTAAAATTTGAAGAATACTGTGGTCGCTTTTGGTTTAGCAATGGCAACCACCATCATTACGGCAACGAAAAATTTATTCCTGAGTGCGGTTGGGACTATTTTTCAAAACTTATGGATAAATCGAATCAAAGTGGATTCCCATTCGAACCCAACGAGTCCTTGGAAAAATTTAAAAATAGAGTTAAACCATTATTTTATGATTTAAATTTAAATCCAAAATGTGTGGATTTAACCAGTGGCATTGACAACATCAAAACCTCTTCAAATAATTTTTATGAAAATGTGACTCAAAAAGAAGTCGAGGCATTTTATGCAAAGATGCCTTCTTCTGGTAAAGCACCAAGTTGGGGATTAAATAGCAAATTAATTAAAGAAAATGGAAAACTCGTTGAAAAAACCTGGAAAGCAAGTGGCATGTATGGAGCATCCATTTCTAAAATCATCCATTGGCTTGAAAAAGCGAGCCTTGTGGCTGAAAATGAACAACAGAAAAAGATATTAGAATTACTAATAACGTATTATAAATCTGGTGATTTAAAAGACTTTGATTTGTATTGCATTGAATGGGTTCGTGACACAGTAAGTAAGATCGATGCCGTAAACGGATTTATAGAAGTTTATCTGGATGCGATTGGTAAAAAAGCCTCGTTTGAGAGTATTGTCAGCATTCGGGATGAAGAAGCTACAAAACGAATTAAAGCCATTGCCAATCAGGCACAATGGTTTGAAGATCACAGCCCGATTGATCCTAAACATAAAAAACAAGAAGTAATTGGTATCACTGCTAAAGCAATAAACGTGGTTGTGCAAGCTGGTGATGCTGCCCCTGCAAGTTCTATTGGAATTAATTTGCCAAATTCAGATTGGATTCGTAAAGATTATGGGAGTAAATCTGTTTCATTGAGCAACATCATTTACAGTTACAATGTGATGAATGCAAGAAAAGGAACCCTGGATGAATTTGCAGCTAATGATGAGATAAAAATGAGGATTAAAAAATACGGTGCACTTGCCAGCGACTTACATACAGATATGCATGAATGTATTGGACATGCCAGTGGACAAATCAATCCTGGAGTTCAGACAACAGATAAAACTTTAAAAAATTATGCCAGTTGCTTAGAAGAGGCCCGTGCAGACCTGGTAGCACTGTATTTTATCATGTCAAATAAATTGATTGACATTGGCGTTATGCCCAACCTGGATGTAGCGAAGGCCGAATACGACAATTACATTTTAAACGGTTTGATGACCCAATTAACCAGAATCAAAGAAGGAGACAATATAGAAGAAGCGCACATGCGCAACCGACAATTAATTTCCATGTGGGCTTACAAAATGGGTATGAAGGATTCAGTAATTGTTTTTGATAAATACAAAGGAAAAACCTTCGTAAGAATACGGGATTACAATCAATTGAGACTTTTATTTGGCCGACTTCTGGTTGAAATACAGCGGATAAAAAGCGAAGGCGATTACAATGCTGCAAAGGATTTAGTTGAAACCTATGGCGTTCAGGTTGACAAACAACTGCACAAAGAAATATTGCTTCGATTCAAAACCTTACAATTAAAACCATACCGAGGATTTATACAACCTAAGTTAGTTCCAGTGTTTGAAGCCGACAAACTAATTGATGTAAAGCTGGAATATCCTACATCATTTTATAAACAAATGATGGAGTATGCTAAAAATTATAGTTTTCTTGGAGTAAAAAATTAGTTAAACGCGACAAACAAATTCAATCTCTACCTGTTTGATAGAGTTCAAACTAGTACATCGCATTGCTAACCAGAAAATAATTTGATATCATATTCAATACAATTTTGAAATTCACAATAAATGAAATTATGCCTATAATACAGTTGGATTAATAGCTTATATAATTTCAAATCAATAATTACTGCTTCATCAATTTTTCTACAGCCAATACTTTTCCTTCAGAAACAACTTGCAAGAAATAAAATCCAGAAGTCAAACTGCTTGCATCGATATTCTGAATTTGATTGCCAATGAAAATTTGTCTTTCAAGCACCATTTTTCCATTTAAATCCATGATTCGGAATTTCATTCCGAAAGTAGCAGGCTTTTGCAAATCAATAATAAAATGTCCCGTGCTTGGGTTTGGGTAAATTCGCAATTTTCCGAATTGTTCTGAATATGTTGAAAGCGGTATTTTCGAAGTGCATATTTCTAAATTATCAATACTAACCACAGACATCTCCGTATCACTTTCATTTTGAAGACAAATTACGAGGTACTTTAATTCAGGATCAAATTGAAAATTTATAGAGGTATCAAACCGGTTATAACTTCTTTCTTTTTCCTTTGGTTTTTCTTTCATTCCTTTTTTCAATATTTCTCCAGATTTACTTGAATTTAAAGTAGAATCATTTTGCAATCGCATTACAATATCGATGGCTAAAAGGTGATTAAGTATACTGCTTTTACGATAATCAAACCCAATGTTAATAAAGCTATCAATTCCTAAATCAACTTGTTGCCAGATTCCAGCGAAATTGTTTTTATTGCCTATAAGAATTACACTCCCATCATCGGAAGCACCTGTACTATCAGATGCAAAAACCAATCCGTCTCCATCATTTAGATATAATTGCCAATTAGCAATTTTACCCTGGCTTTTTCCTAATTTACTTTTGCTCAACAGTCCTTTGACAAGCCCCTCACTAAAATCACCATTTTTAACCGCATTGAAATCACAAATACTCAATGATGGGTTGGAAAAACAATTGACTGTTACTTTTCTGCAATACTCATACTTGCACGTATCAATAGTATTTGGATTTATTCGGGTGACAATCATGCATACCTTATAAATTCCAGAATTTGCAAACTGAATCACCTGACTATTGTGGCCAAGAGAATTTCCTGGAAGTGGTGAAATAGATGGAGTAATTTCCCAGGCAACCTTGTCGTCGGAGCAAAGTGATATTGATTTAAAAGTTCGATCTATTAGATATTTAAAATTCTAATGCCTCATCAATAGTAAAATAACATCTTTGATTAAATGCAATGATATCAAATTATTTTTTACAATTTATTGTTTATCAACATTTTATGATAATAAAGTTATATTTTAATCTTTTTTTTATACATAATTAATCAGTCTATAGTCTTACTTTTATATTTATTCTGTCAGATTATAGTATTACATTTGTATTTTATTTGACAGGATATACTATTACATATATGAGAAAGAAATCATTACAAATTCAGCAACTCAACAGTAAAATGCAAGCTTTTTCAGCCTTAAAAAAGGTAGTACCACCTCCAACCGGTTGGATTAAAGCGGTACGCTCTGCTTTAAGCATGTCATTGCATCAATTGGGCAATAAACTGTCGATTACCAAGCAAAGTGTACAAGACATAGAAAGAAGGGAAAAAGATGGTTCTATAACAATCAGGGCTCTAAGAGATACCGCCAATGCATTGGATATGCAATTAGTTTATGGCTTCGTGCCCAAAGATGGTTCATTAGAGTTATTAATTTACCGCAAGGCAAAGGAACTGGCCACCCAAATTGTACTACGAACATCCAACTCTATGAAACTAGAGGATCAGGAAAACTCAAAGAAACGAATACAAAAAGCAATTAAAGAAAGGACAACTGCTATAAAAAATGAAATGCCTAAAATTCTATGGGATTAGATTTAGAATACATTGATGGGCAAACTCCATTGGATGAAGAAGAAAAAGAAGGCTTGCTCATTCCTACAGTTGCTACACGTGAAGAGCTGGATGAGTTTGAACAGCAAAATATAGAACAGGCCATACAATGGGTGTTGATGCGATCATTTAAGCTGGACGTAATTTTTACAGAAGCATTTGTCCGCAAGGTACATAAACGAATGTATGCCGATCTATGGGCTTGGGCAGGTGATTTCAGAAAGACTAACAAAAACCTTGGCGTGGATAGATGGCAAATATCCACCGAACTCAAAATCCTCTTGGATGATGCAAAATACTGGATTAAAAACAAGACTTATTCCCCAGATGAAATTGCAATAAGGTTTAAACATCGACTTGTAAGCATTCATTGTTTCCCCAACGGCAACGGCAGACATAGCCGATTGATGGCCGATATTATTATCGAGAAACTATTTAGAAAGACTGCATTTTCATGGGGTGCAAATAATCTGTCTCAGCAATCTGATACGAGAGCAGCTTATATAGCTGCCATCAAAATAACCGATAAAGGAGACTTAGCGCCATTATTGGCATTTGCCCGTTCATAATTTCAAACTTAGTTACAGCTTTCTAGAATTCCCTATAATAACTACTTAATAAACAATAGTCAATTCTGAGTTAAGCTAAATTCTAGAAAGAAGACCATAATATAAATAAAGCATAGAAATAGAATTGACTTAAGAACTTATATTAAACTCTGTTACCTGATTTAATCATCTTAAATGAACTTCCCTGGATTATATTAGAAACAACTAATTACTTCATGACAAAGAATTGTGGTTCCTACAATTTAATTTGAAGTCAAAACATGCTAAAACATTTGATAAAAAATGGTGTCATCTTTACTCAGATTTTCAATATAAAATAAAAAATCCCCTTACTCGGTAGAATAAGAGGATTATCGGGTTTTGTGATCTGTTTGGGACTCGAACCCAAGACCCACGGCTTAAAAGGCCGTTGCTCTACCGACTGAGCTAACAGATCGTACCACGATCCGAAAATCGAGCTGCAAAAGTAGTATTTAATTGGGAATTCAGGATTACAAATTATAAATTTCTTGTATAAATCCACACGGTATATAAAATGCTATTCATTCAGCTTATTTACCGGTCAATTCATTTGGAGCTAACACGAACAACCATGCCCTCTTCACCTAAAATCGTATTAGGAAAAATGGATTGGCACTCTTCCAGGATCTTATCCAATGCATCGTATCGGGATGAATAATGGCCAGTAAGCAGGGTGCCTACTCCAGATTTAACAGCAATTTGAGCTGCTTGTTTTGTGGTGCTGTGGCCATTTTCAATTGCTTTGTCTTGCAGTTCGTCCAGGTAAGTCGTTTCGTGATATAATAAATCTACTCCGGTTAAATATGGAATCAGACCTTCATTGTAAATGGTGTCCGAACAATATGCATAGCGTCTTTTGTTATGAGAACTGTTGGTAAGTGATTCATTTGTGAAACTACGGCCATCCTCCAATGTGATATCGTGTCCAGATTCAATTTGACTCCAAACCTTCTTCGGAATACTAAGCTTTTCAAGGGCTTCCAAATTCAAAATTCGCCGAATCATTTTTTCCTCAAATAAATACCCACAACAAGTAATCTTATGTTTTAATGGCAAGCTTCTAACACGAACATGCTGGTCTTCAAAAAACCAATCCCCTTCAAAATTGGCAATCTCATGGAATTCAAGTGGATATCTAGGCAAGCCTGAGGCAAACGCTAGGAATTCCTGGATCATTTTTTTAATGCCTACCGGACCATAAATATGCAGATCATCCTGTCGGTTAATTAAATTATAACTGGTTATCAAGCCCGGTAGCCCAAATATATGGTCGCCGTGTAAATGGGTGATAAAGATGTTCTTAATTCGCGAGCGTTTAATCCCATATTTGTTTAGTTGAAATTGGGTCCCCTCTCCACAATCAACCATATAAGAATGGTCGTGTATCCTGACAATGTGGGATGATGGAAAGCGATTATAGGCTGGTAATGCAGCACTGCAACCTAAAATTTGCACTTCAAAAGTGCCTGTATTCATTCTTCTTCGGTGAGATCTCGTTCTAAATCCTCCATAAAGACATATTCAACCGACTCCTCAACCGTTGGGATAATGGTCAATATGCCATCTAATTTTGAAATTTCAATCAACTTGTGAATGCTGTCACTTTTAACATTGGTCATAACAAAAGAACCGTAGTCTTTCCAAATTCTGTTGGCAGTTAAGATCGAGCTCAATCCAGACGAATCCACATAGTCTACGTCCCCCATGTCAAAAATTAAATTCCGAACACCCTCATTTCGTAAGAAAACAAATTCTGATTTCAATTGGGGTGCAATCAAAGAATTTAAATTCTTCTCTTCAAGACTAAAAATTGCATATCGATCTTGTTTATCAACTTGGTATTTCATTAATTTCTAGGTATTTTATTATAAAATATTAAAATATATAGTTTTATCCATGTAGAAAAATAAATATATGAACAAAAAATGTTCGAATTTATTACCTTTGGAATGCAAAAGTAATAAAATTGCAGCCGAGCAAACCAGAATCAAAAGCAATAAAAAGAACAGAATACAAGCAATGGGGTTAATTATTTATTAATTTGAACAAAAATATTAAGCAAAACAGCTTTAAAATTGTCATTCCAATATAATTCGATCATTAAATGAATAAAAAGTTTTCCCAAAACGTCAAAAAAGTCTTGGCCAATAGCCGGGAAGAATCGCTCCGACTGGGTCATGATTATATTGGCACCGAACACATTCTATTAGGTCTGATTCAAGAAAAAGATACCCTTGCCGTTCAGGTTTTGAAATCTTTAAAGGTTGATCTAAAGGATTTGCGAAATCGCATTGAAGAAGCGATTCCTGTAAAAAAAGGAAATGAAACCACCTTTCAGGTGGGCAACCTTCCTCTCAATAAGCATGCAGAAAAAGTCCTGAAATTCACCTATTTAGAAGCTAAAGTCAACCGGGAAGAAGAAATTTATCCGGAACACTTGGTCTTGTCTTTATTAAAGCATCATGAAAATCTGGCTTCTCAGATTTTGGACCAATTTAATGTGGATTACGAAAGTTACCGATCTGAATTAGAATATCTCGCTGAACAAAAATTAGAAGATCCGGGATTGGAAGATTTGCCACACAGCGGTCCTTCTGAATCTGATCCTTATGAAGACGAACCCAGCCAAACCAGTTATTCTCGCAAATCGAGCAATAAATCCATGACTCCTGTCCTTGATAATTACGGCCGGGATGTTTCAAGACTTGCAGAAGAAGGAAAATTAGACCCCATCGTAGGTCGGGAAACCGAAATTGAACGTGTTTCTCAAATTCTTAGTCGACGAAAAAAAAATAATCCGATTTTAATTGGCGAGCCAGGTGTAGGTAAAACCGCCATTGTGGAAGGTCTGGCATTGCGAATTATTCAAAAAAGGGTATCAAGAACCCTTTTTAACAAACGCATTGTTATGTTGGATTTAGCAGCTCTGGTTGCTGGTACCAAATACCGTGGGCAATTTGAAGAGCGCATTAAAGCCATCATGACAGAATTGGAAAAATCACGCGATGTCATTCTGTTTATTGATGAAATTCATACCATCATTGGAGCAGGAGGCGCTACAGGTTCTTTGGACGCATCCAATATCTTTAAACCTGCACTTGCACGGGGTGAATTGCAATGTATCGGAGCATCCACTTTAGACGAATACCGTCAGCATATTGAAAAAGATGGCGCTTTGGATCGCAGATTTCAAAAAGTGATGATTGATCCACCAACAGCAGAAGAAACCATTCAAATTCTTAATAATATCAAATCCAAATATGAGGACTACCATTCTGTAAGCTATACAGATGAGGCCATCATAAGTTGTGTGAAATTGAGTGACCGTTATATTACAGATCGTTTCCTGCCAGATAAAGCAATTGATGTAATTGATGAAGTTGGAGCCAGAGTGCATTTGAAAAACATTCATGTTCCAAAGCATATTGAAGACATCGAAACACAAATTGATCAAATCAAAGAACAAAAAAATACCGCTGTAAAAAGTCAGCAATACGAAAAAGCTGCCGATTTAAGAGATTTGGAATCGCGTTTACTTAAAAAACTTGACCAATCAAAACTGGAATGGGAAGCCGATGCAAAAGCAAAACGCTACCCTGTTACCGAAGAAGACATTGCGGAGGTCGTTGCCATGATGACCGGAATTCCGGTTAAAAAAGTTGCTTTGTCTGAGAGTAAAAAACTTGTGAACATGGCTGATGAAATTAAACAAACCATCGTTGGTCAGGATGAAGCCATTACTAAAATCAGCAAAGCAATTCAACGAAATCGAGTTGGATTAAAGGATCCAAGGAAACCAATTGGTTCATTTATATTCTTAGGACCTACTGGAGTTGGAAAAACTGAATTGGCTAAAGCAATTGCGCGATTTTTATTTGACTCCGAAGATGCATTGGTCAGGCTCGACATGAGTGAATACATGGAGAAATTTACCGTAAGCCGATTGATTGGGGCCCCTCCAGGCTATGTAGGCTATGAAGAAGGCGGACAACTAACAGAGAAAATCAGAAGAAAACCCTATTCTGTAATACTTCTGGATGAGATTGAAAAAGCACATCCGGATGTTTACAACATCTTATTGCAGGTATTAGATGAAGGTCTTTTGACCGATGGCATCGGTCGTAAAATTGACTTTAAAAATACCATACTCATTATGACCTCCAATATTGGGGCGCGTCAATTAAAAGACTTTGGCCAAGGTGTTGGTTTTGCTACAAAAACACGCCAGGAGAATCAAGATGAAAATACGAAATCGGTCATTAAAAATGCATTAAAAAAGACCTTTTCCCCTGAATTTTTAAATAGAATTGATGATGTTTTAATTTTCAATAGTCTTGAAAAATCTGAAATGCATCAAATCATTCACATCGTACTAAAGAAATTATTGAATCGAATAGAACAATTAGGATACCACCTGACGCTTACAGATGAGGCCATTGATTTTCTTGCTGAGAAAGGTTTTGATCCCCAATTTGGTGCTCGTCCACTGCACCGTGCGGTTCAGAAATATTTAGAAGATGCGCTGGCTGAATTTTTATTAAGTGAAAATCCAGAGCAAGGATCGAAACTAAAAGCCTTATTAGATAAGGAAAAGGATTTGATTTACATCCAACTGGCCACCAAGACCAGTTCCTTGAAGAAATCTTAATGCTTTTATTATTATATATGATTTTATATCTTTGTTACGTTAACTAAACCCAGTCATTTGAATCTAAGAAGAGGTCCTGTCAATAAATTCGACGAACTAAAAGAACAATTCCGCATTAACGATGCCATCCGAAATAGTCAAATTAGACTCGTTGGCGAAAATTTTGAAGAAATCAGTACAGTAGCTGGTAAACCTATAGAAGCCGGTGTATATTATACGGATCAAGCACTTAAATGGGCATTTGATCTTGGGATGGATTTGGTAGAAATTACCGCAAAAGCTGATCCTCCGGTTTGTAAAATCATCGATTTCCAAAAATTCCTCTATCTAAAGCGGAAAAAAGAAAAGGAACTCAAAGCAAAAACTGCTAAAACGGTAGTAAAAGAAATTCGATTCGGTCCACATACTGACGATCATGACTATGAATTTAAGACCAAGCACGCCATTAAATTTCTGGAGGAAGGGGCAAAAGTCAAAGCTTATGTCCAATTTAGGGGTCGGGCCATTGTATTTAAAGATCGAGGAGAATTAGTCTTATTGCGATTTATAAAAGAGTTGGAATCTTACGGAGTTGCGGAAGAACTCCCTCGCCTTGAAGGTAAACGGATGCACGTAATCATATCTCCAAAGAAAAAATCAAATTAAACGTCTTCATTCCGTTTGGGTTTAAAGAATTTTAACAAAAAACACAGAATTTTAGCTTTTGTGCATCGATTTTCCATTTAAATTCGATTAAAATTCATATTTTTGCCATCCAAAATTAAATACCTAAAATTTAGATATGCCTAAGGTAAAAACGCATTCGGGAGCAAAAAGAGGATGAAATTGACCGGTAAAGGAAAAGTAAAGCGTTACCAGGCTAAAACTTCGCATTTTATGAGACATAAGACCAAGAAGGCCAAAAGACATTTGGTACATTCTGTAATTGTACATAAAAGTGAAGAAAAACGTATGAAACAATTATTAGGAATATTTTAATATAATTAATAACAACCAAGGTTAAGTATCAATAGCTATTGATCCCTTGAAAAAACAAAAAATATGCCTCGTTCAGTCAATGCAGTAGCTTCCAGAAGAAGAAGGAAGAAAATCATGAAAGCCGCCCGCGGTTATTTCGGTGGTCGTTCAAAAGTTTATACCGTTGCTAAAAATGCGGTAGAACGCGCAATGAAATATGCGTTCAAACATCGCAGGGAAAAGAAAAGAGCGTTTAGAAGACTTTGGATTGCTCGTATCAACGCTGCCGTTAGACCCCTTGGTTTAAGTTATTCAAAGTTTATCCATTTACTGGCTACAAAGAATATTGATCTCAATCGTAAAGTACTTGCAGATTTAGCATTAAATAATGCAACTGCTTTTCAGACTTTGGTTGAGAATGTAAAAAAATAAGTTCCGCTACTTTATTGATTGTATTATGTAATTGAACATACGTTCGATTACAATTACATTATTATTAATAAGCATATTGATTGATTCATTTAATCAATATTAGATGCATTTTAATAGGTTACATCAAATCTGTTCAGGTAATGCAATAAACAAATGCAAGTATATGAAGTGAAATAACACAGCAATTATTGATTATTTTATTTTCAGTAAAAAACCTAAATTATTTCCGAATTGCTTCTACAGGATCCATCCTGGATGCAATGATTGCAGGTATAATGCCAGCTACAATGCCGATGAGTATTGACAAACTTATTCCAAGCGCGATATTTTGAAATGACATGTAAATTGGGAATTCAAGTACTTTAGCAAGAATAAACAAGGCTCCCCAAACAATAACCAATCCTACAAGACCTCCTATGATGCAAAGAATGATTGCTTCAATCAAATATTCCAATAATATAAAATAACGTTTTGCACCAATGGCCATTTTGATGCCTATTAAATTGGTTCGTTCTTTTACAGAAACAAACATAATATTCGCCACACCAAATGCTCCAACTAGCATTGAAAACAATCCAATAATAAATCCAGCAAAATTGATTACACCAAAGACTTTATCTACAAGATTTGTCAGCATGGTAATTCTATTAATTGAAAAATTATCTTTTTCACGTGGTTTCAAACCTCTCCCAGGTCTAATAATACTTGAGACTTCATATTTTAGCTCTTCAAGGTCAACTCCTTTATTTGCTTTTACACTTAATAAGGTGCCCCAATTTGAACTGGAATTTATAGATACCAGTTTTCTGGCGGTATTAAAGGGTATAAAGACTGCTTCGTCATTGGGCATTATGGAAATAATTGATTTACCCTCTTTCTTTAAAATTCCAACTACTTGAAATTTCTGACCACCTATATTAATTTCCTTTCCTACCCCATTCCCTTTTGGAAACAAGGATAAAGCCAATTTATTCCCTAGTATTGTTTGGTTTCCACCAATTTGAAAATCACGTGCTGAAAAATAGTTTCCATCTTCAAATTCAAGTTTGATAATTTTATCATAGTCGTCTGTAATTCCAGCCATGTATGCACCTTCAACGACAACATCCATAAATTTTGTAGTCCTCCCTGGTAAAAACACGGCCAACGAAGCAGCTTGAGCAAGCTTTGACTTATTTTGAATGTTGCGCAAATCATTAATATCTGCTACCGGCCTTGCCATGTACTTATAATAATTTTGACCAGGGTCTTCTGACCAAGGCCATTTATCAACATAAATAACATCATTCCCAAATTTATCAAAACTTTGAACGATGTTCTCTTCGAGGGAATCAACAGAAGAAAGCACAGCAATTACACAAAATATACCTATGGTAATCCCCAACAAAGTCAGAAAACTGCGCAATTTATTGCTAGTTAGCTGCTGGATGGCCTGATTAAAACTGTCTAATACGATTCTTAAAAAAATCAAATCCCTTTCTTTTGCTTCAAAATTAGCATCAAAGGCAGTATTTAAACCCTAATTTCGACTAAATCTCAAAAAAGAACTACCATCAAACAACATTCCTCTTTAAAAATCATTGATTATTTGTTAAAAGACTTGATTTTACTATGTCTGATACCCTATTTTTGCCGGAAATTAAAAAACACAGATGCGTACAAAATTATCGCAGTTCACATTTAACCTCCCTAAAAATCTAATTGCTCAATATCCAGTTGAAGAGCGTTCTGATTCAAGGATGATGGTAATTCATCGGGATACCGGTAAAATTGAACACAAGACATTTAAGGATCTTTTGGACTATGTCCAGGATAAAGATGCTATGATTATAAATAACACCAAGGTATTCCCAGCTCGTATGTACGGGCGAAAAGAAAAAACGGGTGCAAAAATCGAAGTGTTCCTTTTGAGAGAATTGAATAAAGAAGTTCGTTTATGGGATGTTCTGGTTGATCCAGCGCGTAAGATCAGGGTCGGTAATAAATTATACTTCTATGATAAAAATGGAAAGGAAGTCCTGGTTGCCGAAGTTGTAGATAATACAACATCGCGTGGAAGAACCATCCGATTTTTATTTGACGGCGACAGTCAGGCATTTCAAAATGCTTTAAAAATTCTTGGACAAACCCCGCTGCCAAAATACATTACCCGAAATCTTGAATCTGCTGACGAAGAACGCTATCAAACAATTTATGCTAAAGAAGTCGGTGCTGTTGCAGCTCCAACTGCAGGACTCCATATGAGTCGAGAACTGTATAAAATGCTTGAGATCAAAGGTGTAAATTTTGGTGAAGTAACCTTACATGTTGGATTAGGGACATTTCGTACCATCGATGTTGAAGATTTGTCTAAGCATAAAATGGAAGCTGAGTATTTTCGCATTGATGAGTCAACCGCTAAATTGGTAAATGAGACCAAAGATTTAGGTAAAAACATCATTTCAATTGGCACCACAACCATGCGCGCTTTAGAATCTTCTGTTTCAGCCTCTAAATACCTAAAACCAGCGGAAGGTTGGACTAATTTATTCATCTATCCACCCTATGATTTTAGAATAGCAAATCGGTTGATTACGAATTTTCATTTACCAAAGTCAAGTTTATTAATTATGGTTTCAGCATTTACTGGTCATGAATTGTTAAACGAAGCCTATGAAATGGCAATAAAAGAAAAATATCGTTTCTACAGTTATGGTGACAGTATGCTGATTATATAAATTTCGACTCAACGGAACTTTTCATGCCAATTATGAATTACAATAAATCAATTACCTTATAAAAATCAAGCTATGTATTGGACGTTAGAATTAGCTCATCATTTGGAAGAAGCACCATGGCCGGCATCACGGGATGAGCTGATAGATTTTGCCATACGTTCAGGTGCTCCAATTGAAGTGTTAGAAAATCTTCAGGAACTGGAAGACGATGAAGAAATCTATGAAAGCATGGAAGATATCTGGCCGGATTATCCCCGGAAAGATGATTTCCTCTTTAATGAAGAAGAATATTAAAATTAAAAATCCTGTTCGCAAGACAGGATTTTTTTTATTTTAGTCAATGCATATGATAATTGCTGTAGATGGATTTTCTGCTTGTGGTAAAAGTACCCTGGCAAAGGATTTAGCTATTGAGTTAAACATCGTTTATATTGATTCAGGTGCCATGTATAGAGCCATCACCTTGTATTATTTGGAGCAAAAAAAAATTAATCCAGATCTTGCTATAGAAGACCTACCCATACACCAAATTCAAATTGATTTTATTCCAGGTTTAAAACCCCAACTCCTGTTAAACAATAAAGATGTAACAGAAGAAATCAGACAACCCATTGTTTCAGACCTTGTAAGTGAGGTATCTGCAGTATCTAAAATCAGAAAAGCAATGGTAGACTTGCAAAGAAAAATTGCCACCGGAAAATCCATAATCATGGATGGACGCGATATTGGCAGTGTCGTTTTTCCAAATGCAGATGTAAAACTTTTTGTTACTGCCGAAATTGATACCAGAGCCCATCGCCGCTATTCAGAATTAAAGCAACGTGGAATTCAACAAAGCATCGAACAAATTAAATCTAATCTTATAAAACGTGATCAAATCGACTCAACTCGAAAAGACAGTCCGTTAATTCAAACTGAAGATGCTATTTTACTTGATAATAGCCATCTCAATCGAGAACAACAAAAACAATTTGCCCTCCATATTATCCGGACAAAATTAACTAAGAATTGCAATTAGAGTTCATTTGAATTTTATAAGTGTAATAATTACAAAACACTTCGCTAGTAATTAGCGCAAAGCTTTATAAGAAATTCAATATCTACATAATTAAGAGACAATCAGGTCATTGAAACTTGTTAGGATCGATATAACATACCAATGAAAATCCTCAGAATACACGCTGATTTAAATCAGATCCAATAGTTAAATTACAAAAAGAAGAAAGGCCACTCTATAACAGAGTGGCCTTTCTTTTATTTTATTAGGTAAATTAAAAGTCCTACGCTTTAAATGAATTACCTAAGCAGTGTGAATTCTCCTTTATAAATATCTGATCCTTCAGAACCAACATACTCAACTTCTGCATAGAATACATAAACACCTGGTAAGGCTCTTTCTCCTCTAAAGTTACCACCCCAACCTACTCCGGCATCAAGATTTCCATCTTTAATATTCTTTGCTGCATAAACCAATTCACCCCAACGGTCATAGATATTTAATGATTTAATGTTTCTAACGCGTTTACCTTTTAGATTCCAAAGATCATTGATGTTATCTCCGTTTGGTGTAAATGCTGTTGGCCACCACACATCTTTTATAATACGGACCACAACACGTACGCGGTCTTCAATTTTACAACCAGCACCATCAATCAATGTAATCAAGAAGTCTCTGGTTGTATCTGCCTGATAACGCAATTTAGGTTCCCAGTCTACATTTTGGTTTAAATTCCACCAAACGGTATCTCTATAGGCTGAAGTACCCCCTGTAATAAGATTTAACATCGTATCCAGGAACACCGTTTGATCCTGGTCAACAATAATCACCTTATCAACATCAATACCTAATTTACCTGGTTCAATTAAAGTTACTGTAGTATCATGCTCACAGCCATTCACATCCCTAACTTTTAATCGATAGGTTCCCTGTGAGAGGTTTCCAAATGTTTTAGAACTTGAAAACTGGCCTCCATTAAATGAATACTCCAATCCGTTTGCTGGTCCGTTTGCAATAACTCCTGTAACATTTACAGTACCATTGCGTTCACCAAAACAAAGTGGATTAATTGCTGCAAGATTTATTCCAGCAAATGGATTGCCAATTTCCAATACTTCAATATCTGTAAATTCGGTACATCCGTTCGCTTGATCTTTTACTTGAACTCTGTATGTTCCTGGTTTATCAACTGTAATTCTTGAAGTTCCTACACCAGAAACAATGCTGCCATTTGGAGTTGACCAAATGTATCCTCCAATTGAACCAGCTTGACCTGTTGAAGCACTTGCATCCAGTTGAACTTGTTTAACTGTACAGGTCAATTGACCAATTTGTTGAATATTTGGAACCGGTTTTCTTAAATCAGCTGTTACATTCATTGCAAATGAATCTATACAACCGTTATTATTATTGGTAACAATCAATCGATAGGTACCCAATGCATCCACAGTTGGTGTATAGGTATTTCCATTTTGAATAGTACCCGGACCAGTCCATCGAACGCTGTATTCAGATCCTTTAGAGGAAGCATTTCCATCTAGATTAACAGTCAAGCGATCGCAGGTAATTTGCAAAGGTTGACCAATGTTAACAGTTGGCTTCTGAACATCAATACTTACATTATAGGTAATTTCATTGGTGCATCCTGAAATTGGATCTGTTACTTGTAATTTATAAGTACCTGGCGCATTAATATCTGTTGTATTGCTGGTAACATTCCCTGGATTTACAAATTGTCCACCATTAGAGGCCGACCACTGATAATTGAGGTTGGCACCTGATCCACTGGTGGAAGATGTTCCATTTAATGTAATAGAAGTTACGGCACACGTTAATTTA
Organism: Saprospiraceae bacterium; assembly: GCA_016712145.1. Classification (NCBI taxonomy): domain Bacteria; kingdom Pseudomonadati; phylum Bacteroidota; class Saprospiria; order Saprospirales; family Saprospiraceae; species Saprospiraceae bacterium. The sequence goes on from JADJRO010000001.1 coordinate 804,569, forward strand.
TTGACCCCTCCTATTACTGCTTTTGGAAAATCATACCAGGTAACTGGCACAACATCAAATTTCAAACAACGGTCATTAAGTACAACCCCGGTAACAGGATCTGGATTTCCCATCAATACAATGATGTAATACGTTTTACCCAATTGCATTCCTGTTTGGAAGCTAAATGTACCAGAAGCATTTACGTTAATAAATGTTCCAGTTTTAGGATCCGCAGGATTTCCATCATACAATACAAAACGAACTACATCATTGCCATCCGGACTTCCGGCTGCAGCATTATACACAGCTTGTGCTGTTGCATTTGCACATAAGATGATTGGCGTTTTATTTAAATTCCCGAGTCCACTGATACAAGGACATTCATAGGTATTTGAAGTAGTGTCAGGCAAACAGTCATGTCTGTCATTGATTATCAATTGATACACTTCATTATTATTGATCCAATCCGTTCTCCAGGTATTTCCACCTACAAAACTTCCGGCCAATGTTCCACTTGGATTAGTCGTTCCATCGATATTCCAGGATGGACGATCTCCGTTAGCACCATCAATGGTTACTCTGAATTTTTCTGCGGTATTATCGCACTCATAAGGAGGTGGTACATCAATAAAATTTGGAGCATCCCAATGGGTTACTGTTACGGTATCCCTTGAAATACAACCTTTAAAGTCCTCAGATAATTCATATTGGTAAGTACCTTTTCCTGAAACACTAACATTGGTTTGGTCATTGCCTGCATTTGAAAGCGTACTGGTGCCACTGCCTCCAATAAATCTCCAGCTTGGTGTACCTGTATTGGTAATACCGTTTAATTGATAGTTGTAAAAACAAATACTATCCGCAGGTCCTGCATCCGGACTTGGATAATCATACCATATGATTGGTTGATTTTTAGTAACCCGTTTACAAGGATCATTTGGATCTACTATGCCATCAAAATCTTTGTCATCCCCCACAACGCAGGTGATATAATACGCTTTACCAGTAATCATTCCTTTCGTTGCATCAAAACAAACCACATCATTTAAACTAAAGAATGTATCCAGCTTTGGCACTGTTAAATCATTGTATGAAGATTGGTGAAACACATACATTACCACATCTTCTGGATCTAATATTGGTGGAATTATTGTTTTGATTGGTACACATTTATCAATACAAATTTCTGTTGGAATTGAATCCAACTCTCCTGCATCGATTGCACCACAATCACAGTTATAGTCGTCAATGATTAAATTTGAAACACAACCATTGGCATCTTGAATTTTTACATTGAATTGTACTAAACTTGCAAGCGTATCGGTCATATATACATTGCCATTGATCATACCTCCACCCTGTAAAATTGTAAATGGTGGTTTTCCATTGGTAATATTAATCGTTGCTTTATACGGATAAGGCGGTATATATTCAATACATATTTTTTCAAACACTGCAATAAATGGAGATGGATTGAATGTAATTTCAACCAAATCAGCAGCAGCACAATTATTATTATCTTCCGTTAATTCGAAAACATACTTACCATAATTTCCTTGAGTATTGACTGACGAAGTTGCCAAAACATCATCTGAAAACTGAACTCCAGATGGACCGGAAATCAATCGCCACTTTAAGTTAGTGCCCAGAATACTAGAAATTCCTTTAAGGTCATACACCGTTCCGCAAATCGCATCGTCAACCCCTGCGTTTGGTAATGGGTTTTTATAGAATACAAATGGTTTTGGACCATCAACTTGAACACAACCTGCTGAAAAATCAATTCCTCCCTGACCATTTCGCTTTCCAACTAAAACAAAAATGTAATAAGTTGTATTAAAACTCATAGTACCAGGATCATAAGCAATGGTTTTGGAATTAAGCATTTTAATAAACGATCCCCCCGCTGCATTATCTGGATCTGGATCGTTTGTCATAACATAAATTACGGTATCGTTTGGATCCAATTTTTCCAGGGCCGGATCATAAAAAAACGTAAATATATCTGACTCGCATTTATTCTCAAGGCCTTTGTCAAGAACACCAACAAGATTGGTACACTTACATTCGTGATTAAAATTAAATGTTAAAATGCAACCCATCGCATCGCGCACCAAAATGGTATAATTCGTTAAATTATCATGGAAATTTGATAAGTAGACATTGTTTGCATCAATGGTACCATTTCCTTGTACTACAGTGTAAGGTGGCGTTCCACCACGCACTTGAAAGCGCAATTTGTATTGGGTCTGTTTAACATTACACAAGTAAGTTATTCCAGAAGAATCCGGTGTAGAATTAAAATAAAGATCAACTGTATCTGTACCGGTACAACCCAGTCGTGTTTCAGAATAAACATATCGATAGATTCCAAACGAGTCAACTTTTACATTGGACTTAGGGTCTGTAATATCTGTTATATTTGAGTTTCCAGGTCCTCCAATTTGGGTCCAGCTACCTCCTACATCTTTTTGTCCATTGAATTGATTTGCCAAATCGCAAATACTGTCATTGGGACCCGCTTTAGGAGCAGGAACAGCCTGAATAGCTACTTTAATACATTTTTCGCAGCTTCTTCCACAGTCTGTATCATAATAAACGCAAACAGTACCTGTGTCACCTGGAGGAAGTAACCATTTGATTTCTACTCCTTGAGAATCGGGCTTAGATACTACAAAGCCTCCATCAACAGTCCAGGTATAAAAAGTAACTTTTTGATTGATAAACGTATCAATCCAATAAGAACCATTTTTCCCCACACATAAAACTACATCTCCTGCTAAAGGAAAACATTTAGGTGCCAGATCGTCTTCATTAAATGTTTCACAGAATGTTTTGGCACAAATTGCAAATTCAGTTGCTAATTCAACCTTTACATTTACCTCTACACAATAATCTTCCTTTACGGCATCTACTAAAAGTCTCTCATCTTGACTGATTGTTTTCTTCGCTGGATCGTTTTTCTTATACCAACGGTATTCAAATTGATACGTTTCGCCAACACTACATGGTTTTATTATACGAACTCCAGGAGAAATTTCGACTTGTCCACCAATACACTGTACTCGGAAATTAGGAGCAAAATCAACAGAAACTGCGGTTAATAGAATTGCACTGTCGCAACGATAGGGATCGGTTGTTTTAGGCAAAGCAACTTCAAATTGTTGCTTACAAGGTACGTGAGCACGGCCTAGAATATCAATATAAGGTTCGCCATCACACGTTATATAATATACATCCGGTGGATCCGGTTTGTCTAAAACATAAAATTGTACAATAGAGTCATATTTACAACAATTGGCATCAGTGAATTGCTCCCGGTATTCCCCCGTTTGGAAAATTCGTTGAGAATGCCATTTGTAACCTCCAGGATTTGCTAATTCATAACAAATATATCGTGGAGGTCCCATTTTATCAGCAATGGGTCTAACTTTTACGGTAGCACATTGTGGACCTTCCTGTGAACAAATAGAACCACTGGAAGGGTTACCAATATATGCTGTAACACAAATAATAAAATCACCTTCATCTGGAAAATCTAAACGCACTTCATTTGAATTGCCTCCAACTTCATCGCCATCTAAAGTCCATACATAGGTTGGCTCACAGCCACCTGATTGTGGATTTACAAAAAATCGAACATTACATGCACCAACACAAACAGGTTGAATAATTTTACTGGCTATATTATTAATAAACCCTAATGGATCTAAGGAAGGTGGCCCTCCACCAGAAGTATTAATCGTAAAATCACAAATATCCCCGCTGCAACCATCTACCCATAGATAATAAGTTTTGCAAGGAATAAGTGTTGCAGTTGCCGTTGATGTACTATTTGGTGGAATACATGGGATTGATCGACATACGACCTCTTGGCCACAATTGCAATCTCCCCAAATTCCGTATTGAATACCTTGTGAGCTTGTACAATTCCCGATGGTTAATGTGATGGTCACATTTCCCCCCTGAGACACAAAAGCCCACCAACTGGTATTGTGACCCACACCCCCTTGTGAACATAAGGGTTGGCATGGACTGGCAACTGTACTTGGGTTATTACAGGCATAGCCGTTAACCTCATCCAATGAACACAACACATTGGCGAGTTCACACTCTTCAGCCATCGGAGGGGTACATTGTGCGATCAGTTGGGTAGTTCCAACTAGACTAAAAACACATATTAAAAAAAGTAAAATTCGATACATATTGTAAATGTTTTTCTTAAATATTACAAAAAATAATATACTTACCTTGGATTATCAAATAAAATTAATGTTTTATTTAACATTAATTAGATTTATTTTCACAAATAAAGTTTGGAATTTCAAAAACCGTACCGTTGTACAATTTATTAAATTTACTCATTTACGAGAATTCATTGTTTATTCTAAATTCCAAATCTTCAGGCAATCATAAGACCCTGCGACCTGTCTTTTCGCTTCTTCAATACTCAAAAAAATATATATAAATCCTTCTGAATAAGGTTTTAGCCTGGAAAATGATCAAAATATAAGAAAATTAGCGTACCAGCGTCAAATCCCCTTTAAATATCAAGCCAACTCCTTTTGGATTTTGAAGCTCAATTAAGTAAACATAAACTCCTGGAAGCGCTGGTTGATCCCCAATTCGGCCATCCCATGCCTGGAATTCTCCTGAAAAGTTAATATTCTCCAAAGTATGAACCAGGTTTCCCCACCTGTCGAAAATTCGAAGTGCATTTATGTGCAAAGATCCCTTAGGGGAAAAAATAGAAAACAGATCATTGATGTTATCTCCATTTGGTGTAAAAGCATTTGGTATAAACAGATCCGAATTTATTAATACCCTTATTGTAATTGCATCTATAATTTCACAACCATTTTGATCGATAAGTTTTAATGTATATCGGGTATCGGTTTTGGGGCTTGCATTTACTTTAATACAATCTATACAAGCCAAATCTGTTGATGGATCCCAAACCAGAAACTGAATGAAGTTGGTATCTAGATTGGTTTGTGTATCTATAAAATAGGAAGATCCCAATACAATGCTGGTATCTGGTCCCAATTCCAAAAACGCCTGAGGGGGCTCATTTATTTGCACCAAAGTATCTAATAAACATCCGAAACGATCTTTAAAAAATAAATGCTGCACACCAGCAGGTAAATTTTGCAATTTACTTATTGGATTGTATTGAATTCCATCCGTTGAAAATGTAACAGGAGGAAATTTACTGATCACTTCCAAAATTTCAATGGCTCCATTGTCTAAACCAAAACATGAAATATCCTCAACATTTAAGCGAATTCCTGTAATTCCAACTGTATCTTTTCTAAGAATTCTAGATTCATTTCCAATGCAGCCGGTTTGTTTATTCACAATATTAACCATATAGGTGCCCGAACCTTTTATAAGGATGGTATCCCCTTTTGTTCCAGATTGAATGCTGCCATCCATGGTGCTCCAGGTATAATCGCATTGATTGCATCCTGCAAGAATATACAGTTTTGCTAAATCTTGTTCGCAAATCAATGAATCCAGTGTTGCTATTTGAATGGAAGGTGTACTGGTGTCAATCGGCACATACAATGTGGTATCATGGACACAACCATATTGATTTGTAATAGCCAATGTATAAAATCCGGAAATTGAAATCTTTGGATTTACTTGCGTTGAATCCAATCCGAAAGGCCCGGTCCATAAAAAACCGATTTGATATGGTATCAAAATTAGGATTTAATTGAACGCTGGCCTGAATGCAATTTAATGTATCCGTAAAAGCCGATAAATTTGGTTTTTGTCGTTGGTCGCGCACATACAACGAATCTAAATGTTCACAATGATTCAATCCTTTCACGCGCACATTGAAAAAACCCGTATCTTTTACAAATGGATTCTTTGAATTTGATAAAAAACTTCCATGTCTTGACCAGGTGTAACTTAAACCCAAATCATTCGTCTGAAGATTCAATTGAACAGAATCTGTTAAACAATTTAATAAAGTATCCTGCAATACAAACACTGGCAATGACTTGTCTAAACCAACATAAACCGAATCTAACAGCAAACAGTTATTTTTTCCTTCAACAATTAACTGATACCAACCGGAATCTTTCACGAAAGGATTCCGCTCATTTATAAAAACTCCAGTAGGGCTTTGCCAGAACACGTTGATCAAACTATCATTTGATTGGACTCGGATTTGCGTGCTGTCTGACGAACAATTTAAAACAGATCCAAATGCATTAATTATTGGTAACAATGAATCCTTCAGAACTGTAATCGTTGTATCAACCATGCAATTATTTGGTGCAGTCAAACTTAATAGATAGACCCCTGGCAATCGAATAGCAGGATTTGGAAGATTTGAATTAAAGTTTGACGGTCCGTTCCATTGATACCTTACGTTTGCAGGAAGTACTTCTACTAATGGAAAAAATTGATTTGTACTACAACTCAAGGTATCCACTTGAATGTTCTGTATAATTGGGGGCAACGTATCAAAACGCATGTTTATGGAATCAATCCCAATGCAACCAAATTCATTGATGCCTCTGAAAATATAATAACCAGCTTCATTAACTGGTATCGGATTTCTCAATAAAACAGATCCTGAAGGTGTGGTCCATTCATAAAACATCAAACTATCCGTAAAAAATGCCCACAACTCTGGATTTGACTTGGTTGCACAATTGATGATGCTATCTGAATAGCTAATTTTTGGAGCTTGTTTGAATGCCTGCAATCGAATTGAATCTGTCAAACTACATCCAAAAGAATTTGTCACGGTATACTTATAAAATCCTTCTAAATTGGTAAGAATTATCGCACTATCAGATGTTAATAGCCCAGGGCCTTCCCAATGATATCTTAAATTAGTTTCATTGCTAATAATCTGCAATAATGCTGTAGAATCTTTACAACTTAAACTATCATTTGCTACTTGAAATAAAGGCAAATTCCTTTTTTCAATAAGCAAAATGGAATCTGATGCCATACATCCGTTTTTTGCCGTAACTTTCAATAAATACCAACCAGGCAAATTGCTGGTAATGTCTTTTGTTAAAAAGGAATCCTGCAATGGGTTAAGCCATTTGTAGTTAACTATAGAGTCCGGAGAACTCGAAATGACACGGGCATTCGTCCTTGCACATGTTATGGTATCCGCTTGCAACTGCAAACTGGGCGGAAGTGTATCTAATAAAATACGGATGCTGGCTGAATCAGTGCATCCGTTAATCCCGCGAACGAAAACGGAGTACACACCCGGAGTGGAAACTAAAATAGAATCTGCAATAGAATTAATGAATTGAGGTCCGGACCAATGCAATGTATCAACTCCCTGATTTAATTTAATTAAAATTTTTGCCTGGTTATATATACAGCTAAGATCATTTCCTTGAATTGATTGTATAGGAGGAGATCTATCCATATCGATATAAATTGACTTTTCAGCTTTACAACCATTTACACTGGTAGCAATTAATTTATAAAAGCCACTGTCTGAAACCACAGGATCTTCCAACATGGAAGAAAACATCCCGGGTCCTGACCATTGGTAGTTCGAACTAATAGAAACCGTCGCGTTAATTTGGACCACCTGTTTATAACAGGTAAGTTGCTCCCCTGAAAATTGAATGACTGGTTTTAAGGTGTCTTGTTTGATTTCAATACTGTCAAAGCTGGCGCATCCATTGATGCCTGTTACCTGAATTTTATATATGCCGGCTTCTTTAATAAATGGGCTGGATTTTATTTCGTTAAAACCAATAGGACCCGTCCAATGATAGACCAAACCAGGTAAGCCAGATGTATCTATAAGTGCGATCTGAATACTATCTTTAAAACAATCTAAAATTCCAGCTTGCAATTTAAATTGGGGTCTTAAACTATCCAGATGAATGTAAATCACAGTATCTAATACACATGCGGCAGAATCTCTTAAGTATACAATATAAAAACCTGAATCTTGAACAATTGGATCCAACAGATTGCTTTTAAAACCATATCCATTAGAATAACTAATAGAATCTAATATCGAATTGGAATTTGCATTTATTTGAACATTAAAATTATTCAGGCAATTCAACGTGTCGGGTTTCACATTATAATCGGGTTTCTGAATACTACTAGATACCCTGATAAACCCACTGTTTGAGCACCCATTATCCGCAGTAACTGTAAGTGTATAAAATCCTGGAATATTAATACTGGGATCCAAATTAGTTGATTGAAAAAAATTCGGACCCGTCCACATAAAATTTAACAATGATTTGTTAGAATTAAAACGCAAGATACTGATGCTGTCTCTGCAACTTAAATCATCGGCAAATAAGACCAATTCCGCGGGAAATGTATCTAATAAAACTTCAATGGAACCAATATTAGAACATCCTGCATCGTCAGTTACTGTGACATAATAAAAGCCTTGTTGATTAACCTGAATCACAGAATCAACACCGATCATATTGATTCCATCAGACCAATTAAAAATTGGATTTATAGCATCTGTTGCTGCTTTTAATGTTGCTCTATTATGAAAACAATTTATAGTGTCTGACGATACAATTAAGCCTGGAATTTTATCTCTTTTTAATACACTAATTTCAAGAGAATCTTTACAAAAGCCATCCTCAAATACTACTTTATAGGTTCCTTCTTGATTTACACTTACACTTAACGAATCCCTTAAATCAACAAAATTTCCGTCAGTTGTAGACCAGTTAATTCGCGTTCGGCTTGTTTTAATGGACTTCGAAATATCCAATTGGATCACTGGATTGCTGCAAGTAATGGTATCATTCTTTGTTAATGCAATCTTCATATCCACCACTTTTAATTGAAGATCCAGTGTCGAATCACAACCAAAAGTTGATCTTAAAGGAATGGTATAGCGTCCTTCATCGTAGTATTTGAGTGTTCCGAGATGAAGTGTATCGCCCCGGCACAAGAAAAAGCTATCTTGAACTTGGGTATAATTAGGGTGAATTGAAACTTCCAAACAATTTTTTGAAATTTCAGCACAAAAGCTGTTAAGATTTATTACTAAATCATTCTTAAATGCTGAGATCGTTGTTCCTAGTTTCGGTAATTTTAATGAATCTGAAGTCAGAAAAGAAATTCCACAAATAACATAATCTCCTACTTTAAAACTCCTCAAATCCAAACTATCTCCGATATAAATTAGCGTATCATTCTCTGTTACTAAATAGGTAAAGGAATATAGTGTAGAATCTGGTTTATAAACTGGAAACGTAATCCGCTCCTGGATTAAAAGCTGAGGATCATTGACGCAATAATCTAAATGATCATTTATAAAAACGCCTCCATTTGGACTACAATCCATACAATTAATTCCTGAGGGATCACAAAACAACAAACAAAAACTCTCAATTTTGCCTTCATAAAATCGTTCGTCATCGTGGACTTCGAGTGTCCAAATTCCATTAACAGAACCTAAATTAAAACTTTCGAGACATCCTCCTTCAGGGTAATATGTGCCGTTATAGAATTTACCAAAAATTCCCCAGGCTTGCTGATTATCCCATTTCATTTTAAAGCCTTTATCGGGATTGGATTTATCAGCACATGGAATAAATGTAACGGCCCAATGAGAAAAGTCTGAAATTCCGGAATTCCCGATGGGTCCAACCAATCGAAGTCTTTGCCCAGAGGGAGAAATGAGATCCATTGTGAGGTCTCCAATAAACTCATGTTCGAATTGGATCCTTACTCCACAAACACCTTGCCCAGGATTAGCTAAATCATTATTGAGTGCCGAACTTATTAATAACTTAAGGGCGGCAGTTGATTTATCTTTAATTAAAACCGTTGAGTCAACACAGCACCACTGACCACTTAACTCCGTTAGCCACAAGCCAAAGAATGCAATTATGATCCATTTATTCTGATAGTGCATTTTAATAATTCCAAAACATGATATATACAAAAACCGTGCAAATTACCCAGAACACATCAATTCTGGCTAGTTCGCAAGCTATTCCCTGCAGAACCATTATGATCTACAGTTAATTAACTACTGCTGTCTTGACTAGAACGCTCATTCTGCTTAGTTCATATATCACCCATGATTCCAGCAGAATAGCTTGAATTATCTTGATAAGAAGATCGCTTTTGTAATTGTGCTCTTTTTATTTTCAATACTTATAATATAGGATCCAGCTTTCAAGTCATTTAGATTTAACTTAATACTTGGTTGATCAGGAACAGCTACATATGAATAAACCGCTTCACCCAAGTAATTATAAATTTTAATCAAGTTTTTATCCTGTATGTCCAATCCTGAAATATTTAGAATACCATTAAAAGGATTTGGGAAAATTTTAAAGCCTTCTGAATCTTGTTTCTTTATTGGAAAAATTATATCACCATTTAATTCTGAATTCTTGTAGATAATATTTTCCGGACACAACACGGGTGAAATCACACGAATATAGGTTTGTCTGATTAAACTATTTTCGCCATTTGAATTCCGAACGGTCAGCTTAACAGAATAAGTACCCTTTTTATCATAATAAACCACTGGGTTTTTACTTGATGAAGTATCTGGTGAAGCACCGTCAAATATCCAAGACCAGGAATTTACATCAGCAGAAGTTTTACTAGTAAATTGAACCTCTCCAAATCCGCAAATCAATGTGGTATCAGCAATAAAATCGATTTTAGGAACTAAATAAACTGCGACCAATTGGCTCGTAGTATCAGAACCACAATCATTTGTCACTATTAACCGAACGTTATAATCTCCTTCAGCAGAATATACATGGGTTGGCGAAACTTCAGCACTCGTTTTGCTGTCTCCAAATTCCCATAAATAGCTTCCACCTAATTTTGACTGATCATTAAAAAATACTGAAAATCCAGTAATTGATTTTTGAAAAGCCGCTTCCGGTAGGTCTCCAACACTTACAAACTGTTGCTTGTTGATTGTAACTGAATCTCCATTGCCTTTTACCTTCAAGCTTACATCATAAATTCCTACTGAATTATACGTCACAACAGGATCTTTATCAAACGAACTTGATGGTGTCCCACCAGGAAAACTCCAATGGTAGCTTGATGCCCCTATAGAAGTGTTTTTAAAATGAACTTCAAATGGAATGCATCCTTTTTGAAAATCAGAACTAAATCCAGCAATTAATCCTGTACCGATGATTAATTCTTTAGAAAAGGTGTCTCTGCCACAAGCATTTTCTATAATTTGCTTTGCCTGATAAATTCCGGGTAGGTATTCATGGGTAGGATTTTGCTCTGTACTTGTTTTCCCATCTCCAAATTCCCAATGCATTGTCCTGTAAAATTTTGATTTATCTGTAAACGATATGATCGTTCCGTTTTCCTGGAAAGTAAAATCAGCAACAGGCATTGAATCAGCCTTTATATAATTTAATTTTTCAGATGTCGCACTGTATTTACTATTTCTAGCGACTAATTTAACATCAAATGAACCAGGGTTTTTATACTCAACAATTGGTTCAAAAAGGGATGAAGTAGAGGGCAATCCGCCTGGAAAAGTCCAGGTCCAGGAAGTAACATTTGTTGATGAAAGGTTGATAAATTTGACCTTGAATGAAGTACAACCAAAAGTAGTATCTGCAGAGAACAGAGCAATTGGAACCGTAACGATGGTTATTTTCATTTTAAACTCATTGACGCCACAATCATTTTCTGCACGCAATACGACATCATAAACGCCATCATTTTGATATTCATGAATTGGATCCTGGTCGTTTGAGGTTTCTCCATCTCCGAAATCCCATTCATACGTACTGCCATACAAGGTCAGGTTTGTAAAATAAACCGTCCTTGAAACGATGACTTTACTAAAATTAGCTTTTGGCTTATCATTCGCTTCAATGTATTTTGAAAACGTAACTGAGTTTGATCCAAAAGAATTGCTTACCCTAAGCGTCACATCGAACTTGCCAAAAGTCTTATACGTGACAACTGGATTTTGCTGGTTTGAACTAGAAGGTGTTCCTCCCGGAAACGTCCATGCCCAACCCGTTGGATCATTTGTAGATAGATCAAAAAAGTTAACACTGAATGGAACACAACCCGAAACTGGATTCCCATAAAAGTCAGCAACCGGCGCAGAGCCACCAGAGCATACACTTAAACAGCCTCTGCTATTTACATGTGCATTTATTCTTGAAATCGAATTGGAAGACCAGGCAGAAGTACAATTCACAGCAGGAGCCATGATAAAGGGCTGACCACTGCCATCATGATCCGCATTAAAGTTATGACCTAGCTCATGTGCTTGCAATTGCCGAATGCAATTATTGGATCCTCCATAATCGCTACACACATTGTATCTCAGGTTATTACAAATTACCCCGAGCCATGCCAGACCAACTGCTCCATTGGTGTATTTTGTAGTCCAGGCAGTCGCGACATCATACCCAGCACCATATCCACCCCCATTTCCCCAACTAACATGTTTATCTAAATGAGTATTGATGTTATTAATTCCATTCCATGGATCTGTAGCGGCAGATGTCGCTACAAAACTTGCAGACTGAACAAATTCAATAGCATGTTGAAACTCATTGTCATAATTTTCTCCCAATAATGTTAAAATGGTATTATTCCAGTTTTCAACATTGGCAACACTCCCTCTTTTTTGAAAAACAGAGAAGTCATTTGCAATCGCTATTTCAACCTGAAGACAATGACTCCGACTGTTGTTTACTTTCTCCTCTGACTGTTCAATGAGTTGTTGCTTATTTTTTATATACGTATCAAAACCGCATTCGATAGAAGGGTTTTGGAAGATTTTTTCACTATCATAAATAACCAGCACATCATCAGAATAGCTAGGATCTATCCCATTTGCTTGCTCAATAAAAAAAGTGGCTCCACCTTCTTTAATCATCCCGGCAATAAAGTGGTCAGCAATGGTCATTCTTACATCACCACCTCTAGGCGCTTTAAGGTAACCAATTAATGAATGAATATCCGGACGACGTCTAAATTCCTGGATTCCACGATCCGTCCCAACTCTGAGTAAATAGTCTGAGGTGTATACTTCGTGCTCAAATAATTCAAGATTCCATACAAAATCAGGATGTTTCAACGTTAGAAAATGCTGATTGCCTCTTGAAGTCATGCCTGCTTTGAGCTGATCAAAATCTATTTTGACCAGTTTATAATCATAAAAGACTTGATTTAAAGGTGATTTTTGAGATTGTTTAAGTTCACTTAAGCTTATGTTTTGTGCTTGAAGGCCCATAAACCCTAAGAAAATGATTAAAAGTTTTAAAGTAATTTCCCTGATTTTCATAATATCTTTTAATATGACCGTAAAATTATTAAAAAAATTCCATTTTTGATGTTGCTAATAAATTGAATGCTATATGTTTAAATTAAATGTTAATAGAAAGGTTTGCAAAAGTTTATACATGCTTCTTATAATTAATATAATTGGCTGTTTATCAAGTATTACGACCCTGTCTGCTCAATCCAGTAAAAAGAAAAAGAAAGAAACAACTCCATTTATTGATAAAATCTGGTTAGGCGGTGGAATCAATTTGAATTTCAACTCTGGTTATTATAACGGTTTACAATCCAATGTGTTTACATTTGGTTTGTCACCAATGGCTGGATATAAATTAAATTCATTTCTATCTGTGGGTCCTCGTTTCAGTTTTGACTGGACTATAGCAAAATTTAGTGATTTTAGCGGAGTTTACAAATACAACAGCATCGATTATGGAATCGGATTGTTTGCCAGAGCGAAATTTCTGCAAAACTTTTTTGCACATACTGAATTTAGTGAATTAAATGAAACCTACACAGACGGCTCTACAAATGGCAACAAGTTGGTAACTTCCAGAGAGTGGAGGGATTTGTTTTTAGTTGGACTGGGTTACCACTCAAATGCACCTATTGCATATGAACTCTATGTAAGCTACGACTTCCTGGAAGATGATAATTCGATTCGAATTCCTATTGTGTATCGAGCAGGGATCACCTGGCATTTTTAATAATTACTGCTACCTAAACTCAAATTGAAGACCTAGGCTAACATGTCTCAGTGCCTGTGGGTAAACTGCTTTGTAATAATAGATTTGATTAGATTCCTGGGCTAAATAAGGATCCGAACTTAAATCGATTGGTTGATCTGAGTGAAATCTTGATGAAATCCATCCGTGCGATGTATATTCTTTATCAAGAACATTATACAATGCAAGCCAAAAATGAATGGTTGATTTTTTGAATACCTGTTGCTCTAAATTTAATTTAAATTCTAAATGTTGGTATTTAGGAATCAATGCAGTTCCTGTACCACTGTTATCAAGATACATCGCTCCAATGTTATGATATTGCAAAGCCAATTGCAAACCTGGCCGTTTTTTCTTAGCTTTTAAAATAGAAAATTGTAAGCCAGCATGGATCACAGATTTAGGTGAGAAAGAAATATCTGTATTGCTATGTGTTTTAACGATGGATCTATTTTCATTATCATAATCAACAATAAACTCTTCAAATTTATCAATTTTATTTTGGCTAAAGTTGAGGGCAGTCCAAAAAGTAGCTAGATTTCTCCATTTATAATCTGCTTCCAATTCAAATCCAAGTCTGTTGGATCGATTTAAATTGGTATGCAGTAACTCCCCTACATTATTAATAGCACCGGTAAGTACCAGCTGGTTTCTGTAAGCCATTTCATACAAATTCAGTTTGATCGTAAAACATTCTGATTTAAATTTTCCTCCCAATTCAAAATCGATTAAATTTTCTGGTTTTAATGCATCTGCGGCGTTTAACAAATCTTCACGAAACGGTTCACGCCGCATATAACCTAAGGAAGATGAAAAGATCCAGCTTGCATTCAATTGGTAATCGGCGTAGAATTTGGGGCTTATAAAATTAAAATTATGGCTTTGATTTATATCTTTTTTGCTTTCTAATACGCCTTTGATTGTATGTTTAATATTCCTATACTGTAAATCTGCATTAATATTTAGTTGCTTTGAAATTTGCAAACTAGATTTAATTGAACCTGTAAATTCTCTTTTAATCCCATTGTTATCATAAAATCTGTTTTTCAATACTTTGTAATCCGCCACATTAACCCAATTGACATTCCCAAAATGATCCCCAATATAATGTATCCAACTCAAGGCCGGTGTCAGACTCCATTTTTTATTAATTTGAAAAACCAAATTGGTACTAAATAGACCAAAATGATTTTTTAACCATTTGCGTTGGATTAAATCAGCTTCGCTTATCGTGCTGCTTTCAATGTAATAATTTGCTAATGTTGCATTTGCGATATAGGACTCGTAATAGCCTTTACCAAATGTATAATTTAAAATACAGTTTAAATTTAAATTTGGATTTAACTGTTTTTGGTAGAATCCTTGTATATGCTCTTGCTTGTATTGGTCAATTTCATTGCTATATGGATCTCCTGATTTCTGGGTTCCCGCAGCATTAAAAGTGCGCAAACTGTCAATACCTATAAACTGAACCGGCAAACCAAACCAAGCTTGATTGGTTTGTTCGCTACCGTGTAAAAAAATTTATTCGAAATGAACTTGATTTTAATATACGCGCCAATGAAATGTGAAACGATTTAAGATCCGAACTGGATCGGTCGATATAACCATCTGATTTTTGTCGAGAAAGTCCAAATTTTAAATTATATTTATTTTCTAACAAACCTGAATTTGCAAGCATGCTATATTTCACACTATTAAAAGAACCAAATTGGGTTTGAAAAATAAGGTAAGGATCAAAACTTAATTTATTTGTATTGATATCAATAGCTCCTCCAAATGATGCAGATCCGGGTCGATTCGGAACATTTCCTTTTAAAACAGTTATTTCATTGGTATGTGAACTTATGTCGGGAATGTCAACAAAGTAGCTAAGAGAAGATTCACTGTCATTAAATGGTATGCCATTCAAGGTGATTTGAATGTGAGATGGATCCATTCCACGCATTCGAAGTGCAGTATACCCTACTCCATTCCCAGCATCAGACTGGTTTACAATACCAGATACTCTGGTTAATAAGAATGGAAGGTCCTTTTCCTGTCTATTGTTTTTAATCCAAACTTCATCTAATTTAGATACACTTGAATAGTTTGAAGGATTAAATTGATAGGTCTTAATCAATAATTCATTAAATTCAATTCTCCGAACTAAGGTGATATCGAAAACAGAGTCTTTTGTACTTATCGGCAATGTAAAATATTGGATATCATAAAGATAATCTACCGCTAATGCAAAGACGCCATTTGGCAAATCGATGAATTCGTACTTCCCATTTTGATCAGTCCAATTTTCTAATCCCAATTGGACAATGCTTAATTTAACATGTTGAAAAGCCTGACCGTTTTCATCCATCACATTCCCATAGATCCTGTTTTGAGAATAGGAATCAAGGAGTGAAAAAAGCAAATAAAAGCTAAACCATAATCTCATAAGATTCAATTAAATTATGGGGAATCGCCTCTATCGCTCCCTTCCAGGAATTACCCTAGCAGGTTCGGTGGGTATAATCTCAGCCGGCAGATAGCATATGCGGCACCCCAAATCAACGTTTAAAGTTACGGATTTCTGGAATATGATTTTCAATAAAAAAACATGCTTTCTTAAAACGTTGTATTCCAATACCTGAAACAAAGCAAATTGGTAAGTGCTTGGATTGAAGAAACTGCCAATACAATTTAAATAGCCGATCTCGGTCTGTTGGGTTTTGGCGAAGTGGATCATAGACCCAAGGAATATCTGGACAGCATAACAAATAAAGACTTGCTTTATTTTTACTAAAAAGTAATTCCAGCGAATTTGAGGATTTACCATAAATCTCCTGAGTCCAAATCAGGTAATTAAGCGAATCGGTATCGCAAAAAACCAAAGGGCATGATTCTGAAGCCAGGTTGTTTAAATTCTCTTGTTGAATCCCCATATATTCGAGAGCCATTTTATCAGGATATTCTGGATTTTTAGCCAGATAGACCCTCGAATATTCAGGGATCAGCTTACCTTTGTAAGTGCTTGATAAATAGTTACAAAGGCTCGTTTTTCCGCATGATTCCGGTCCTGTAACAACTATTTTATAAGGCATCTGTTAATAAGTTCATCCTTCCTACAAATATATGCACGATATAGAACCCTTTTACAACTGGCAGGATTTGTACAATAGTTCAGAAGACGAGCGAAGTCCATTTTTTAACGCGTCTTACGATGAATTTAATTATCGGAATAAAGTTTATAATTATTACATTCATCCATTATGGGACGAAATTGGCTCAGAAACGCTTTATGCTAAGTTGCTTTTTGCAGATTATGAAGAAGGATTTTGTATATTGGAATTTATTGGAGAATGGAATGATTGCATAAACAATGATATTATGTTTTTAAAGCGGGATATCATCGAGCCATTGGAAAATCAAGGCATTCAAAATTTTATATTAATCTGGGAGCATGTGTTTAATTTTCATGGTTCAGATGATTGTTATTATGAAGAGTGGTATGAGGAAATTAAAGACGAACAAGGAAGTATATTCTTTATTAATATGCAAAAACCTGTGATGGATGAAATTAAATTATTTGGAATTCAACATTTTGTAAATCTAGGTCCAGATTTTCAGGATATAAATTGGAGAAAAATGAATCCTATGGACTTAATGGAATTTGTAGCATCAAAAACTTAAAATGAGCGGTCAATTTAAATCGGGATTTGTTAATTTGATTGGTTTGCCAAATAGTGGTAAGTCCACTCTAATAAATGCGCTTACCGGAGAGAAAATGGCTATAATTTCTCCAAAACCTCAGACAACCCGTCAGCGAATTCTTGGTCTAATCAATGAAGCTGACTTTCAAATTATATTTTCTGATACACCTGGATTTATTGACCAGACCAATTACCCGCTTCATCTAAGCATGAATATTCAGGTTTATAATGCATTGGAAGATGCTGATTGTTTGCTTTTAGTCATTGACTCAAGCAAAGACCTTGAATTACCCGAAGCGTTTGTAAAGTTGCTTCACCCCATCAAAGTACCAATTATCATATGTCTAAACAAAGTCGATCTTTCTACCCCACAACGTGTTGCTGAAATTGAAATAACCATCCAACATCTTGGAATTCCACATTCTAAGATTATAAACATTTCTGCAATTAAAAATTTAGGGATCGATACGCTGCTTGCCGAAGTAAAAAAAATACTACCGGTTCACCCTGCATATTATCCAGATGATATTATCAGCAATCGCCCAATTCGTTTTTTTATTAGTGAGTTAATTCGAGAGCAATTATTTAAATTATATGACGCAGAAATACCCTATCATTGTTTTGTAACCATTGAAAGTTGCAAAGGGGTGGATGATCAACTAGAAATGGCTGTAATCTATGCAAATATTTATGTGGGTAAACAATCTCAGGTGCCTATCCTAATTGGTAAGAGCGGCAGTAAATTAAAAGAACTTGGAATTCGCTCAAGAACTGAAATTGAAAAATACCTGAACCAAAAAGTATATTTAAGTCTTAGCATTAAGTTACGCAAAGACTGGCGAAACAATGAATCATTTATTACAAAATCAAGTATTTTTCAATGAGTTTTACAGTAGCAATTGTGGGGAGACCCAATGTAGGAAAATCCACCTTTTTTAATCGACTGATTGGACATAAAAAATCAATTGTCGATGACGTGAGTGGCGTCACCAGAGACCGACTCTATGATGTAAGTGAATGGAACGGAAAACATTTTACAGTAATTGACACAGGTGGATTTGTAACTGGTTCAGAAGATATTTTTGAAAAAGAGATAAAAAAACAAGTTGAACTTGCCATTGAAGAGGCAAGCTGCATTTTGTTTATGACGGACGCTACAGCTGGAATTACAGATCTAGACAATCAGGTGGCAAACATGCTGCGTAAGATTAATAAGAAAGTATTTTTAATAGCCAACAAAGTAGATAACAATCAAAGATTCTTACAAGCTCAGGAATTATGGGGTCTGGGATTTGATGAGTTGTATTGTCTTTCATCCCAATCCGGAAGTGGAACCGGTGAAATATTAGATGCAGTTGCCGCATTGATTCCGGATGACATGGAACCTGCATCTGAATTGCCAAAATTTGCTGTTATTGGCCAGCCAAATGTTGGTAAATCTTCTTTCTTAAATGCACTTTTAGATGAAGAAAGAAATCTGGTAACTGATATCGCAGGTACGACCCGTGATCCTGTTCATAGCATTTACAAAAAATATGGAAAAGAATTTATGTTGATTGATACTGCTGGAATTCGTAAAAAACATAAGGTCTTTGAAGATCTGGAATTTTATTCTGTAATTCGAGCAATAAAAGCCATTGAAGATTGTGATGTTTGTTATTTAATGATTGATGCAACGCTTGGTATTGAAGCCCAAGATATGGAATTGGTATCCCTGGTAATAAAAAGAAATAAAGGATTGGTTATTTTGGTTAACAAGTGGGATTTACTTGAAAAGACAACTCAAACAGCTAAAGAATTTGAAACCAAAATCAGGGCAAAACTTGCTCCTTTTGTTGATGTTCCCATCTTATTTATCTCCGCCAAAGACAAGCAACGTATTTTTCAAGCTGTTGAAAAAGGACTAGAAGTTTACAACAACAGAAAGCAAGAAATTAAAACATCTGATTTAAATGACAAGATGCTTGAAGCCATTGCCAAAATACCTCCACCTTCCTATAGAAATCATTTGATTAAAATTAAATACATAACTCAAATATCAAAACCCTATCCGGCTTTTGCATTTTTTACAAATTATCCTGACCAGATAAAAGGGAGTTATAAACAATTTTTAGAAAATCAAATGCGTGAGTTGTATAATTTTAACGGTACTCCAATTCGCTTAATTTTTAAGGAAAAATAAGATGCAGCTGTTTGAAACCGGTATTAATGAATTGTTCGTTCTTCAAGCAGATTCGTATGAAGATGAACGCGGTTGCTTTTTTGAATCCTATAATGCTCGGTGGTTTGTCAAGAATAGATTAGCTTACCATTTCGTTCAAGACAATGCCTCAGAGTCAAGCTATGGAGTCATCAGAGGGCTTCATTTTCAAATTGGTCCTCAGAGTCAAGCGAAATTAGTTAGAGTAAGCTACGGAGAAGTTTTGGATGTTGTAGTTGATTTAAGAAAAGACAGTGCAAGTTATGGAAAAGTGTTTAGTATTATTTTATCCAGAGCCAATAAAAAACAATTATTAATTCCAAGGGGCTTTGCTCATGGGTATTCCGTGCTTAGTACGGATTGTATTTTCAATTATAAATGCGATAATTATTATGATAAGAATTCTGAATCTGGCATTCATCCTTTAGATCCAGATCTAAACATCGATTGGATGATTCCACTGGAGTTGCAAAACATTTCAGACAAAGACAAACAATTGGATTTTTATAAATTGTTGAAAAACCAAGGTAAATGAAAGTGCTTGTTACTGGTGCCCAGGGTCAATTAGCTCAGGAATTAAAACACCTGGCAAGCTTCTATCCTGAAATCACGTTCGAATTTTTTAATAAAACGGAATGGGACATTTCAGATGAAAAGCTGACTTACAAGATTTTAACCAATGCTCATGCCGATTTTGTTGTAAATACTGCAGCATATACCAAGGTTGATGAGGCAGAAACAAATTCTGAAATCTGCAATCGGATCAATTATGAAGCTCCTAAAACAATTGCAGCATTATGCAATGGATTAAAAACCAGAATCATTCAAATTTCAAGTGATTATGTATTTTTTAATACTATTCACAAAGCCTTAATTGAAACGTTTCCTAAGAATCCAAAAGGTGTTTATGCTACTACTAAAAGCAAAGCAGAAGATGTAATTATGAACTACAATCCAAAAAATATTATTATCCGAACTTCCTGGTTGTACAGTAGTTTTGGTCATAATTTTGTTAAAACCATGGTTCGTTTGGCAAATTTGGGTAAACCCATTCAGGTTGTGGATGATCAAATTGGTTCGCCAACCTATGCGGCAGATCTTGCACAGGTTATTATAAAGCTCATATTAACACCGGCAAAAAATATTGAAGGAATATATCATTATTGCAATGAAGGCGCTTGTTCTTGGCATGAATTTGCTCATGAGATATTTTCACATTTAAACTTGAATGTTTCATTAAAGGCAATAAGTACAAATGAATTTGGAGCTTTGGCACCTCGACCTGCATTTAGTCAATTGGATTGCACTAAAATAAAGACTGAATTACAAATTGCTATACCAAATTGGAAAACCAGTCTTCACAAATGTCTCGATAAAATAACAACAGCGGTATGATATCCAGTTGCTATTTAAATCGGGTCATTGCAATAAGTATTTGTAGCATAGCTTTCGTAAGTCAAATTTTTGCAACGCACAACAGAGCCGGCGAAATTTCGTATACTCAATTGTCCGATTTAAGCATTCGGGCCATCGTCACCACCTATACGAAAACAAGCAGCGTTTCTGCAGACAGAGATAGTATTTCAATTGCTTGGGGAGATGGAAGCTTTTCAAATGTGGTAAGAATAAATGGTAACGGTCAAATCTTACCAAATAATATTAAAAAGAATATATACATCGCAGAACACAGCTACCCTGGGCGTGGTAGTTATCTGATCAGTGTTCAGGATCCAAATCGGGTTGATAACATCCTTAATATAGACCCACCCAATAGCGTTAATATTCCATTTTATATCCAAACCAGTGTCAGCTTATTAAATCTATTATTCCAATATCCCAATCATTCTGTTCAACTGTTACAAGCGCCTATAGATTTTGCTTGTGTTGGCAAAGCGTTTACTCACAATCCTGCTGCTTACGACGAAGATGGAGATAGCCTAAGTTTTGAATTAGGAATTCCACTAATGGCTAAAGGTGTCATCGTTCCAAATTATTTTTATCCAAATCAAATTCAAGCTGGACTCAACAATAATATCAGCTTAGATTCAAGAGATGGTACATTTAGATGGACCTCCCCGCAAAAAGCTGGAGAATATAATATTGTAATCATTGTGCATGAATATCGGAAAGGAATAAGAATTAGCAGTACCATGCGGGATATGCAAATTTTTGTCAGGAATGATTGCCAGGACAATCAACCCCCATTCATTCAAACAATAACAGATACGTGTATTGTTGCTGGGACAAAACTGGAAATTCCGGTTTTTGCATTCGATCCTGATAGTTTAAATCCAAAGTCCAAAATAAAAATTGAAGCAAACGGGGCCGCCTTTTATACAGATCCACCTGCACAAATTGACCAACACAATCAGTTTCAAAATTCCCCTATTCGAGCAACACTACGTTGGCAAACAACTTGTAACCAAGTTAGAAAAGAATATTATTTTATTGTACTTAAAGCAACTGACAACTATCTTGATACTACTGGTTTAGCATATTTGCACACCATTCGTATTAAAGTGGTTGGACCTGCTCCGGAAAATTTAAGCTCTAAACCTGAACAAAATTCAATCCGACTTCAATGGCAAAAACCCTACGACTGTGAAACCTTTGACGATATTTTTCGCGGATTTTCGGTTTGGAGAAAGGAACAGTCTACCATTTTAGTACATGACACATGTCATCCGGGACTGCCAACTAATTTATATACACAAATAGCATATCTTACAAAAAATGCACAAGGCAATCAATATTACTATGTCGACAGTCTGGTTCAAAAATCCAAATTTTACTGTTATAGAGTCTTAGGAGAATTTGCAAAAATCAATGCATCAGGCTATCCCGTAAATTTCGAAAGTAGCTTGCATTCAAATGAAACGTGCAATTCACTTGCGATTGAAAATCCCGTTTTGTTGAATGCTGATGTTCAACGAACAGATAGCCTAAGCGGGCAAGTAAACGTTAAATGGTTAAAACCAGATCCCGTTGCTTTTGATACCATGCGCAATTCTGGACCTTACTTGATAGCAATTGAACACAAAATTGCCAATGCAAACTGGATTAACATACCTGAAAGTGTAAAATCTTACAATTTTTTTAATACCAATTGGGATACCTTGTTTCTACATCAAAATATTAACACAAAAACCTATCAACACAATTACAGAGTGCAATTGTTACCTGCAAATCAATCAGATCATCGATCTGACTCTGCTCAAACAATTTATCTGACTTTACAACCTAATGACAAGTCTATTCAATTAAATTGGTTTGCTAAAACCCCTTGGACCAATTATAAATATATAATACTTCGATTAAATGAAAATACACAAGCTTTTGATTCAATAGGAACTACCAGTTTAAATACCTATACAGATAATCAGTTGCAGAATCAAAAATTATATTGTTACAAAATTAAAGCATATGGTACCTATGGAATTCTTACTATTGAACAACCACTTTTAAATCATTCCAACGAGCAATGTGCTGTGCCTGAAGACAAAAAACCTCCTTGTTGCCCTATTCTAAAGGTTGTTGGTCCTTGTAATCAAGAGTTACATCAAGAAACAATTTCAAATAAATTAAGTTGGACAAATCCAAATCTGTCGTGTACTGACCATGATGCTTTAGGATATCGTATTTATTATTATATTGATTCTAAAAAAGTATTGCTTGCAGAAATTAATAATATAAATACTTTAGAATTCGAACATGCATTAACTGATATTATACCCAACTGTTATGGAATTAGTTCTTTTGATTCATTAAACAATGAATGTACTCTAATTGATACGGTTTGTGTTCAATATTGTCCTATCTATAAACTACCAAATACATTTACACCAAACCAAGATGGGTCAAATGACATTTTCAAACCATACCCTTTTCGATTTGTGGATAAAATTGAATTTAAGCTAATCAATCGTTGGGGCAAACAAGTTTTCGAAACCACAGATCCTAAAATAAACTGGGATGGAAAAGATGAATCTGGAAATCCCCTACCAGATGGGGTGTATTATTATTCCTGCATAGTTTATTATTCAGGTTTTCAAGCAAACTTAAAAGCCAAGGACCAATTAACAGGATTTATTGAATTATTAAGAGGCAAACCTAATTAATGTTTACAGGAATCATTGAATCTCTAGGCTGCATTAAATCAATACGAAGAGACAAGGGCAATCTTCAGATCGAAATAACCAGTGCGCTATCAAAGTCACTTAAAATCGATCAAAGTGTCGCTCATGATGGGGTATGTCTTACAGTCATTAAAAAATTTAAAACAAGCCATATTGTAACTGTTGTAAGTGAAACCTTGCAAAAAACCAATTTATCTAAATTGAAAGTAGGTGGATTGATAAACCTAGAAAGGGCATTGCATTTAAACAGCAGATTAGATGGGCATTTAGTTTCAGGACATGTAGATTGTACGTCAAAGCTTTTAAAAATAAAAAAACTGCCAGGTAGCACCGAACTTGAATTCGAACTAAAAAAAGAATTTGAGAATTTGATTATTTCGAAAGGCTCCATTACGATCAATGGAATCAGCTTAACGGTTTCAAAATTAAAAAGCAAGTCCTTTAAAGTTGTAATCATACCATATACCTGGGATCATACCAATTTAAAACATCTAGAAAAGGGTGCTCTGGCAAATATTGAATTTGATCTTATTGGTAAATATATACTACGCTCCAAGCGAATTTAAATATTTGTAAATTTAGAAACCACTCTTTCCAATATGGAGTTTCTAAATACCATATAAGTAAAAAGGGCCTTCAATTTGAAAGCCCTTTTATTTTTTTGTCAATTGAACTATAATTAAGTTCGTATCTAATCTTCTGCTTCTACTAAATTTTTCTTGCTGTTAGCTGAACGAACAAATAAGTCTTTATACTTTCTGTGTCCGGTTCCTGCAGGAATTTTCTTTCCAATAATTACATTTTCTTTCAAGCCCGACAAGTCATCGCTCTTTGCTGACATAGCCGCCGAACTCAATACTTTTGTGGTCTCTTGGAAGGAAGCAGCAGAAATCCAACTACTGGTACCTAATGAAGCCCTGGTTATCCCTAATAACAATGGACTCGCAGTTGCTGAAGTTGCATCCCGATACTCTACTAATTTTTTATCATTCCGTTTCAAAAATGAATTTTCATCGCGCAATTGTCGAATAGAAACCAACTGACCCGCTTTCAATTTTGCAGAATCATTTGCTTCTGTTACAACCTTCTTATCAAAAATATCATCGTTTGCTTCAATGAATTCCCAACGATCTACAGGCTCGCCTTCCAATAAGGTAGTATCCCCTGGATCTTCAATTTGAACCCATCGCATCATTTGTCTGACGATAACTTCAATGTGTTTGTCGTTGATGTTGATCCCTTGTGAACGATACACCTCTTGAACCCCATTTACCAAATAAGATTGAACAGCAAAAAGACCTTTAATCATCATGATATCCCGCGGAGCAGTGGTTCCATCAGATAAGGGAGTACCTGCTCTAACAAAATCACCTTCCTGAACCAGGATATGCTTTGACAATCCAATTAAATATTTTCTGCGTTGAGCGGTGCGCTCATCCTCTACAAAGATTTCGCGATTTCCTCGTTTGATCTTACCATAAAAAACAATTCCATCAATCTCACTAACTACAGCCGGATTGGAAGGATTTCTTGCTTCAAATAACTCCGTTACCCTTGGCAAACCACCTGTGATATCCGAAACCTTACTTACGTTTCTTGGAATTTTACCAATTTTCTGTCCAGCACTGATATCGCTGTTATCGTCAATGGTTATATACGCGCCCACTGGCAAGGAATAGTTTTTTAATTCTTCTCCAGCTGCATTTACAATTGAAATTGCAGGAATCTTTTTCTTGTTTTTAGATTCAATAATAACTTTTTCAGAATAACCAGTTTGGTCATCGCGCTCCATACGATAGGTTACGCCTTCTTCAATGGAATCATATTTAATTATTCCAGAAAATTCTGAAATGATTAAAGCATTAAATGGATCCCAATTACATATCAAATCCCCTTTGTTTACTTTTTGCTTTTCTTTTACAAATAAGAACGAACCATAAGGTACGTGCATACTTGTTAAGATTTTATTATTCTCGATATCCAAAATCCGGATTTCACCTGACCTTGAAATTACAATCGTGCTTTTTGTATTATTTTCAACAAGTTCAGAAACTTTCAAACCGTCGTATTCAATGATCCCATCAAATTTTGCAACGATTTCAGATTCTGCTTTAGATACAGCAGCCACACCCCCTACGTGAAATGTACGCAGTGTTAACTGGGTACCTGGTTCACCAATACTTTGTGCTGCTATAATTCCTACTGCATCCCCTTCTTCTGTAATCCGGCCTGTAGCTAAATTTTTACCATAACATTTAGTACAAACTCCATTTTTAGCTTCACATGTTAATACAGAACGGATGGTAACCGATTCGATTCCTAACTTTTCAATATTTTGAGCTGTCTTGTCATCAATGTATTCACCTGCCAATAAAATGATGTCTTCAGTCAATGGATGCAAAATATTATGCAAACTAAATCGACCAACGATTCTTGAAGCCAGGTTTTCGATTACTTTTTCATTATCAACCAAAGCTGTAGTTTCAATTCCACGAAGGGTATTGCAATCTTCATCTGAGATTACAACATCTTGAGCAACATCAACCAACCTTCTCGTCAAGTATCCAGCATCCGCTGTTTTCAAGGCAGTATCTGCCAAACCTTTTCGTGCACCGTGAGTTGAAATAAAATATTCCAATACTGATAACCCATCCTGGAAATTAGATAGAATCGGATTTTCAATAATGGCACTTCCTGTATCTCCTGACTTTCTAGGTTTTGCCATCAATCCTCTCAGTCCGCAAAGCTGTTTAATTTGTTGTTTGGATCCTCTGGCACCTGAATGCAACATCATGTAAACAGAATTAAATCCGCCTTTATGTGCTGCTAATTCTTTCATCAAATTATCAGTAACCCGGTTATCTGCATAGGTCCATTTATCAATAATCTGATTGTATCGTTCGTTATTGGTAATTAAACCCATGTTATAACTATCCCAGATTTCTTCAACTTCACGTTGCGCTTCGTCCAAAGTTTTTTGCTTGATCGATGGCGTAATTAAGTCTCCTAAATTAAAAGAAAGACCCGCTTTAAACGCCCAGTAAAATCCTAAATCCTTGATTTCATCCAAAAAATTTTGCAGTAACTGCAAAACTTGTACGGACTATGATATCCCCAATAATTTGTTTTAGGTTTTTCTTTGTAAGCAATTCATTTAAGAAAGGCACTGTACTTGGAACCACTTCATTCAACAAAACGCGACCTACTGTAGTGCGGATCATTTTGTTTTCTAGTTCCAGATTTTCATTTTCAACCAATACTTTTAATTGAACAGGATCATGCAGTTCAATTTTCTTTTCGTTAAATGCAATTACAACTTCGTCCTTACTATAAAATATTTTAATTTTTTGTTCTTTGTCAATTGCGCGTTCTTTCGTGAGGTAATACAATCCTAATACCATGTCCTGTGAAGGAAGGGTAATTGGAGAACCATCCTGTGGATTCAGCATATTATGACTCGCAAGCATCAATAATTGGGCTTCCAATATAGATGCGTTGCTTAATGGTACGTGAACTGCCATCTGGTCACCATCAAAATCCGCGTTAAATGCACCGCAAACCAGCGGGTGAAGTTGAATTGCTTTTCCTTCAATTAAAACTGGCTGAAATGCTTGAATGGATAATCTGTGAAGTGTTGGTGCCCGGTTTAATAAGACCGGATGACCTTTCAATATATTTTCAAGAATATCCCAAATAATCGGATCTTTTCTATCCACTAATTTCTTAGCAGATTTAACCGTTTTGACAACTCCCCTTTCAATTAATTTACGAATTACAAATGGCTTAAATAATTCCGCAGCCATGTTCTTAGGTAAACCGCATTCATGCAATTTTAAAGAAGGGCCTACAACAATCACTGAACGACCGCTATAATCCACCCGTTTACCTAATAGATTCTGACGGAATCGACCTTGCTTTCCTTTTAGAATATCACTTAAGGATTTTAATGCTCTACCACCTTCGGCTTTTACTGCGTTTGATTTTCTTGAATTATCAAATAATGAATCAACAGCTTCTTGCAACATCCTTTTTTCATTACGCAAGATCACTTCAGGAGCCTTAATCTCCAACAATCGTTTCAATCGATTATTTCTGATAATTACTCTTCGGTACAAATCATTTAAATCCGAACTGGCAAAACGACCTCCATCCAATGGTACTAAAGGTCTTAATTCTGGAGGAATCACCGGTAAATACTGGATAATCATCCATTCCGGTTTGTTATTTTTTTCATTCAATCCTTCTCGAAATGCTTCCGCAACCCGTAAGCGTTTCAATGCTTCAGATTTTCTTTGTTGAGACGATTCGTTTGAAGCTTGATGTCTTAAGTCATAGGATAAATCATCCAATTTTAATCTGATAAGCAATTCAAATACTGCTTCAGCTCCCATTTTTGCAATAAACTTATTGGGATCTTTATCATCCAGCATTTGATTTTCTTTTGGAAGTGAATCCAAAACTTCAAAATACTCTTCTTCTGTAATTAAATCTAAAAGATTTGAACCATTTCCTGCAGCCAATCCTGGTTGAATTACAACAAATCGTTCATAATAAATGATTGATTCTAGTTTCTTAGATGAAAGTCCTAATAGATAACCGATTTTATTTGGTAATGATTTAAAAAACCAAATATGAACTACTGGAACCACTAATTTAATGTGTCCCATACGTTCGCGTCGAACTTTCTTTTCTGTTACTTCAACACCGCAACGATCGCAAACAATTCCGCGGTAACGAATCCGTTTGTATTTGCCGCAATAACATTCGTAGTCCTTAACCGGACCAAAAATTCGTTCACAAAATAAACCATCACGTTCTGGTTTATAGGATCGATAGTTGATCGTTTCAGGTTTTAAAACCTCACCGAATGAACGCTCCAGAATATCATCCGGAGAACTCAAACTTATCGTGATTTTGTCAAACTCCTGATCTTGCTTAGTTACTTTATTTTTAAATGACATGTTTGTTATTGATTAGAGCGGTTATTCAAATTTTACATCCAATACCAATCCTCTTAATTCGTGGATCAATACATTAAATGATTCAGGAATATTTGGTTCAGGAAGATTATCACCTTTTACAATTGCTTCGTAAGCTTTTGCGCGACCGATGATATCATCTGATTTAATAGTCAATAATTCACGTAAGATGTTAGCAGCACCAAATGCTTCTAATGCCCAAACCTCCATCTCACCAAAACGCTGACCACCAAACTGTGCTTTACCACCAAGAGGTTGTTGTGTAATCAATGAGTATGGTCCAATTGAACGAGCGTGCATTTTATCATCCACCATGCGCGAAAGTTTCAGCATGTAAATCACCCCCTACCGTTGCTTGCTGGTGAAAACGATCGCCGGTTTCTCCATCATAAAGATAGGTTTGTCCAAACTGAGGCAATTCTGCTTTCTCAATATGTGCGTAGATATCATGAATGGTTGCTCCATCAAAAATCGGTGTTGCAAAATGAACACCTAATTTCTTTCCAGCCCAACCCAATACCGTTTCAAATATCTGACCCAAGTTCATCCTTGAAGGTACCCCTAGTGGATTCAAAACAATATCAACCGGTGAACCATCTTCCAGGAACGGCATATCTTCAACACGTACAATTTTAGATACAATCCCCTTATTTCCGTGGCGTCCAGCTAATTTATCACCTACTTTAAGCTTTCTTTTCTTTGCAATATAAACTTTTGCAAGTTTTAAAACGCCTGCAGGTAATTCATCCCCAATGCTGATATTAAATTTCTCCCGTTTGTATTTTCCAATTTCTTCATTCACTTTAATATTATAGTTATGAAGTAATTTAGAAACAGATTGGTTTTTTTCAGTGTCTTTAGTCCAACTAAAATAATCAACTTTTGTGAAATCAATTTTCTTTAATAACGGATTGGTATACTTTGATCCTTTAGCTATCAACTCTTCACCATATATGCTTTTAACACCGGATGAAAGTTGATCTTTTATCAGCTTTAATAATTTATCAATCAGGATGGTTTTTAATTCATTTAAAGCAACCGCATGTTTATCATCCAATCGCGTCAATAAATCTTTCTCCTGAACTTTCTGAAACTTATCTTTTTTTGCACGGGCATAAAGCTGCTTATCAATAACGACCCCTTCAATGGAAGGAGGTACTTTTAATGAAGCATCTTTAACGTCTCCTGCTTTATCACCAAAGATGGCTCGCAATAATTTTTCTTCGGGTGTAGGATCTGTTTCTCCCTTTGGAGTAATTTTTCCAATTAAAATATCACCTTCTTCAACATTTGCACCAATTCTGATAATTCCATTTTCATCCAAATCCTTAGTAGCTTCTTCACTTACGTTTGGAATGTCATTCGTTAATTCTTCTTCACCTAATTTTGTATCCCGAACTTCAAGTTCAAAACTTTCAATGTGAATCGATGTGAAAATATCTTCCTGAATAACACGTTCTGAAATTACAATAGCATCTTCAAAATTGTACCCTTTCCAAGGCATGAAGGCTACTTGTAAATTTTGGCCTAATGCCAATTCGCCATTTTCAGTTGCATATCCATCTGAAAGAATCGTACCCAAAGAAACCCGATCCCCCTTCTTTACAATTGGCTTAAGGTTAATACAAGTTGCCTGGTTGGTACGAGCAAACTTTGTTAAAGAATATTCTTTTACGTTTTCTTCAAAAGAAACCAGATTTTCTTCATCATTCCGGTCATAACGTATTACAATTTTAGTTGCATCTACAAATTCAACAGCTCCATCTCCTTCTGCAGTAATCAACATCCTGGAATCATGTGCAACTTTCGCTTCCAATCCAGTTCCAACGATCGGTGCATGAGGGCGAATTAATGGTACTGCCTGACGTTGCATGTTAGATCCCATCAATGCACGATTCGCATCATCATTTTCCAAAAATGGAATTAAGGATGCAGAAACTCCAACAATTTGATTTGGAGCAACATCCATGAATTCCAATTCAAGTGGCTCGAGTACTGGAAATTCTCCATGTTCTCGTCCTTTTACTTTTTGTATTTGGAAATCTCCTTTTTTATCAACCGGAACATTTGCTTGAGCAATTTTTGCATAATCCTCTTCTTCAGCAGACAAATATTGAATTCCGTTTTTAATATTCACTTTACCAGCATCTACTTTCCAATAGGGAGTTTCTAAAAATCCCATGGAATTAATTTTTGCATGCACACAAAGGGTTGAAATCAACCCAATATTTGGTCCTTCTGGTGTTTCAATGGTACATAAACGGCCATAATGTGAATAATGCACGTCCCGTACCTCAAATCCTGCTCGCTCTCTTGATAAACCACCTGGTCCCAGTGCAGAAATTCTGCGTTTGTGTGTAATTTCAGAAAGCGGATTTGTTTGATCTAAAAATTGGGACAATTGACTGGTACCAAAAAATGAATTGATAACAGAAGACAAGGTTCTTGCATTGATCAAGTCTATAGGTGTAAATACCTCATTGTCCCGAACATTCATACGTTCACGTATGGTACGAGCCATTCTTGCCAATCCAACACCAAATTGAGCAAACAATTGTTCTCCAACTGTACGTACTCTTCTATTACTTAAATGATCGATATCATCCAACTCAGCCTTTTGGTTAATCAGCGAGATTAAATATTTTACTATTTCTGTGATATCTTCCTTGGTTAAAACCAAGGTATCCATAGATGCCTTTAGATTTAACTTCTTATTGATTTTATATCGACCTACTTCTCCCAGGTTGTATCGTTTGTCTGAGAAAAAGAGTTTATCAATGATTCCACGTGCTGTATCATCATCCGGTGGATCAGATCCTCTTAATTGACGATAGATATGGATCACCGCTTCCATTTCAGAACTGGAAGGATCCTTTTGTAATGTATTATAAATAATAGAATAATCTTCAGTGATATCCTCACGTTGAAGGATAATATTATCAACAGAAGCTTCACTGATCATTTTTATATTGTCCTCATCTAAAATGGTATCCCGTTCCAGAATGATTTCATTACGCTCAACAGTTACCAACTCACCGGTATCTTCATCAACAAAATCTTCAGTCCATCGCTTCAAAATCCGGGCGGCTAATTTACGGCCTACTGCTTTTTTTAGATCTTTTTGAGTGGCTTTGATTTCTTCAGCAAGATTAAATAAATGCAAAATATCCTTATCAGATGTGTATCCGATTGCACGCAACAAAGTGGTAACAGGAAATTTCTTTTTACGATCAATGTAAGCATACATGACCAGGTTAATATCTGTTGCAAATTCCATCCAGGCTCCTTTAAAAGGAATTACCCGTGCTGAAAATATTTTTGTACCATTTGGGTGGTAGGTTTGACTAAAAAACACACCTGGTGAACGATGCAACTGTGAAACAACCACACGCTCCGCACCATTAATTACAAACGTGCCTTTTGGAGTCATGTACGGAATGTTTCCTAGAAATACATCCTGCTCAATCGTTTTAAAGTCTACGTGTTCTTCGTCATTACAAGATAGACGCAACCTCGCTTTAAGTGGAACGGAAAAAGTCAATCCTCTTTGAACGCACTCATCGATTGTATATCGAGGCGGATCTACATAATAATCAAGAAATTCCAGAACAAAAATGCTTCTGGCATCTGATATTGGAAAATTCTCCTTGAATACTTTAAATAAACCCTCATTAATCCTTTTATCAGGTGTAGTTTCCAACTGGAAAAACTCTTTAAATGATTTGAGCTGAATTTCCAGAAAGTCAGGATAAGGTACGTGTAGGGGTGCTTTTCCAAAGTTGTGCCGTGATCTCAGTTGTGGTTTTAATGCAGTTGAAGCCATGTGTTTTTAGTATTTATTATAACCCGTTCCCCAAATAAAAACGATCGCTATGATCAAATTAAATTGTATAAATTCAAAAATCCCTTTAATCACTTATACATAATATATAAAAAAAATACATGACTTGAATCACAGCGATCTGTGACTCAAGTCAAGATTTATATATGTATTCCTTTTACTATCAAAGGTATACTCTCGTGCTTTGAAATTATTTTACTTCAATTTCAGCACCAGCAGCAGTCAAGGTATCTTTCAAAGAATTTGCTTCTTCTTTTGATACAGCTTGCTTTAAAGTTGAAGGAGCTCCATCAACCAGGTCTTTTGCTTCTTTAAGACCTAAATTCAATAAGTTTTTAACTTCTTTAATTACGTTAAGTTTATTTGCACCGCCTGATTTGAGGATTACATCAAATTCAGTTTTTTCTGCAGCAGCAGCAGCAGCAGCGCCACCACCAGCAGGTGCAGCAACAGCAACAGCAGCAGCAGCCGGTTCAATACCGTACTTGTCCTTTAATACAGAAGCCAGATCATTTACTTCTTTAATAGTAAGGTTTACTAACTGATCTGCTAAAGCATTTACATCTACCATGATTTCTTGTTTACAATTGTTAATTAATATATGCGTCTAATACTTGGAAGCCTTGTTTGTTATTTATCAAGCACTTGCACGTTCTTCTAGCGCTTTTACGATACCGGCAATTTTTTGTCCGCCAGATTTCAAAGCACCAATGACATTGGTTGCAGGTGATTTCAAAATGAATATGATATCTCCGATTAATTCCTCTTTTGTTTTTAGAGCAACCAACACTTTTAATTGATCGTCTCCGGTAAAAACAGCTGAATCAATGTATGCAGCTTTTAAAAGTGGTCTCTCCGAATGTTCACGAAATTCTTTAATGATTCGTGCAGGAGAAGCTGCATTTTCTGTAAATAAAACAGAAGATGGTCCTTCAAAAGCACTGAATAATGGTGCAAATCCGCGTTCTGCTTCCAAGCTTTGAAGTGCTTTAACAGCGAGTGTGTTTTTTACTACTCGCATTTCAATGCCTTGTTCAAAACACTTTCTCCGAAACTGGTTGATTTTTTCAACAGTCAGGGTGGAAGAATCCGTTACATAAAAAAACTGCGCTTTGGCAAATTTTTCTTTTAGTTCCTGAATTGCTACTGATTTATCTTCTTTCGTCATGATCTTTCTAATTTAAATAATAATTTAATGAACCTCTCTGGTGTCAATGGCAATTCCAGGACTCATGGTTGAAGCCATAGAGATACTCCTAAAATAAGCACCTTTTGCGGAAGATGGTTTTAACTTATTAATAGCTTGAAGTAATTCGTTACTATTTTCTTTTAACTTTTGAGGTGTAAAAGATACCCGTCCAATCGATGCATGGATAATACCAAATTTATCAACACGGAAAGCAATTTTACCTCCCTTAACATCATTGATTGCACCAGCTAAATCCATTGTAACAGTTCCGGTTTTTGGATTAGGCATCAATCCTCTTGGACCTAATATCTTACCGATTTTACCAAGTTTAGCCATCACAGTAGGCATTGCTACGATGATATCAATATCGGTCCATCCCCCTTCTATTTTCTGAATGTACTCATCCAAACCAACATAATCTGCTCCAGCCGCTTTTGCTTCTGCTTCTTTATCAGGTGTGCAGAGAACTAAAACTCGCTTCGTTTTACCGGTACCATTTGGAAGGGTGACCGTGCCACGAATCGCTTGATCTGGTTTACGAGGATCTACCCCCAAACGAATGTGTAAATCAACGGATGCATCAAATTTGGTGGTATTGACTTCTTTGACTAATGCACAAGCATCATCAATGTTGTAGAGTTTTTTAGGATCTACTTTCCCGTTAATCTGTTTTCTTTTCTTAGTTAATTGTCCCATTATAATTGGTTTTAGGTGATAGCGTTCGAAGTAATTCGAACTCCCTTAAAATAAATTTAGTTTTGCCAAGGAGCTGAACCAGATACCGTCAATCCCATGCTTCTGGCAGTTCCGGCAACCATTTTCATGGCTGATTCCATTGTAAAAGCATTTAAATCAACCATTTTGTCTTTTGCAATTGCTTCAAGCTGTTCCCAACTTACAGATCCTACTTTTTTACGGGTAGGTTCCGGTGAACCACCTTCCTGTTTAGCTGCTTCTAATAATTGAATTGCAGCAGGAGGTGATTTAACAACAAAATCAAATGATTTGTCTTTAAACAAAGTAATAACCACAGGCAATAATTTGCCAGGTTGATCTTGTGTTTTTGCATTAAAGCGTTTGCAAAACTCCATGATATTAACTCCTTTGGAACCCAACGCAGGTCCTACCGGAGGTGCTGGATTTGCTTGTCCGCCTTTTACTTGTAACTTTATAAAACCCTCAATTTCTTTAGCCATAATTAATTCGTTTTTTCAACTTGCATAAAATTCAATTCGACTTCTGTACCTCGTCCGAATATTTTTACTATTACTTTTACTTTCTTTTTTTCTTCATTTACTTCTTTGATGTCCCCAACAAAATCATTGAAAGGACCATCAATGATTTTGATTGTTTCTCCAATGATAAATGGTTCGATCATAGTTTCTCCAACTTCTTGAGATTCATCTACTTTTCCTAGCATCCTGTTGGCTTCAACCTGAGTCATTGGAATCGGATTATTCTTTCCAAGAAAATGAATAATATCTGGCATGTTTGTAATGTGCTGAACAATTTCACCACTTAATTTAGAAGGCAATGCTTCTACCAACAAATAGCCAGGTAGAATATTGCGTTCCATAATTACTTTCTTGCCATTTCTGATCTTATACACTTTTTCCGAAGGTACTATTACCTGCGAAATGATTTCAGTCCATCCGGAACGGTTTACTTCTAGTTCTAAACGTTCGCGAATTTTCTTTTCTTTTCCGCTTATTACCCGCAAGGAATACCACCTTTTATCGTTGCTCATCCTTTTGGTTTTATAAACTGTAGATAAAACTCAGAATCTGGTTTACTACAAAGTCCATTGCAAAGACAACTACGGCTAACATAAGTGCTGATACCACAACTACCTTAGCAGAATCTACCAGGTTTTGACTTGTGGGCCAGGAAACTTTTTCCATTAGCTCATTGTAACTCTCTTTTAAATACAATAAGATTTTATCCATTGTCATCTTTTTGCACGGGCAGAAGGACTTGAACCCTCAGCCTACGGTTTTGGAGACCGTCGCTCTGCCAGTTGAGCTATGCCCGTAAATCTCAAATCAAGAAATTCAAATGAAATTTCCTGATTTGAGTTTTACAATAATTTTAATCCAATATTTCTGTTACCTGACCTGCACCAACGGTACGGCCACCTTCCCTGATTGCAAAACGAAGACCTTTCTCCATCGCAATTGGGTTAATTAAAGTAACATCCAAAGAAATATTATCACCAGGCATAACCATTTCTACACCTTCAGGTAGTAAACATTCTCCAGTTACGTCCGTGGTTCTAAAATAGAACTGAGGTCTGTAACCTTTAAAGAATGGTGTATGGCGCCCTCCTTCATCTTTTGATAATACGTACACTTCACATTTAAATTTCATGTGAGGCTTAACTGAATTTGGAGCACAAATAACCATTCCTCTTCTGATATCATCTTTTTCTATACCTCTTAATAAAATACCTGCGTTATCTCCTGCTTCTCCACGATCCAATAATTTACGGAACATTTCCACCCCTGTACAAGTTGAAGTTAACGGTTTAGTACCTGCAGGCATCATACCGATAATTTCTACGTTTTCACCTACTTTAATAACACCTCTTTCAATTCTTCCAGTGGCAACAGTACCACGACCTGTGATAGAAAACACGTCTTCAACAGGCATCAAAAATGGTTGATCAACCAAACGCACAGGCTCAGGAATTTCTTTATCTACTGCATCCATTAAATCATAGATTGCTTGTTTTCCGGATGCTTCTCCTTCCAATGCTTTTAAAGCCGAACCTTTAATAACAGAAATATCTCCTTTATACTCGTATTTATCTAATAACTCGCGTACTTCCATTTCTACTAAATCCAACATCTCCGGATCATCTACTAAGTCCACTTTATTCATAAAAACCACAATTCTAGGTACACCTACCTGACGAGCTAACAGAATGTGCTCACGGGTTTGTGGCATAGGACCATCTGTTGCAGCAACCACCAAAATCGCACCGTCCATTTGAGCAGCACCCGTAACCATGTTTTTAACATAATCCGCGTGACCCGGACAATCTACGTGTGCATAGTGTCTGTTTTTTGTTTCGTACTCAACGTGTGCAGTATTAATGGTAATACCTCTCTCCTTTTCTTCTGGAGCGTTGTCGATTGAGTCATAATCTTTTTTCTGAGCCAATCCTTGTTCTGCCAGAACGGATGTTATAGCCGAAGTCAATGTTGTTTTACCGTGGTCAACGTGACCGATGGTTCCTATGTTGACGTGAGGCTTCGACCGATTAAATGTTTCCTTTGCCATTGGTGACTAATTTTACTTTTATGGTTAAATGATAATTTCAATTTTTAATGAGCCAAAGAAGGGAATTGAACCCTTGACCCCTTCCTTACCATGGAAGTGCTCTACCCCTGAGCTACGTTGGCTAAGAAATAGAAGGATCAAGTTTAATACACCTTCCTAAATTCTTTCAGTACTTAATTACATCCCACTCGTTTGCAGGTGTTTATAAATTCCGAAACGCTTAAAACCTATAAGTTTAATGCCTAAAGCATATTAACAAATTGGTTTTAATTTAAATCAATTTTTTCTTCCTAGACTTAACACTTCTGTCCGATCCTTGAATCTAATTCAAAATTTTGAGCGGGAGACGAGACTCGAACCCGCGACCCTTAGCTTGGAAGGCTAATGCTCTACCAACTGAGCTACTCCCGCAATTCGAACATTGTGTTTCAGTGTGTTTGAAAATGTCAGAACGTTTTCTAACATTTAATTTCTTCATTTTTGGATTCAATTTTTGTGCATTTTAAATTGAATAACTGTACAGGTCTTCCCACAATTTTTAGGATTTCTAACAGGTTTTTTCCTATCAAACCCATGCAAAATTGTGGGGGTGATTGGATTCGAACCCATTCAGTCAAAGACACCAGATTTACAGTCTGGCCCGGCTCTCCCACTCCGGCGCACCCCCCTGCTACAGCAACCGAGCCAGTGGACGGACTCGAACCCCCGACCAGCTGATTACAAGTCAGCTGCTCTACCAACTGAGCTACACTGGCTTAAAATACACAAAAGGGCATACGGTTATACCCTCCAAAAAAGAGATTGCAAAGATATAACTATTTAAAAAAATGGATTGAAAAAAATATCAAGTATTTGTTAATCTGTTTAATAAATCATAATGCGCTGACAGTTAATGATTTATATGACTATAGCTCAAATCAGCATTAGGATTTAGCTGTGTTTTTGCTGAATTTTTTCTTTATAACGTAGCAACTGCTTTTTTAAACTGGCTATTACTTGCAAAAGTGCTTCTTCAAAACTCTTTCTTGTACATTTTGCTACAACGGGTTGTCCTGGTAAATTAATGATTACTTCTACCACCTTATCTTGAATACGACCCACTTGTTCTAATCTAAGAATTACTTTGGTTTCCAACACTTTATCTTGAAGATAATGGGTTAATCGATTCAACTTACCTTCTATAAGGTTTATCAATTTTTCATCTGCGTTAAAGTGGATTGATTGAATTGTAGTGACCATAAGTTAAATTTAGGTATTAAGGTTATAAATAATGTTTATTTGTCGGCTCGCGGATGAGCCAGGCGATATGCATTTTTAAGTTGTTCAATCGAATTGTGTGTATAAATCTGCGTTGCCGCCAAAGAAGAATGTCCTAAAAGTTCTTTTACAGCATAAATATCCGCTCCTTGATTTGAGATGTGGGTAGCAAAACTGTGTCGCAATACATGCGGACTTTTTTTCGAAATGCTGGTTTTGTCTTTTAACCAATTGTTTACCAGCAAGTAAACCATTTTTGGATATAGTTTTTTACCGTTTGGCAATACAAAGAAATATTCAGTTTCAGGTATTTTGAACAAACTCCTCACTTCTAAATAACGCAGAAAAATTTCCGCTAGTTCATTTCCAAAGGGAAGAATTCGTTCTTTATTTCCTTTTCCTAAAACTTTGAGCTGAGCTCCCTTAAAATGGACATCGCTTAACTTCAGTTCAATCAATTCATTCCGTCTTAAGCCCAATCCGTAAAAGGTCCAAACAATGGTTTCCTTCAAGCATTCTTTATAATCAAGTCCGTTGAAATCAGTTTGGGGATGCCGGTTTAGATCTTGCTCACGCAATACGACCGGCAATCGCTTTTTAATTTTTGGGCTGATTAACTTGATCATCGGGTTTTCGAGCAAAAGCTTACGCCGCATTAAAAACTTACAAAAATGCTTCAAACTGGAAAGCTTTCTACGTATGGACCGATTATCAAGACCGGCTTTGCCCATTGAAGCCATCCAACTCCTAACATGCAAGATGTCAAAAATCTGATTAAGATCTAGCTCGTATTGAAGGGCTAGAAATTCTTTAAATTGCTTTAAATCAAGGGAGTATGCCTCAATTGTATGAATTGAGTACTTCTTTTGCGTATGAAGATAACGCGAAAATAATTCCAACTTATCCATCCTTAGAACAAATCTAACGAATGGATAATAAACTAGTTAAATATTAGAGAAATAAATTATACGTTCTTTGAAATGTAATCCTGGCGATACATCGCTTTGAGAATTTCAGAACGTCTTTCCACTGAAGGTTTGGTAAAATGCTTACGGCTTCTTAATTGTCTTAAAGTTTGTGATTGTTCAAACTTCTTTTTGTATTTCTTAAGAGCCCGGTCAATGGATTCTACGTCTTTGACGTCAATTATCAACATAATTTGGTTTATTTAATCAAAATTGGAATGCAAAGATATAACAGAAAACAGGATTTACAAGTACTAAAAAAAAATAGCGGAATTAAAGATTCCGCTATTTTATAATTCATTTGAATTAAATCAAGGTTTATTTATTGCTTCTCAAAAATCCTCAACCCTAAACCCCAGTTGCAAAGGGCTTCATTTGGATGAACGGCAGAATTATTTGCAGAAGGAAACTCAAACACTTTCCATTTCAGTGTATTGGGTCCTAAAGTTAAACTTGGAGGAAATGCATCGTATTCCCCTGCAGTTAGACCACCGGCAGCTGCTGGTGAAACTAAACGGAGTCCACCTCCACATAAATCTGTTTGAATTGGAAATGCAAGTGAATCAGTTCCAGATGAATTTGCATAGTTGTACAATAAATAAGGCAAGAACGCAACAGATGCTGCTCCTCCTGGATTACCAATAATGTACACTCCGTTAAACACTTTTTTAACTTCAAGAATGTAACCAGTTGGTGCACCTGTGGTAGCGCTTAATCTGGCATAATTACCTTCCAATGCAGTCGGGCCGGGATTTGCAATCGGTCCAGCTATTACAATGTTGGAGCTCGTTGAAACTTTATAACCTCCTTTGTTATATTTTTCAAATGAAATACTGGATCCACCTATCACGGTTAAATCTGGAAGTGCTAATACTTCTGATTTCAATATGTCCACAGAGTCAAAACCTGTTTTGCCACCATGTCCTCCCACCATTCCATAAACAGTATCTACGGCAATGGCAACTACATTTGGCAAGTCAGCTTGAAGGGTTTCCTGGCCCAAACCATAAACATAAGAATCAGCCATCAATTTTTCTGCTATAAAAGGCAGAATAATTGGCTTTGCTACTGAATCGATTGCTTCATCCTTGCACGAGTTTGTAGTAAGTGCAAAAAATAGAAGCGTAGCGAAATAAAAAAATATATTTTTCATAATTGGATGTATGTTTTAATTAGTTATCCCAAAATACTTTAGCTGTAAGAGCATGTTGACCAATAAAGCTTTGATTTAAACTTTCTTCACTTTCCGGATAAGGCATAATGCTTGGATAGATTCCATTACCTAAAGCATTTTTGGTTGGGCTTTTGAATACCCCCTCCTGCGCTTGTAAATATTGGATTTCCTGCATTATCCATTCTTCTGGTTTCAATCCAGGATTCAATTGGTTGTGTTCCGTTCATGCAAACCCATTTTTGCAACCCGATGGATTTCATTGGATTGGCTGCATCGTAAGCACCTTTACCTGCTAAATAAGTAGCATCTGCTCCAGCTGTAACACCTAAAGCTGCAAAATTTGCTTTAACTGCTGCTTCATAAGATGCTTTCGCATCGCCGGCAGCTCCTAATACTGCAGCTTCAGCCAATAATAAATGTGTTTCCCATGCAGTCATAAAAACTACGGGTGCAGTTGGACTGAAAATTAATCCACCTTCTTTTTTCAAAGCACCTGCAGGTTTTGACAATGTTGCAGAACTTGTTGGAGCGTTTTCTACATCTCCAGGATTAATTCCCTTATGGTCACCTGCATCGTTGCGATCGTAGAAATAATCAATTCTTGGATCGTTGGTACTTTCCAAATAATCCAAAGTAGTTGTAGTGGCAACATAAAAATTACCCAAAGCGGTACTTCTTGCAGCTGTCCAAAATGGATTGCTACCTGTAGAACCTCCAGGGAAATCAACCTTAGCTGCATCTGCATTGGCACTAATGAAAGGTGGATCTGCTGCTACCAAATCTTTTACTTTCTGAGTAGCACCTTGTCTTAAATACAATTTAAGCAATAAGGAATTTGCAAATTGTTCCCATTTGGCCAAATCTCCTCCATACACCAAATCATCAGCACCTGGTTTTCTAAAAGAACCTCCATCGTGTAATATTTTAGCAGCTTCAATTAATTCTGCTGCCAATGCTGGATAAATTACATCCTTTGCATTATCGTATTTTGGATGCAAGATAGAGCCATCTGAAATGTCTCCTTTCAATGCTTCAGTATAAGGAATGTCTCCAAATAAATCCACACAAGTCTGGATGCCATACACTTTCATGATTTTAGCAATGGCAACATAAAACTTTTCTTCAGGCGCATTTTTAATGATGTAATTAAAATTATTTGCTGCCCGATAAACAGAACGAAATATTTGATTTCCTTCTGAAGATGAAAGTATATGTTGATCCGGATCGCCTAAGGATACACCAGGTCCACCTGTATGGTATTGGGCCCAAATTCCAATAATTGGAAATATGCGTTCTCCAAAACCAATAGCAGTGTATAATTGTCCGGAACTCAATTGTAAATTGATATCAGATGTTGCCGATTGATTTGGGTCAACATTGACATCCAGATAATTGTCACAAGATGAAATAAATATACTCAGAAAAAATATAGTCGCAAGTATATGTTTGTTTTTAAATAAATTCATAGTTATAAATTTTAATCTAATTAATTAGAATCTTACTCTTAATTCAGCTCCAATACTTCTCGCTGTAGGTGTAGTGGTTGTTTCAATTCCCACTGCATCAGAAGCTCCTCCTACTCCACCAACTTCAGGATCTGCAAACGTATTTTCTTTTGCAACCCAGAATTTTAGGTTTTTGGCAAATACTCCCAATGAAAGTGAACTGAATCCATTTTTACCTTTAAACGATGGGAAATTATAGAACAAGCTCAATTCTCTGAATTTCAAATAAGAAGCATCCAACAAATAAGCACTTGCAGGTAAACCTCTGAAATAAGAATAAGCACTGGTTTCTTTTGTATTTACATCCCCATTTAAAGTTACACTGTTGTCAACAACAAATGCTTTGCGATCATTGATCAAGGTCGTACTGGCTGTTCCGTTAAACTCGGTACTTAATTTAGTACCAGAATAAAACAAACCACCGTCTTTACCATCAAGCAATGCATTTAAAGTAAAATTCCAGAATTTAAATTCGGTACCAATTGTATAAAGGAAATTAGGTTGATAGTTACCTAAGTATTCCAACTCCGCACTTTTTTGTGGATTGCCACTGGCATTTACAACGATACGTCCTTGGTTGTCATAAGTAAATCCGGTGCCTTTAAATGTTCCAAATGGTTGTCCTTCTACAGCAACCAGGTTTAATGAACCATGGCCTGTGAAGTGCACCAATCCGGTGTAAATAGTTAATTCCTCCCCATCAATATTTGGGTCATTGATTTCAATAACTTTATTTTTATTCTTTGACCAGGAACCATTGATTTTCCAAGTGAAATTTCTAGTGTGCAGCGGAGTGATGGTCGCACCAATTTCAACCCCTTTGTTTTCCATCTTTCCAATGTTAGCTGGAACAAATGCAAAACCTGAAGACCAAGGAATGTTTACATCTACGATTTGATTTTTAGAATTGATTTTATAAACGGTCGCGTTTAATTCTAAACGATCTTTTAATAAACCAATATCAACTCCTACTTCTGAAGTTATGGATAACTCAGGTTTTAAACTTGGGTTACCAATGCTGTTGCCTTTTTGTGCACCCGCTTGTTCGTTGAATGGAAAGCGCACTTGGAAATCATCTCCTAAATCCAATAACAATGGATTTAAATTGTAATACGTATTTAGACGGTACAATGGAGCATCTTTTCCAGCACTACCAATGCCTCCTCTTAACTTCAAGTAGTTGAATGGACCAAAACTCCAATCACCCACCGAGGTTGGAACAAATGAAAATCCAACTGCCTGATAAAAGAATCCTCTATTATCTACTGGCAAGGTTGAAGAATAATCTTGTCTTGCAGAATATTCAAACGTTGCATAATCTCTGAAGCTCAAAGAATTATTAAAGTAAATTCCATAAAGACGGTATTGAGTTGTTCTTCTGGTTGCACGTGCTTGTTCTGTTGAGTTAGACAAGTCATAAAATCCAGGGATTACAAGCCCCCCCACGGTAGATCCAGAAACTTGACGCAAAGACTAGTCAATAGAATTCAAACCCAAAGTGCTGCTTAATTTAAAATCTTTACCCAATCCGGTAGCATAATTTCCATATGCATCATAGATAAGATCGGTAATTCTTGTTGATGATTCTTTGTATGATCCCAAACTGAATACAGATTCAGGAGTTCTTCCTCCATCCAATAATTCACCATCTGCCCAAGTAAACGCAGTATGGTAAGCAAATTTTGGTCCTTTTTCAGTTACTGAACTTGTAATAAAGTTGGTGCTGATACGACCTGTAAAGCTCCATTTTGGTGCTGGCTTATATGTCAAGGAAGCACTGGAAATCACGTTATCTACTGAATTGCGTAGATCCTGGTTGTCAAGGATGTAATATGGATTGATAGAATATTGTCCATAAAAACCTTTGAAATCATGGTACGGACTGTTGTAATCCCGTAATTCATTAAAAGGAATGTTGGATGGCGTCTGCGTAACAAATGCCATTGCTGGAGTTCCTGCGGAATATCCAAATGGGTAACCTCCTTCTGTAGCACCTCTTTGATTAATTTTGGAATAATTCATTTTAAAATCAGACCTCCATTTATCAGAGAATTGTGCACCTACATTCAATTGAATGTTGTGTTTATTTAATTCGGTATTTAAAACAATTCCTTTATTGCTAAAATTGGTATAAGATAACAGATAGGTAAATTTATCACTACCCCCACTGATTGAAAAATTATTGCGGATGGTTTGACCGATTTCAAAAAAGTTTTTAACGTTATCTTTTACAGCACTGTAAGGCCTTACCAATTGCTCGAGTTTACCATTAGACAATGGTATCAATTCGTGATTTTCATCAAAAGGAGCTGCTGTCCATGGTATCAGACGTCCATCAAATTTAGAACCCCAGGCAAAGTTTTCTCCCATAAAAATATTAATTCCACCTCCGCAACCATTGCAAGATTCATATCCTGAACCATATTGTTCCTGATATTTATAAAGCAACAATACGTGTTCTGCACTATACGATG
The DNA here is from genome assembly GCA_016712145.1 of Saprospiraceae bacterium. Classification (NCBI taxonomy): domain Bacteria; kingdom Pseudomonadati; phylum Bacteroidota; class Saprospiria; order Saprospirales; family Saprospiraceae; species Saprospiraceae bacterium. The sequence continues at coordinate 849,245 of JADJRO010000001.1, forward strand.
AGTTGAAAGAAATATTTGGTTTTTCTGATTTTCTTCCAGCTTTTGTTGTAATCAAGATTACACCGGATCCACCTCTTGAACCATACAATGTGGTCGCTGCAGGTCCTTTTAATACTGTAACATTTTCAATGTCATCGGGATTGATGTCATTTCCTCTGTTTCCAAAGTCAACATAATTATCACGGTCTCCATCTTTACCGGTACCGCCTCCACCTGAAGTGGCGCTGTTGTTTACTGGCACTCCGTCTACAACAATTAATGCATTATTCCCTTGGGTCAAAGAAGTTTCTCCTCTTAAAACTACCCGGGTAGAAGCACCAACTGCTCCAGAAGCCTGGCCAATTTTAACCCCTGCAACCTTTCCTTGAAGAGCATTTAATACGCTTCGACTTGCAGATGAATTCAAATCCTCTGAATTAACAGATTGATTGGCATAAACTACATCGCTTTTGTTTCTTTTAACTCCCAATGCGGTAATAACGGTTTCCGTTAATAACACACCTTCGTCCATAGAAACGTCAAGCAAATTGCTTACGCCTAGTGTAAGTTCCTGGGTATTGTAGCCGGTATAACTTACTACAAGGGTTGAAACCCCGGCCGGAACATTTAAACTGTAACTGCCATTTAGATCAGTGACGGTTCCTACATTGGTGCCTTTGGCTAAAATGTTTGCACCAATAACCGGATCACCTTTCTTGTCGGTAACTGTACCTTTTACCATTCGCTGTGCTTGCGCTGAAGCCAGAATGCAAAAAAGCGACAGAAAAACAAATAAAACTTTCTTCATAATCTGGTTAGATTTAGTTTGCTTAATATTTTGTTAACCCCCAAAGATAGTGTTGTTTACAAATTCCAAAAATTTTAACACTTAATTTCTTAATGCATTTCTCAGAAATTTATATATTACAAATAGTAATATTTATACTATGTTGATTTTAAATTATTTGATACAATTCTTATACATCCCTATGGCATTTTCCAATCCAAAATAAATTGCATCTGTAATGAGTGCATGCCCAATAGAAACCTCGTCCAGACGCGGTAATTGCAATTTATAGTAGGCTAAATTCTGTAAATTCAGGTCATGTCCTGCATGAATCCCCAAGCCAAGTTCGATGCCTTTTGTTGCTGCTGCTTCATGCAATTTTATATGAGATAATCGATCGCTTGTATAAGTCCAGGAATACGGTCCTGTGTACAATTCAATGCAATCTGAGCCTACATCCCGGGCATGTTGAACCATTTCTACATCAGGATCTAAGAAAAGAGAGACCCGAATTCCTTCTCGTTTAAACTGAGCAATACAATGTTCAAGGAGTTTGCGGTTTCTTTCAATATTCCAACCTTGATCGGAAGTCAGGACTTCAGGGGAATCAGGAACTAAAGTAACCTGAGCAGGTTTGTGGGTGCAGACCAAATCAATAAAATGGGTGGAAGGAAATCCCTCGATATTCAATTCGGTCTTCAGTACTTTTTTTAATTCACCAATATCGGCAAACCCAATGTGTCGCTGGTCTGGTCGTGGATGAACCGTGATTCCATCAGCTCCAAATCGCTCACAATCCAGTGCGAACTTGATCAAATCGGGGTAATTGCCTTTACGGGAATTTCGGATTAAAGCAATTTTATTGATATTTACACTTAATCTGGTCACCATGATTTTGATAAATGTCCAAAAGTAAGCTGATCTTTTTATTTTATTTTGTACTCCTGGTGCTTTGCGGCCTGTTGTTTAGTTATGCATTGATGTTTTTTGGTTTTTGGCTTAAAGGCATTGAGTTAAGTTCTATTCTGGAGGACGGTCCCGGTCTTTTTGAAGCATTGAGCGCACCAGAATTATTGATTATGCAATTATGCAGTCAGGTTTTTTCCATGATCCTGCCTGCCTGGATTTACATGAAAATGGATACCGAACTTGCTTCCGCTTTACAAACCAAGAAATTTAACTTGAATCTATTTGTCTTTTGTTTAAGTTTTTTTTTGTTGAGCATACCCCTGGTTGGATTTTCTGCATACTACAATCAATTAATTCCTTTACCTGATTGGATGATCCAAAACGAAGACCGGGTTAAACAATTTATTGAAAAACTGTTAACCTTCAATTCGCTTTCAGATTTAATCATGGCTTTCATCGTCATTGCAGTTATTCCTGCAATTGCAGAGGAATGGGTGTTTAGAGGAATACTCCAAAATTATTTGATTCGATGGCTTAAAAATCCATGGATTGGCTTGATTCTAAGTGCTGCACTCTTTTCCGGAATTCATATGCAATTTGAAGGGTTTATACCCAGATTTATCTTAGGCTTTAGTTTAGGTTTTGTGTATCTTATAGGAAAAAGCCTTTGGTATCCCATCTTGTTGCATCTAATTAATAATGGCAGTCAGGTTTTACTGGCATATTTTAATCAAGAGGAAATTCAAAAACAACTGAGTGGTGAACTGGAAAAACCACATGCAAGTCTCGTATTACTTGTCACGGTCTTATGCATTTTGAATGCCTGGTATTTATTTAAAAAATCGACTCCTGAACAATGAAAACACGTATCCTTACCGGGTTGGTTTTAGGCTTGTTTATGATATCTGGCATGTTATACAGCTTTTTTACGTGTCTGATGTTGTTTGTAATTATTTGTGCTTTTTCACACCAAGAATGGCAAAAGAATTTTTTAATCAATGAATCAAAATTGACCAAGACCATTTACACTGTTTTTTTTCTTGTGTGTCTTTGCATTCTGATTTTTGTCGAGCAGGTAAGCTATTCAAATAAGCTAAATGAATGGCTCCCATATTTCAATGGAAGTGTAATTTTGTTATTGTGTTTATTTGGAATTCCCTTATACCTTAATAAAAACTGGAAATTTACACAGAGCTGGTATTGCGGTATTTTTTACATTTATTTTCCTCTGATTGCTGGAATCTACTTTTTAAATCAGGATTTTGAGACAAACCGGTGGCTTATTCTTGGATTGGTAATTATCAATTGGTGTAATGACAGTTTTGCATATTTTACTGGAAGGTTGCTGGGTAGAACGCCCCTCGCTCCGTCCATTTCACCTAAAAAAACAATTGAAGGAGCTTTAGGCGGCATTGCTTTTGGGATCCTGGCAGCTTATTTACTTAATATCTATATGTTTCAGCAGCCTTATCCTATTGAAAAAATAATTGTACTTGGCGTGGCTGTATGCATTGCAGGCATTACCGGAGATTTGTATGAATCTAAAATGAAACGCCTTGCAGGCATTAAAGACAGTGGAAATTTATTGCCGGGTCACGGTGGCTTCCTCGACCGATTCGATAGTTTTTTCTATATCATTCCTGTAGGTATTTTTGTACTCTCAATTTAAATATCAATAATATGTACATTCATAAAGAAGGACGCGCTTGGGTGATAGGATCCTTGTTGGTTTATATCCTGTTGATCATTTTATTTCAAAATATCATTCCAGCATACAATTGGATTCTGATCATTCTTTTAGGCATTCCATTCTTATTAATTCTCAATTTTTTCAGAAATCCAATTCGGACAATTCCTCAACCAGATGATCACATGGTCTATGCTGCTGCTGATGGAAAGATTGTAGTCATCGAAGAGGTTTTTGAGCCTGAATATTTTAATGACTCCCGTAAAATGGTGAGTATTTTTATGAATCCACTCAACGTACATTGCAATCGCTATCCGGTAAGTGGCAAAGTGGTTTATACAAAATACCATCCCGGAAAATATTTAGTTGCCTGGCATCCAAAATCTTCTACAGAAAATGAACGCAACACGGTAGTCATTGAAACTGCATTTGGTACACAAATTCTGATGCGTCAAATTGCAGGTGCATTGGCACGAAGGATTGTTTCCTATGCCCAACTTAATGATTCCACTAAACAAGGGGAAGATTTTGGTTTTATAAAATTTGGTTCCCGGGTGGATTTGTATTTCCCTTTAAATGCAGAAATCAAGGTGGAACTTCAGCAACTGGTTAAAGGGAATTTGGATGTGATCGCACACATTAAATAAAGGAAGCATCTAAATAAAGATTTACAATAATTCATACCGATGTAATCATGAATTCCTTTGAAACAAAAACACCATGGATTTAAATACTTTATCGGAATTCAGGTCATCTAAAGAATTGCAAGAAAAACTTGCAGCTTATGGCATTGCCAAACATTTTTCAGAAGGAGCTGTCATATTGGATGAAAATGCACACATTCGGTCGATTCCAATTGTGACCAGTGGAAGCATCCGGGTGATACGTACCGATGACGAAGACGATCGTGAATTGTTCTTATATTATATCAAAGCCGGCGAAAGCTGCATCATGTCCTTTTTAGGAGGCATGCATCATGACACCAGCAAAGTAAAAGCCATTGCAGAAGAAGAGACGGACATTTTATTTATTCCTATTGAGAAAGTTAGCTTACTAATTAAAGAGTATCCAGCCTGGCTTGATTATATATTTCGTTTATACCATAAACGTTTTGAAGAATTACTGGATGTAGTCAACGAGATTGCATTCAAGAAAATGGATGAACGCCTGCTCTCCTTTATCAATAAAAAATGCGAACTGACAAAAAGTTCGACGCTTTATGTCACACACGAGCAACTTGCTCAAGAACTAGGCACAGCGCGGGTTGTAATTTCTCGCTTACTAAAACAAATGGAAACAGCGGGTTTGGTTCGTTTGGGACGCAATAAAATAAGTTTACTTGTTGGGAATCACATTAATTAAAAACCGCATTGGACAATGCGTTGGCTTCAATACTTTCAAATAATTCAGCCAAAAAAACGTTCGCTAATTTATCAGTAGCTGTTTTGTCCAAAGCATTGCCTTTATCATCAAAAGATTTAGCAACATTGGAAACGGGAAACATATTGGTAACTGTCCATGCTCCTATTTTCCAAAGTATAAATTGTAAAGAAATCAATGCTTGCGAACCACCAAATATACCTTCTGATACCGTGCATATGCATATTGGTTTGCCGTGCCATTCATCATACAAAAGGTCAATAACATTTTTTAAACTAGCAGGAAATCCACCGTTGTATTCGGGTGTACCAATTATAATTCCATCGGCCAATTTGATTTTGGCAGCAAAATCTAAAATTTGTTCTGTCGGGTTTTGAAATGTTTTAATGGTGTCTTCAAAAATGGGAAAGTTGTATTCTTTCAAATCTAATATTTCGGAAGTAGATAAATTATTCTCATCCAAATAAATTGTTTAGCAGTAAACAGAATAAATCTAAAGAGTGAAAATCTCTTTTACGCCGAGTAACGACCGGAAGTATTAGCAAGCTGTAAGCTGGTATGAAGTGATTCATGCACTGAAGTAAACAGGACTGCAAAGGTCACAATATTTTAAAAAACATTTCACAATTTGCATACGAGTTGCAAAAGTTCAAGGACTAAAATTCCTTAATACCATGAAATTATTATACGCTCTCAACAATGATTCAGAATAATTCATATGAACTCAATTTAAGGGATGAAATAATGCTGCAATTTATTTCATATTAATTTGAGTGAAGCTTTTAGAAATGCAAATTGATGCAAATATGCTTATAGGGTTTGTTCAAGTGACGGTACTTGCGACGTGCCGCCACTTGTCTGGATGCGTAAATTAAGAAATAGTTTTTCAATTAATAGCCAAAAGTGAAAATTTCTAATGCTTGGCGGCATGATCGCAAGTTCAATGTTAGTGGAGGTTGCGTTCCTTTCAATTTATACCGAAGACGATTGCTAATGCAGTACAAATTTTATCTAGCTGATCAATGTTTACTAATCCTACTTTCTTAATAATTCTTATTTCTGAAACAGATCTTACCTGAAAACAATCAACTGCAGACATTTTTTGTAGATTATTATTGACATCAGGAGTAAGTTTAACCATCCATGGAACTTCTTCATAATGAGTTTTCCATTCAGTTATTGGAATGATTACTTTTAATGGTAGTTTGTTAAGTTGGTCAATACTTATTATTATACAAGGTCGAGTTTTCTGTATCTCTGCTCCAACAGTCGGATCAAGACTAAGAAGCCAAATTTCCCCTCGTCTCATAGAAATTTTCCAAGTCTAATACAGTAAGATCTATAAGGTTTTGATCGCGCTTATAGTCCTCCAACATTAATAATGTTGCTTTCTCTAATTTCTCATTATCAGAATCTTGAATTGTTTTAATAATTAATTCAATAATCTTTAGTCTCTCTATATTTGAAAGTTTTAAAATGCTTGAAACGATTTCAGTTGTTGACATATTACAAAGGTATAATATTTTAAATATTTTAGTATTATTTTTAAACTTATTGCAAATTTGATGTAATCTCCACTAACGTTGTTTATACCCGCTGAAAAACTTCTTTTCTAAAATCAAAATGTCAGGCTATGCGAAACTAATCATCACCTTTTTGCAAATTTAACCATTTATTTAAATCATTTAATGATTCCGGTAAACCGACTAAACTACCAGACAGATTCAGAAAATAGAAATCAGGGCTTAAGAATCAGTTTGCAAGATGATTGTTATTTAAATTCTTAGTAGTAAAATCCCTATAAATTAATTTAATAAATCATTGGAATTTAAGTTAAAAAATACGAACTTTAAACTTGAGGGACGGTCAGAATAAAATTAAATTTAACCTCCATCTCTGTTTCCTGACCACTTATTTCTAACCACTGAGTGATTCCCCTTCCCTCCCCCTCTTGTCCCCATACTGACCCGGGGTTATTCCCATCATAATGGGTAAAATACCGGCAGACTGGCTATCAAAATTTGGATACTAGCCGCTTCCTGTAAGCTCAGCTTAGAGGGATCCTATTGCTAACTACGGAGAATAGATTCTTTAGCTATACTGAAAGATTGGGGAATTAGAGGATCGTTGATAGGTGATAGTTGGTAGTTGATAGATTGTCCTCACCTAAAATAACTTGACTTTTTTAACTAAATTAAAGAAAGTAATGATGATGTTAGATTTTTTTTATTTGTTGCATTATTTTTCCTAGGTATGTTTTTTTAATGTTCAATGAGCAATTTTCAATGAAAAATCTCATTATTCATTGAGCATTTGTCCGTTGTACTTACATTAATTAGCTTGACATTTTATTAAATTAATTATTGTATTGAAGATAGTTGATTCTACTGGACTTACATCTCAGCATGGCCCAAGTTCCTCTATTCCGCATTTAAAATCGTCAGGTTCGCATTTTAGGCTGCTTTTGATGTTATACACAGGCTCCAAAAAATTGAGGCGTTGCAAGAAAAAACAGTGCATTGCATTAAATTAGCTGGATTGAGGCATTGGTATTCCAAGGTTGCAGCATTCCAACATGGTAGCTTCGCAGAATTGCAGAATTTTTCCTGCCTTGTGTAACATTGGTAACAGATTGCTTATCCTTACTGTTGGATCTTTGTTGGGTAATTAAACAAATCAAACTAGTAAAGATGAAAAAGAACATGGGTTTTATTGATCGTACGATTCGGATTGTAATCGCTGTACTGATTGTTGGCTTATATCTGGGCAATATGATTTCAGGGCTTCTGGCAACAATCTTATTGATCCTTGGAGCTGTATTTTTGATAACCAGCACCATTAGTTTTTGTCCATTGTATTTGCCTTTCGGTTTTTCCACTAGAAAGTCTAATGACAAACTATAATGCAAGCAGGCCATCCCAAACCTTCCGATTTAAAGGAATCGTGACGATTAACAATTATTTAAGTAAAATCTATTCAGGGTGTAACAAATGTTACCGTTTTGACGCGAGATTCGTAGCAATTTTGCATTAGAATTCAAGACTATGATTATTAAACAATTTGAAGATAAGAATTTAGCACATTATTCCTACGCGATCTTGAGTGGACACGAAATGGCCATCATTGATCCATCCAGAGATCCTCAGGATTATTACGATTTTGCAGCACAGCATCAAGCTAAAATTACCGCAGTCATTGAAACCCATCCCCATGCTGATTTTGTAAGCAGTCATTTGGAAATTCAACAACATACCGGTGCAACGATTTATGTGAGCAAACTACTGGGCGCTGAATATGAACATGCGGGCTTTGACGAGGGAGATGCCATCGTATTGGGTAAAATAAGCTTGAAAGCGCTCAATACACCGGGCCATTCACCGGATAGCATCAGCATTGTTGCCTACGATGAACAAGGAAAAGAACACGCACTCTTTTCAGGGGATACTTTGTTTATCGGTGATTGCGGAAGACCTGATTTAAGAGAACAGGCTGGCGCTATTACGGCTGCACGTGAAATCCTTGCCAAACAAATGTACCATTCCTTGCGCACGAAATTGATGGTTTTGCCGGATACGGTATTAATCTATCCCGCACACGGAGCGGGAAGTTTGTGTGGCAAAGAGTTGAGCAAACTGGGTGTCAGCAGTCTGGGTGAAGAAAAATTGACCAATTGGAGCTTGCAGGAACAAAGTGAAGCAAACTTTGTAACTGAATTGCTTTCTGACCAACCTTTTATTCCTAAGTATTTTACCTACGATGTGGCTTTAAACAAAAAAGGAGCCGCTCCGTTTGCCGAATCCATTTCAAACATCCAAATCAAACTTCAGATTTCAGCAGAGGAGTTTATAAAAACATACGATCCGGCAGTTTTAGTAATCGACAGTCGTCCACAAGATCAGTTTAAACAGGCGCATTTAAAAAATGCCTACAACCTGATGAACGATTCAAAATTTGAAACCTGGTTGGGCAGCATTGTATTTCCGGAAGAACCTTTTTATCTAATTGCTTCCAACGAACAGGAATTAAATACGCTGATAGCCCGCATTGCAAAAATCGGATATGAACATCAAATTGCATTGGCCTTCACCCTGGAATCCGGCAATACTAATTTTAAGTTCTTTGATAGCAGCGCCTTACAGAAAAACGAAGATGCTTATACCATCATTGATATTAGAAATCCGGGAGAAGTAAAATCAAAACCAATATTCGAACATGCCATGCACATTCCGCTGTACGAATTAAGAGAACGCACCAATGAAATTCCACTCCACAAACCAATCCTGGTGCATTGTGCTGGTGGCTTTAGAAGTGCGGTTGGAAGCAGCATCATCAGGTCATTAATTCCCGCACAAACGGAAGTCTATGATTTAAGTACCGCAGTTAAAAATTTTCAATCATGAGCTTTATACAAAATCACAAATTAAGCATACTCGGCACTGGATTGGGTGCCTTCGCTGGCTATTTATACTACCATTTTATTGGTTGTGCCAGTGGCAGTTGCATCATCACATCCAGACCAATAAACAGTTCGCTCTATGGAGCTGTGGTAGGTTGGCTATTAATCAGCATGTTTCAAACTAAAAAATCAAATCCATGAATCTATCAAAAATTATATCAGAACAAAAAGCAAGCATTCTCGATGTCCGAACACCGGCTGAATTCAGTGGTGGACATGTTGCAGGATCTATAAATATTCCGCTTCAGGAATTACCTCAACGCATGGCAGAATTGAAAACTCTAAAACAACCCTTAGTAATTTGTTGTGCCTCTGGCATGCGAAGCAGTCAGGCTTGTACCTTCTTAAGTCAATTTGAATTCAACTGCTTAAATGGGGGTTCCTGGATGGATGTCAATTACGCACAATCATTAAATCACAATTAATAAAACAACATGTTAAACGCACTAAAAAAATTATTTAGCAGTGCTCCTCAAACTGCATTTGACAAATTGCATAAAAATGGAGCACAAATTATTGATGTTCGGACACCAGGAGAATTCCAACAAGGACATATCAAAGGATCTGTAAACATTCCCTTACAAGTATTGCCCAATCAAACGAGTAAAATCAAAAAAGGCAAACCAATCATTTTGTGTTGTGCTTCCGGAATGCGTAGTGCATCTGCAAAAAGCATTCTTGTAAGTAAAGGATTTACAGAAGTATATGATGGTGGTGGATGGACGAGTTTACAAAATAAAATCAACTAAGATGGAAGCACATATTTATAATGTAGATATCAACTGGAGTTCAGACAGAAAAGGCGTAATGTGCTCTCCTGAACTAATAAAAAATGCAGCTAGCTGCATTGAAGTGGCCACTCCACCTGAATTTCCCAAAGGAATTCCTGGTATATGGTCACCGGAACATTTATTTACAGCAGCCGTCAGCAGTTGCTTGATGACTACCTTTTTAGCAATAGCCGATAATTCCAAACTTGAATTCAAAAGCTTTAGCTGTAAATCCCAGGGGAAACTAGAACAGATTGATGGAAAATACATCATGAGCGAAATACTACTGGAACCAAAAGTGAGCATTCAAAACGAACAAGATCGCGCAAAAGCAGAACGTATCTTGTTAAAGTCAGAAGCTGCATGTCTGATCTCAAATTCCATTAAATCAAAAATTACCATGAACCCGACGATTGAAGTTGTTTCTTAAATTTAAAAATAAGTAAAATGTTAAAACGGATTCAAAGCGGTTGGACTTTCATACGATTTATCTATCTGCTTTTTGGTGGATACATTGTCGTTCAATCCATCTTAGACCATCAGTGGCTCGGCTTGGCACTGGGTATTTATTTTGCATCGATGGGTTTATTTGGATTTGGTTGTGCTTCCGGCAATTGCTTTGGTGCAATGAGTCAACCGGAAAACAATCGCGATTCAAAAAACCTGATTGAAGAAATTAAATACGAAGAAGTAAAGGGAAAATAAATGTGTAGTTAATGCACCAATTATTTGTGAACACTCATTAATAATAACAAATGAAACAAACATTTTCAGAATTAATAAATAGCGACACGCCTGTATTAGTTGATTTTTCAGCTGAATGGTGCGGCCCTTGCAAAATGATGAAACCCATTTTAGAAGAATTAAAATCCAAAATTGGAGATCAGGCACGAATCCTTAAAATTGATGTGGACAAGAATCCACAAGCGGCCATAACCTATAAAATTCAAGGGGTCCCGACCTTCATTCTCTTCAAAAATGGTCAGGTCAAATGGCGGCAATCGGTGTACTTTCTGCCAATGAATTGGCAAAGGTCATTCAGTCCAATTAAGCTAAAAACACGTGTAGCTTTATGGGTCTACATCTATCTGAATTCGCAGGCTAGACATGCCTGCTTTTGATTTAAGTTCCTGAATTTTCAATAGGATTTCCTTTTTAATTGTTGTGATCTGTTTAGACTCCTTTTCTATTTTAATTAATAACTCGCGTACGAAGTAACCTTTAATTTTAGATAAATTTGGTTCGGCCGGACCCAAAATCCGCTTTCCATACAAGACTTTAAGTTGCTTGCAAAAAACATCAATCGCATCTTCTAACACCGGCAATCGAGTGTGTAAAAATTGAATTTTTATCAAACGCACATACGGCGGATAATGAAACTTTTTTCGTTCAAACAATTCTTGAGTATAAAAACTTTGCAAATCATGATTCACCACAAAATGAATTACGGGATGAAAAATCTGAAAACCCTGGATTAAAACCTGGCCTTTTTCTTTCCTTCGTCCTGCCCTACCTCCCACTTGTGTAAGTAGTTGAAACGCACGTTCCTGTGCTCGAAAATCCGGATAAAACAACATTTGATCTACCTGAACCACTGCAACTAAATTCACCCCATCAAAATCGAGGCCCTTGGTTACCATTTGCGTTCCTACAAGTATATCCACTTCACGATCTTGAAATTCTTCAATGATCTTTTGTTGCATTTTACGGGTGCGTGCAATATCCAGATCCAATCGCTTGATGATATGATCAGGAAAATTTGTTTGCAATTCTTCCTCTATTTTTTCTGTTCCAAAGCCAAGTATTTTTAGAGTTGCCTGTCCACAATCCGGACAACGTACTGGAATGGGTTTAAAATTTCCACAGATATGACATTTTAATTTCTCTTGTTGTTTATGCAGAGTCATTCGTACATCGCACCGCTCGCAACTTGCTTCCCAATTGCAGTTGGCGCATTGCAACAAAGGACTGTAGCCTCTTCGGTTTCTAAATAAAATGACTTGTTTTTTCTGATCTAAGTTGAGTTGAATTTCTTTTAGTAATTGTTCAGAAAACAAGCCTTTCATTCTGCCAAATTGTTGGGCTTCTTTTAAAGAAATTGTAGTCACGTCAGGCAGTTCACTTTCTCCAAATCGTTGATCTAAAAAAGTATAACCATATTTATTTTGCTTTGCATTGTAATAGGACTCAATGGAAGGGGTCGCTGAACCTAAAAGCACTTTAGCATTAAATAATTTTGCCAGAATTATGGCAGAATCCCGTGCTTGATATCTTGGTGCCGAATCGTTTTGCTTGTAGGATGCATCATGTTCTTCATCGACAATGATCAATCCCAATCGATCAAATGGTAAAAAGATGGAAGACCTTGCACCAATAAAAACCTGTGTATGTTTCATGGCTGCATTCCAAACCGCAAATTTTGTTTTTAAACCTAAATCAGAATGATATTCCAACAGCTGTTCTCCAAAATAATACTTTAATCGACTCACCAATTGGGTCGTCAATGCAATTTCTGGGACCAGGTACAAAACTTGTAATCCTTTATCGAGATATTCCTGAATTAACTTTATATAGATCATGGTTTTTCCGCTTCCGGTTACGCCATGTAATAAGCAGGTTTGATGTTTGATCCAATGTGCTTTAATTTCTAATTGACAATTGTTTTGATTTTCACTCAGTTCCAGTGGAACAAATGCTTGATCCTGGTTTGGATACACATATTTTTCCAAAACACATTCTTCGTATAAACCTTTCTTGATCAAAGCGTCGGTCACGCTTTTATCTGTGGCACTGATTCGTTGCAATTCCACTCGCTTGATCCAATCGTAATTCTTTTTAATTTGCAAATAATTCAAAAACGAACGGGATTGTCGTTCCGATTTCTGAATCTGATTGAGCAGCTCATTTAATAAATTCTGATCTTCCTTTAATTGATTTGGAATGCGAATCCATGAAATGGTTGGGATCTCAGATTTGTCTTCCAATTTTTCCCGCGCAGCAATCCAACGTCGATCCACCATGCTGTTGATCAATTTTAAAATGGACTGCTTCTGAATAATTTGTTGAACTTCTGAAATACTCAACTCATTTCGCACATCCAGCGCTTCCAGGATCAAGTATTCATCATCTTCCAGGAATTCTGGATAGTCTGATTCCTCTATTAATTTATATATCCGGGTTTCTGAAGCTAATTTAAATAAGGAAGGCAGAGCAGCTGTCATCAGTTCTCCTAGACTGCACACATAATATGTACTTAACCATTCCCAGAATTCCAATTGTTTTGAACGTACGATAGGCTCCTGATCTATAATTGCTATGATTGATTTTGTTTTATTCCAAGCTGGAGTATCATGAATTACTTTTACCAATGCTGCATAGTGTTTTTTCTTGCCAAATTCAACTTCAACACGACAGCCTACTTTTAAGTCAGGCACTAGCTCCTCCGGTATGGCATAAGTAAACGTACCTGCTACGGAAAGCGGAAAAATGAGTTCAGCGTATCTTTTAATTGGTGATTGGTTAAACATTTATTCTTACTTCTTAAACGCAAAATAAACGGCACCAACTAAAAAACAAGCGCTGATCAGATGATTCCATTGAAAACGTTCTTGTTTGAAAAAGATAAATGCAAACACAAAAAAAACAACCAAGGTAATTGCTTCTTGAAGTACTTTGAGCTGGACCAAACTGAAAGGTCCATAATTTCCGGTATAACCGTATCGATTTGCAGGAACCTGAATGCAATATTCAAAAAATGCGATTCCCCAACTCAACAAAATGATCTGGACTAATCCAAAAGATTGCGCCCAGGGAAATTCTTTAATTTTCAAATGCCCATACCAGGCAATGGTCATAAACACATTTGCTACAATTAACAGAAGGATGGTAGAAAAAACTTTCAAATTAGGGTTTTTGCAAATATATCAAACTGCTTACAATTAATCTCTTTGGCCATAGTTCAAATTAAGAATATCGTTTCAAGCTCAATAAAATTCTTAAATTTGTAAGAATCCGTCACAAATGATTAAAAGCTTTCTTTTGATTAGTTACTTTCTGGCAATTGCCATGCCTGGCTTTTCCCAATTTGCTCCCGAGGATTGTGCAAATGGCCTGGATGACGATTTAGATGGATTTATTGATCTCAACGATCCAGATTGTAAATGCAAAGGAATTAAAGACACTCTGTTTGTTCCATCTTCTTTGATCCCCAATCCTTCTTTTGAAGAGTATAATTGCTGCCCAACGGGATTGATGCAATTGAATTGTTCCAAAAACTGGATTCAGGCTTCAGCTGCTACATCAGACTATTTTCATACTTGCGGTTTTTCACAAGATCCAATGCGGGGCAGTCCACCTCAACCATTGCCGGCAGGGAATGGATATGTTGGTTTTTTGGATTTGATGAATCATCCTTTACGCAACTCCACTTACAAAGAATATGTCGGAGCTTGTCTAAATAATATCATGCAGGCAGGGAAAGAGTACACACTCAGTTTTTGGATTGGTTTTGGGAATCCTGGAAATTCTTATGGGCCAAGGGCCATAACGACTTTAGGAATTTTTGGCACAACAAAATGTGCGAACCTGCCTTTTGGAGGAGCGAATGGGTGGCTTTGCCCAACAAATTATCCAAACTGGTTTCAACTTACGACCGTAACAGCCAGCGGAACCCGTAAATGGGTCAAAGTGAAGTTAAAGCTTAAACCAAACCAAAACATAGAGGCATTAGTTGTTGGACCTGGTTGTACCCGGGCAGATGGATTATATTATTTTTTTATTGATGAGTTACTATTAGAAGAAACAACAAAATTTGATTCACTTCAATTGGCCATCACAGGCAATCCTTGTGCAGATACCATCCACTTAGCATCGCCTAAAAGTTTGGTTACCCAAATTAAATACCAATGGTATAAAGATGGAATAGCACTTGTAGGTGCAAATGATCCAAATTTTATCATTCCTCCCGGTCAACAAGGTCGTTATGTTTTAAGAGCTTCTGATGGAAATGACTGTGAATTAAGCAATAGTTATTTATATAAAATTGATACGTTTAATACCGACCTTAAAAGACAAATTTGTTTTGGAGATCACATTCAGGTCGGAACTAATTTCTTCGATAGTTCTGGCACTTATCAGGTTCAATTAAAAACCAATAAAGGCTGCGACAGTTTGGTAAATCTGGAATTGACTGTAATCAAACCAAAAACATTTACCATTGATTCCGCAATATGCAAAGGCGATAAAATCAGAATCAACAATCAGGACTATGATTCCAACGGAACCTATCCGATTCATACACAAACGTCCTATGGTTGTGATAGTTTGACAACCTTAAATTTACAAGTCATTGACCCAATTCAAAGTAATTTGGACATTGCCATTTGCGAAGGCAACTATTATTTATTTGAAAAAGACACAATTAGAAATGCGGGCAGCTATTCAAAAATACTGTCCTCCGCTATCGGATGTGATAGCACGGTCAAAATACAGGTAAGCGTTTTTAAAAAAAGTTCAATTATACTGGACACTGCGATTTGCGATGGCCAAAATCTTGCAGTAGGAAATCAAGTTCTTGATCAAGCAGGCAGCTATCCGTTTAACTTATTATCCAGCCATGGTTGTGATAGTACTTTAATTCTTAATCTTGGAATCAATCCAGTTTACAATCGATTGATTGATACTAGTTTTTGTGGTGGTAATTCACTGCAAATAGGAAATCAGGTATTTAATCAAACGGGAACTTATTCAATAAATTTAATCAGTAAAGCAGGTTGTGATAGCAATTTTCAAATAAGATTGAATGTGTTACCAAGTCTTATCAATGCATTGGACACCTTTATTTGTGAAGGGGAAACATTTGTGTTTCAAGGACAGGCCTATAACAAAACTGGTTTTTATGAAAAACGATTTACAAATCAATTTGGATGTGATAGCAGCTTCCAATTAAACTTATCAGTTCGGACGAAAGCAGATAGTTACATAGATACCTTCTTTTGCCAAAACAGTTTAATTCGAATTGGAAAATCCGACTACAATCAGCCTGGTGATTTCATTCAAAATTATTTTAATAACAATCAATGCGATAGCATCATCCACATACACTTGACAGAACGTCCAAGCTATGCAAATAAAATTGATACGGCTCTGTGTTTTGGCTCTAGTTTCAACTTTGATCAAAAAATATTAACCCAAAGCGGCAATTACCAGTTTAACTATAAAACAGCTGCAGGTTGTGACAGCAGTTATTCCATCCAATTAAACATACTCAATCAAAATATACATCAAATAGACACGACCATTTGCTTTAATTCCAGCATTCAAATTAATTCACATCTTATAAATAGAGATACCAGTTTTGAAAATATATTGACTGCAACAAGTGGTTGTGACAGCATTTTAAAAGTTAGCATCCATCTAACTACACCAGCAGTTCTAATGATTGATAAAACTCCTGTCAAATGCTATGGAGATGCAAATGGCCAAATAAATGTTTCAGCATCAGGAAATCATGACCCTTATACCTATTCTTGGTCTGATATTAACAATCAGCCCAATCGCACACAATTAAAGTCAGGAATTTATAATTTAACCGTTACGGATAATGCCGGATGTCAAATTACAGAATCTGTAGAAATAGAAACGCCACCAGTTCTTGAATTGGATTACATCGGCAAAGATGCTACCTGCCTTGAAACAGAATACGGCAATTTGTTTATTACAAAACTAAGCGGTGGTACTCCACCCTATCAATTATCGGTTGATAGACAAATCAAATTGTTTAAAGATAATTACGAACAAATTCTTATCGGAAATCATATCCTTGAATTACAGGATTCCAATGGTTGTAGACTCCTATACAATTTTACCATTGATCCACCTATAATCGGTCTGGTGGATCTCAATCCAGATTCATTGTCGGTTATATTAGGGGATTCTGTTTATTTGGAATTACACACATTGGATATCGATTCCATTGCACGTATTGAATGGTCTGGTCCGGGTTTAATTAGTTGCAAAACATGTTTAAAAACTTCCGTTTTTATCAATACTTCGGGCGGTTGGTTTCGTGTAAAAATAACGGATGTGAATGGATGCATCTATGAAGAAAGTATCTGGATCAGCAGTAAACAGATTTATAATGTACCCAATGTCTTTTCTCCTAACGGTGACAACATCAATGATTACTTTAATATTTTTACCGATAGGAGCATAGAAAACATTGAATTGCTACAGATATTTGATCGATGGGGTGACTTAGTATACAAATCAAGGAATTTTAAACCGAATGGGATTGATGGTGCATGGAATGGAGAAGTTAATGGACAAAAAGCACTCCCTGGAGTGTATGTTTATCTTTTCTTATTCAGTGATAAAACCGGAAAACATTTTAAGGCAAGCGGTAACATAACGTTGTTGAGATAATTTTCAACCAGGAAAGTTGGTTTTAGGAAATTTTATCCTGCACATATTAAATCCTATCGAAAATAATTATCGTATTAAACTGACGTCCCCAAATAAGGTCTTATCAGAATTTCCATTTGTAAGTTTGATATAATAAACAAATACTCCCGGATTCAATTTTTGTGAATTTGCCGTTCCATCCCACCCTTTATGATCTATGATGGTGGTATTTTGTTCATAATACAATTGATTGCCCCAACGATCGTAAATTGCAAAATCTGAAATATTCCAATTGGGATCAACACTTATGACTTTAAAAAAATCGTTGATGTTGTCTCCATTGGGTGAAAAGCTGTTTGGCACCCACACCCTATCATCAAGCTGTACCTTCACTAGCAATCTTATAACAATCTGACAGCCATTTGCATCGGTAAGTTCAATCTCATAATCTTGATCAGCAGATAATACGATTTGAGGATTCAAACAATCAGAACAACTTAATCCGGTGGATGGAATCCATTTTATAACAGTCGGTGTAAAATTAGGAAGCAGATTTATTTGTGCCTGTTGACCAGGACTAATAAAGATACTTGGGTTATAACTAACCTGGAGATCTAAAAAGCTAAGATTTACAGTAAGCAAAGAGTCACAGCCAGTTTGTGAAACAAAGCGTTGTTCGCCAAAAGGATTGCTCTTGTTATAAATAATTCCATTAAGACTCAATGATTCTTCCGGGCACAATGTATCCTTTATTTGTGTCTTTACACTCGGAATTAAAGTCAATTGAATGTTTACAATGCTGTCACATCCACTGCTTGCACCGCCTAGTAAGGTATCGATTCCAGTCAAACGATTTTTATCGTAATTCGTACCATTAATAGTTAGGGAAGCATCTTCACAAATTGCTTGATTGAAATTTCCATTTGCAATTTTTTTAATTTGCAACTGAATCGTCACGATACTGTCACAAGCACCGCTTGCCATTCCGACCAAAGTATCCTTGCCACTTAAATTAAACCGATCGTATACTTTTCCATTGATGGTGATCTTATCATTCTCACAAATGGTAGCATTAAAATTTGAATTTACAGATTTCTTAAAGCTCAAAGCAACCTCCACAATACTATCACAACCTTGAAATGATGCATTCTTAAGAACTTCAGTTCCACTTGGATTTAATACATTATAAACGGTTCCATTTATGCTTAGTTCCTGGTTCTCGCACAAACTTGCTGCGAAATTAGATTTTGCTTCTGGATAAAACCGGATTTGAATATCACGAATGCTGTCACAACCATTGAATGCTGAAGCTTTAATCGTATCAATTAAAATTGGATTGTTTTTATCAAACACCAGATTTCCGATTCGAATCGTATCGCTATTGCAAACTTGATTTTTATAAGTAAACCGGCTTGCCTGGAAATAATTTAGCTGAATCCTAACCAGGCTGTCACAACCACTAACTGAAGCTCCTTTTAATGTATCGACTCCATTTGGATTTGATTCTGTATATAATTTACCATGAATGGTTATAGACTCCCCTGCGCATAAATTAGTCGAATAAAAGGATTGAGCTAATTGATGGAATTGTAAAGCTACTGTAATAGTACTGTCGCAACCACTTATTTTACTTGCCCCTTTTAATATTTCTGTTCCTGTAGGTCGATTGATATCGTACCGATTCCCATTAACAGTTAAAAAATCATTTGCACACATCAAAGGTTTTAGGATGGTATCCGTTTTGGGATAAAATAGAACAACTACTTTCACAGTACTATCACAACCATTTGCGGCAGCTCCCGGAAAGTATTCTGTTCCAGATAATTTAGTTGTGCCGTAAAATGTATTGTTAATTTTAACACTGTCGCCTCTGCAAATTGTTATGTCACCAAATGGATTGTAGGATGCATATTTTATAGTAATCGTAAAACTGGTCTCATCAGGACAGTAAGATGCGATGGAATCAAAAACAAATAGCCTTATGCTACGGTAAATGGTATCGCCTGGATTGTATTGAATTCCCAATCCATGAGAATTTGTAAAATAGGCTGCATTGCTCGAAATATTTTTTCCAGAAATAATTGGCAAAACAAAGAGGTCACACACCGTAACGTCAGAAGGTTTGGAAATTGAAATTCCATTCTGCACTTGCAGATTGATTTGGCTAATATCTTTTGGACAACTGATGCCGTCTCCAATTTCATAATCTATCCGAAAATTACCAGGGCCCGATTTGCTTGCATCCCAAACAGCGTTTTGCAATGCGCCTGTGCCATTAAAATCTTTAAATAAACCACCAGCATCTGCATTTCTTAATGCAGAATTTAAATCATACAACTCATTTTCACAAATCAGGATCGTTGTATCCAATCCGGCATTCACTTTTTGAACTACATGGACTGTTATTATAGATGAATCGGCAGGACAAAATGCATTGCCGGGTACAGAATATTTGAACCGGAACGTTTGCCCATTTAATCCCGAAGAGTTAAATAGAGATAGATTCAACGTACCTGAATTGTCGATATCAACAAAGATTCCTCCAGGGTCTGCCTGCACCAAATATTGTGTTAAATCAACGATACTCCCTTCACAAATTGAAATAGCATTAGGGCTTCCGGCGGTCAATCCTTTGATTACATCGATACGAAAACTATCCTGAGCTAAGCAGACATTAAGTTCATCATACAGATAAATCCAGGATGAATTGTAAATGGTATCGCCTGGATTTAGTTTTACTCCTTGTTTGTTTGCATTTGAATAATACGATGCATTGGCAGATAAATTGATGCCTGTAAAGTTTTGCAAAACAAATTGATTGCAAACTATGGTATCGTTCATATGCTTAAAAAAGGTGAAGGATTTGCTTTTAAAAAAATGGGTACTGGAAAACTGGAGCAATTTCCATCCATGCTTTGTGCATAAATGGTGTCGCTAAAACTATAATAAGGTGATGTGATTGGCTTAGTAAATAAACTGTCCTCTGCAAAATTAACCGGCAAATTGCTAGCACCGTTGATTAAATTTTTTAATGCATTCAGATCAAATAAAGCCCGATTGCTTTGATCAGCGCACAGCTCTAATTTAACAGTAGTTGAAACCGGTCTTTTTACTGTATTCAAATATACGCTTATTGGAAAAGAGCTACAGGAATCCTTATACAAAAAAGCATATATTGTATCATTGCCTGTTACCAGAACAGGTGGTGTAATAGAAACTTGTTTTAAACTATCGTCAAACCACTTAATTTTGATACTGGTATCAGATTGCGTTAATAGTTTAGAAAGTTGTATTAAATCAAATAACGCATTGCCATTACCATCATCACACATTTTTTCTGTAACAATTCCTTGTACGTTAATCGAACTAATTCTTAAAAATACAGGGGCAAGATCAGAAGAACATGCCGCACTGGAAACCACAGCGTATAAAGTATCCGATCCAGAATGAAATGGTGAGTTAACTAATATGGTTAGCGCAGAATCTGCATAAAATTTAACGGTTACACCAGTTTGACCATTAATAATTTTAGCAAGTGTTAAATTCAAATCAAAGTCTGCTTTTCCATCAGCTCCCGGACAGGCACTTAAATTACTGGAATCGGCTGTTGGTTTTGGAACTACAGTAAGTGTAATCGCAACCGGCTTTGATGTGCATTTGCCATCAGAAATCACTGCATAAATTACAGCATTTGAAGAGGTATAAGGACTGGAAATGGGTATGTTTAAACCAATGTCTTCAAAAAAAGAAACCTTAGATGAGACATTCCCATTTTTTATAAATTTCTCAAGCAATGTTAAGTCAAAAGTTGCAAAACCACTGCCATCATCGCATTGTTGATCTGAGGTAGCTCGTGCTATTGGCAAAACAATCACTTTTAATGTGATTGGAACTAAATTGAGCTACAGCTTCCATCAATTATTTTAGCATAAATTGTAGCATTTCCAGATAAGTACGGTGAATTGATACGCATGGTTCCTGCCATATCTTTAAAATATTGCACTACACCGTTTGAACCTCCTAAAACATCTGTATCTGCATCTTCCAAATTGAATAGTGCCTGACCACCAGATGTTTCACATGCTTCCAGACTTGCAGAATTTGCTTTAGGACATTTTATATTGATACTGATTCGCTCTGTAAATTCTTCCATGCAACAAATTGGATCTGGTTTTGGATTTAGTATTCCGACAATTTCATATACTTTATCACACCAGGATGCAGGAATGGTAAAATCAAATGGACTTACTGTGCTTACTGCGGGAATGTAATTTGGTTGACTTAAGGATGGCGTGGCACATCCATTGTTTGAAATGCTTCCTTCTGCCCAAAAATCTCCATTTCCAGTTAATGAACCGGGCACATCATACATTGCATTGGTTGAACAGGCACATCCTGTTATGGTCATTACCTGAGTACGATTCCCAACAGACGCATCAAAGTTTGAAAATGCTCCAATGGTACGGTCACAATTACTGGCTGATACAAATATTTTGCATGCCAATCCACAAGCAGATGTACAATCATATATCGTAGATGCATTGGCACTGGTAAATACAATCCAAATGGAATTTGGGGGTAAATCAAAATTTCCGCCTACCGCGGTGGCAGAGCAACCACTTACCAACGAAGGATTCCCATTGACGATTCCACAGCCTCCCGGACCGATATCTGCATTTTGAGCACCTCCTGAATTATTTTGAGTGGCAAAATCAAAATTAAAATCACCGGTATTAAATCCACTACCGGTCCACATTACTAAAAATTCATTCTTGGCTTCTGTTCCACAGGCATCAATCATAAAACCCAATAAAACAGGGCATTGCCTACACTTGGGATTTGAAGTTGTAATGTTCACACTTCCAATTTTAACTCCTTGTCCGGCATATGGATTAAATCCAGCATTTACATCCGCATAGTAATCAATTTTACCATTGTGGGGCAGGTCATTCCCTTTAAGAGTTATGTTGAGTTTACCACCAGAGCACAATTCGCAGGAAGGAATGCAATTTGGAGTGGTTTTCGTTTCAGTGATATCGGGACATTGGGCATTAACAGCCAAACTGCAAAGCATAG
Organism: Saprospiraceae bacterium; assembly: GCA_016712145.1. Lineage (NCBI taxonomy): Bacteria > Pseudomonadati > Bacteroidota > Saprospiria > Saprospirales > Saprospiraceae > Saprospiraceae bacterium. Next base: position 871,690 of record JADJRO010000001.1, read on the forward strand.
CAAGCAGCACACCGTGTAATCTCAGACTGGCTTTATTCATTGTTGTAGGCTACAAAGATAGGTGTAGAGACAGCTATTTACTAAGATTTTATGAGTGAAAGCCTTGTTCAAAGAATAGAATTCATGAGCAGTCAATAGCCTTAGAAAAATAATTTAGAACCAGCAGCACAATATTGAATTTGGATTCAACAGGAATCAAGAGGATTTCAAAAGAAAATACTACAGTAATTTGGCCATTTGCTTGTTAATTTTTATCAAAACACCATGATATTGAAGGGATTGAAGTCAAAAAGCCTTGCCACTGCTTTATATTAGCTAAAATTGCAATGTATCTTTACCTTTTCAATTCAAGTCATGCAGCCATTAAGCGAACAGGAAATTATCCGAAGAAATTCATTATCAGCCTTAGAAGAAATGGGTATCAATCCATACCCACCAGAAGCTTTTGAAGTAAATGTCTATTCTACTGATATTAAAGCTCATTTTGAAAACAATCCAGAAGCCTATAAAGATGTAAGCCTTGCCGGCCGTTTGATGATGGTTCGGGATATGGGTAAAGCTTGTTTTGCAGAAATCCAGGATAGTAAAGGAAAAATTCAAATTTATGTAAAGCGCGATGAGATTTGTCCTGGTGAAGACAAAACGCTTTATGATTTAGTTTTCAAAAAATATATGGATATCGGAGACATCATTGGGTTAAAAGGCTATGTCTTTAAAACCAAGATGGGAGAAATCAGTATCCATGTTTCTCATTTACAAATGCTCAGTAAATCATTGCATCCCCTGCCAGTCGTAAAAACCGATGCAGATGGTCAAACACATGATGCATTTACTGATCCAGAACAACGTTACAGACATCGTTATGTAGATTTAATTGTAAATCCACAACACCGGGAAATATTTGTCAAACGAAGTCAGTTAATTCATGAAATGCGGATGTATTTCAATGAACAAAACTGGCTTGAAGTAGAAACACCTGTTCTGCAAGGAATGCATGGCGGAGCAGCTGCAAGACCTTTTAAAACCCATCACAATGCCCTGGACATTCCTTTGTTTTTGCGAATTGCAAATGAGTTGTATTTAAAAAGACTCATCGTAGGTGGATTTGATGGTGTTTATGAATTTGGGAAAATGTTTCGAAACGAAGGCATGGATCGTACCCACAATCCTGAATTCACTTCTATGGAAATTTATGTAGCCTATAAGGATTACATCTGGATGATGGAAATGGTTGAAACCATGTTGGAACGCGTTATCACTAAAATTAACGGAGGACCGAAAGTTCAGGTAGGTTTGAATGAAATTAATTTCACTAAACCATTTCGCAGATTAAGCATGTTTGATGCAATTAAAGAATATACAAATTTTGATGTAGAAGGTAAATCAGAAGATGAATTAAAGGCCTTTTGCAGATCTAAAAATATTGAGATTGATGCCAGTATGGGGGTTGGTAAATTAATAGATGAAATTTTTGGAGGCTTGGTTGAAAAGCATTTGATCCAACCAACTTATATAACGGATTACCCGATAGAAATGACCCCCTTGGCAAAGAAGCATCGAAGCAAAGCTGGCTTGGTAGAACGATTCGAGCTCTATGTAAATTCCAAAGAAATTGCAAATGCCTATACTGAATTAAATGATCCCATTGATCAGCGTCAGCGATTTGAAGATCAGCTTAAACTAGCAGCACGGGGTGATGATGAAGCCATGCTAATGGACGAAGATTTTTTACTATCCCTTGAGTATGGAATGCCGCCAACTTCTGGATTGGGAATAGGCATTGACCGATTAACCATGCTTTTAACAGGACAGGAAGCAATCCAGGAGGTTTTATTGTTTCCACAAATGAAACCCATTGGTAAATAATAAAAAGTGATTTAAAATTTATTATTACAATTTGTGCCACAAAAAAAGGCCGCCTTTTGGGCAGCCTTAATAATTTAGCTGTATTAGTTGACTATGGGTTCGGAATAACAAGCACTTGTCCAGGCTGAATTAAGTCTGGATTTTTCAATTGATCCGTATTGGCTCTAAAGATTTTATTATAAGCACTCGCATCTTTATAATAATGCTTGGCTATTTTACTCAGAGATTCGCCTGATTTAACAGTATGCTTGGTATAGTATTCGGTATTGGCAACGCTGACATCTGCAATAATATCACTTGGATTGGTGCCTCCAATTTCCTTTATTTTATCCCAAAGTTGATCTTTTTCGTACTGTGTTTGGGCTGTACCCCATACTTTAAGCACTCCTGCTTCTTCTACTACATTACCGCTCTGGATTCCTAATTCCTCACCGAGGTTTAAAACTTCGCGGTATTTGTCTTGTAAACTCATATTAAAATTGATTTATAGTTAAAAAATTATAGACAATCAATAAATACAATAAAAATAAGCCCTATAAGGTTCCCAAAACAGTGAATAAATTGCAGGAAAGTTATATTTGCAACTCGAATTGGGGATGTAGCTCAGTTGGCTAGAGCACTTGCATGGCATGCAAGGGGTCAGGGGTTCGAGTCCCCTTATCTCCACCCTACATTTTAAAAATTCCATTATTTATTTTATTATAAAGTTGGCTAGTGCATGGCGCCAAAAGCGCCAGGGTCAGGGGTTCTCCCGCTTTCATCGGGACATGGACTCCCCTTATCTCCACCCTACATTTTAAAAATTCCATTATTTATTTTATTATAAAGTTGGCTAGTGCATGGCGCCAAAAGCGCCAGGGTCAGGGTTCTCCCGCTTTCATCGGGACATGGACTCCCCTTATCTCCACCCTACATTTTAAAAATTCCATTATTTATTTTATTATAAAGTTGGCTAGTGCATGGCGCCAAAAGCGCCAGGGTCAGGGGTTCTCCCGCTTTCATCGGGACTAAAGCAAGTCCTAAAAACCCCTTATACTTCGTTATACAAATTTTTTAAAACTTCATTTACACCAGTAAAATCAGGTTTTAAAAATTTGCAAGGAATTGTCAGTTAGAAACCCAATGTGATTGGGGTTCTTGATAATTCTTTCAACGAATTAGAGCTTGAAACCAGTTAACTATTAAAGAATAGTCTACGAAGGATTAAGAAATGATGGCTTACAAAAAAATCCGAAGACAAAGACTTGTAAATTGAAATATGCTTTAATTATCAGTCTTATTTAAAGCAAGAACCATTTTCAATTTTAGGTTTACTCCTATTTGCAAAACATCGACTAGATCTTGAACAGGCATGCCTTGATCAATTCGGATTACGCAGGTAAGGTCCGGTGCTTTTGCCATATATGTTTTGAGGGTAGATTGAATTTGATTGTATGCAATCTCCTTGTTTTCAATATAATATCGTTTATCCGGCGTAACTGAAATGGAGACAGGTTTTGTAGTCGTTTGCTCTGTAGCCTTTGAAGAAGGCAGCATCAATTTTATGACATTTGGATTTGCCAGGGTTGAGACAATCAAGAAAAATAACAACAAGAAAAACATGATGTCATTCAAAGACTCCACACTCAACTCTGCTGTTTCCCTCCTTCTTCCACGAATATTCATACCTTATTGGGATTTATATTATTTAACTGGAGCATGTAGAATATCCATAAATTCAATGGACCGTTTTTCAAGTTTATTTACTAACTCATCCAACATCATGGTCAAAAAATAATATCCTAGAAAAGCGATGATACCTACCAACAATCCACCTGCAGATGTCAACATCTTTTGATATAAACCACCTGAAATACATACTATGGAAAGATTGTCTGTTAGAGAAATATCATTAAATATTTTGATTACCCCCATAATGGTACCTAAGAACCCAAACATTGGTGCAATACGAGCTATTAATGAAAGGTAGGTTACTTTTTTCTCAAGTCTGAATGTTTCAACGCGACCCACATTTTCAATTGCTGATTCAATTTCTGGCATGGGACGCCCTAAACGGGAAAGCCCTTTTTCAACCATTCTGGCTAAAGGAGTCTCGCTATTGGCACAAATTGTTTGTATGGTTTGAATATTACCACTTCCAATATTGCCTCTTAAGTTTTGCATTACCCGTTCGTCTTCTCGGGCCAGGGATTTAAATGTTAGGTAGCGCTCTACAAAAACATACATCGCAATAAAAGAAAGCAAGACCTGGATTGAAATAATTCCTACCCCCAACGGACCGCTTGATAAAATAATGTCAATTATACTCTGTTTGGCAATTGTTTCAGCGCCGGTTTCAGCGGCTTTTGCCACCATCATAATACTTGTTAGAAACATAACTTACTGTCTTATCTTATTAATCGTAAAAACCCTTAAGAATCGTATAAAAATTAAATATATTATCGTTTTTCCTCAAGTTCGGGCACAAATGTACGTTTTTTATATATAATTTTGAAATAATGTGTTCCATAAGATTGGCATCCAAATTATTTCTGGAAAGGACATTATCGTTACTTCACGAACTTCACACATTTTTTTACATGAACTGTTTCATAAGTTTAACCAGTATTACAACGAGTCTTTTGGGATAGGTCTAATAGATCAAAGAATCCTTTATATTTAAGCCAAATTAAATGCAATGAAATATAAGCTGAGCTTATTGGATGCCATCCTCATCGTGAGCGGATCAATGATAGGGTCCGGGATATTTAGGGTGAGTGCAGACATGGCACGTACCGTTGGCGGACCTGGTTGGTTGCTTATGATTTGGATCCTGGCAGGAATCATTACGATTCTTGGAGCCTTGAGCTTGGGTGAGTTGGCTTCTATGTTTCCAAAAGCTGGCGGACCATATGTATTTCTAAAAGAAGCCTTTAATCCCTTGACCGGTTTTCTATACGGCTGGACTGTTTTTCTTGTTGTGCAATGCGGAACCATTGCTGCAGTCGCCGTTGCATTTGCATCCTATTTTGGTGAATTAGTTCCCATTTTTAATGAGGATCATGTAATTCTTGATTTAAATTTCTTCAGCATTAAGTCTACCCAAGTCCTGGGAATTGCAGTGATTGGATTGCTTACATTTCTAAATAGCCGAGGACTAGAATACGGAAAATTCATTTTACGCTTGTTTACATTCGCTAAACTTCTTGCCTTATTTGGATTAATTATGCTTGGAATTTTTGTTTTTGGAAATTGGGAAGTTTGGCAATCAAATTGGGATCAATTTTGGTCATTAAATCCATCCTATGTAATGACAGATGGCAATTATACCCTCACCAGTTTAGGAGGAATGACTTTGGTTTCAGCTATTGGTGTTGCCTTGGTAGGTTCTTTGTTTTCTTGTGATGCTTGGAATAATGTGACATTTATAGCCGGCGAGATGGAATCTCCAGAAAAAAATCTACCAAAAAGTTTGTTTTGGGGTGTATTGATTGTGGTCACGCTTTATGTATTTGCAAATTTAGCCTATTTGTTTTTATTACCATTTTATGGAAGCCCAGATGGCACAGATGCGTATTCAAGAGGGATTCAATTCGCTGCAGACAACCGCGTTGGTACTGCCGCTGCATCCCTTATGTTTGGCCAAACCGCTACCATTATTATGGCAATTTTAATTATGGTTTCAACCTTTGGTTGCAACAACAGCATCATTTTTTCAAGTGCACGTGTTTACCAAGCGATGGCTCTGGATGGACTGTTTTTCAAGAAAATGAGAAACAATAATAAATATGGCGTTCCTGGCAATGCATTATGGATCCAATTTGCATGGGCATCTGTATTATGCCTCTCAGGAAAATATGGCAACCTGTTAGATTATGTAATGTTTGCTGTGATGTTTTTTGCCATTATTGCGATCGTTGGCTTATTTAAACTACGGAAGGAACGTCCTGAATTGAATCGGCCTTATAAAGCTTGGGGGTATCCCTTTGTACCTGCTTTGTACATTATTCTGGCTGGTTTGTTTTGTATAAATTTATTAATTGAAAAACCAATGTATTCATTTCCTGGATTAATCATTGTTGCCTTAGGAATCCCAGTTTATTTTTATTGGAGTAAAACAGCTAAAACTATTTAATAGGAATAAACATTCTTGCTTTATCAAATTTAACGGTTTTGGAATTTAAAAAAGCTCATGTAGATGATCTTGAAATGTTGTGTACGATATCCGTACAAACATTTCGAGATGCTTTTTATGATCTAAATAATCCTGTAGATATAACGCAGTATATGGAAAGGGCTTTTTCGCCCATGCAACTTAAATATGAATTAGAACTCTCTCAATCTGAATTTGTGTTCCTATTACATAGAAATGAACCAATCGCATATTATAAAACCAATTTAAGTCCAAAGCAAACAGATATTAACGATCCAAATTCAATTGAAATCGAACGCATTTACGTTTGCAAAGAACATCAAAATAAACAATATGGCCTCCTGATGTTAAACCATATTTGCAATCAGGCTCTTCAAAATCCAACCATACGATATATATGGTTAGGCGTTTGGGATCAAAACAAATCAGCCATCCGTTTTTATGAACGATTTGGATTTAAACTATTTAGCTCCCATCCATTTCTAATGGGAACTGATCCGCAAACAGATTTATTGATGCGATATAATTTGTAGTCTGATTCACTAAATGGAATTATTAAAATCTTCAATAAGGCAAATCAGCTCGTTAAAGAATTCGTGTTCAAAAAATATAGAACAATTCGCATGAAGCGAATTGTTCTAATGAAAAGTTATTTTGTATTTTGAATTTTACTGTGCTTTATTCCGTATAAGAAATAAATAGCCAATCCGATTGCCATCCATACGATGAGTCGCAACCACGTGTCCATAGGGAGTCCAAGCATTTGTAAAAAACAGATAGCCGCACCTAAAATAGGCACAAGAGGAACCCAGGGTGTTTTGAAAGGCCTAGGAATATCCGGTCTTGATTTGCGCAATACAATAATACCAATGCAAACAATGACAAATGCAAATAAGGTTCCAATTGAAACCAACTCACCCAAAATATTTATTGGCAATATTCCTGCAAAAAAAGCAGCAACAACTCCGGTAAGTATCGTTGTGATATAAGGTGTTTTAAATTTCGGATGCACCTTTGCAAAACTTGCTGGAAGCAAACCGTCTTTTGCCATACTAAAAAATACTCTGGGCTGGCCCATTAACATGACAAGTATTACTGAACTCAATCCTGCAATTGCTCCTAACTTAACAGGAAATCTTAACCAACTTAGTGCGTCCCCTGTTTTATCAATAGCTAATGCAATCGGAGCAGGTACATTTAATTCCTTATAATTTACAATTCCTGTCATGACCAGCGCAACTAGAATGTATAAGATTGTACAAACTACCAAAGAGCCTAGAATCCCTTTAGGCATATCTTTTTGCGGATTTTTTGCTTCTTGAGCCAAGGTAGAAACTGCATCAAAACCGATGTAAGCAAAAAAGATTACTCCAGCAGCACTCACAATTCCAAACCATCCAAAATGTCCATGTCCACTGGCGTCTATAACTCGTTCAGGAATAAATGGAACCCAATTATCTGTAGATATGTATTGAAATCCGAAAACAATAAACAAAACAATAACAACAAGCTTTACCAGTACAATGATGTTATTAAAATTTGCTGATTCACGGATACCAATTACCAATAAAGTAGTTAAGATTCCTATAATAAGAACTGCTGGGAAATTAAAAAGAGCCGTTGTTGATTGCAAGGTATTGATATCTACATTTGCCGCTGCCATGCGTTCGGTCAAAGTAGTTGTCCAGTTTTGCCAACCTTCATTTGGTACATTAATCAATTTAGTCCCTGTGGATGCCGTTATTTCCGGAGGGAGATAAATTCCAAAATCCTTCAGAATACTTTGAAAATAACCTGACCAACCAACAGCAACGGTTGAAGCACCAAAAAGATATTCTAATATCAAATCCCAACCAATAATCCAGGCTATGAATTCCCCCAGTGTAGCATATGAATAGGTATAAGCACTTCCGGAAATTGGAATCATTGCCGCGTATTCTGCATAACAAAGTCCAGCAAATGCACACCCAACTCCTGACAAAATAAAAGCTAATACCAATGCAGGACCTGCATGGGTTGCCGCTGCAGTACCAGTAAGAACAAATATACCAGTGCCTATGATGGCCCCAATACCCAGACTGATTAAATTGGTCGAAGTAAGGGTTCGCTTGAGTCCTTTTGACGGATCCTCAGCCTCCTTGATTAAATCATTAATTGGTTTTAGCTTAAAGAGATTGTTCATTTTGTTGAATATTTTGGCTAAAAATAATACATATTTATACTTTGCGGGGAATTTGACCATTTTTCAAAATCAAATTGTTCAAAAGTACTGGTTTACAAGTGATTAATGAATGGATCTTCTTTAAGTAAAAAATCAAAAACGCCCATAAAAGATAGAATTGATTGTTTTTCAATACCGCTTAAAACCAAATGAGTCGATAGCCAGGCTTAAACTAAAAAGTGCAAGCAGTTCGTTTATAAACCAATCGGCCTAATTTCAATATCTTGCACCAATGAAACAAATCATTTATTTATTTCTAATACTTTTTTTAGGAACCAAGCTATTTGCTCAGTCAGATCCAAAAGCCTTGGTAGAAAATTACCAAAAATTGAATCATGATGAGGCTGTGCGATGCATCCTTATTGATAAACAAAATTACAAGTGGCTCGGGACTGATAAAGGACTTTATAAAATGATTTCTATGGATTTAGATCCTGAACTAATTGAAAAAGACTCTATTACCGGACTGGCAGAAGACAAAAGAGCTAAAATATGGTTTGGAAATCGCTCACAACAAGTACAAACGACCGATCATCTTCAAAATATCATTTTAGAACAAAGCAAAGCTGAAATTCGATGTATGGCTTATTATAAAGGCGATCTTTGGGTAGGCACCGAACAAGGGGTCTTCAAAATTTCAGACGATCAAGATAAAGTTTTAAATCACTACACGATTAAAAATTCCAAGCTTCCAAACAATACAATAAATAGCATGTACGCAGACCCTTACAATCGATTGTGGATTGGCACGGATGCAGGAATTGCAAAGATTGAAAACAAAGATTGGGATGTCTATGAAAAACAACACCACTTTACGGGCGCCATTTCAACCACAGAAGGTGTTTGGTTACTCTCTGAAGATAAAATGTGGTTGGTCTATACTGAAGATGGAAGAGAGCGTTGGCAAGATGGAGCCGTAAAAAGAGGATTAAGTAAAGGACCCGTGCGAGCATTGGTATCTGACAGTAAAGGGAGAATTTATGTGGCTTCTGAGATATTGGTTCAGTTTGATCCATATAAAGAAATCGCTTTGCAAATTGATGAAGATTATGGTTTTGTTTCATCACAAACGCTTTCATTGGCTTGTGATAAAAACGATGATTTATGGGTTGGTACGGCAGATCGCGGATTGTTTCGAATCGATATGCTGGACGGAGAAGAAGAAAAATTCAATGTCATTGCTTATAGTAAAGGTGAAATTAAATGCCAAGGAGCTAAAACTGCTGAGATTATTGTAATAGCCAAAGGAGGCAAATCTCCTTATTCGTATAATTGGAATATACCAGAACTTAAAGGTTCTAAAAATGATAGTCTTGGTGCTGGAAATTATCAAATCACAGTTAATGATGCGGAAGGAGAAGAATATGTTGCCAATATTCAAATAAAAGAACCGGAAGCCATTCAAATTTCTACGTTGAGTAAATCCGGGGTTAGTGAATTGAATCGAAAGGATGGAAAAGCTAGCATTCAAATTACCGGAGGCACCGCACCTTACAAAGTGCTTTGGTCTAATGGAAAGACAACCTTGAGCAATTCAAATTTGCCAGCAGGAAAGAACACCATAAAAGTTATCGACCAAAACAATTGCGTTATCATAGGAAGCATTGTGATAGACCAACCTAAAGTGATCGCAGATTTAGATCGTAAAAAAATATCAGTAGGCCAAACATTACAAATCAATCAATTATTCTTCACCGCTGACTCTTCCGTAATCAATCCGGAATCTTATGCGGTACTGGATGAAATTTATGAATTCTTATCTAAAAACAATGATGTAGTGGTAGAAATTGGTGGTCATACCAACAGCATTCCGCCGCATGAATATTGTGATCGCCTTAGTACTGCACGAGCACAAAATGTTGCTGAATACTTGCGAGAAAAAGGCATTTTAGTCGAACAAGTTCAATTTAAAGGATATGGAAAGCGGGTACCTATTGCGAGCAATGAAACAGCTGCAGGCCGACTTAAAAATCAACGCGTTGAATTAAAAATAATCTCTATGAAATAGATTAATTGCTGATTACATGGGGACAAGATGAATCTTAAAATGATCAGACAATCGACTTGATTGCTCACATTCAAAACATTTGTAAATTCATGGTTATTATTACCTTAGCAAAAAAGAATGGGATGACAATAAAAAGACAAAAACTGATTGAAACCTTTCAAGTCCTTCCTGATGATATTTCTTTAGATGAAATATTAGACCACATAATGCTAATGGATAAAATTGAAGAAGGCTTAAGATAGTCTGAATCAAGAAATGTAGTCCCAGATGAAGAATTGGAAAAACACCTTCCAAAATGGTTCGTTTAAATTGGACTCCCAGGTCCCTTAACGACTTAGACTCCATCGCAGAATTCATTTCAGAAGATTCAGTTAAATATGCTAAAATTCAAGTAAAACGAATTCGCAACAAAGCAAGAATTATTAAAGACCCCATTTACATTGGAAGACTTTTCCCGAATATAATGCCCCTTCAATAAGAGAATTAATTATGGTAAACTATAGGATCATCTATAAGATATTTTCAACAATTGAAATTGATGTTTTGACTATCCATCACTCAGCTAGAATGCTTAAACTCTAATTTAACGTAAAGCACGAGAGCTATCACAGAATAAACGCTATAATGCCAAGTACTTTATTCATTCTCTTTAATTTATTCAAGTAATGAAAAAATTATTTCTTATTTAGGCTAATAATGTCATTTAACGACGAAACGTTTATACTATTCAGATATAAGCTCCTTTCAACTTCTTAAATTGTTGGCTTATAATCCGAATACAAAATTTTAAAAAAAAAGGTCGGATCCTGCCTTGTAAGATCCGACCGTGTGAACGTAGTTTAAATACTTTGTCTTCTTATTCTGAATGACTGAGCTTTCCATATTTTACTTGTTGGCCATCAGTTATTTTATAAATTAAAATTCCTGATGCATGGGCAATTTTTAAATCTTGCTCCCAAAACTGGAGGCCTTTGTCGAAAGAGCAGACATTTTGTACTATCAATTTTCCTGCCACATTATACCAACTTACAGTTAAAGTTGCAGGTCGCATCAATTCTAATTGAAAATTAACCGGTTGATCCTGGAACGGATTTGGAAATAGGTTTACCACTTGAAATGCATTTAAACTATTTTCTGGCCTAGCATTTCTATCTTGTAATTGAATATTAATAACTCCTTTTGTTATACCATCCAACTCCCCTACCCGGATCGCCATGTAATCGACATTAAGCAATGACTTTGCAATTGCCGGAATTTCAAAAGCCTGATCAAAATTATTTAAAAATGGATTTAATGGATTTGTAAATACAAATGCCTTTCTCACAAAACGCCAATGAAATGGTAAACTTTCATACGGTACTGCTCCTGATACCACATCATACAAAAGGTCGAAATCTATTTGATTGATTGCACCGTCGCTATTGATATCCGCAGCTACTAATTTGTACGTATTTACTATAGGCTGTGAACCTGAAATATGCTTTAACAGTACAATCAGGTCATTGATGTCAATACCTTTATACGCGAATTCTCTTTTGTTAAGGCTTAAATAATAATCCTGGCCCTTTATTAAATCTCCAAATTTATAGGTTCCATTTGAAGCCGAAAATAATTCTTTAGACCATTGACTGCTAATGGTATCATACTTCGTAATATAAGTAGTGTCTGTATGTCGGATGTATAATTTCAATCCGCTTGGACGAACAATGGTATCATACCAGGTTTTAATAACAGGAATCAAGCTTGGTATAATTTTATAACCAGACTTCATTTTTAGAACGGTTTTTACATCGCTTAGATTCTGATTTTGATCATCTGTCACCAAACCAGAAACAGTGATCGTTGTTGTGATGCTGTCTTTTCGTTTACAATCCGGTATTTGCGCACTGTTGTTTTGAACTTCCAAATAGGTTTTACAATAGGATTGATTTCCCAAAGAGTCCGTAACCCACATCTGAACTTCATTCTTTCCTAAATCTGCACACGTAAATATTCTGGATTTAAAGCTAGTATCTGCTGAAAATGAAAATGTGAGTTTTTTATATCCGCACGGATGATACGATCCTAAATTAAAATCTTTAGCCCAAACTGCGATCATTCCATCATCCGGCGTACCATCTTTGTTGGTATCAACTGGCATTAATGCTACAATCAATCCATTCAAACAATATGGGACAGGTCCGATTTTATTCTTAACAGTAACCCTTACTTTACATTTAATCTCTTTACCGCAACCATATTCAGCAGTATAATAAAATTCCGTGGTACCTAGCGGATAATCACCACTGGCATCAGGGCCTTTGCTTTTTGAATACGGTGAATTGTTTTTTATGCTGAGCAAAAATCCACATTTTGATATGGCTTTTGCGGAATCTAATTTTACATAAGCACCTTTACAATTCATCGTAGATTGAATGATGGTGTCCAAAGGACAAATTAGTTTTGCAGTTGAATCACTCACAATTAATTTAATGACTTGTGTATAAGTCCATTGACCTACTGTCGGATAGGTATTCGGTTTATATTGACACCAGTCTATAACTTTCCAATCTCTGAGTATTTTCATACAACCATCGGATACGGTATACTTGGTATCTTTATAAGAATACATGGGTTGCGCACATTTCAGTTTATTAAAGGTTGGATAATTGTAAGGGTATGGTAAGACACGTGGATCGGTGCTCGGATTGCAACCATCAATTGTGTAAGCCGGGGGCCAGCTAATATCTGCAGAGGTGAAATTTGTACCCCCAATAACTGTGATTGTTTGAGAGCATTTCTGAATGACCCAATGTGGATCTTCTACTTCCCAATAACGAATAATGGTTCCAATTCCACAAGCATTGGTATTATAAACCACTTTCGTTGGAGGAGGTGCCGGTTTTTTTTTGTAATTCTCCCAGACATAAGCAATTCCCCACTTATCCAAATTACTAACATCATCGTAACAATAGACAGTAACAGAAGGAGGACATTCCAAATAAAAATTAAAATTGGATTTTGCGTACAACACGCCATTGCCAATCAGCCAAATGCAAGCACTTAGCCACAAACAGGTAGCTTTCATATTTTGAATTATTTAAATTCTAATCTAGACTGAATTGGGAAGTGCGGTGTGTAGAATCGAGCACAAATATATAAATATTTGTAATATGTAATCTTTTTTTTCTAATTTTTTAATTGCAATTTTGAATCCATCTTGTTTTTAACGTGTTAAATTGCCCTTGTGATTGGATAAGGATTGCATCGTATTCAGAAAAAGCAGTAATTTTACCTACAGGATCTAATGCAACGCTATACTCACATAAAAGGAACATTACGGCCAATTCTGGCAAAAAGTATGCTTTTCGCCTATTTACTAAGTATTGTAGTCTTGGTTCTTGAATCAAGTCACAGCCATGATCCCAATTCAGGGAATTGCAATTTAGATCATCATTCTACAATTGTGGATCCTTGTCATCTTCGTCTTAATCATCACGATTTGTTGAATGGCTGCAAACACTCAGAACACATTTCAAATACCAAACCACATTGTTTATTATGTGACTTGCTGCTTCATTTTGATGTTTCAATCGTTTCAACAGCTCTATATCTTTCTATTGACTCCTACTTTGATATTAAACCATACCAATTAGATTCCTTTCCTCTAATCAGTTTAATAGGATTAAAGAACAAAGCGCCTCCTTCCCTATTCAGCTAGCCTCATTATTGCTTTATCCCTTTTTTAATTTATTCGATTCTGGTTTTACCAGAATTACTATTTAAAATTTAATAATATGAAACTTCAATTAAACTATCTTTTAGGCATTTGCCTTTTTACTATATTCTTTTGCATTGTTTCTTGTTCAGAAGACACCCCTTTGGTAAATGAATCAGAACTCATTACCACGTTGGAATTCGTATTAAAAACACAAAATGGTTCTGATTCAATCGTATTTAGTTTTAAAGATTTAGATGGAGATGGCGGAAATCCACCTGTCATTATTTCACCAAAATTAAAATCCAATACCAATTATCTGACAAGCTTGAAATTATTGAACGAATCCAGTGCTCCCATTGTAAACATTACAGAAGAAATTATTTCAGAAGGCACTGAACATCAGTTTTTTTACACACCCACTGGTCAGGCAAATTTACAATTTACATATCTTGATTTTGATACGAACACCTATCCTGTGGGTACAAAAACAAACATGGCTACTGGAAACCCTGGTACAGGTATTTTGAAAATTAACTTGAAACATTTACCAGATAAAAAAGCAAGTGGAGTTCAAAATGGCGACATCACAAACTCCGGTGGAGAAACTGATATTGAACTAACATTTGATATCGTTGTAGAATGAGACTTATTCTAAGTCTATTATTGAGTTGGATGATTTCTGATTTTGGTCATACACAGGAATGCACGCTTCGTCTGTCTGGTAAAATTATTGACCCACATCATAACTCAAGTTTGGAATTTGCTTCCGTTTACATAGAAGAAACGGGACAATATGGTGAAACCGATTCAGTTGGTGCATATGAAATCCTAAAACTTTGTCCAGGTGAATACCATCTGACCATTCGCCATATAGGTTGTGAAACAAAATCCATGTTTGTCGAATTGAATGAATCAAAGGTTTTAAACATTGAAATGGAACATCATGCCTATTATTTGCAAAGCATCACCATTCAAGACCACAGAAACAGAAATGAGTCGACAACCCAGAATACTTTAAAAACAAATGAGTTATTAAAAGACAGTGGCAAGCCCTTATCCAGTATGCTTGAAAATATTTCAGGAGTATATTCTATAAAAAATGGTTCTGGAATTGCAAAGCCGGTTATTCATGGATTAACTGGAAATCGCGTGAGCATATTAAATAATGGTGTTTTACAGGCTGGTCAGCAATGGGGTGCCGATCATGCTCCTGAAATTGATCCGCTGAGTGCACAGCAAATCACAGTTATAAAAGGTGTAGATGCCATACCGTATGGAGGAAATAGTTTAGGGGGAATTATACTTACCGAAAGCGGACCGGTGGATCAAGATCCACATGTGCATGGTACTGCATTGGTGCATTATCAATCGAATGGACGCGGAATGTACAGTGGGATTCGAATTGATCAAGCCCGAAAACATTTTGACTGGAGATACACCGGGTCATTAAAAATTAATGGGGATCATTCAAGCCCAAATTACTTCCTAAGCAATACCGGAAATCGGGAAGTAGGCAGTTCGCTGGAGTGGATCAGGAAAATACAATCGTATAAACAGCATAAACTTTACTACAGTTTCTTTTATTCAGCACCAGGAATTTTAAGAGGATCTCACATCGGAAATTTAACCGATCTTGAATCTGCTATTCATGCTGATACTCCCTTCTTTACCAAGGACCATTTCAGTTATTCACTCGAATCACCAAGACAAAAAATTGAACATCACTTATTAAAATGGAATTATCAGCACAATGATTCAAATAAACTTCTTGAAATACAAGCCGCAAGCCAAATCAATCATAGAAGGGAATATGATGTAAGACGCGGATCAAGATCCGATATCCCTGCATTGGATCTTGTATTGCAATCTTATACTTTGGACATCAAACAACGATTACAATTAGAACATGATGTCCTTTATTATGGTTTACAAACAAAATTCAACACAAACCAAAATCAAGCAGGAACTGGAATTTTGCCATTAATCCCAGATTATCAGTTATACAATGGTGCAGTTTTTATGAATTGGAAACATCCGTGGGCAAATAACATTGTTGAACTGGGTGCACGATATGATTTAATTCATCAACAAGTCCATCCTTATTCGTTAAGTTTACCAAGGACCCTCCTAAAAGAATCCGCTTCCTTTCACAATGTGTCATCTGCTATTGGAATTCGCCGAACTATCGTTGACGCTTGGGAAATACGTTTTAATGCCGGATATACAAAACGGTCCCCAGAAATCAATGAACGATTTAGCTTTGGATTGCATCAGGCTGTTGCTGGCATTGAAGAAGGCAACAGAAATTTAAGATCTGAAAACGCATTCAAAGGAATTTTAACTCAATCCATAAATATTACAGAGCATTTCAATTTAGAATGGAGCAGTTATTTTCAATATATAAATGACTTTATATTTCTGGAGCCTCAAAAGGAACTCCGATTGACCATTCGGGGTGCATTCCCATTATTTATTTATAAACAAACTGATGCCCTAATTTCCGGAATGGATTTTTTAACACGATACGAATTTGCTACAAACTGGCAATTGATTGCTCAGGCAGCCATTTTGAAAGGCAGAGATTTAAATCAAAACAATCACTTAGTTTCTATGCCACCTAATAGTTTAAGCGCTTCGTTAAGTTACCAAATGAATACTTTGTGGAAATGCAAGAATGTCAAAATCTCCTTAAGGGCTAAGCAAGTATTTAAATCAAATGCCTCCGAAAACAATCAAGAACTTTTAGCACCTCCAAATGCTTACTTTCTTTTAAATCCTGCAATTGAAACTGAGTTCAAAGCATTTTCAAAGAATTTCAAATTGCAGTTTTTGGTTGAAAACTTGTTGAATACTTCATACAGGGATTACCTCAATCGCCTTCGTTATTTTGCTGATGAAGAGGGCATTAGCTTAAATTTTAACCTTAAAATGAATTTTTAATTTCAGAATTAGTTGATATTTGGAACTTTTAAAGAGCTAATTCCATTTATATTTAAAATAAATAAAAAACTAATCAATGATTTATTTAATTATCGTAGTTGCCATAGCACTTCTTGCCGTTTTTATCTATAACGGATTGGTAAGCGCAAAAAATGCCGTCATGGACTCCTGGAGCAATATTGATGTTGCATTAAAAAGACGTTTTGACTTAATTCCTAATTTGGTGAATACCGTAAAAGGATACGCGGCCCATGAATCTGGGACGCTTGAAAAAGTGATTGCAGCACGTAATGCCGCAATGAATGTCCCTAAAGGAGATATCAATGGACAAATTGCAGCGGACCATACATTAACCGCAAGTCTGCGGCAGGTTTTTGCATTAGCAGAAAATTATCCAGACTTAAAAGCCAACACCAACTTTTTACAGTTACAGGATAAATTGAATGAAATTGAATCGAATCTTGAAAATGCACGCCGCTATTACAATGCCACTGTACGTGAAAACAATAATAAAGTGGAGGGTTTTCCAGGGGTATTGTTTGCGAGTAGTTTTGGCTTTCATACATTTGACTTCTTCGAATCAGATGAACAAAGTCGTCAAAATGTGAATGTTCAATTTTAATCAGCTCTAGTATTCATGCGTTATATCCCCTTATATGTATTAATTGTATTATTATCTTTTGTAAATGCATATGCTCAGGAATTCTATTACATCCCAAACTATCGGGTTGAAATAAAGGTTTTAAAAGACGGCAGCCTGGATATTACTGAAACCATTCAGGCCCAATTTACTGAACCCCGGCATGGCCTTTTAGTAGACAAACCTTTAAAGTACAAAGTTGATACCAGGACTTCCGGTGAATGGCTGGATCAATTATTTCCACATGAATTATTTATTGAAAACATTCGCGTAGAACAACACAATTTTGAAGTTCAACGGATGGGAACCGGAATCCGTATTAAAATTGGAGATGCAGATAAATATGTAGAAGGCGAACAAATTTACAAGATTCACTATAAAATCTGGAATGGTTTATTGCATGGCAATGGAAAAACGGAGCTGTATTGGAATCTGATCGGGGATCATTGGAATACCGATATCAGAAAGCTTGATTTTAAAATTGAAATTCCTAAAGGAATAAATTTGACTTCATCTGATTACGAAATCAGAACAGGAACCTATGGTGCCAGGGAGCAAGCCGGAGTTATTAATTACAATAATGGAGTCTTTGAAGGGTATAGCACTGAAACACTAGGCAACGGAAAAGCAATGACAGTTGCAATCCGTATGCCGGAAGGAATCATTCAAACCTATTCCAAAACAAGTTTGTGGTTCTACCATTTTAAATACGTATTGCTACCCTTGATGATGTTGGTTAGTTTTTTCTATGCCTGGTGGAAACATGGACGAGATACCAAATTAGCTGATATGGTAGCTTATATGCCACCAAAAGATATGGATTCTGCATTGGCTGGATATGCCATTGATATCCGTTCTGATAAACGAGATGCACTGTCCTTGATTCCGTATTTTGGATCCTTGGGTTATTTAAAGATTGAACACCTAAAAAAGAAAGGATTCTTTGAAGAAGATCAGATTACATTTATAAAATTAAAACCACTTCCTGCAAATGCAGCTCCACACCAGAGAATGTTTTTTGAAGGACTCTTTGCAAGCAGGGATCGTGTTACATTAGAAAGCCTAAAAGACAGTTTTTACGTTACCCTTCAAAATACACTTCAGTCCATTAAGGACTCCGTATTAAATTCTGATTATTTCACACGAAAATCTGTGAGTATTTATTGGACTGCCATATGGTCAATAATCCTCGCCGCAATTTTGAATGCTGTATTCTGTTTTTTTGCGGGACGGTTTGTTTTTCTTGGATTTACTATACTACTAGCCTTAGTACTGATACTTATAGCCTTTATCCTGTTAAAGCGATCCCAAAAAGGAGATGAAGAATTTAAGGAAATCAAAGGTTTTAAAAAATTTATAAAGCTGGCTGAAAAATCCAAACTTGAATTTTTAATAAAAGAAGACCCATCGTATTTTGATAAAACCCTCCCTTATGCCATTGCATTTAATTGTGTTGATGAATGGTGTGACAAATTTAATGGAATCCAAATGCAAGCCCCGACCTGGTATTCCTCAAATGTGCCCTTCTACAATTCATCCGGTGTTTGGAATATGTCGAATTTTTCTGAAACGATGTCTTCATCATTAAGTGAAATGCGATCCGTTATGTCCAGTCAACCATCATCCAGTGGATCTTCCTCAGGAGGAGGAGGTTCATTTTCAGGAGGTGGATTTGGAGGTGGAGGTGGCAGCAGTTGGTAATGAATTCTGGCACAGGATTGAGTTATGCTTCTTGTTATGCTAAATGATTTTCAAAACAAACCAATTATCCGTTATCAATTTATCTAAGCGGTTCGTCATTTGATTCTGGACTCCCTTTATAATCCACAAAAAAATGAATCCAGATAGAACGAGAGAACTTAAACCAGAATACAAAGCTGCCAATCAGCACTAAACAAAGTATAAACAAGCTTAGCTGCCAATCCAATTTGAAAACAAGGATGAGCATCCCTGCAAAAAGCAAACTAAAAAAGCCAGAGAAGATATATGAAATAAACATGGCTCCGTAATAAAATCCGGGCTCTCTGTTAAAAGACTCTTTGCAAACAGGACATTTTTCATGCATTTTAAAGCTATAATCCAAAAAATAACTTTTGTTTGGAAACAGCATCCCTTTCCTACATGCAGGACAGGTTAAATTAAATATTGATCTAAGTTTTGACCTCAAGGAATTAAATTTTTTAAACAGTATACTGTGAAGTAGCTAATTAAATAATACGTGGCTTCAAGCTGGAGGCCTCATGAATATTATTAAATGGACTCTGATTGCATAGTTTCAGGCCTAATAATCAAATAAACACTCTTTGTGACCCTGTGAGGAATCGAACCTCAACCTGAAGAACCGGAATCTTCTATTCTATCCGTTGAACTACAGGGCCAAAGCGCAAAGTTAAACATATCCCGGTCTTCAATCAAATTTTACCGGCATTCGATAAATACAATTCCAAATATTAAGCCTATTAATTATAAATTAACTAACTATGATGACCTAAAAAATTGTACATCCTATGAAGAACATCCTATTTCTCTGGAATTTGTATTTCAGTATGCTCATGCATTCGATTTGTTTTTCACAAAGCTTAGAAACCGAAGCTTTCGAAGTATTTGAAGGCAGCCAAACCGAACAAATTGAGAAACTAAACGACCGGTCTTTTGAAAAAAACATAGAAGCGTATCTAAAACATCCCCTTGATTTAAATCATACCAATTTCGAAAGCATCCTTTCGTTTCCTCTTTTTGAAAAATATCATGCGGAATTAATCATAGCGTATTTAAAAGTCCACAGACCTCTAAAATCTGTATATGAATTGCAAACGATTGATGGATTGCCCTTGAACATTCTTAAAAATAGTTTGCCTTATCTTATTCTAAGGGATTCATTAAAACCTAAAAAATTACTAAAAATAATTGGCAGAAAAGATACTCATAAACTGATATTCAGGTGGGGACGCAGCTTTGATGCAACTGATTCAACAAACAATGCTGCATATCTGGGAAGTCCGGATAAATTTTACTGCAGATATAAATCTGCAGTCCCGGGTCGATATGCTATGGCGCTCACTTTCGAAAAAGATGCGGGCGAAGTCTGGATTCAAAAAAGAGGAACTAAAGGGTTTGATTACACTTCTGCATATATTGAAATTGAGCAGCTGACTCCGCGATTAAAAAAAATTATCCTTGGAGATTATCAGATTTGTATTGGACAAGGCCTTTTAGTAGATAATAGCTTCAGTATAGAAAGTGGCGATGCATTGGCTTCAGGGATCAAGCGTACCGGATTATTGAAACCGTATCAATCGATCCGAGAATCTGATATGTTAAGGGGAATCGGGATGAATATGCAAATAAATCTCAATACCTATGCGCTATTATATTATTCCTCTGTGAGGCAGGATGCAAAGCTTTCAATTAGGATGGATCCAACCAAGAACGACACCAATTATCTAATCAGTTCAATTCTAACCACGTCCTATCATAGAGATTCGAATGAATTGGAATCCAAAAACAGCGCTCAATTTGAATTAAAGGGAATGAGCCTAATTTCAAAAATCAAGTCCTTCAAGATTGGTTTTAATGGGCTTATTAGCAATCAGCAATACCTATGGGATGATCAAAAGCGATTGGACCGCAGCTTTCTTAGTACAAGGAATCAGAACTTGCAAGCATCTATCGATCACAGCTATTTGTTCAAAAACATGAGTCTATATGGTGAGATCGTGATGGATCAACACAATCAAAAAGCATGGATGGAGTCCATGGTAATCAGTCCATCAAAGAACATGGAAGTTCGAATTCATTATCACCACTTTGATCGAGGCAACTTTCAATATTATAGCAACACCAATAGCAGCAGCGGCATGAGCTTCAATGAAAAATCATTACAAATCAGCTGGTCAATTAGACTTAATGTTCGATGGAATATAACAGGAAATGCCCATTTTACAGCATATCCATGGCTTCGATACCAGGAAAGCCATCGCACGAATCAAAGCCAGTACGTCCTTCGGATTTCATGCAGTGAGCGAAAAAAATGGAGTGCATATGTACTTCTCCAATCAGGATTTCAAGAACAAAATAGCATTCATTCAAGTAACAAGCAAGATGAACTGACCGGGCTCAATAACTTTCAAATGCGTGTTAACATTGAGATGAAAACAAGCACCGATCTCAGCTGGCGAAGTCGGATTGAACTTCGAAAAAGTGAAATTAACATGGAATCTGGTACCGGATTTTTGATTAGCACAGACTTTTTATATAAAAATATTGAATCCAAAATATCCGGAAACATCCGCTATGCAGTTTACAACATTCCAGCATATGCAAATCGAATCTATTCATTTCAAAATGATGTTTCCGGTGTCTATAATTTAGATACTCTGGAAAAGGCTATTCGATTTACCTAAATGTTCGATGGCGAATTACAGGCCCGATTATGCTAGAATGCCGATGGAGCGGGCAGTTTAAGCAATTACAAGATAAAGAAAATGGAATTTCTAAAACGCAGGATGTGAAAATTCAAGTACAATTCAAATTTTAAATTCTTGAATTCAGATCAGCAGTCAACTAAACGAAAATTCTATAACCCAGACAGAAATACTGACCAAAATCACGTTATTTTGGAAGCTGTAGCTATGATTTTTTGCACATTAATTCGCTGTATTTCTAAAAAAATATTAAAAAAAATTTGCATATTTAAAAAATATTATACCTTTGATATGGTTTTTGGAATGTAATGTCAATTCAAGAATCAATATATTGAAATTTTTTATTCGTTAACGTTAAAAAACTAAACATGGCAAAAGCACGTTCAACTGCTAAAAAACCTGCTAAAAAAGCAGGCGCTAAAAAAGCTACCGCTAAGAAAGGGGCAGCTAAAAAAGCTGCTCCAAAAAAAGCAGCTAAAAAAGGTGGTGCTAAAAAAGCAACTGCTAAAAAAGCTGCTCCAAAAAAAGCAGCTAAAAAAGGTGGTGCTAAAAAAGCTACCGCTAAAAAAGCAGCTCCTAAGAAAGCAGCTAAAAAAGGTGGTGCTAAAAAAGCTACCGCTAAAAAAGCAGCTCCTAAGAAAGCAGCTAAAAAAGGCGGAGCTAAAAAAGCAACTGCTAAAAAAGGTGGTGCTAAAAAAGCAACTGCTAAAAAAGGTGGTGCTAAAAAAGCTACCGCTAAAAAAGGTGGTGCTAAAAAAGCTACCGCTAAAAAAGGTGGTGCTAAAAAAGCTACCGCTAAAAAACCAGCTAAGAAAGCATCTAGACCCAGAAAGAAAGCCGCTGCTGCACCAGCACCAATGGCACCAATGGGTGGAGAGATGATGATGTCTTAATAGGCATTCTTAAATCTTACAAGACTCCGTTTGTTTTCAAGCGGAGTTTTTTTTTGCCCAATATTAATAGATCGCTTTGTTTTGTAGACTAAAATCAGCGATCACGATTGCTGTACATGCCTCAATTACCACCGGCACCCGAAGTGCAATGCATGCATCATGCCTTCCTTTGATTTGAAATTGAACGACTTGTTCCTCTTTCAGATTGATTGATTCTTGAACAGATCCAATGCTACTTGTTGGTTTTACTGCTACTCTAAATAGGATTTCATTGCCATTACTTATTCCACCATTGATTCCTCCAGCATGATTCGTTGCTGTTTCCCCATCCATTGTCAAAATTTGATCATTGTGTTCAGATCCATGCATTGAAGCTGCTTGAAAACCACTACCAAACTCAATTCCTTTTATCGCTGGTATTGAAAAAACAAGGTGACTAAGTTTCGATTCAAAGGAATCAAAAAAAGGCTCACCCAATCCAATTGGTACCTTTTGAACACGGCATTCAATGAGTCCTCCGATACTGTCTTGATTCTTTAGTGCTTGTTCAATTTGGAACTCAATGTCTTTTGAACCACCAACTTCAATGAGCTTTGCCTGGATTGAAATCGGTTCAATTAACTTCTTTGCTAGTACACCTGCTGCTACTAATGCCAAAGTCAATCGACCACTAAAATGTCCCCCACCCCTATGATCGTTAAACGCGTTATACTTTTTAAATGCAACAAAGTCTGCATGTCCTGGCCGTGGAATGTATTGTTGCTGATCATAATCAATTGAACGTGTGTTCGTATTTTGAAACTGGATATGAATGGGTGCCCCTGTACTTTTACCATTAAAAATTCCTGATAGTAATAATGGAATATCTGCTTCACTCCGATTGGTTGTACCCATTTGGCCCGGCTTTCTTCTTAGTATGTCTTCTGAAAAATCATTTACATCAATAGGTATTCCTGCTGGAAATCCATCAATTAGAATTCCAATGGCATCTCCATGTGATTCGCCATAAATAGTTATTCTGAAAAATTGACCAAATTGATTCATGTATTTAAATTCCTTTCTGGCACAAAGCTAAAACCATTTGCAGTAGCCTAGGAACTTTATATTATACCTGCATGTTTTCTAAAAGCTCAATTAAACTTGATGGTTGCTTCAATGGCTTGCCATGGTTTGCAATTAAAAGTTGTTTGGCAGAATCTAGTACAGGGATTTCAGGAAATTCTGTTTCGGATGCAGCATGTAAAAATTTCATAAGTCTGAATGGATTTAAAAAACGGCCCATTCGACTGGCAAAAACTTTTGCTGTAGTACTATTCTTAATGTTTTCTATTAAGGCTTCTTCAAAGTTCACTTGCATCAAGTAGCTAGTCAATGCAATTGAATTTGTAAGTGATTTCCAAGATCTTCCACCTTCAATTAAAGGCCAGGAATCACATAACAAATTATAAAAATCACAATAGCTTGCAATTCCTTTTGGATTATAGCTCATATGTTGACTCTTTGAATTTATGATGTCGCGAACTGCTTTACCCGTACCAAAAGGCACTCGATCCGAAATTCTTGAAGATGGATAGACCAATAAAGGCCTCAGTTCTGCCAATTGACTCAACACGCTATACTTATGCAAAAAGTAAAAGTCTTCCCCAGCCTTCCGCTTGTTCATGCCTCCTTGCTGTTGATATGCTTTAGAGCGGACGGCCATGCAAGAACCTAAAGTCTGAAATGCCATTGGGTATTTATAAAATTTTTGCCAGCCTATGTAAGTCCGTAGATGCAACTCATATTGGATGATTGCTTCCAGATTGGATTCAGTTAAGTCCTGCAGACGATGTTTGAATCCAATGGTTAATGCATTTTGGTTTGGCATGTTCTTAAATCCATCTACTACCAATTTTAAATAATCCGGATGGCAACTACAATCTGCATCAAAACACAGTATAATTCCATTTTTATTGATGGATTCAAACCGATAGCATGCTTCATCCATTCCTATTTTGCGTGCCAATCCTACACCGGCATCTTTAACCGGCAAACTAAAAACAGGAAGGTCTAAAATTTCATTTGCATTGTCAACATTCAATCCCAATAATTCCTTTCGTTGGAATTCGTGAAAGGATTGAAGATTAGGTTGGGAATCAGGATAATTAAAAACAACTATAATTTCTATACAGATATCATTTCGTTGACAAGATAAAATGGATTGAACTGCATGTACCAATTCTGGTTCATTAAAAGCAGGAATTACTACTATTAAGTCCAAATCTGCCGGTGGCAATTTCTGAACTAAAGGTGGATAAAGTGCGTGTTTTTGAAAGTAACTTTGCAATTCTATTCTTGAATTCGAATTGTTCTAATTGCAAAATTACCCAAACATCTTAATTGAAACTCAAATCTTTCCTCCAATACGGGCGATAGCATACTTCCTCCAATATCCGAATGTCTGCATCGAAGCACATGAACATTATCAAAAAAGGTCTTATAGAAATCGGTATCGAATCGGATCAACTCAAGGACCCCTGGATTTGTCAATTCCCCTACTTAAAGGCAAGAATCAACAACAAAACATTAAAGATGTAAAAATTAGTTATGGATGCAATTGGCCATTGCAACACCTGAGGGCAATTCAATCCAGCTATGGTAAATCTGCCTATTTTATCTATTACAAAGATTTAATTTTCGAATTGTTATTAAAAAAAGAAGAGTTCTTGTTCGATTTAAATTGGAATAGCCTTCAATTAATCGCTGGATTAATCCCTATAAATCTAAATCTTCAAAGTAGTAAAAACTATATAGTCCAATCCGATCATGCCAGTTTGGACCTTAGAAATCAAATTCAATTTCTGTCGAGTGAACCGATTTCATTGCCCTCCTATTACCAAGTTTTTACTGTGAAAACAGGATTTATTTCAAATTTAAGTATTTTAGACTTGATCTTTCATCAAGGACCTGAGGCAATCTATTATCTACAACAAATAAGCAAAATAAGCGTTTCTTTAGATTCTTAAAATTTAATTGCACATGCGAATTAGCGCTGGAATTTCTTATTTTTTATTGTTCATTCTCGTGAATTTAAGCTGTAAGCAGCATTCAAATCACAAGCTTTTAATTCCTGAAGACGATCCACACAGTTTTTCAAATCCAGAACAAAGCAAGGTGCTGCATCTTGATTTAGACTTAAATTTAAATTTTGATTCAAATCAAATTCAGGGTATTGTTAAATTGCATTTAGCACCAGGGCATGGGGATACTCTTGTTTTAGATAATATGGATTTGGAAATCCTGGAAGTACAATTAATACAGGGCACTTCCTATTTAAAAGCTAATTTTTATCAATTACCAAAAGATCCTGTTCTGGGTTCTGCCTTGGTGATTCCATTAAATGCAACTACTGAATCCGTACAAATAACTTATAAAAGTTCACCTGGAGCAAGAGCACTTCAGTGGTTACCCAAGGAACAAACTTTAAGTAAAAAATATCCCTTTTTATTTACACAAAGTCAATCGATCTATTCACGTTCCTGGATCCCATGTCCGGATGGACCAGGAATGCGATTTACATATCATGCTAAAGTACATGTACCTCCTGGGATGATGGCTGTGATGAGCGCTACCAATGGCATTGTCAGGAATCAAGAAGGGATCTATGAATTTGATATGGAATTGCCTGTGCCGGCTTATTTAATGGCCTTGGCTGTTGGTGATTTTGATTTTAAACCTATTGGTCAACGAACCGGAGTCTATGCCGAACCAAGCTTATTAAATAAAGCCGCTGCTGAATTTTCAGATTTAGAAAAAATGTTGGAAGCAGCGGAAAAATTATATGGACCATATCCCTGGGGAAGGTATGATGTGATTGTTTTACCGGGAAGCTTTCCCTTTGGAGGCATGGAAAATCCACGAATGACCTTTTTAACGCCGAGTGTTATTGCGGGAGATCAAAGTTTAACTTCTCTACTTGCTCATGAATTGGCACATTCCTGGTCTGGAAATTTGGTTACAAATTCTACCTGGAATGATTTCTGGCTGAATGAAGGCATTACGACCTATTTTGAAAGTCGGATCATGGAGTCGCTTTATGGCAAACCCTATGCAGATATGCTTAGTTTATTGGGCTTGCAGGATCTTGAAAAAAGTATCGCAGAATTTGGAACGGACAATCCACTTACCAAGTTAAAGTTGAATTTAAAAGGCTTGGATCCTGAAGACGGTGTATCTGATATCGCATATGAAAAAGGAAAATCCTTTATGCGCTATTTAGAAGAGCGTTTCGGCAGGGAGGCTTTTGATCGTTTTTTAATTGCTTATTTTGACCATTTCAAATTCCAATCAAATACTTCAGAAGGTTTTTTAGAATTTGCTAAAACGAATCTATTTAAAAATAACTCCGGCGTATTAGATACAGCAAATCAATGGATATATAATCCAGGTTGGCTTGCTTACAAAGCCTCTTATGATGATAAGAAATTTTTAGATCTAGAGGTCCAGGCAACTAATTATTTTGCCAACCAAGATACTGCCATGTTAAAAACATCCGCGTGGTCAACTCATGAATGGTTGTATTTTATCAGGTTATTGCCAAAAGATAGTGGTACTGTTATGTGTAACCAATTAGACAAAGCATATCACCTTTCAGATGGTCGTAATTGTGAAATCCAATGCGCTTGGTTTGAATATGCAATTAAAAATGGCTATGGGAAGCAATTGCTTCCCGAAATTGAAAAATTCCTTATAAATTATGGACGACGCAAATATTTGAAACCAATTTATACGGCGCTCATGGACCATCAAATGGAGCCGGACGCTTTAAGGATTTTCTATAAAGCTAATTCTCACTATCATCCCATTTCGCTGGTCTCCATAGAGAAAATAGTACAGCCAAAAAATTAATACGAAGAAATTCGTATTTGTTATCTTTGCCTGATTTTTCATAAAAAACCCATCTAATGATACGTAACATAGGATACTTTTTTGTTTTGTTGTTTTTACAACAACAGCTAATTGCTCAGGAGGCTAACCAACCTCAACGATTTGATTTTGGTAAAATGTGGACTTTTGAGAATCCACCTAAAGAGTGGTTTAAAGAAGCTTATAACTTCAGTCCAGACGACAATTGGTTTAACGATGTTCGGAAGTCATCACTTCGTTTTGCTACCTGGTGCTCCGCATCTTTTGTTTCGCCAGATGGTTTAATTATGACCAATCATCATTGTTCAAGAGATGTAGTCACACCCCTTCAAAAAAGTGGAGAAGATTTTGAAAAAAATGGATTTTATGCCCCAAATCTAGAAGATGAACGAAAAGCTGAAGGGCTGTTTGTTGAACAAATGATTCAGGCAGAAGATGTTTCAGAACGTATACTCGATCAAATGAAAAAAGCTAAAACGGATATTGAAAGAAAAACATTTCAGGATTCAGCTTTGGCCCAAATTATCCGGGATTACCAAAGCCGGGACAATTGGAAGAATTTAAGAATCCAATCTGTGAGCTTTTACAGTGGAGGAAAATTCAGTTTATATGGATATAAAAAATTTGATGATATCCGTTTAGTCTTGATTCCTGAAATGAATCTAGGCTATTTTGGTGGAGACCCTGATAATTTTACTTATCCACGATATTCATTGGATTGTACGTTTTGGAGAGCCTATGAAAATGGAAAACCCGTTAACAGTTCAGCAAATTATTTTAAATTTAAAGCCAGCGGCGCAACTGAAAACGAGCCCGTATTTGTGGTAGGAAATCCTGGCAACACCGAGCGTTATCGTACATTTAAACAATTAGAATACGATCGTGACATTCGATTTCCAGTTCAATTAGAAATGTTGAAAAACAGAATAGCGATCCTTCAAAAAGAATACAATAAAAATCCAAATATCGATTTATTGAATAACATTTTTGGGTTATCAAATAGTACGAAAGCATTTACCGGGATTCTAAAAGGATTAAATAATCCAAATCTCATTGGCCGTAAAAAAATGATGGAAGATGAAATCAGAAGTAAAACCAAATTAAAAGGAGAAGATCCCTGGGCAGAATTAGAAAAAGCGGTGCAAGCTTTGCGAAAATACGGGGCATCTGTTACTTTATTGGGACCCTCACCCATTAAAGGGGATGCTGTTAATCTAATTTTTACACTAGCTAAATATGAAAAAGCATTAGGTATGCCTGATCAGGCTGGAAATCTCACTAAAATCCGTGAAGAGATTAAAGGACTGAGTACCAAATTAAATACAGAACAGGAATTAGACTATTTAAGCATTTATCTAGCCGAATTGAAGAAGTTTGAACATCCTGAAAATCAATACATTGATCAGATCTTAGATGGGAAGACTGCTGAAAAAAGGGCACAAAAAATGATCGATAAAACTGATTTTACTGATAGTGAAAAACTGGAAAAGATCTTTATGAAGGATGCTGAAAAATTCAAAAAATTTAGTGACCCCTTATTAGATGCTGCCAGAATTCTTTCCCCAAAATACAATGAAGCCATTGCAGCATTCCAAAGTTCTACTCCAAAACGCCGTGCACTTGAAGCTAAAATTGCGAATGCGGTATTCAATGTTAAAGGTTCAAATTTACCCCCAGATGCAACATTCACACTCAGACTGGCAGATGGCGTTGTAAAAGGCTATGACTATAATGGCACTACTGCACCTTATAAAACAAGTTTCTATGGTCTTTACGATCGTTATTATTCCAATGATAAAAAGTTTCCTTGGGCATTGCCAGAAAAATGGCTAAACCCTCCAATGGAATTGCTACAAGCTCCTATGTGTTATGTTTCTACAAATGATATTATTGGGGGAAACTCCGGAAGTCCTATGATTAATAAAAATAAAGAAGCTGTAGGACTTATCTTTGATGGAAACATTGAATCCTTGCCTGGCAATTTTATTTATGACGAAGTATCAAACCGCACCGTTTCAGTGCATGCAGGCGGAATCCTTGCAGCATTAAAATATATTTACAAAGCAGACCGGATTGTAAATGAATTGGGTGGGATGTAATAAGGCATTAAACAAATAAGCATTTTATATTAATTTCTGATTATGAAATATTTTGCAGTATTCCTTTTTTTCTTTTATATATTAATTGGCATTGCTTGTTCCCCAGGAGGATCTGCGGCAAAAGGAATTAAAGGAATCGTTAAACGTTCTGATTGCAAAGGACCCTGTCACAAGACCATGGAATGTGAAGGCAAGGTTTTAACTCTTGAGATGCAATTGGCTAATAATAATATCATGACATCTGGAAATACCATTTTTGCCAGAGATCCTGACAATTATGATTACACGGTCAAAATTGAGTTTGGAGAAAGTGTTCCGATTGAGTTATACGGTGATATTAAAAATCCAATTAATAAACGCTTTATTGTTACAGGAATTGTAGAAGGCTATGATCAATATGTACATGAGCAATGTACCCGTTCATATATTTTAAAAGTAACGAATCCAAAAGACTTTAAAGTCTTCGATCATTAATTTTATTCGGATTTAAGAATTAATCGCATACCCTCTCTGGCAGCCAGGGAGGGTATTTTGTTTTCATCAATAAATTGCTTTACAGCATTTGGATTTATCCTTGAATATTGCCGGAGCGCCCATCCGGAAGCCTTTTGTACAAAAAATTCTTTGCTGTCTGCCCGTCTTAATATCAATGCTTTTAACAAATCAAAATCTGTTTGACTTCTAAATTTTAATTGCAAAATAATCGCAGACCTTTGATACCAGAAATTCTCCGAATTAATCCATTTATCACATAACTGTTCCCGAAGATTAATATTCCTCTTTACAATGTTGCCTATAACATGAGGAGCAATTCCGTCTACCGTATCCCACCAGGATTCCTTTGCTATCAGACTTTCAAAAAAGGGAATGGAAGTTGGATTAAATTTTTTTTCAAATCGAAAACTAAAATCAAGTGCAATGTATTTAAACTCTCGTTGTGGCAATGTCCATAAGAACCTGAGCAAGTCAATAAAATCTTCTTCTCCTTTCCAAGAATAATTTCTAATAAATGGTTTTAGAATTTCTTTGCGTGTGGGAGATGGAATTCCCAAATAATCAAACTGATTGCGCATATAGGCTTTCATGCCTTGTGCTCGATTGCTATCCGCATGTGCCTCAAATGCATGCCTAAGTTCTTTAATTAAGCTCTGCAAATTCTATCTTTTATTTAATTAGACTCAGTGTTCCCCGTTCATGCACTGTTGCCTTTCGGTTGGCCTTGTAATAAAGATCAAATACATATACTCCGGGTGGCAAATCTTTACCTGCATTTTCAAATTTTCCATTCCAACCAGTATTTGGATTTGAAGATTCGAATAGTTTGCCTCCCCAACGATCGTATATTTTTAAATCGTAGGATTCCAAAGAATGAATTTCACCTATTGGTAAAAAGGATTCGTTTTTCCCATCTCCATTTGGAGAAAATGCATTCGGCATATACAAACTAAAATCTCTAAATATAAATACCTCCGTATCCAAAGTATCTGTGCATAAAAATCGATCGGTTGCAATCATTCTGATGTGATGCAAACCAGTATCTCTAAATGCATAGGTCAACTCTTTATCAAAAAAATATTCCTTTCCATCAATAATCCAGGTTCTGCCTATCGTGGTTTTTGAAACATCTTCCAATTGAACAACAGGATCTTTTATATTTAATCTGTATTTATCAACCGTCCAATCCGCTGTTGGAGGATTGTAAACATAAATGACTTGGTTAAAAACTCCTTCATTATAACAACCTAAAGGAGAAGTAACTTCGAGTTTCAATCCAAACACCCCTGTATCTGTAAACACATGAGAAATTGAAAATCCAGAATCAATTCCACCATCACTAAACTTCCATAAAAATTTATAGGAATTGTCTGTAGGAAACGAGACATTATTAAAATCAACCGTTAAAGGCACACAGCCTTCACTGAGATTGGGTCTAAAAACAATTACATCTGGTGCTGGATAATATTTTAATTCTTTAAAGAGTACATTTTCACATCCAAAATTATCTTTAATTCTCAGTAAAACCGGATAGGTACCTGGACGGATGTAACTTACACTTGGGTTTTGAATAAATGCTGTGATGCCATCCCCGGCGCTCCAATTCCAATTGGTTATATTGCTATACGTTGAACTTGATTGATCCATAAATTGCACAGGCCCTGCTTTGCAACTGTCGTAAATTGCAGTAAAATTTGGATTCAAATCGGGAACCACTGTAATTTTAAAATATCCGGTATCTCCACAATTTGTTCCAGGATTCAAAATAAACTTTCCATTATGCACACCACCTTCTTTAAATTTAATGTAAGGAGCCCAACCATAAAATGTATCAATCTTTCCACCATTTTCGTAAGTCCATTCTATCTGATTAATAAATCGTTGATCTACACTGGAGTTCAAGATTTGGTATTCGCTTTTTCCACAAACGGTAATCTCAAAATAATCTGGTGTCAATCGATTTGCATCTACCAATCTTGCTTCTACCATTCCTTCACAAGAGGCCACGTTAAATTGGAAATCCCTTTTTAGTACAGATAATAGAATGCCATTTCTATATTCATAAACACACACACTGACGACAAATTGTCCAATGACGTCTGGTTTGCCATTAATAATTCCATTGATGGAATTAATGGTAACCGGCGGATTCCCACCTAAAGGTGATAATGCGGTATATGGAAATTTATAGGTTACCGGTGTATAAGGTGGCTTGCAATCGGGTGTTGGTGTGGGTGTATCGCAGGTATTATTTCCTCCATTTCCACGTCCACCCCCTTCTAATGGTTCACAAAATTCATAAATCAGCAGGTCTCCATCTTTATCAAAAGCAGAATGATCAAATTGAAACGGTGCATTCACACAAAGAACGGTTGGAGGAAAATTGATAAACCGCGGAGAACTATTACAGGTGCGTTGTGCTTCTGGATGGATTTCAATAGTATAGGTTGCCCCAATGCTTAAAGGGTCAAAAATATTTGTTATAGTACTATTTCTGCAGCAGCGTTGCCAAACAATTAAATAATTTTCATTGATAATTGGCAGCTCCACAACCATTTCATAGGTACCCGCCTCTCCACAAATATTGGCAGGAAGCTGAAGGCAGGGATATTCTGGAGGATCTATGTTCTGAACTGGAATTGTAAAAGGGATCCGATATTCAGCAGCTGCGCCATTTCCAGTTTTAGTATTTATATAATTTGTTCCACTTTGTCTGTAAATTGTAAATCCCAATGTCGCATCAAAACTTGTTTGAGATCCACAGTCTCTGTACAATTTAATTGTGATTAAGTACTTTCTTTTAGTTGTGTCCAGACCATTGTTGCCATATCCAAGACATTCGTAATAAATTTCACCCCCGATAATGTGGGTAGCAAAGGATTTTAAAGAGAATAGTGCAAAAAAGCAGATCAATAAAAAATTAAAGTATTTTCTCATATCTTAATTCAAAAGTAGAAAGGAATCCCTAATAATTAAAGTATATTATTGTATCAGTACGTTAAA
Organism: Saprospiraceae bacterium; assembly: GCA_016712145.1. NCBI lineage: Bacteria > Pseudomonadati > Bacteroidota > Saprospiria > Saprospirales > Saprospiraceae > Saprospiraceae bacterium. Next base: position 905,016 of record JADJRO010000001.1, read on the forward strand.
ATGAATCAAAAAGATTTCCCGAAGGGCTAATTTTACTTCAAATTAAGAAATTATGGCTCCATTGGCAGAACGTATGAGACCGGTTAAACTGGATGAATTGATTGGGCAAGAACACTTAACCGGTACAAATCAGGTATTACGTCTGGCAATTGAGTCGGGACATTTGCCTTCAATGATCCTTTGGGGGCCGCCAGGAGTTGGCAAGACCAGTCTCGCAAAAATAGTAGCCAATGAGTTAAAAAGGCCTTTTCACATCTTAAGCGCAGTGCAATCTGGGGTCAAGGAGATCCGAGAGGTATTAGAAAAAGCAAGAAATCAACGTTTTTTTGATCAAGCTGCACCCATTCTTTTTATAGATGAAATCCATCGATTTAATAAAGGTCAGCAAGACGCATTATTAGCTGCGGTTGAAAATGGAACCATCATACTCATAGGCGCAACTACAGAAAATCCTTCTTTCGAAATCAATGCGGCCCTTTTATCCAGATGTCAGGTGTATCTATTGAAGTCTTTGGAAGACGCGGATTTATTAAAACTGATTGATTTAATCATACACAGAGATTTTTTGTTTAAAGACAAACAGATTGATTTTGAGGAAACGGCTGCCATCCTGCTTTTATCCAACGGGGACGCCCGCAAACTGTGCAATATTTTAGAAATGATCGGATGTTTGAATGAAACAAACATTAAGGTCAATGACGCATTAGTTACAAAATTGGTCCAGGAAAATCCAGCGATTTATGATAAGGACGGCGAAATGCATTACGACCTCGCTTCTGCATTCATTAAATCCATCAGAGGTTCTGACCCGAATGCTGCTTTATATTGGATGGCCCGGATGATTGAAGGAGGCGAAGATCCCCGTTTTATTGTCCGCCGAATGTATATTTCTGCAGCTGAAGACATCGGTCTAGCCAATCCAAATGCATTGTTATTGGTAAATGCATGCCACCAGGCAGTCCAAATGGTTGGATGGCCAGAATCAAGAATCATACTTTCTGAGACCGCAATTTATCTGGCTTGTTCACCAAAATCAAATTCAGCTTACCTCGCAATTGATAAAACTTTGAATACAGTTCGTAATTCAAAATCTTTAGCTGTCCCACTCCATCTTCGAAATGCTGTTACCAAACTGATGACAGATTTAAATTATGGCAAAGAATATGAATACGTTCATTTGCATGAAAACCAATTTATCGATCAGGAATATTTACCTGAATCTTTGACAGGCAATCCCTTTTATATTCCTGCTGATAATCCGAATGAACTTAAAAATCGAAGCTTTTTAGCTGTCCGATGGAAAAATAAGTACAACTATTAGTTTAGTCCCCGCATGTTACCTTTGCAAATCAAAATTGCTCTATGTCGCCAATTGAAACAGACCATCTAAAAATGGTGCGGGAATCGGCTCAAAATTTTGCCGATCAATTTATCAGACCTCATGTTATGGAATGGGATGAAACCCAGCATTTTCCTAAGGATCTAATGCATCAGATGGGGCAACAAGGATTCTTAGGGGTTTTAGTTCCTCAACAATATGGTGGCGCAGGTCTTGGATATCAGGAATATATTACCATCATTGAAGAAATTGCCAAAGTTTGTGGATCGATTGGATTGTCGGTGGCTGCTCATAATTCTTTGTGCACGGGTCACATCATGTATTTTGGAAATGAAGAACAAAAAAACGCTTATTTGCCAAAACTAGCCACTGGAGCATGGGTTGGAGCCTGGGGGTTAACAGAGGCCAACACAGGCAGTGACGCGATCCGCATGAAATGTGTTGCCCACCAGGAAGGTGATTCCTGGATACTCAATGGTACTAAAAATTGGATCACACATGGAAAATCAAGCGATGTTGCGGTTGTGATTGCCCGTACGGGTGATTTGTTGGATAGCAATGGCATGACGGCGTTTATCGTAGAACGTGGTAATCCTGGAATGACTGCAGGTAAAAAAGAAAATAAACTCGGCATGCGAGCTTCTGAAACGACTGAAATGATTTTCGATAATTGCAAAGTTCATCAATCGAATGTATTGGGTGAAATAGGAGATGGTTTCAAACAAGCAATGAAAGTGTTGGATGGAGGAAGAATCAGTATCGCTGCTTTGGCCATCGGTATTGCAAAAGGTGCTTATCAGGCTGCTGTCCAGTATTCAAAAGAGCGGGAACAGTTTGGTAAACCAATAGCTCATTTTCAAGGCATTGCATTTAAATTAACCGATATGTTGGTGAAAATTGAAGCTGCAGAGTTATTGACACGCCAGGCTGGTAAAATGAAAGACCAGAATCTTAAAATGACCAAAGAGGCAGCAATGGCAAAATACTATGCTTCAGAAGTGGCTGTCCAAGTTTCTACGGATGCTGTTCAGGTATTTGGTGGTTACGGCTATACCAAAGATTATCCGGTTGAAAAATTTTACCGGGACTCTAAATTATGTACTATTGGGGAGGGTACATCTGAAATCCAAAAATTGGTAATTTCAAGGGAAGTGTTAAAATAAAATCCTACAGATCATTTAAACGAACAGCAAAAACAATTCCAGACCAACCCTGTTTAACTTAAATGCGCATACACGTTAAAATTCTAATTGGATTGATTACAACCAGCTTGTTGTTGTCCCAATTGGGATTTAACATATTTTTAAATTATTGCTGTTGCGCTAAATCTGAGGCTTTTAGTTTCATTCCAAAAGACGACCATTGCAAGCGTCTTTCTGTAAATCGTGGTTGCTGTAATGGATCAAACATTACAAAAAAAGTGAGCATCCAAAAAGCTCCCTGCAGCAATAATGTAATTGGACATAAATCCTTAGAGACCCTTGCGGAAAAGCCTGTTAATAAGCAATTGCAGGTACAATCCTTCCAGATACCGTCAATCCCCTTATTTACCAACCTCGTCGAAATCCTTTTAAAAGAGCAGATCATTCCTAATGATGATCCCTACCCTTTTAAATCCGGACTATCTCTTCGAATCTTGTATTGCAGTTGGATTTGTTAGAAAGCGTTGTTCGACATTAAGGAAACTCAAATAAACCTTTAAAGCGATACCCAATTTTTTAAACAGCTTATTCATTTTAAACGCAGCGTTAAAAAAATTGAACGAGCAGCCCTCAAGAGTTTTAAGAGATTCCACTAATTTTTGAAACAATTCTTTATTTTAATAAATTATAATATGCGATTTTATTTAGTGGCTATTTTGTCATTTACCCTAATTGGCATTCAAGGTCAAATATTAACCGGCAATGTGGTCGATTCAAAAAACAATGCAATTCAAGGTGCAACCCTTTATTGGATGTTTTCATCTGATGGAACTTCAACTTCAGATAATGGATTTTTTCGTTTGGAACGAAAACCAGAGCACCAATTTCTTATTACAAATTTTACAGGATATCAACCAGATACAACAGAAGTTGCTCCAAACGAACTTTATATTATTATTAGACTTCAAGAAGGACTCATGCTTCAAACAGTCAACATTCAAGCCGAACGAAATTCAAATAGTTTTTCAAGATTAGAGCCTTTGAATATTGAATCTCTGGAGAAAAAGGAATTTAAAAAAGCTGCTTGTTGCAGTTTGTCAGAAAGTTTTCAAACAAGTAATGCGGTTGATGTGAGCTATTCCAATGCAGTAACCGGCACCAAGGAAATTCAATTTTTAGGATTGCGCGGATTATACACCCAATTCCTTATTGAAAACCGCACTGCATTTGATGGGATTTTATCTACGATGGGATATGATCTCATTCCAGGAACTTGGCTGGATCAGGTTAACATATTAAAAGGTGCTTCATCTGCACTGCATGGTTCTCAAAGTATGGCTGGTGCAATCAATGTACAGCTTAAAAAACCTGATACAGACCATCCTGTGTATTTGAATCTTTTTGGAGATTTACATGGTCGCCTGGAATCAAATCTCCATTTGAATAAAAAATGGAATGATCGAAAAGCCAGTGGACTTTATCTCAACGCAACAACCAATGCCTCTTCACGAGATCACAACGAGGATTCCTTCCAGGATGAACCAAAAGTTAATAAAGTAAATGGCTTAATTCGCAACACGTTTTATAGTGAATCATTTGAAGGTCAACTGAATGCCCAAGTACTTAATGAACGTCGAACTTCAGGGCAATTGAATGTCGAATCTCCTTATACAATAAAACAGGATATTCAACATTACAATGCATTCGGAAATTTAGGCTATGTCAAATTCAACAAAGAACTGCAAAGTCTTGGTTCACTTTATGATGTTTCTTATTCACAAATTGATTCAAAATTTGGTAACCGTTCATTCAAAGCTGATGAAACAAGAGTGTCAGCTCAATTTTTTTATATGCATCCTTTTAAGGAAGGCAAACACATGTTAATCTTTGGACCGGTTTTTCATTTGAATCGAGCCCATGAAACATGGGATCAAAATAAATTAACCTACAAAGAGACAACGACGGCCGCAGTTGCTGATTATACTTATAGAAACAATATTGAGTTAAACAATTCCTTAACCATTACCACAAGTCAACGTCTTGAATGGTTAAATTCAGATCAATTATTGTATATCCCACGAGCAAATTTTCGATTACTTTTTGCAAACGACTGGACTGCAAGAGCATCTGTAGGTAGAGGGTATCGATTTCCCCGAATTTTTTCAAACCAATCCGGATTATTTGCAAGCGCAAAACTTTGGAATTTAGAAAGTACACCAGAAATTGAAACATCCTGGAACACCGGTTTAAATCTGGTTGGAAAACCCTATTGGCTGGGACGTGAGTTGGTAATAAATTTTGATTTATACTATACCTGGTTTCAAAATCAATTGGTTGTAGATCAAGATGAATCCGATTCCAGAATTTATATCTATGGATTGGATGGTAAATCTTATGCCTTACAATCTATAATTACTTTAAGCTATCCAATCGCTGATCGTATCCAGTTAAAAATTGGTGGAAAATTTACTGAGTCCAAAACAAAATTTAAAAAAGGCATTTTAGAAAATTTATTGATTCCAAAATACCGTGGATTGGTATCCATTGATTTCGAATCTGAAAACAGAAAGTGGCTGTGCAATTTAACTACCAGTTATATAGGCAAAATGAGGTTGGCCGAAAAAACCAATATTCCGGTTCATTTAATTCATGAACACCAGGATCAATCTACTGATTACGTATTAATGCAATCACAAATAAATTATACTCACAAAGCCTTTGAATTTTACGCCGGCGTTGAAAATATACTCAACTATACACAACACGAGGCAATTATAGATCCGGAAAATCCTTTTGGAACTTATTTTAATGCAACAGAAATTTTTGCTCCTGTTTCAGGTATAAAACCTTATTTAGGAATCAAATGGCATTTATAAATCAGCAATACCTATTGATTATAAATTATTAAGATTAATTTCAAAGCTTGACTAAAGGGGATTTTATAAATCCCCTTTAGTTTTTAATGTCTGCAACTGTATGTATTTTTCAATGAGCTTGTAAATATTGCGGTGTATTGGTTTTTTTAGCAATGCATCCTGTGGCAGCAGCCATTCTGTTTGTTCTATCCCTTCTGAACTTTGAGGAATCGCTGCCTCGCTTCCAAAATAATGTAAAACATACCACTTCGTTTTTTTTAATGCTCTTGCATTATTTTTTTCACGGTAAATGTGATAGGTCTCCGCCAATTTATCTCCTAAAACCAAGGCTTTTAATCCTGTTTCTTCTTCACATTCCCGCAAGGCAGCTATTTTAAATTTTTCATTGGCATCCAATTTTCCTTTTGGCAAGTCCCAATAGGCCCGTCTGTAAATTGCCAATATTTGGTCTTCCTTATTTTTAATGATTCCACCCGCAGCAGGAATCCATAACAACAAGCTTTTTAAATCCTGAAAAAGCCCTTGTAAATCTTTTGAGAAAATTACGATGGATTGGAATCGGTCTGATTTTTCGAGTGTATCCAAATATTGAAATAAAGACTTCTTATTGCCACTGTAAGGCAGAATTAATTGTCGGGCATCCGCTTGCAGTTTTGGAATGAGTGATTCCTCTGCCAGAATTAAGGAACGCTCGTCCATTTGAATTTCGTAAGTTTGCTGCTTGTTCGTCATACATGGATTTAGCCCACAAGATAGCAGATCGTCTTTTGGAAATAAAGGCGGTAAAATTAAATCCCAAAAACCCATTTACCTGGGCTTCTGGATTGCGTTCGCCCATATATTGTGACAACCGCAAAGCATTGTCATTTCCTGCAATCCGAAAAGAAATCATTGATGGTTTTGTCCTAAAATCCGGAAACTTCCAGGCTTTTGATGCCATTGCCGGGGTAGCCACCGCTGGAATTCCCTGGGGGGCCTATTTGGCAGACCGGCTTGATAAACCCTTTGTGTATGTAAGATCCAAACCAAAAGAACACGGTTTGCAAAATCGGTTGGAAGGTGCATTGAATCCAGGTGCCTCCGTGCTGGTTATTGAAGATTTGGTCTCTACTGGGGGAAGCTCTTTAGAAGTTGTGGAGGTTTTAGAATCCTTGGGGCATCCGGTTAAAGGCTTGATGAGTATTTTTCAATATGGTTTTAGTGCTGCTAATGCCAAATTTCATGAAAAAAACGTGGATTTTGAAAGTTTGACTAACTTTTCAATGCTTTTGGAACAAGCTTTGCTTCGGAATTATATTGACAAAACGGAATTTGAAAACCTATCCAACTGGAATAAGGATCCACAAACCTGGGCTTCCCAATTTCAGTCTTAGAACCAATTTATGAAAATTATCAATAAGAAATCAGAGGAATTTCTCTATCAATACCTGAATAATCCTTCTCCAACAGGATATGAGGCTGCTGGTCAGAAAATTTGGCTGGAGTACATTAAAAGCTATATCAATGAATGGAGTCTGGATAATTATGGGACACTCTATGGAGTGGTCAATCCAGGAAAAGCGTTTCGCGTCGTAATCGAAGGCCATTCTGATGAAATTTCATGGATGGTTAATTACGTTACGGATGATGGCTTTATTTATGTGATACGAAACGGAGGCATCGATCAGTCTATAGCCCCATCAAAAAGAGTTCAGATCCATACACCCAATGGCATTGTCCAGGGTGTATTTGGATGGCCTGCAATCCATACCCGAAAAGGAAATGACACCAATCTTTTAGCAACCCTTGAAAATATATTTATTGATGTTGGTGCAAAAGATCGTGAAGAGGTAGAAAAAATGGGAATTCATGTTGGATGCTGTATTACCTATGAAGATGGCCTTATGAAATTGAATGATCGATTTTATGTGGGTCGTGCTTTAGATAATCGATTGGGTGGATTTTGTATTGCAGAAGTTGCGAGGCTATTGCATAAAAATAAAATCAAACTACCCTATTCCTTATACATTGTAAATGCTGTGCAGGAAGAGGTAGGCTTAAGGGGAGCCGAAATGATCGCACAGACTATAAAACCAAATCTTGCAATTGTTACGGACGTAACCCACGATACCCATACACCCATGTTAAAAACAAAAGAACAGGGTTCGATTAAATGCGGATTGGGTCCCGTTTTATGTTATGCCCCTCCAGTCCATAATATTCTGCAATCAATGGTTGTTAAAACAGCCGAAAAGAATAAAATTCCAATCCAACGAAATGCATCTTCTCGAACAACCGGAACAGATACCGATGCATTTGCTTATTCCAATGGAGGCGTACCTTCTGTATTAATTTCTGTGCCATTAAGATATATGCATACTACGGTAGAATCCGCCCATATTGAGGACATTGAACATGTCATCAAACTAATTTATGAAGTTCTATTAGCTATTGATCCAAAAAAATCATATAAATATTTTTAAACAGCAGTATTTAACTTTCTATATTTCTGTCTTCTACGGATTTCTTTCTTTAGGTATAACAGATTCATTTTATTTGCTATTTCATGGGCTACACGTATCCATAAATGAGGCCCTTTTTGTTTTTACCGCTATCGTGTCATTTTATTTTTATCAAAAAGAAATTGCACCAGTTATTCATCATGCTGTTATTAAGTCATTACGCCCGTATCAGAAATTTATTTTAATTCTTTTTGCAAGCAGCAGTTGTTTGACTTTTACACAACTGGATTTTGACACTCAACTTTTAATTTGTTTCTTTTCCATCATTGGGATCTCATATCACAATCACACCCGATATTTTTTATTCAGAAAACTTATTCTGTTGAAAAACATAATCATCAGTTTAAGTTGGACAGGCATTTGTCTGCTGAGTTTTAATATAGAGCAATTCCGTAACTTAGGTTTTTGGTTAACTGCATTCTGTTTCTTATTACTTGTATTTATTCAAAGCATCCTATTTGATTATATTGATATTAAAAAAGACAAACCATACAATCACCATACTTTTGCAAGCAACTCCGATTCAAAAAATTTATTTCAAATAATCCGGTATTTATGTTTGAGTATCGTTGGTATCATATGCGTATTAACTTTTTATGGGAATATTTCACTTTTAGGGTTTCTTTTGAATATTTCCTTACTTTCAGTTTATTATTCTAATTTGTATAATTATATCAAATCACAACAGGCACATTTGATTTATTTCACAGATATTATTTTTTTATTATTTAGCCTCAGCTTTCACTTGTAGCAACAATTAGAAAGGCTAGCTGTTATTCTTAAAATTGCGTTTTTTCCATAGCAAATACTTCTATATTTGCGCCTCGAAATTCAGAATCATGCAAGAAGTTTTCATCGTATCTGTAGCACGCACACCCGTTGGTAGTTTTGGTGGTGTGTTGTCTTCACTTTCAACAATCCAATTAGGAGCCCTTGTGGTTGACGCCGTAGTAAAGCGAGCTGGTATTCCATCAACTGCTGTGCAGGAAGTTATCATGGGCAATGTTTGTTCTGCCAATTTGGGTCAAGCACCTGCAAGACAAGCAGCACTCAATGGGGGACTTGCTGCGAATACCGTTTGCACAACTGTCAATAAAGTCTGTGCATCTGGCATGAAAGCCATTTCAATGGCTGCTCAATCGATTCAATTAGGCGTATCTGAAATTGTAATTGCCGGTGGCATGGAAAGCATGTCCAATATTCCTTATTACGTGCCGAATGCCCGATGGGGAATGAAATACGGTAATTCAGAACTCATTGATGGATTGCACAAAGATGGCTTGATGAATATTTATGATAAATTGGCTATGGGTGTTTTTTCAGATCAAACTGCCAAGAAATATTCCATTAGTCGTGAAGAGCAAGATGCGTATGCAATCAGCTCCTATCAAAAATCCGCACAAACTACTGCAGATGGAGGATTCACAACTGAAATTGTACCGGTATCCATTGCACAAAAGAAAGGAGATCCTTTATTGGTTAACAAAGATGAAGAATTTACAAAAGTTGATTTTTCTAAAATACCTTCTTTAAAACCAAGTTTTACTTCAGATGGCACTGCTACAGCAGCCAACTCATCAACACTCAATGATGGAGCTTCTGCTTTGTTATTAATGAATGCTGCAAAATTAAAGGAATATAATTTAACACCGATTGCACGGATTGTTTCTTATGCGGATGCCGAACAAGCACCAGAATGGTTTACAACAACCCCATGCATTGTTACTCCATTGGCTTTAAAACGAGCCGGTTTACAAAAAGATCAAATAAGTTATTTTGAAATCAATGAAGCTTTTGCTGTTGTACCCCTTGCATTTAGTAAAATACTTGATTTAGATCTCCAAAAAATAAACATACATGGCGGAGCAATTTCATTGGGTCATCCTATTGGATCCTCAGGTGCCCGTATTGTTTGTACTTTAAGTCAAATTTTGCGACAGCAGCAAGCACAATATGGTTTGGCTACAATTTGCAATGGTGGCGGCGGTGGAACTGCTGTGATTATTGAGCGAATGTAATTACTTTCCTTTTCCTTGAATTAAAACAGACAGGGTATAAAACAAGATTTTAAAATCTAGGCCCAGTGATCTGTTTTCTATGTATAAAATATCGTATTCAAGCCTTTGAAGCATTTCTTCAATACTGGAAGCATATCCAAATTTTACTTGTCCCCAGGACGTAATTCCAGGTCGCACTTTAAGAAGGTGCTTATAGTGCGGTGCTTTCTCCATGATCTGATCAATAAAATACTTTCGCTCGGGACGTGGTCCTACCAAGGACATATCTCCTTTCAAGACATTGATAAATTGTGGCAATTCATCTAACCTCCATTTTCGAATGGTTGCACCCCAGCTTGTAATTCGCGGATCGCCATCATAGGACAACATGGGGCCATTGTCTTCTGCTAAAATATTCATGGACCGAAACTTATAAATAAAAAAGGGTTTGCCGTTTAAGCCAATGCGTTCCTGTAAATAAATAGCCGGACCCGGACTGGAAATTTTCGTCCGCACATATACATACAAGATTACCGGTGATAATAAAATCAAAGCCACCACGCTGACAATCATATCAATCATTCTCTTGACAACGATTTGCCATTTAGGCATCATTTCCTGTTTGATTTCAATTAATACGGCACCATATACGTGATTTAATCTAACGGTCCCCAGTAAAATATCATAGGTATCCGGAATCGTGCGGACAATTAATCGGTCACCGTATTCAAAAAGTACATCAACGATGGATTTTAATTTTTGATGTTCCGTAGATTCAATTGCTATGATTACTTCCTCAATTTTATTTTCATCCAAAGTTCTTCGAATATCAGCCAGGCCTCCCATTTGAGGTAAGTATTGAATCAATTCATTTCCTCTTCCCCCATTGGAGTGAATGAAGCCAACAAATTTGTGGCCGAGACTATAGTTTAAAGATGAGATGTCTTTATAAAGTTTTACTGCTTTTTGGTCACCCCCTATGATCAGGGTATTAAAACCTACAATGCCTTGTTTCAATCGATTGCTAACGTAGGTTAAGAATACCATTTTAAATACAATGATTAAACTGAAATGATAAATAAAATAAATGGACAGTGCTTTAAAATAGCGATTTTCAAAATTTATTTCTTCATTCGAAAGCAATACAAAAAAAACCATCAAGCTACCCAATACAGTAAGCAAAAGGGTTCTTGAAAAAACGGACCATCTGGATAAGCGGTAAACATCTTTATATTGTTCAGCCATCAGATAAAGCAAAAACCAGCTAAAAGGAACAATTAGCATACCTCCCCGGTAAATGTGTTCAAATATTTCTGACTCGTTTCCAATAAAGAAATGATGCGAGCGCAAATATTGAATAAATAGATACCAGGCTACTAAAGCCAAAATAAAATCGATAACAACGTAAATGATATTTTCCTTGCGTCTAAACATATACTTATCGATGGATCACTTTAATGTTATCAATAAATATTTGTTGAACCGTCTTCGAACTGTCTTTTTGAAAATCTGCAGCAATAGCAAGGTGATAATAATCTGAATTGGAGCTGTTTATGATTTCTCTAAAATCAAAATAGACCTTAGTCCAATTCTTTTTAGGAAGCACACCTGCTTTAATTAGATTTTCTTCTCCCAGTATATTTTTATAACCAATAAAACCAATTGAAAATGGAATGTCTGCCTTGAAATTCAGTTCAAAAATAATTGGGTCTCCGCTTTGTAGTATTGGATCATTGAGTATGTATTCTGCTGAAATGGAAGGATGCTCCTTTGTTAAAGATATGGATCCGGAATGAGATCCTTCAAATGCTTCTGATAGATCGGTCAGTAAAATTTTTGTTTCAGGATCTTTGTCGCGATCTGTATTAAAAAAATGAATGCCTTCAAAGTCTTCAATCACTGAAAACTGCAATCCCGATTGGTATGATGTATTTGGCTGAATGGTGTCGGTGATTTGTGGATCCAGTTGAATGGTGATTTTATATGGATTTAAAAGTTGATAGCGAAACGCATTGGTGATTCTACCATCCTGTCGATATCCAGGAATTAATAATACCTCACTGGTCCCCGATTCCAAAACCGGGATCCAACATGGAAGTTCATAAGCTCCGTAGTAGTGATCGTTTACATAAATCCATACATCGGATAAATTTTGACTGCCTGATCCTTCTCCAATCTTAACACTAAAATCAAAGGGTTCTATATAGAGATAGGATGGAATTTTTTCATCATCCCGGTCACAGGCACAAAAAGTCCATAGGAGCAAGAAGATGAGCTTGCCTTGTTTGAGAGTCATTGGTTCGTTTCGATTTGCTTCGTAATAGCCTGCACCAAAGCCAAAGCCTGGATTCCTTCATCCAGATTGACTTCAGGCATATCATCTGTAACGATGCTTTTGTAAAAAGATTTTAATTCCTCTGCAATTGCATTCACCGTTTTTATTTCTGGGTTGACTAAGGAAATGTATTTATTTCCTTTGTGTGTTTCAATTTCTAATGTATTGTCTTGATATTCATCGAGTAAACGAATGACCTGGGCTTCTTTCTCCAATAAATCACAACTTATATAGGCATCTTCCTGAAATATTCGAATTTTTCGCATTTGCTTCATAGATATCCTGCTTGCAGTAACATTGCAAACCAAGCCATTTTCAAATTCAATTCTGGCATTACAAATATCCGGCAAAGGACTCACCAAGGAAACCCCATTGGCTCTGATATCCTTTACTTCGCTTTTAGCCATGAGGCAAATCAAATCCAGGTCATGAATCATAATATCATGAACAACTGAAACATCCCGTCCTCTTGGATTAAAACTAGATAATCGATGTGCTTCGATAAATTTGGGCTCTTTTATAAAAGGCCTGATCGCTGCAAAACTAGGATTAAAACGTTCGACATGCCCAATTTGTATTTTAACCGGATGCTCTTTTAGTAAACTTTTTAAAAATGTGGCTTCTTCCAGACTGCTTGTTACTGGTTTTTCTATAAAACAATGTTTGTCTTGTTTAATAGCATATTGCGCTAATTCAAAATGCGAACTGGTCGAACTAACAATATCAATGGCTCCGCAATTGGAAATGAGTTCGTCATAACTTTCAAAGGCTTTTATCCCAAATTCTTCAGCAATTTTCTGACGTGTTTCGGCTGAAAGATCATAAAAGCCTATGAGTTCGAGATCCGGATTTTCAAGAATGCATTTCAGGTGAATTTTTCCCAAATGCCCTGTTCCGGCTAATCCAATTTTTAATCTGGCCATTAAAAAAGTTTAAGCTTGCATTCTAATTAAAAATAAAAGTCCTAAAACAATGACGATGACTGCGATAAAAAGCAGCCCTGTTAAACGTATGTGTGTTCTGAAGCGATCCATCAATTCAACTGAATCCGGATAATGGCTTTTTGCCTGATCCCATTTTTGTTGATTGAACAGGTCCATAAAATTGAACTGAATTCTATTTTGAACCAATTGCTTATACATCCCAAAGGTTTTAACACGGATGTATACATTAAACAATATAAATACCAAAAATATCAGAATTGCATATACAAAAGCCATAGCATGTGTATTAATTAGAATGGTTTTGATTAATTTGATTGTAGAATGGATTGCAATGCATGTTTTAATGCATTTGACAGTCCCTCTTTATATTTTCCACCGGCAGTCGCAAAAAATGCTTGTCCACCACCACCCCCTTCAATGAATTTTGCTGCATCTTTTATTAATTGAGATGCATTGAATGATTTTGTAATGGATTCACTCACATAGCACATGAGTTGAGGTTTATCTTTTTCAATAAATCCAAAAAACAGGATCGCAGGATTTTTTTCTTGAGCCAATTGGTATACCAGGTTTTTAATTAATTTAGAATCATCCAGTTCGATTTGATGAACCAGATAATGGATTCCGTTATTCATTTGAAAAGATGCCAATAGATTTGCTTTCAAGGAATTTGCATGTGCTTCTTTTAGTTCCAGAATCACTTTTTCAAGTTGTTTGTTTTCATCCAAAAGTTGTTGCACACTTTGTGTAATATCTATTGGATTTTTAAGCAGATGACGGATTTTATCAACCGTTTCAAATTGTTGCTCAATAAGTTGTTCTGCTTTTAATGCGGTAACGGCTTCAATACGCCGAATTCCGGCTGCAATGGCTGATTCTGAAGTGATTTTAAAATAACCAATCTGGCCTGTGGTTTCCACGTGGCAACCACCGCAAAGTTCTATAGAATAAGCAGGATCAAATGTTATCATCCGCACCTGATCACCATATTTTTCTCCAAACAACATCATTGCACCCGATTTCTTAGCTTCGTCAATCGGTAGTTTGCGTTTTTCTTCGCGAACGATGTTCTCCCGTATTTTTTCATTTACTAATTGCTCCACTTTCAGGATTTGATCTGCTTCCATTTTTTGAAAATGGCTAAAATCAAATCTCAAAGAATCTTCTTTTACCAACGATCCCTTTTGTTGTACATGCGAGCCTAAAACCTTGCGAAGTGCTGCATGCAATAAATGCGTAGCACTGTGATTGTTTTCAATGAGTTTTCGGCGATACCCATTCACTTGCAAGCGAACCTTAGCTGAAAGATTTTGGGGCAATACTTCGGCTACATGAATAATCAAATCATTTTCCTTAACCGTATCAATAATTTCAATTGGAAATTCATCAAAATAAGCGATGCCCGTATCGCCTACTTGTCCGCCTCCTTCCGGATAAAAGGGCGTTTGGTCAAAAACCAATTGAAAATACGCTTGTGATTTTGCCATCAGTTTTCGCCAACGCAATAATTTCCCGTGTTCAGTTTCAAGGGTATCGTATCCTAAAAATTGAATCTGTCCATCAGCCACTACATTCCAATCTGAATATTCTTTTTTAGCATCCGAACGCGAACGCTCTTTTTGTAATAACATGGCGGCATGAAATCCCGCTTCATCAACCATCCAGTTATTTTCACGCGCAATTAATTGTGTTAGATCAAATGGAAATCCATACGTATCGTATAATTCAAATGCAAGTTTTCCATCCAATTGTTTAAGGTTTGGATCCAGTAAATCCAATTTCCGCAAACCATCTTCCAGCGTTTTTAAAAACGAAGACTCTTCTTCACGGATCACTTTACTAATAAAATCCTTTTGTAAATCCAATTCAGGAAAAACAGATGCCATGTTTTCTGACAGCACAGGAAGCAAGCGATATAAAAAAGGTTCTTTTAAATTTAAGAACGAATATGCATAACGAACTGCCCGTCTTAAAATCCTTCGAATTACATAACCCGGTCCGGTATTGGATGGAATCGCGCCGTCAGCAATTGCAAAAGAAACCGCCCGAATGTGGTCGGCCATAACCCGCATGGCTAAATCTGATTTTGCATTGGGATCATACGAAGCACCGTATGCAATTTTTGTATGCTGAGAAATGAAATCAATTAATGGCTTAAAGATGTCTGTATCATAACTGGATTTTTTATTTTGAAGGACCATGCTGATCCGTTCAAATCCCATTCCCGTATCGATGTGTTTTGCAGGGAGCTCTTCCAAGGATCCGTCTGCTTTTCGGTTGTATTGTATAAAAACCAGGTTCCAAATTTCCATGAGTTCCGGAGAACCCGCATTCACCAATACCGCACCATCCTGAATTTTTTTCTTCGCTTCGGATCTAAGATCCACATGGATTTCAGAGCATGGACCGCAAGGGCCGGTGTCGCCCATTTCCCAAAAATTGTCTTTTTTTCCAAAAAACAAAATCCGATCCTCTGCAATCCATTGTTTCCAGTAAGAAACAGCTTCCAGGTCCTTTTCCAAACCCTCCTTTTCATCCCCGCCAAAAACAGAAACGTATAAATTCTCTTTTGGGATTTTAAATTCTTCGGTTAATAATTTCCAGGCAAATTCTATAGCTTCCTTTTTAAAATAATCGCCAAAGGACCAGTTTCCCAGCATTTCAAACATCGTATGATGATAGCCATCGGTACCCACTTCTTCCAGGTCATTGTGTTTACCACTTACCCGAAGGCATTTTTGGGTATCTGCAATTCGCGGAATGGTAGCGACCTGATTTCCAAGAAAATAATCTTTAAAAGGATTCATCCCGGCATTTGTAAACATCAGGGTCGGATCATTCTTTACAACAATGGGGGCTGAAGGAACAATTTTATGCTGCTGGTTTTCAAAAAAGCTGAGAAAAGTCTGTCGGATGGTCTTTGAATTCATTATAAATTATAATAATAATTAATGTTTATATATTTGTAATATAACTAAATACAAAATAATATCTCCTATATATTATTTTTATTCAATTGAAAAAACGGGTTTTAAAGAAATTTCCTTACTTTTGTAATATTCAAACAAAGCGAGCGTACATCGGATCGCAAATTTAATATTTTTTAACTCTTAGTATTTGAAGAGATCTGAAAAATACGTTTACAACCCTCAAACCCTTCAGTTTGAGAAACTTAAGTTGACCCATAAGTCCTATGTATTTAGGATTGTTGGCTTCATATCAGCTGTTGTATTAACGACCTTTTTTTTCTATTTTATGACTTCTGAATTTTTTCCGTCTCCACGTGAAAAAGCACTTAAAAAGGAACTGAGTCAGATTGAGTATCAAATGCTTATGATGAAAGACCAGGTTCAGATTATGGATAAAGTTCTGGACAATATTCAGGATCGGGACGCGAAAGTTCACCGGGTTTTATTTGGAATGGATCCAATTGACCGGGATCTCTGGGAAGGCGGTGTGGGTGGTCATGATCCCAATGCGGGATTACAAGGCTTGAAATATGCAGGGGCAACCATCCGGGAAACCAAATCTTATATTGATAAATTAGAACGTCAAATCTACCTTCAGTCCAAATCACTGGATACCCTGGAGCAGGCAACTAAAGCCAAAGAAGAACTATTACAAAGCATTCCATCTATAAAACCGGTTCGTATCGATAAACTCAACCGTGACATGGCGCAATTGTCAGGATTTGGCATTAGACTGCACCCCATTCATAAAATCAATAAGATGCATGAAGGGATTGATTTTGCTGCACCTGCCGGAACTGCCATTCAAGCTACCGGTAATGGTCGGGTCGTAAAAGCAGAATCAAAATCATCAGGCTACGGTCGTTATGTTATGATCGATCATGGAAATGGATACCAAACCTTGTATGCTCACATGAAGGAGATTAAAATCAAGGCCGGAGCAAAAGTTAAAAAAGGACAACTCATAGGTTATATCGGAAGTACGGGAACCTCAACGGCCCCACACTGCCATTATGAAATTCGAAAAAATGGCAAACCTATCAACCCGGTACATTTTTGCATGGATGACCTGAGCCCAAAGGAATATCAGGAAATGGTCAATTTGGCTTCTTCGGCCAATCAATCGTTTGACTAGCATTTCCCTTTCTAAAATACAGACCGTTCATTCAATTTTACCCGAAACTTATTCTTCACAATCGCGTATAATTTTAACTCTTAATTTTTGTTCTTCCTTCCAGTACGCGGGATGTCCGCTACGCTCCCATAATTATTAATTATTAATTTTTAATTGTTATTCCTCCTTTCACATACATTTGATCGTATCCTATTTATAATGATGTAAATTACTCTCGAATTGATTCATTGAATTCAAAATACATGGCTATGAACAAACTAATTATGCCGGCTTTATTGATTGCATTTGCTTGCATTTTTTCCTCCGCTACTCTATTTGATGCTCCTAAAATCAAGCTAGAATCCAAAACAGTTTATTTGCCGGATACCATTCCGCTGAATGAATTAGGTAACAACTTATGGAAAACAGCACCCGGTGGATTGTATCCAAACGGATTAAATACAAGGCCTCAAACCCACGAGAAAGACGGGCAAGCAATTTCAAAAACCTTGATTCCCTTGGATAGTTTTGGAATTGCAGATCCCAGTAATGGAAAAATTGTTTTATTATCGATTGGAATGTCCAATGCAACACAAGAATTTTCAGCATTTAAACTTTTAGCTGATACGTTTCGGAATAAAAATCCTAAACTTTTAATAGTTGATGGCGCCCAAGGCGGACAAACCGCATCCGTTATTAAAAATCCTAATGCCAATTTTTGGACCGTTGTAAATCAACGATTGTTTCAACAAAAAGTAAGTGGCAAACAAGTTCAAGCCGTTTGGATAAAGGAAGCCAATGCAAATCCAACAGCTGCTTTTCCTAAACATGCAGACGATTTAAAGAATGACATCAAACTCATCGTACAAATTCTGAAACAAAAATATCCGAACCTCAAACTGCTGTATTTATCCAGCCGAATTTATGGTGGCTATGCAAATACGACATTAAATCCGGAGCCCTTTGCTTATGAATCCGGTTTTTCAATTAAATGGCTGATAGAAGAACAGATAAACGGAGACAGCAGTTTATCTTATCAAGGTGCTAATATAAAATCACCTTGGTTGTCCTGGGGTCCTTATTTATGGGCTAAAGGAAATACTGCCAGAACTGACGGATTGCTTTGGTTGCCTACAGATTTTGCAGCAGATGGCACCCATCCATCCAATTCGGGTCGACTTAAAGTGGCCAATCTGTTGCTGCAATTTTTTTCTTTAGACAGCACCTGCATTCCTTGGTTTTTAAAACAGGCGGTTACACGGGTTAGCGATATAAATCAAAACCCTTCAATTTCAATTTATCCGAATCCATTTTCAAATGAATTTAGTTATTCCTGGTACTCCATTTCATCAAACTACACACAGATTTTATTAGTAAATGCTCACGGAGAATTGCTTTGCAAATTATATGAAGGCTATTCAAAGCCTGGACCACAATCCATAACATTTTCTGGAATTGCTTTGAATGCCGGTTTGTATTACATCCAGTTCAAAACCCAGGAATTTACAAAATTGAATAAAGTCTTGCTTGTCCATTAAACTTTTAATCAAAGCCTTAGTCAAAGCAGGATGAATTCGTTGATGAAGCATTTCGTTCTTTTGTTTTTTATTGGAATTGTTCCGATCAACCTCCTGATAAGTCAGTCGCAATACAAAGTTTATTTCTTTTTATTAGAAGATTGCAAAATTAGCCAGGCCTATATTTCTGAAATCAAGCGTATTGAAAAAGAATTTGCCAATGACTCTATCCGTTTTGTAGCGCTATTTCCAAATGCTACTTCAACCGAACAAAGCGTACTAACTTTTAATAAAAGATACAAATTGCCCATGCTATGTAAACAAGATGTGCAGCGCATGGTCGCAGACCAATATCAAATTTCCGTTTTGCCCGAAGTGGTCGTCATCAATGAAACGCAACATCAAAAACTTTATCAGGGACGCATTGATAATTTATTTGTAGCCATTGGCAAACGCAGAAAAAAAGCAACAACATTCGATTTAAAAGAAGTGCTTAAAGGCATTGTAAGTGGCCAGCAACTCCCCTATCGAAAAACAGCTGCAATTGGTTGTTTTTTAAGTCATTGGGATAATTAATAGCTTAATTTCAAGAAACTTTGTACTTTTATTATTCTTACTTTTAAATGCAATCATGAAATACATTCTCGCACTCTGTTTTTTTTGTTCACTTTTTAGCGTATCCGCCCAGAATTATTCAGAAGATATTGCTCCACTCATCTACAAACACTGCAGCAATTGCCATCGTCCGGGTGAAATTGCACCCTTTGCATTGACCAATTACAATGAAGTGGCCAGTTGGGCATCCACGATTAAACACGTTACTGAAATAAAATACATGCCACCCTGGAAACCGGATCCAAAATATCAACAATACCAATTGGAGAATTATCTCAGCGATGATGAGATAGCAACAATTGGAAATTGGGTATTAAAAGGAATGCCCCAGGGAGATCCTGCAAAGGAACCTGCATTTCCAAATTATCCTAAAGGATCTCAAATCGGGACACCAGATTTAGCGATTTCATTTTCTCAATCCTATGTTCACAAAGGAAATGACAATGATGAATACCGCTATTTTGTATTGCCCACCAATTTAACTGAAGACAAAGAATTGATCGCATTGGAAATGCGACCTGGAAATAGTAAGATTGTACATCATACGTTATTTTGGGCTGATGAAACAGGGAAGGCACGAGCAGAAGATGCTAAGTCACCGGAATACGGATATACCGGAGGAGGTTCTTCTGTTTCCTTAGACAACCAACTGCCAGGATATGTACCTGGACAAAAGCCCAATGTATTTACCAGCGGCATGTCCCAAACTGTTAAAAAAGGATCCGACCTGGTTTTACAAATGCATTATGCCCCAAGCAGCATTGATGAACCTGATAGTTCGACAGTCAATTTATTTTTTGCAAAAAAACCGGCGCCCCGTAAAGTTCAAAATAAAATTATGTTGCCCTATGACTTAGTAAATGGGCCTTTTATTATACCAGCAAATCAGGTAAAAGAATTTCATGGTGTTTACAAGATTCCATTCAAAGTAAGTTTACTGGGAATCTGGCCTCATTGCCATAAACTTGGAAAGAAATGGGAAGCCTACGCCAAACTTCCGGATGGATCACAAATCCCATTAATCAAAATTGAAGATTGGGATTTTAATTGGCAAGGAGGCTATTATTTCAATAAATTAATCGTGTTGCCTGTCGGTTCCGAAATCCATGCCTTTGCTACATATGATAACACCACAAATAATCCGGTCAATCCAAACGATCCACCCAAATCCATTACCTGGGGAGAAGGCACTTCAGATGAAATGTATTATTTGCCTTTAACCTATGTTATTTACCAACCCGGAGATGAAAGCCTTGTTTTAAATTCATCGAAACCAGATTTAAACGAAACAGGAATCGAAAATATCGAAAGCAAACTCTATCCAATTTATCCAAATCCAGTAAACACTCAAACGATCCTGGTTGGTTTTGTTTTAAATAAAGACCAGGATGTTGCTTTTAATTTGTGTACGCAAGATGGCAAACAAATCAGCAATTTACAAAGCAAACAAACGTATTTACAAGGCCAGCACAGCTTAAAATTCACAATCCCGGATAACATCCCAAATGGTACGTATTTAATAAAAATGAATACGACAGAACGGGTTTGGACAGAGCGGATTATGGTGGTGGAATAGAGGCTAGAGGCTAGAGACTAGAGGCTAGAGGCTAGAGGTGGAATTGCTCAAAAAACCGGACACAAAAAGCTAAACATCTAGTCTGTTAGTTAATAATTTATTTTTCTGTAAAGGACTCATAAAACCAATTGAACTGTGTTTTCTATGAGTATTATACCATCTTTCGATATAATCAAATATGTGCTTTTTAGCTTCATAAATATCTTCAAATATCTGATTTTTAATGCATTCTGATTTAATAGTTTTAAAAAAACTTTCAGCTACTGCATTGTCCCAGCAGTTTGCCTTTCTGCTCATGCTTTGTTGTATGTTTTTATTTTTATTTAAAAGGTGCCTAAAAACCAAGCAACTATATTGAATTCCACGATCGGAGTGAAAAATCAGCTTTTGCCTTATTCTATTTTTTTCCAGTGCTTTGTTCATAGCTATTACAATGGTATGTTCGGCATTTAATGTGTTGCTTAGATGCCAAGAAACTACCATTCGATCAGCCAAATCCAGGATGGCTGTTAAATAACACCATCCTTGTCTGGTAGCAATATAGGTGATGTCACTAACCCATTTGTGATTAACCCTACTTGCATAAAATTCTCGATTGAGGATATTTTCACTGATTGGGTTGTCGTGATTAGAATCCGTTGTTACTACAAACTTTTTCTTAGGCTTTGCTACCAATCTAAGTTTGTTCATGATCCGTGCCACTGTGGATTTAGATGTTTTAATATGTTGATCTCTTAATTCCTCAACGATTCGTGGGCTTCCGTAGGAAGATTTGCTTTTGTAAAATATAGTCCTAATCTTGCTTTCTAATTCCGAACCTGAATCAGGTACTCGTTTAAGCCAAGCATAGTAGGAAGATCTACCCATTCCAAATATATTGCACATCTTTTCAACACTAACTCCCCATTTATTATCTCGAATCATTTGATAGAGGTTGTGTCTCCCAAGGAAAAGATGTGGATAGCCTTTTTTAAAATTTGGGTCTCTAATCGAGAATCCGCCAATTCCTTACGCAATCTCCTAAGTTCTTGTTCCTCTTGACTCAATGCCTCTTTTCCATTTCCAGGAAAACTTAGTTTTTCACCTGATTTGAGGAATTCACGACGCCATCTACTAATCATATCAGGGTGAATTGATAGTTCTTCACCTAATTTATCAATGTTATTGCATTCCAGGCTCCTATTTACAACTTCAAGTTTAAATTGCCTGTCGTATTTTCTTCGAGTTTTCATAATCATAAAAATAATGTTTTATGACTAGAGACTTAACTTTGTGTCCAGTTATTTGAGGACGTCCAGAGGCTAGAGACTAGAGACTAGAGACTAGAGGCTAGAGGCTAGAGGCTAAAAAATGTTGTAATCTTGCTATGCCCGATCGACTGATCCAAATATTGTCCTAAAAATTGAAATGAATCCTCAACCGGATCGGGCGGGGTTCTATGCTGCAATGGGAATGAAGTCTAAAGGCTAGTGGCTGGAAGAAAGTTGAGAGTTGTTATTATGCTTCTTTGCGCCTTTGCGCCTTTGCGGCTCTGCGTGAAAAATTTATAGTTGAAAGTTGTTAGTGGATCGTTGATAGACTGAAAGGTGAATGGTTTTCATTTTTTTCGTTGACTTTTTAAAATAGATAAAGAATAGATGGAGAATGGATGGAGAATAGATAAAGAATGGATAAAGAATGGATATAGTTAGGATATAGTTATGGAGACTTTAGTATGCTTAGTCTATCCATCCGAAAATTGCCTAGAAAATAAAAGCCTAATTTAACGCACCACAAGTATTCTATCAAATTTTGTCACCACACGATTTTTTTATTGGACTGGCGGTTTAGGTTGGCAGCCTGTTAAAATGCGATTCTGGAGGCCAAGAAGACGCCTGGAGGCTTGTTAATCAAATCTACAATGCTGCAATTTTATAATGGAATAACAGAATCAAAATAGATTATTGCATTTATTTAAATCCTATTATCAATTTACAAGCAATGAAAATCCTGCAATTACGCGACCCTTTTGTGGATGATCTAAAATAATTCGAGCAAATTTCAAATGCTCCCCTGATTTCATTGTGGATAATAGTCTCATCGTCTTATCAGAAAATTCTGAACCCTGGTTAAATACAGTCATGGGGGGATGCTTGTCTTTATATACCACAAGATTAAATGATAAAATATTCCATTCCCCTTCCCAATTCCTTTGGAACATTCCATTGCAGCGAAATTCGATTTCAGTTAATTGTTTGATCAAGACTTCATCTGCGCTACAATCTTGAGCAATAAATTTTGCTGGCAAAGATTCACAATTGACTGCATCTAAATAAATATCAATAACTTTAACGACCTTACTTTCGGTTAGCCCCGTTTCAAGATCAGTGACGGTAATTGAATCGATGCGATCATAAACACCGGATTTAAAATTTTGGCATATGCCTTGATTCATACTACCTATTAAAAAAATGCAGCATACCAGGATCGCTTTCATAAGGATTTTAATTAATTACAAGACTAAGATCGTGATTTTTTCAATAGCAGCTGCATTTGAATCTCAAATACAAGAATTACTCCAGAACAAAGGTTATATAAATGCTTATGTTGTATTGCAAAATACTATAAATAAGAATACCTTCACCTGTTTAATAAAAACCTACCCTGGCAATACAAACAAACTAAACAAACATGAAAAAAATAATTCTATTAACCTTAACAATCGCTACTTCCTTCTGCTTTGGTTTTGCATTTAAAACCATTTTAGTACAGCAGACGCCCGCAGCCAATGAACTTAAAAGAGTCACCGGAATTGGTGGCATTTTTTTTAAATGCAAAGACCCTAAAACTATAAGAGCCTGGTATCAAACACATCTTGGCCTCCAAACCAACCAATATGGCGCTGTGTTTGAATGGCGTCAGGGAGTGGACTCCAGTAAAAAAGGATTTTCACAATGGAGTCCGTTTAAAGAAACGACCAGCTATTTTGCACCTTCCGCCAAGGAGTTTATGATCAACTACCGGGTTGACAATTTAGTTGCACTTGTTGAAGAATTAAAAAAAGAAGGCGTCACGATAACAGATACCCTTGAATCCTATGACTATGGTAAATTTATTCACATCATGGATCCTGAAGGAAATAAAATTGAATTGTGGGAAGCAAATGATGAGGAATATGAAAAAATAGGAATTCAAATGGGTAGTAAAACGACTAAGTAATAATTCTAATCAATGACTTAAAATCTGTTTTTTCATTTGGTATTAATTCGTGTCTGCAGACACGTAAAAAAACATTTGTGGAATATTCTACGGAAGAAGGCGCTCTTTTTAAACTCGAAGTCTTCAACATGCATTTTACTATACTTTGTTTTTAATTTCAAACTCATTATAATAAACAACACCAATTAAAAACAAATTACATAATTTGATTTTAAAAGATGTCCGTTTGGCGCTGCTATTCAGATATCCTGGTTACATTTCTATAAATACGTATTGATATTAAATTTTTATCTTCTTCCACCAAATCAAAACAATTATTTGAACCCAATTAAAAACAACTAGTTTTATACTAATACCCAAGTTACAATTTTATAGTTCTGTAATTCGTTTGAATTTAATTGCTTATTAAATAAACAGATTAAAATAAATAAAAAATACTTTCCCTCATACAGCATATTATCCCTAATTTGTATCTTGTTATCAGACATACCCTATGCACGTGATTAAATCATTTTCAGTTTTACTTTTTTTTCTCATCCTTGGGATGCCTTCCGGGAATGCACAATATTGTGCATTTGATGAAATGCATCAGACTTTATTGAAAACAGATCCTTTATATAAAAAACGGGTGGAAGACATGGAGCGTTTGATTTACACTCAAAGTCAGGCACTTCAACATAAAAAAGTGACCCCTCGTTCCAAAGCCAATTATATCTTACCGGTTGTCATTCATTTGATCGTCCCTCCTGGCACCAATATAGGTCAGGGAAATAATCTTACCGATGCCCAAGTTGAACAGGGACTGGATTACTTAAATCAGGCTTTTTCAAACTCGGGTCCTTTTATGGCTGCCAATGGAGTGGATTGTGGCATTCAGTTTTGCTTGGCTCGCAGAGATCCCAACGGACAACCAACCAATGGGATCACCCGCACAGCCAGTACGCTGGTTGCTGATCTTACGTGTAATCCAGGAACGGATGCCGGGAGTGATGGAGCACTTAAACTGTTGGACAATTGGGATTGTACAAAGTATATCAATATTTGGCTGGTTACCGATTTGTTTAATACCAATTTCGGATGCAGTCTGGCAGGCTACGCTTATTTTCCAGGGGCTCCTTGTTCAGTGGATGGCATTGTCCAGGAAAGCAGATACTGGAATTCTGTTGGAGGCACTGTGGTAACTGCCCATGAAATGGGTCATTACTTTTCACTAAATCATACATTTAATGGGGGCTGTACCAATACCAATTGTTTATTGGATGGGGACCGCGTTTGTGATACCCCACCAGACAATTCGTTTTCCTTTGCACCCTGCAATACAAATTCCTGTACCAATGACTTACCGGATTTACCGGCTGACAATACCAATTATATGGATTATACATCCTGCAGTCCAGCACATTTTACCGATGGTCAACGAATTCGGATGATTGCTGCCTTGGAATCAACTCGAAAATCCCTCATCCTATCAAACGGATGCTTGCCACCCGGTGATTACGATGCAGCTGCGTTGAATCTCAGTTTTAGTAACGATCTATGCGCTGACAGTCTGTGTGCAAGTTTAAAATTACGCAATGATGGATCTAAAAAATTCTCTTCGGTACAAATCAATTATAGTTTAGACGGAGTCACTCCATTAAGCTTTAATTGGACAGGAATGTTAAATCCTACTGAGTCCACTTTAATTAAAATTCCCTGCATTAAAATAAACCCTGGCAAACATACATTGATAATTACCATTGGTAATCCGGACAATCAACTTGATTTCTATTTATCAAATAACAGCATTACGCTTGACTTTGAAACCTATCCAATCCTCAGTTTAGCATTAGACAGCATCACGCCAACTCATTGCATCAGCGATGGAACCTTAGCCGCACATGCGAGTGGAGGTACAAAGCCCTATATTTATAAATTAGATAAACGGAGCGGATCACAAACCATCCCCTATTTTCAACTGCTCTTAAGTGGTTCCTATGTTTTGACGGTTGTGGACACGCATAATTGTCAGGCAAATTTGCAAATTGACATTCCGGATAGTTGTAAAGTAATCAACAACAAAAAATTTATCACAAACCGGGATGCAAGGCAACTCGGGAATGATTGCTATTTATTGACTGAAGAAAAAAATTATCAAACGGGATCGATATGGTATGAAGACAAAGTCAGTCTGTTCCAAAGTTTTGACATATACTTTGATCTGAATTTAGGATGTATTGATGCCAATGGAGCGGATGGAATTGCATTTGTATTTCAACCCATATCCACATCGATCGGTGTAACCGGAGGTGGTTTGGGATATCAGGGAGTCATTCCAAGTCTGGCAGTTGAATTTGATACCTGGCAAAATGCCAATTTTTCAGATCCGTTTTATGATCATGTATCCCTAATGCGTAATGGAAATGTGGATCATGCTGCATCGGATAATCTTTCAGGACCGGTAGGCATGTTTCCAGGAAATGCAAATGCAGAAGATTGTAAATTTCACAAGGCACTTATCCGATGGAGTGCTTCCAATCAAACCATTGAAGTTTATATTGATTGTAATTTACGATTGCGCTATTCCGGAGATATCATACGTTCTATTTTTAACAACGATCCAAATGTATATTTTGGATTTACCGCTGCAACCGGAGGTGCGATTAACGTTCAACAAATTTGTTTGAATTACATTACAGGAATTAACAAATTACCGGATTATACTATTTGTGATGGAGAATCCATTCAAATTGCAGCCAGTCCAAAATTTGATAAATATCAATGGAGTCCAGTTAATGGAATTAGCAACGCAAACATTCAAAATCCAATTTTCAATCCAGACAGTACGACTAAATATTTCATTCACTATAAAGATTTTTGCGGATTTGATTATCGCGATTCTTTAACTGTGAATGTCAAAAAATTAAAACTGGAATATGAATTACGCTTATTGGATAGTTGTGGTTCATTTGCAGGTGCATTCTTGCATATTTTGGAAAAACCCGAAGACAGTGCTGCACTTTATTCAATGGATGGGGTCCGATTCTGGAAACAAATTTTTTATGAACTCCCCTACGCAGGATTTTATACCATTTATGTAAAGATTGGAAATTGCATCATTCCTGAAATTATTGAAGTCGGAGAATACAAACATAAACTGCGAGACAGTCTGCTGTGGGTGCAGGGTTTAAATTGTAAAGATTCCGGAAGAATCGTAATAACCGGATTGGAAGGAATTCCACCCTATCAATATCGAATCAATGGAGGCAGCTGGCAAAATGATGGAGGCTTTAATGGCTTGTTGCCAGGAAATTATGTCATTGATATTCGGGATTCGACGACTTGCAGTGTTCAACGGACTGTGCAAATTGTAAAGTTCATTAATAAATTAAGTTTAAAGCAAGACAGTGCGGATTTCGAAATTGATTGTTGCAATCCAAGATCGTTTATTCATGTAAGTGCCGGAGGATCATTTCCATTTTACTATTATTCATTGGATCAAAATTCATGGACAGCTTCCGGAGCATTTGACTCAATTCCACCAGGACCGCATCAGCTGATTGCAAGAGATGAATTCGGTTGCAGCTCCGATACCTTGTATTTTAATATCGAAGATCACTCACAAAATTCTGTTGACACTCAATCTTTTAAATTATGTGAAGGCGAATATGTGCAGGTAGGTTCAAAACGGTACGATAAAAGCGGAAGCTATACAGACGTGTTTAAAAATGCATTTTGTTGCGACAGTATTTTGGTAACCAATTTAGTGGTTAATCCAATTTATTCAAAACAAAATATTCATACAATTTGCAGTGGTGATTTTATTCAAGTTGGGAATAAAAGCTATTCAGTCTCAGGAATTTATTTAGATACTTTACAATCCATTTTTTCTTGTGACAGTATAATTTATACCCAACTCACTGTGAATCCTTCCTCAAATAACAATCTGAATTTTACGATTTGTGCGGGTGAATCCATACAAGTAGGGAGCCATCAGTATACTAACAGCGGAACCTACATAGATAGCCTCACAACAGTTAAAGGCTGCGACAGCATTATCCAAACGCAGTTGCGAGTAAACCCTATTCACCGGGAACAATTCAACTACTTAAAATGCAAAGGACAATTTGTACAAATTGGATCGAATGTATACACTAAAAGTGGCCAATATATTGACAGCCTTAACAATCAATTTGGCTGTGATAGTTTGATTTTTACAAATTTACTGATTGATACGGTCAGTGCATTGCTTACAATAGATTCCATTCTGTGTTTTGGTGATGACAACGGGCAGATTGAAATCAAAGCAAATCAGGGAATTCGGGAATTTTTATTTGCATTAAACGACACGGCTACTTATAGCAATCGGACAGTCTATGATCAATTAAAACCAGGAACCTATACTGTTTTTATTAAAGATTCCATAGGCTGCGAAGAAAGCTATTCGATTCTATTATTTCAACCACAAAAATTAGCTGCAGACCTTCCGGTTGAAATTAAACTTACCCTTGGAGATAAAATTACCTTAAAGCCACTCCTCAACTTTAATCCGATAAAAATTGAATGGACGCCAGCGACAGGATTGAGTTGTACAGATTGTATTGAACCTAATTTACAAGCATTGCATGATGCAACATATGAAGTACGTTTTACCGATTCCTATGGTTGTGAAGTCGTAGGCCAAGTAAAAATTTTAGTAAACAACCAAACCGATATTTATATACCCAATGTATTTACACCAAATGGAGATCAAATCAATGATTGGGTCACTGTTTTTGGAGGGGAAAGCATTCAGGAAGTTAAGTTGTTTCAGTTATTTGACCGTTGGGGCAACCTGGTATTTGAAAATCAGCATTTTCAAGTAAACGATTTGGCAGCAGGCTGGAATGGTCTAATGAATGGCCAACACATGAACCCTGCCGTTTTTGTTTATCATGCCATAGCACTAAGATTGGATGGAACAGAAATTCAAAAAACCGGAACAATCACATTGATACGATAAGATACGCTTATTAGATTTCAAGTTCTTGAACGGAACGCATTGAAATGGCTTTTTTGTAAAGATCCTTGTATTCGTCTTCCAACTGATCGGGATCTGCTTTTAATTCGGGAAGTAATTCCATCAAGCAGTTCATACGACCTTCAATATCAAAGAATTTATTGATTACGATGATATTTTTTGAGGAAACAATACAATATCCGGATTGGAAATGCCCTTGTTCATATCGAACCTTATAGGTTAAGGCTGAACACAGGTCTTCAAGTTTTTTAAGATTGTTACGGGTATATTTCATGGTATCTAAACAATATTCCGAAGGGTAAAGCTATAAATAATTCAATCAATATAAAAAAAATAAATATGTTAAACCTTAAGAATATTGGGGTAATGTATATAGAAAAAACAAAATGAAATCTATTTTGAGCTTCATTTTTCAAAAGCTTTAAATTTGAACCATGATTAAAATAGTGATTCCTGCTTTAGTGTTTGTGCTGTTTTCAACAAATATACTTGAAAGTCAGATCTTTGGAGGGGGTCTTCAGGCGTCAGGCTGCTTGTCTCAGATTGATGGAGACAAGGTCTTTGGATTCCATAAACCCGGATATCAATTGGCAGTTTATGGAACTGCCCGGATTTCTAAAATTACGGATCTGGAAATTCAATTTTCTTTTAATCAAAGAGGCAGCAGAAGCACAAAAAATGATTTGACCGATATAAAATTCACCCTCAATTATCTGGATGTCCCGGTATTATTTGTTGTAAAGGACTGGATTAATCTGGAAGCAGATCAGGAATACTACCGTATGCATTTTTTTGGCGGCTTTTCAGTCGGCAAATTGGTATCTAGCTCTAGTTTTAGTGGGGTCGATAAAGATTTCAAACCGTTTGATTTTAGTTGGCTCGCAGGCCTAAAATATTTTTATACTGAAAATTGGGCTTTAACCGCAAGGTACACCAGATCTTTACTACCTATTTATAAGTATCCGGATGGCAATCGGGAAATCAAAATGATTAGTTATTTTATATCTTTGGGCCTCAATTATAAATTCAATTAAGTCTTTTTCTATGCGGATTTTGAGAACAACGCTCCTAATTATAATATTCCTACAGCTTATTATAGCCTGTAAAAACGATGGTAAAAACAGCAATTCAAAAGCTGCTAGCTCAGGTAAAAAGATTGAGTATAATGGAATCAGTGCTGATCTGCTGACCAAACTTCGACAGGAATGCACCAGCATTGATATTATTTCCTTAAAAAAGGAGGTAAACGTATCCATGAGCTTTGACAATCAGCAAGCTGTAGCAATCATTTTATCATTTATTACTGAGGAAAAAGCCAATCTTACCAATATGTGTTTGCCTGAAGCGCATCTGGTTTGCCAGAGAAATGGAGATGTTTTTCAGGAAATGGATCTTTATTATCAAAATGGCTGCAATGCATTGGTTTTTATGGATAAAGACAACAAACCAGTTTCTGCTAATCAAATCAGCAATGAAGGGGTTGATTTTTTTAACAATTTCCTGAAAGCCAAATCTACCCAAGATACCATGGGTAAAAAATAAGTTCCTAACTCCAAAACAACTCCCAATAAAATCTTTCAAATGAGCTTCTTAATTATGGAGCTCATACCTATTTTATCAGAGCTACCTAATTCGTCATAGCTATTGTTTTCCTTTGGCAACAAGCCTGTTTCTACGAAATTAGCGTCCTAATTCATGCTAAATTTGCTAGGAACTAATTGCATAGATTAAATATTTTAGCCTTGTCTAAATTAATTTTTTGGTATATTTGAACTTTATTTTAAATATGCAAGAAATACTTAGTTATTTATACGACTTCTTTAGCTCGGATCTCGGGTTGCGAACTTTAATAATCTCCATTTTGGTAGGTGCCATGTGTGGTATGCTAGGCTGTTTCATTGTGTTAAGAAACATGGCTTTAATTGGAGACGCCCTATCCCATGCCATTTTACCTGGCATTGTCCTTGCATTTATTGTAGCTGGCTACTCTACCCTCGGCTTTTTTGTTGGATCTGTTCTTGCGGGATTACTCTCCGCCTTTTTAATCACCTGGTTGCAACAAAAGGTACGGATTAAAAATGATGCGGCCATCGGAATCATCTTTACGTTTATGTTTTCCATTGGCATCATTGGAATCTCCTGGATCAGTGGCAAACAAGGCGTTCATTTGGATTTAAAGGATTTTCTTTTTGGAAATTTATTGTCCGTTTCACAGGAAGACCTCTATATGAGCATCATTATGCTGATGCTGGTGACCTTAATAATTATTGTATTCTATAGACCTCTGTTTGTAACCACATTCCAACCGGTTATTGCGGGGACCATGGGTATCAATTCGGGAGCCATGCATTACCTGTTGATGTTATTGCTGTCATTGGTGGTAGTGGCTTCTCTTCGCAGCGTCGGAGTCATCTTGGTGGTTTCTATGTTAATTACCCCTGCTTCAGCAGCCCTTTTGATAGCAGATCGACTTCACAGGGTATTGATTTGGGCCAGTCTATTAGGCTCCCTTTCAGCAATATTGGGTTTAATCCTGTCCATTGCATTTGATTTTCCAGTAGGGCCTTCCATGGCCGTAATGACTACATTCATATATGCACTCATCGCTTTATTCGCTCCTAAACGCGGATTTATACCCCGTTTACAAGCTCGCAAAAATCTTCAACAAAGGATATTAATTGAGGATATCTTAAAAAGAGCATCCAAGAATCCAATCCATGAATCGGTAAGCATTGATCAATTTTCAAGCATTACCGGACAAACAGAATCTCAATTAATTAAATGGATGAAAAAGTTGGAGCGACTTGGACTGATGCGTTCTTTTGAAAATGGATTTCAACTTACGGACCAAGGAAGAATCCGTGCCAATCAAATTGTGCGTGCGCATCGATTGTGGGAAACCTTTTTAGTAGAAGAAGTAGGCCTGAATGCGGATCAGATCCATGAAGATGCAGAATTTATTGAGCACCATTTATCTGAAGATGATTTAAACCGACTGGACGAACAATTGGGATATCCAGAAACTGATCCACATGGATCTCCGATTCCTAAATAATTGGAATGATTTCTAAAAAATCTAATTACTTTTCAAACTTCTTGAACAGTGCATCAACTTTATACACTTCATCCATCATGTCGTCTATATAAAACTTTAATTCAGGCATGGTTCGGATTTGTTTTTTAATCCGTTGGTGTAAAGCTTGCTTTAAACGCGCATAGTGTTCTTCCATTTGCAGGATGACCGATTGTTTATCTTCCGTATTAAATATACTCAAATACACTTTAGCCAAGCTAAAATCAGGACTAACTGAAACACTGGTTATTGTCACCAAAACGCTATTTCCATAGATGTAGGCTCCCTCGGCAGCAAGCACGTAGCTAAATTGACGTCTAAGAAGCTCAGATACCTGTTTTTGCCTTATAGAATCCATAATAAAACTAAACGAATCAAAAGGATCGAATGTTTATCAGAATCCCGCTTATTTTGCGGGAGCATTTCTTTATGAGTTCAGTTAAACTATTTCCAGACAGTCCAATTGAATTTTTGAAAGGCGTAGGCCCTCAAAAAGCAATTGCATTAAAGGAACAGTTAAACATCCGAACCCTTGGAGACCTGATTGAATATTTTCCATTTCGTTATGTCGACAAAACCATCATGCATCGCATTGATGAAATCAATCAGGAAGGATCTTATTATCAATTACTCGGTAAAATTCAAAGTCTGGAAGAAAAAGGCTTTGGCAAAACAAAACGATTAACAGCAATTTTTCAAGACGGGAGTGGATTTCTTGAATTGATTTGGTTTCAAAATTATCAATGGATTAGACAAAAACTTGAATCTGGAAAAGAGTTTATTATTTATGGAAAATTAAATCTATCCGGATTGCAAAAATCAATGGCACATCCTGAATTAGAAGAATTGAATCCAGCGATTCCTCAAAACAAACTGCGTTTCGATCCGGTCTATTCAAGCAATGAAAAACTAATCTCCAAAGGTCTTGACACCAAAGGACTTCGAAGAATTTTATTTCATGTTTTTCAAAACCTTGAACCCCTATCCATTCATGAAAATTTACCAGATTACATCCTACAGAAATATCAATTACCAGAAAGATATGAATGCTTATTAAACATTCACTTTCCTCCAAATGCCCACGCATTGCATCAGGCGCGGCAACGCCTCAAGTTTGAAGAATTGTTTTTTATGCAATTGCGCATGATTCGTGCCATGATGTTGCGAAAAAGCAAAAGCGTTAGCTTTCAGTTTGACTTAAATAAGGATGGCTATCTGAATTTCTTTGAAACGAAACTCCCCTTTCATTTGACAAAAGCGCAACAAAAAGTTTTAGAAGAAATAACCGCTGATCTAAGTACAGGCAAACAAATGAACCGATTGCTTCAAGGTGATGTCGGAAGTGGCAAAACCATCGTTGCCTTATTGGTCATGGTACTTGCAAATTCAAATGGATTTCAAGCCTGCATCATGGCGCCCACTGAAGTTTTAGCAAACCAGCACTATCAAAGCATCGGTCAATTATTAAAGGACACTGGATTTGCATGTGCTTTATTAAGTTCTAATGTTAAAGGAAAAGAACGGGAAAAACTGCTAAGTCAACTAAAGGAAGGAACCATTGCTATTTTAATTGGCACTCATGCTGTCTTAGAAGATCCGGTTAAATTTCAGAATCTTGGTTTGGTCGTTATAGATGAACAACACCGGTTTGGAGTTGAACAACGCGCTAAACTTTGGTCAAAATCCAAATCACTTCCACCCCACATTCTGGTGATGACGGCAACTCCAATACCCAGAACCCTGGCCATGAGTTTGTATGGCGATTTAGATGTTTCTATCATCGACGAACTCCCACCAGATCGCAAGCCGATCAAAACCTTGCATTTTACAGAAATCCTTCGCGGCAAACTGTTTGAATTTATGAAAGATCAAATTCGACTGGGCCGTCAAATTTATATCGTATTTCCACTGATTGAAGAATCTGAAAAATTGGATATAGAGAACCTTGAATTGGGTTATGAAAAGTTGTTAGAATCCTTTCCAATGCCCAAATACCAAATTGCTGTGGTGCACGGTCGCCTGCGGCCCAAAGACAAAGAATTGGAAATGCAGCGATTTATTCAACAACGAGCCCAAATCATGGTGGCCACAACGGTTATTGAAGTAGGCGTAAACGTTCCAAATGCTTCCATCATGATTATTGAAAATGCCGAACGATTTGGGTTGGCACAATTACATCAACTTCGTGGGCGGGTTGGCAGAGGGGCCGATCAATCGTATTGCGTTTTGATGAGTGCCGATCGACTCAGTCCAGATGCGAAAAACCGGATTCAGATTATGTGCCGCACCAATGATGGCTTTGAGATCGCAGAAGAAGATCTTAAAATCAGAGGCCCCGGCAATTTGGATGGAACCCAACAAAGTGGTTTGATCGCGTTAAAAGTAGCCGATATTGTTGAAGATCAGCAGATTCTACTTACTGCTCGCAAACTTGCAGAAGCGATCCTCCTGAGAGATCCGGAATTAAAACATCCCGTCAACGCACGCTTAAGACAGCAGTTGGATCCTGAAATTTCAGGCCAGAATCTTGCAATAATATCCTAATCTCAGAATCAATAGGATGTGGATCAATTAGGGCTCTGAGTTAAATATTTTGAAAAAACCGTTAAAAAAGCAGCATTTATCAGACTTGTGGTATCTTAGTGGTGTAGAATTAAATCTTTTGCAATAACATGAAAAAAGCATTTCTTAGTTTATTAGCTGTAGCAAGCGTGGTCCTGAATGTATACAGTCAGCAGACCCTTCAATCCGCAATTGAACAATCGGATTCCCGATTTGTGAAAGAATGGATCGCATCGGGACATGATGTAAATAATATCCTCATTGTCAACGATCAAAAATTAACTCCTTTAGCCTATGCAGCACTAAAGGCAAATCCGGAAATGGTCAATTTATTATTGAACCGGGGTGCTCAGGTTAATCAAAAAACAGAATTTCAAGATGCATTGATGTTTGCTGCTATGGGTGGCAATACAGAAATCATTGAAACCTTATTAACCGCTGGTGCCAATCCAATGAATGAAAATAAAATGGGGAAATGTGCACGAGATTTGGCCAAAGATGCCGGTCACAGTGCTGCTCACCAATTATTGAGTATCGAAACAGAGAAACGAGTTACTGCTCAGAGAGCAAAAAGACTGAAATAATAAAAATTTAAACCCTTTTATAAAAGGAATCCAATCACATTGGATTCCTTTTTTATTTTTGACCAATGAGCTGGAAAATATTAGTTACAGATGGCCTCGAAGAATCAGGCATATCAGCCTTAAAATCTCACGGGTTTACTGTGGACCTTAAAAAACTAGAAGCAGCGGAGCTTCCAAATAATTTAATCCATTATCAAGGGATTATTGTCAGAAGTGCAACGAAAATTCGTCAGGATCTGATTAAAAGTTGTCCGAATCTGAAATTTATTGCCCGTGCAGGCGTAGGCATGGATAACATCGATGTTGATGCAGCCAGAGCACAAGGCATTAAAGTAATTAATACACCTGCATCTTCTTCCCGTTCCGTGGCCGAGTTAAGCATGGCCCATATTTATAATTTAAGCCGAAACCTCCAGCTCAGCAATCGCAATTTAAAGGACAAAAGCAGTTTTGTCGAACTTAAAAAGAGTCTGTCAAAAGCTACTGAATTAAAAGGCAAAACGCTGCTCATCATTGGCATGGGCAGAATTGGAAGGGAATTGGGTTTATTGGCTCTAGGATCGGGTATGCAAATCCTCGCACACGATCCTTTTATTAATCAGCTATCCTTGAATTTTGAATTGCAAGGACAATCCATTTTAATTCCTGTTAGTTTGGTAAGCTTAGAAGAAGGACTTCCTGAAGCAGATTACATCAGCATGCATTCTCCGTTTGATGGAAATCAAATCCTCACACCAGCGCGCTTTGCAATCATGAAAAAAAACGCTTGTGTCATTAATACTTCCCGTGGTGAAAATCTGGATGAAGTTGCTTTGCTAAATGCATTGGATTCAGACCAATTAGCCGGTGCAGGATTGGATGTTTTTCAAAATGAACCGGAAGTAAATCCGCTTTTGTTAAATCACCCAAAAATTTCAGTGAGTCCACATATTGGAGCTTCTACCCTCGATGCTCAGCAACGAATTGCTGAAGAACTCGTAACACAAATTGTGAGCTTGTATGAGCAAAGTTGTGATGAGTAAAAGAGGAAAAGAACCTAGCCGGGAAATGTATAAGCTTATCAGCTTAATAGCTTCTTCCATTTAACAACTATCACCTACACCTATCCGCTAATTAGTTTTCAATCACCCTTAATTGTATTTTCTTTTTAAGAACCATTCATTGTCATTGATGCTGATTCCAAAATGAATGTTGATGTAATTTTCTTTTAATCGTTCTTCCAATTTTCGTTTACCAAAATCAACGTTTAAATGAAACATCGCATCTTGTCTCAAGAAAATTATTGGGTATGACCATCCTACGCTGAGTCCCATTCCTTTGATTTCAGTATTGTCTATGGTTCGATAGTCATTTTCTAGATAAGCTCCAAATCGATAGGTTGACTTCTTAATGACATTGTCGAAACTATTTAAGCCCGGTTTATACCATGTTGCAATTGCAATTCGATTGGAAGATTTGGTGCCATTGATCAAGCCGGTTGTAAGTTCTGCATTTTTCCAATCCGCCCATTGAAATGAACCCATAAACCCATATTTATCTTTATGTGAGTAGGCCAATCCTGCTTGTACTCCAAATGGCAATGTTCCTTTTTCATTCAACTCGTTAATATATAAAACGGTATCTACTACTCCCAACGCATCTTCAAAACGCGTTTGATGTAAAGCAGAATAACTTGAATTAAATTTCACTGGAATGTCGAATACCAAACCTGCAGAAAAAATTTGGCGTCGTAAACTATTGTCTTTAGTAAGTTGCTCTTGATTTAAAATTTTACGATAACTAAATCCAAGCACGGGTTGCCATCCACTGATGTGTACTTTATCATTTAAATAAGAATCATAGGATGCTGGTAAACTATTAAAATATAAATTCTGGTTGAAATTCAAATTCCCAAAAAGATAGTTCATTCGCAAACCGACTGCAAGATCTTTGTATCGGTACGAGAAGCCCAATTGAAAATTTTGAATGAGTCCATCACCTTGCACAAATCGACTCAGCTGATTGTTTTTATCTGTTGAATCGATGGTCTCAGAACGATAGCCAACGGATGAATATGGGCATAAACCAATTTGAATGGCATAAGAATGTATGTATTTTTTACGATCCAGGATTTCATTGATTGCATTGCGCAAGGGCACAGCCAATTGAATGTTATTAATATTTCCAGACCAGTCCGTAATGGTGTTGCCGGATGCCTCCTCCAATTTATTTCGTCGGGCGTACACTCCAATTTCCATATCGGTTTGTTTCAGAAAAGCGGTCGTTGCAGGATTTAAGGGATTGTAAAGTTGCTCGGAAATAAATCCAGTTCCGGCATTGGCCATTCCAGCCATCCAACCTGTACTTGCAATCCGCAAATCGCCTAATGCATAGCGGGACAAAGGAGAATTTTCATTGTTCTGAGCATGCAATTGTATGACACAGAAGAGAAAAACGGAGGATATAAAAAACGATTTAATGTACATCATTGATAATCTAAAATGGTATTGAGGCCTTTAAGAACCAGGTAAGGTTCCGCAAAAATGCTTATTTTCAAGTGATTTACCAAAAAAGGAGCATTCCCACCACTTAAAACGACGTGAAGCTCCGGATAGTTTTTACGAAGTCTGACAAAATAACCCTCAATTTCAAGCACAATGCCTTGAAGGGCACCATTTTCCATGGCACTTACGGTATCGTAACCTATAAAGGAATTTCCGGGATCATGAACTTTAATGAGCGGCAAACTGGCCGTATAATCGTGCATTGCTTTACAGCGCATTTCCAGGCCGGGGGCAATATTTCCCCCAATAAATTCACCGTGATTGTTTACTAAATCGTAGGTGATGCAGGTACCTGCATTTACGACCAGCAAGGCTCCTTTTTTATAGAGCGCTAAAGCCCCTGCCATTGCAGCGATCCGGTCAGTACCCAGCGTCTCAGGCGTTTTATAGTGTATTTTCAATGGCAGGTTGGTATTAGAACTCAGGCGTATTAATTTTCTTTTATCTTTAAACGCCAGCAGCCAATCCGGATCCTGAGCCAATACACTGGAATAAATTCCTTTTTCAAATTCTACTTCTTCCAACCATTTGATAATGGCCGTTTCTTCTTTGATCCAATGAACGGCATAGCGCTTGACTTTGCCTTCCTCCATTAAAGCCAGTTTTATCCGGCTATTGCCAATGTCAATGCACAATTTGTCCATAATCAATGCTTAAAATGTCTGATACCTGTAAACACCATAGACAGACCCAATTCATCCGCTTTATGAATGCTCTTTATATCATTGACGGATCCTCCGGGTTGTATGATTGCTTTAATTCCTGCCTGTGCTGCCAGTTCAACACAATCCGGAAATGGAAAAAATGCTTCAGAGGCCATCACGCTTCCAGCAGGATCAAAGCCCATGGCTCTGGCCTTTTCAATGGCTTGTTTGCAAGCATCAACCCTTGAAGTTTGTCCACATCCCATTCCGATTAATTGCTGGTTTCTCACAAGAGTAATTGCATTTGATTTTAAATGCTTTGCGCAATGCGAAGCAAATAAAAGATCCACAATTTCCAATTCCGTTGCTTGTCTTTTTGTAACGAGATTTAATCCATTGGCTTCTTGTTGGTGAAGATCCATTTCCTGATTTAAAACTCCATTTAAAGCCGTTCGACTGCTCCAAGAGCTTAGAGGCAGCTGTTTCAATAAAATGAGTATGCGATTTTTCTTTGCACTTAACAGTTCAATGACCCCAGATTCAAAAGCAGGCGCTATGAGTATTTCATAAAACAAGGAATTGATTTTTTCTGCAGTATGGAGATCTAGTGGCTTGTTACAAATTAGAATCCCACCAAAGGCTGAAACAGGATCTCCTGCCAAAGCATCTTCCCAGGCTTGTAATAACGTATCCCGAATGGCAATCCCACATACATTGGTATGTTTGATCACTGCAAAACAGGCCGGACCCTTATAAAAATCTGCAATTAAATTGCAAGCCGCATCCAGATCCAGAATATTATTATACGACAATTCTTTTCCTGACAGAATATCAAAACACGCATTCAGATCACCTAAAAAATGTGCTTGTTGGTGCGGATTTTCACCATATCGAAGTGAAATTTTAATATTGGTAGAAGCTCCAAAATAATCTGCAATCGCTGCATCGTACGCACTGCTCAGCTGAAATGCTTGTCCGGCCAATTGCTTGCGTTCTTCAATTTGCGATATCGCATTATTCTTTAAAATCTCAATTATTGTTGGGTATTGCATGGCAGAAGAAATGATGACCACGTCTTCATAATTTTTTGCTCCTGCCCGAATGAGTGAAATGCCACCAATGTCAATTTTTTCAATGATTTCCTGGTGATCGGTACGGGTCCTTCTGGTTTCCTGAAACGGGTATAGATCAACGATTACCAAATCTATTAAAGGGATTTGAAAATGTGCCAATTGAGATAAATGATCTGGATTTCGAATGGCCAAAATACCCCCAAAAACTTTTGGGTGCAATGTTTTTACGCGTCCTCCTAAAATAGAAGGGTATTCTGTAATGTTTTCAACGGCTACAACTGGAATTCCTAAAGTTTCGAGATATGCTTGAGTCCCACCTGTGGAATAAATTACGATTCCCAAATCGTGCAATCTGGTAGCAATTTCATCAAGACCCTCTTTATTATAAACAGAAATTAAAGCCGAGTGGATTCGTTTAGCGTTCATGTGCTTATTTAAATTGTAAGATGGCCCCCATAGTAAAACAAAGTCTGCAACGGGGTTCGTATTTGTCCTTTTCGCCCAATACAATGGTTTCGTTTTCTCCACTTAATCGATATGAATGGGTTGCCAGATTGCCGCAATGGGGACAAATTGCATGGACTTTGGTAATGTATTCTGCAACAGCCATTAAAGCCGGCATCGGACCAAAAGGTTGTCCTCTGAAGTCCATATCCAATCCAGCTATGATTATCCGTTTACCTTTAACGGCGAGTTCCTGGCAAATATCAGGCAATTGGGCATCAAAAAATTGTGCTTCATCAATGCCTACGACTTCGGTATCTTCCAATATGGCCAATAATTCTTTGGATGTTAAGATGGGTTTGGAAAGCAGTGCATTTTCATCGTGAGAAACTACTTTTCGTTCATCATATCGGGTATCCTTACTCGGTTTGAATATTTCAACTTTTTGGTTTGCAATCCGGGCTCTTTTAAGACGGCGAATCAATTCTTCAGTTTTTCCACTGAACATGGAGCCACAGATAACTTCAATCCATCCGGAGCGTTGTGATTTATAGGCTGGTTCTAGAAACATTCTTGCTGCAAATATCTAATAATTCCATATATATATGAAATTTCAATATGTCCTCCTGCTAAAATCGAATACCTTTGTGCAAATAATAACAACATAAAAACCGTTTTAAGCCAACAAAATTTTGCTATGGAATTTAACAATGTCAGAAAATGGATGCAAAAAATGAATACCATCCTGGAAATTTATTCTAAAGAAGAAAGTTTTACCCAATCGGAAAAAAACCTGCTGTTGGATTACAATCAGAAAATCCGGGAATCCATACTTTCGATCAAAGTAGAAGATGAAGCCATTTCTGACAATGAAGAATCGCATATTCAGGAAAGTCCAGCTCCTAAAATTAAAATGGAAAAGCAAGAGCCCGAACCTGTTAGCGAAGTCGTAGAAATAAAATCAGAGCCCATTCAAACTGAACGCTACAAGGAGTTGTTTACGTTTAAGAAAGTGGAAGATTTATCCGAGCAATTGGATTCAACACCGATTAGCAGCATTCAAAAAGCCATGGGACTCAATGAAAGAATTCTGACACAAAATGAACTTTTTGGAGGGGATAAGAATTCATTTGATAATGCCTTGCAACGATTAAATTCGCTGGATCGATTTGAAGATGCCCGGAATTATTTGAGTGAAGAGTTAATACCTCAATACGACTGGATGGATGAGAAGCGAATTAAAAAGGCGCAGTGGTTTATAAAATTGATTAAACGGAAATATTCTTAATGATTGAATTAGCCAAAGAAAAAGAAAAATTCATTTACGCCCTTTTTGTTGCTTTGTTATTTTCGGTGGCCTGTGTTTTAATACATGTGCTGTTTTTAGTGTTCCCGATTCAAAAATATGATTGGAGTGTATATCCCAGAGATATTCATCAATGGTATGGTATTTTAACCGGGCAGTTTATACATGCGAGCTGGGGCCATTTATTTTCTAACCTTCCTCCCCTTTTTGTAAGCAGTTTGGTCTTATTTTATTTTTACCGGAGCATTGGTTGGGCAGGATTTATTTTGATTTTGCTGTTGACCGGGTTCATGGTTTTTTTATTTGGTCGAAATTATTCACACATCGGAGCCAGTGGCCTGGTCTATGGATTGATTTCCTTCATCTTTTTTTCAGGTATCTTTAGACGGAATGTAAAATCGATTGTATTAATGACCATTATGGTTATTATGTATAGCGGATACCTGGCGGGTTTTTTCCCTACTGAAGAACGGATATCCTGGGAAAGTCATTTGTTTGGAGCAATTGCAGGCCTGTGGACCGCTTTTATTTTCAGAAATTTCAGAGAACACGATGAGGTTGCAGTAGTTTATGAATGGCAGGGACAAGACCGAAATCCTAAGGATTACTTTTTTTGAGCGGGATGTCTTTAAGAAAACGCTGTCAGAACGAAAAGCAGAATCTGAATCACAAGATCGTTTATTCGAAGACCTACAGAGTTGATTCTCCCTGTTAGAAATCAACTCTGTAAATCATACGACAAACAATTTTAAATTGTTTACAGTTCAGTGGCCAAATCCTTTAAGATTTCATCTTCCTGATCCGATTTAGATGTTTTAATCCAGGACAGGTGCTTTCTGTAATTTTCAAGCCAGCCTGGTTTTAGATTCAAATCGGATTCAAATTGATCCACCCAAGAATCGGTGTGTGCCTGTGGTTTAATCGATCTCATAAAACAAGAATTTAGGGTTAATAAATCATCTAATTAATGGGATACTCCAAGAGTGAGATTCGCTGCCTGAAGAAACTCATTTTTCATACTGCAAGATATTACAAAAAAAGCCTGAATGTCATCAGGGTAAACCCTGATTTTTTATCAGGGTTTACCCTGATTTTTTGATGAT
Source organism: Saprospiraceae bacterium (assembly GCA_016712145.1). NCBI lineage: Bacteria > Pseudomonadati > Bacteroidota > Saprospiria > Saprospirales > Saprospiraceae > Saprospiraceae bacterium. Next base: position 947,470 of record JADJRO010000001.1, read on the forward strand.
TTTTTGGAATTTACAATTTTTGATGCCTAAATTTCAGAAAATTAATGTGCGGATTTCGGCTGACTTATCAAAAATATTAACTAGGATTTACCCGTAAATACTCAATGACTCCACGAACGCTTCCAAATTCTTTGAGGAGTTCTCTGGCTTTTTCTTCGCGGATCGATTTAAATTGGAGGATCATGCGGACCGCTCGTTCGATGAGTTTCGTATTGGCCAATTGCATGTCCACCATTTTATTGTCGATTACCCTCCCAAATTGAATCATGAGGCAGGTTGAAATCATGTTTAAGAGCATTTTTTGAGCGGTTCCACTTTTTAATCGGGTGCTTCCGGTAATAAATTCCGGTCCCAATAGCAATTCAAAAGGAAAATCGGATTCTTTACTTACCGGACTGCCGGGGTTGGAGGTAATTCCAGCAGTAGTAATCCGGTGCTCCCGACAAGATTTTAGGCCATTTACTACATAAGGCGTGGTCCCGCTTGCTGTGATTCCAATGACCGTATCGAGTTCACTTACAAAAAAGGATTTTAGATCAAGCCAGGCTTGTTGCGTACTATCTTCTGCAAATTCTACGGCTTTTCGGATCGCTCCATCGCCTCCAGCAATGATTCCATTAAAGAGATCCGGAGCTACTCCAAAGGTAGGTGGACATTCTGATGCATCCAGTATTCCCAAACGGCCGCTCGTTCCGGCTCCGATATAAAATATCCGACCTCCTTCCAAAAGTTTAGGCAAGGTTTGATCAATGAATGTCGCAACTAAAGGCAATACGAGTTTAACAGCTTGAGCCGGTTTCTGGTCTTCAACATTCATGCATTCCAACAATTCGATGCTGCTTTTGTGTTCAAGGTCATGGTATAAGGAATCTTCTTCAGTCAAACGGATAAAATTCATGTTTTCTGTTTTGAAATGGCTAATAAACTCAGGTAGGTAACCAGTCCGTTTAATGGAAGGTTTAAATAACCCAACGAAAATCCATGAAACCAGTTTGCTGAATTTCGATCGATTACAAAAACAATCACGGGTGCCAAACAACAAAGAACGAATACCATGATCGAATTTGGCAAGCCTCGTTTGGAAAACAGGGCAAATGCATACAAGCCTAGCAGCGGTCCATACGTATATCCTGCAACTTTAAGAATTAAATCGATAATAGATTTATTATCAATCCATTTAAAAATAAATACCAAGAGTAGAAAAATAAGTGCAAATAAAAAATGGACCATCTTGCGTTTCCGGATTTTTTGATGCTCAGTGAGTTTAGCATTTCGATTGAAGCCCAGAATGTCTACACAAAAAGATGAAGTCAAGGCAGTTATTGCTCCATCCGCACTTGGAAACAACGCAGAGATCAAACCAACGACAAATAAAAGTGAAAATAAAACCGGCATTTTACCAAAAGCAATTGAAGGAAATAAATCATCTCCAGCCACACCTGGTACATTTTGATTTGCATACAATGAAAGCAGTCCTCCTAAAATTAAAAAAAGGATGTTAACAATTACCAACACCACACTAAAACTCAACATGTTTTTCTGAGAGTCTTTCAAAGTTCGCACACTGATGTTTTTTTGCATCATTTCCTGATCCATTCCTGTCATGCTAATGGTAATGAAAGCACCTCCAATCAGGTGTTTCCAAAAATTTGAACCAGCCATAAAATCTCCGTTGTACCATCGTAAGTAATTGGCTTCATTCATTTGGATTACTGCTGTAGAAAGCTAATATCTAATTGATTGAGAATAATAAAAATGCAACTAACCAAGGCGAGCAACATAAAAAGGTTTGAAGGGTATCGGTCCATACAATTGTTTTAACGCCACCCTGCATGGTATAAATCAAAATCATAAAAAGAATAAAAAATGCAGTCCAGTAAAATGAAATTCCCAAATCATTGAGTAAAAAGAGTTGCAAAACATTGATAACTAAAAACAACCTAGCGGTTGCTCCAACCGTACGGGACAAAATAAAAAAGGAAGCACCCGTTTTATAAGCGATTCGACCCAACTGCTCATCCAGAAAATGGTAAATCGAACTCACCTGCATCCGATAATAAACAGGAAGCAATACAAAGGCTACCACCAGATAACCTAAAAAATAACCCATAACAACTTGCAAATAATAAAAACCCTGAGAACCTACGGTCCCTGGCACAGAAATAAATGTCACTCCAGATAAAGAAGTACCAATCATTCCAAATGCAACAACAAACCAATTTGAATTGCGCTTGCCAATAAAAAAACTTTCATTGGATTGGTCTTTCGAGGTTGCGCGTGCAATCCAAAGCAAGACTCCAAAATACAAAAGCAAGATGCTACTTAACCAATAACTAAAATGCATAAAATGAATTGATCAACAAAGAAACTTAAATAAATTCAAAGTTGATAATTTGTTGTTAATCCTGTTTTCAAATTAAAACGTCGGAATTAAAATTACTTAATTTGCAAATGACCATGCGAATCATCAATCTGTATCGGGATTCATTTGCTGGATTGAATATCAATTCCTGGTTGCTTGCATTGGTACAATTAGTCAACCGTGCAGGCACGATGGTCGTTCCTTTTATGTCTATGTATATGACACAACACATTGGAGTGAGCATTACAAAGGCAGGTATGGTAATGACTTGTTTTGGATTAGGCTCTATCGTTGGTGCCTATTTTGGAGGCAAGCTCACGGATCGTATTGGATTTTATAATTTAATGCTGTTTTCTTTAATTGCCGGTGGTTGTTCGTATATTTTTATTTCCTTTTTTGAAAATTATTATTTGATCTGTCTTGCAACGTTTATTGCTTCTGTAATTAATGAAAGTTTCCGACCTGCAAGTATGGCAGCAATTTCTGCCTACAGCAATCCGGATACACTCACCAGAAGTGGATCACTTGTAAGATTGTCAGTTAATTTAGGATGGGCATTTGGTGCAGCTATTGGTGGCTGGATTGCATCGCATAATTATCAATTATTATTTTATGTAGATGGAATCACCAATATTTTAGCAGGTATTTTGATATTTTATAAACTACCCCGATTGGAAATTAAACCAAAAAGAGAACACAGTGCGTTGAATAAACCTGTTAATCAATCTGCATTTAAAGATCGGTTTTATTTATATTTTATTCTTTTGACCTGTTTGTTTGGACTTTGTTTTTTTCAAATATTTACAACACTCCCAATTTATTTAAAAACGGAATTATTCTTATCAGAAAGTCAAATTGGATGGGTATTGGGTATAAATGGTTTATTCATTGCAGCATTTGAGATGGTTGCAGTGTATTCACTTGAAAATGTCAGGAGATTGCGCTTGATTGCTTTGGGGACGTTTATAACGGGACTATCCTTTGTTATATTTAATGTGGTAACTATGGATGCATTTCGCCTGGGTATTTTATCCTCCGCAATCATATCCGTTGGCGAAATATTGGCCATGCCCTTTATGTTGGTCTTTTTTATGAAGCGAAGCAATCCGTCAAATATTGGTCAATATGCATCCTTGTATACAATCGCATACAGTGTAGCGCATATATGTGGCAGCTTTTCAGGAAGTGCTATAGCCGATCATTTTGGCTTTGAAACCTTGTGGTGGTTGGTAGGTGGTTTGTCAACACTTATCGGCCTGGCGTTCTTGTATTTGGATAAAATAGAATCCCGCTACCCTCTCAGCGTCCCTTTAAATGAAACCAGATTAGCCTGAAAGCTTTATCTTTGGCCCTTCATCTTAGCTAACTGCATACATGATTGATTCCATAAATAAACTGTTTCAAAGCACCTGGAGCATATACTTGATTTTTATTATATCTTTTGCCCTTTATGCCAATACCCTATTCCATGATTTTGTACTAGACGATCGGGTTGTATTTACAGAAAACCAATTTGTCCAAAATGGGTTCAGTGGGATAAGCAATATTTTCTCTAACGAAACCTTTGCCGGATATTTTAAAGATTCAGGCAGAAAAAGTACGGTTGGAGGGGGTCGCTACAGACCTTTGACCCTGGCATTCTTTGCAGTTCAACATCAAGTTTCCGGAAACAATCCATTCATTGCCCATCTTTTTAATGTACTCTTTTATGGATTATTAAATTGCATGATCTTTATTACGCTGGCTAAGTTACTAGCGTATCGATATCCAGATCAAGCTAAAATACTTGCAGGGATTGCGACTGTATTATTTGCCATCCATCCACTTCATACAGAAGTTGTTGCAAATATTAAAGGACTGGATGAAATTTGGTCTTTGTTATTTTCATTTTCCAGTTTATATTTTTTATTAAAGACCCTTGAAAGTAAAAAAATACTTCATGGAATTTTATCCGGAATCTTTTTTATGCTGGCTTTATTTTCAAAAGAAAATGCAATTGTATTTTTGGCATTGATTCCGCTTGCAATTTATTTATTTATTCCAAAAGAAATTAAACGCAGCTGGGTGGTATATACCCCATTGGTTATTTCTTCAGCACTTTTTATTGGAATTCGTATATGGGTATTGGGAGCTAGTTTTATAAATAGTTCCAGAAATTTTTTAGAAAACCCCTGGCTTCAGTTTCGCGGCGAACGACTTGTCGAAATGAATCCTGCTGAGAAATATGGAACCATTTTTTACAGTTTGTTGCGGTACGTTTATTTAAATTTCATACCCTACCCCTTGACACATGATTATGCACCTAAAAGCATTGCAGCTGTAAATTTATTTTCGCCTTTACCGATCCTGGCGCTTGGTTTGGCTGGTGCTGCTATCTTCTTTGCATTTAAATGGAGCAAAAGCAAACCCCTTTATTCGTGGTCTATCTTCTTATTTATCATTGCATTGATCCCAACGTCCAACCTATTCTTTTCAATAGGAGCTTATATGGGTGAACGATTTGTGTTTGTTTCCTCGTTGGGTATTTGCATGATGGCGGCTGCGTTCCTGCTTCGTTTTTTACAAGTCCGATATTCCTGGAGTATTTATTTATTACCGATTATCGTACTTGCTTTTTCAGCCCGAACCATTGCGCGAAATACTGCCTGGAAAAATAATTTCACTTTATTTAATTCAGACTACCAGCATTCTTCTAACAGTGCTAAACTAAATTCTTCCCTAGGATTTACCTTGTTGGAAAACTATCGAAAATCAGATGACAAAGAAGCAAACAAGTATTTGATAAATCAAGCTATATTTCATTTGAAAAAAGCACTGGAAATTTATCCAAAATATACGGATTGTGTGTTTTTATTAGGGAATGCGTATTACATAATTAAAGACCACAAAGATGCGGTAGCCACGTATGAACAATATATAACAATGGCTCCCGGGGATATGTCTATCATGAAAAATTATCAAAAAGCATTGCGCGAATATGGCCGGTTTTTATTTCATGAAGAACATAACAATCAAGATGCCAAACAAGTCTTGATCAAATCATTAAAATTAAATCCAAACGATGACCAGGCATTGGAGCTATTGGGAAGTGCAGAAGCTGAACTTGGATATCTTTTAAAATCACTTGAATACCTTTCAAAATCATCCCAAATAAATCCAAAATCTGCTTCTGTATGGGCAAATCTATACATTACTTACACGAGATTGGGTGATAAAGCAAATGCACAAATTGCGATTAATAAGGGTATGGAAATCGATAAAGATGTCGTTAAAAAATTAATGACTGTTAAAGCAAAGTAATCCTATTTTATTTTCCGGATTTTAAAGGAATCGATTAGCTTTTTATAAAAGGGATTACTCCATGTTTTGTTCCATGGTTCCATTTTAAAAAATAAACACCCGGAAGCCAAAGAACAGACTTTGACAATCCGATCTCTTTACTTGATTTGTCAAATTGAATAGCCTCTTGTTGTAAAATGTTTCCATTGGGATGCAGAATTGAAATCGTATACTTAGATTCAATATTAGAATTATGTAGAATTAAATGATCTTCAACAGGATTTGGAGCTATCAGGAAGGGTGTATGATTTTCTTCATTGGTAGAAGAAATTTCATCATTCAAAAATCGCATGATTAAGAAATTGATATTCGTACCATCCTTATAATTTCCAACCATCACAATTTTCTCATCCTGTTGCAAGGTAAAACTGGGTGTATCATCTGTCAATATATTTACAACATCCAGAGATGCCATTCCATTGTTGCCAAATTTTGGATCAATGCTGCCATCTTTATTAAAACGCGCCACAACGAAACTGTTTTTTGTAAGAATATTATTTTCACCACACACTAAAAGTTTACCATCCTTTTGTTGTTTCATGTACAAACCAAAATCAACCGGTCCTTTGAAATCATAAGTTAATTTTCCACCATTCCCAAAAGACTGATCCAAACTTCCATCTGAATTGTATTTTGCCAATGCAAAATCATAATTTGTAATACTGTCGCGTACAGTACCCGACACATAAAAGGAACCATCCTCCTGAATAATTGAAGAATAAGCCACATCTTGATTACCGGCAAAATCAGTTTGCATGCTGCCCATGTTTCCAAAAGATGAATCTAAACTTCCATCTTCATTGTATCGAACAAAGGCAAAATTTGCCTTTGGATATACTCCGGAACAACCGCTTAAGAATATTTTATGGTCTTTCTGAATAAGCATATCAAATGGAATATTTTCACGGGTCTTGAAATCATAATATGTCCAACCCGAATGATTGAAACTGGTATCCAGCGTTCCATCCGGCAGAAATCTTGTAACTAAAAAATCAACATCCAAAGTGTCTATCACACCGATGCATCCAAAGACATATTTTCCATCCTCTTGCAAATCCATATTGAGAATGCCCGTTGAACGACCATATTTAAAACTTAGGACGCCTTGATTTGCAAATGTTTTATCGACACTTCCGTCTAACTCAAGCCTGACAACAAAAGAAGTTGTATTGGGACTTAAATTGGAATACCCACCAATTAAAATTTTATTTTCAGGTAAATAATGAATGAATTCCACATTTTCCTGGGTAGATCCAAAATCTAGAACCACTTTCCCTTGATCGCCAAAACTTCCATCCAATTGACCGTTTTCAAGGTACCGTGCAATTATAAAATCAAATGAGCCAGAAAACCCATTGGAACGACCTCCAACCAATATTTTTCCATCGGGTTGAATCGCAACACAACCACTTTGATCTTTACCCCCAAAATCGGTATTCACCCATCCCCCATTTCCAAAGGAAGGATCCAATTGACCCGATTGGGCCATTAGGAAAGTTAGATTTATAAGAAGCAATGTTAAAATTCCAAAGATCCATTTCATATTAAAATAGTTTGAAGACATCAATTACGTTCGCTCTCAATTTTAAAAATACAGTTAAATTTCCAAATCCAAGACCCCTTATTTGCCCGTTATATCTATTGACAAGTTAAGCTTAACGAATGCTTAACAAAGCGATTATAATGATTTTAGCTTTTCAACTGTTTTAATTGAAATTCTAACACATCATGTTGCTCAATTTAATCAGTCTTTTCAGTAATTTACTAATTCTATTCATTCCAGATACCAAAGCGACTGTGATTTTGGATAAAACACAAAATCAATACAAGAAAATGGGCGGCATGGAAATCTTTTTTGATTACGAACAAGTTGAAAAAGGAAAATCTACTGGACAGAATAAAGGGCAGCTTTTATCAAAGGATCATAAGTATCGACTGATTCTAAAAGATTTTGAAATTTATAATAATTCAAAAATACAATACACCTACTTAAAACGAAACAAAGAAGTTCAAATCACCAATCCGGAAGAATCTGAAAACAAATACCAACCTGCACAATTGGCAGCGATTCACAAAGCGGGTACCCATCAAGCCAAATACATTAAACTTTATAAAAGCAAGGGCAAGAATAGTCACATCATTGAATTGATCCCAGAATCAAAAACGGAAGCCATATCAAAAATAACATTATACATATCTGAAAAAACAAATCTTATCGAAAAAGCTGAATGGCAGGAACTAAACGGTGCTAAAACCATCGTAGTGTTTACAAAGACCGTTGCTTCCAGATTGATAGATGATGCAGCATTTGAGCTTAAAACAGATGCCCTGAAAGGCGTTCACATCGAAGACCTTAGAGACGAGTAGTCGAGATTAAGATTATAATGGCTTTTTAATCAAACAACATTCATCCCTGAAAAATCCTGCTTCAATAGCTCAGAAAACCTCAAATATTCGCTACATTCATACAAGGATTATATCTTTGAGCCTATGTTTTTAAAAGACAGCCTCATCCATTTAATTGCTACAACAAGTTGTAAAAAATTGAATCGCAAGTACTTAAATGGAGCTGACAATCAGGACCGACAATTTAAAACCTTAATTCACACTGCAAGAAATACACAATTTGGTCTTGATCATGATTTTAAATCCATTCAAAATTACAATGATTTTAAAATGCATATCCCCGTCAGGGATTATGAAGATTTTGTTCCCTATATAGATCAGATTCGCGATGGCAAACAAAATATATTATGGAAAGGACTTCCAAAATATTTTGCCAAAACTTCCGGGACCACTTCAGGTACTAAATACATCCCATTAACTAAAGACAGTATTAAAAATCATTTGAATTCGGCAAGAAATCTGTTATTGCATTACGCCGAAAAACGTCCTAAAACGCAAATTTTCAATGGAGACATGTTTTTCCTTTCAGGTTCACCTGAATTAAGTTATACGAATAATATTGCGATTGGAAGATTGTCTGGAATCGTAAATCACGAAGTTCCTTATTGGTTTAAATTCAATAAGCAACCGGATGATAAAACGAATCGAATTCAACCTTGGGAGCAAAAAATAGAACGCTTGGTTTCCACTATGCATACTCGGGATATCCGTGTTTTTAGTGGTATACCGCCTTGGATTCAAATGTTTTGTGAACACTTGCTCAATTTTACCGGCAAATCCTGTGTATTGGATGTGTTTCCAAATTTAAGTCTCTATATACATGGTGGCGTAAATTATACACCATACAAGCAAAAGATTCAACAGTTAATTGGTGGATTCATCGATTTAATTGAAACCTATCCGGCAAGTGAGGGATTCATCGCCTATCAAACGGATTGTGAAGAAGACAACATGCAATTGGTTGTCCACGATGGGATATTTTATGAATTTATAGAGAAAGAAAAGATCCAGGATCCGGATGCAGAACGATTGAGTCTTGCAGAAATTCAACTCAATCAAGACTATGCGATAATTTTAAGTACAAATGCAGGATTATGGTCCTATTTGATCGGTGATTTAGTTCGTTTTGTTTCAAAAGATCCACACCGGATTAAATTCAGTGGTCGGATCAGTCAATTTATTTCTGCTTTTGGCGAGCATGTCATTTCTAGTGAAATTGACCAGGCGATCAGTTACGCACAAAAGAAACACCGTTTTGATGTCGTAGAATTTACCGTTGCACCTCAGATAAGCCCGGCTGATAACCGATCAGCTTATCATGAATGGTTTATAGAATTTTCAGAAATCCCTAAAAATATCCATGAAATAGCTCAAACCATTAACGGGCATTTATGTGAATTAAACAGTTATTATAAGGACTTAATTGATGGGAATCTTCTGGACACTTTAAAGATCCGTCCCATCCGTAAAAATGGTTTTCTCGATTACATGCGACAGGCCGGCAAATTAGGCGAACAATTTAAGGTTAACAGGCTCAGCAACGACCGAAAAATGGCCGATGTGCTGGTAAAGGACATTTTAAGGTAGGAGAAAAAGACTATAGACTACAGACTATAAACGCACTCTTTTGATTGCTTTCTTAATACTTATCCCCCTGAAATTCCGTTTATTGTATTAAATTTGCGCCTCCATGAGAAGATCATTACTTTACGCCGGTTGTCTGTTTTTAGTAGCTTTTATAAGTTGCAGGTCAAGTTTTGAAAAAATTCGGACCAGTTCGGATCCGACTTTGATTCTTAAAGCTGCTGACAAGTATTACGATGACAAAGCCTATATAAAAGCCCAAACCTTGTATGAGCAAATTTTGACTTCCTTTCGTGGGCAAAAAGAAGCTGAAATCATTTATTTTAAATATTCTTACACCCATTATTATTTAAATCAATTTGATTTATCATCCCATCTTTTTAAAACTTTTGCAAATACCTTTATCAATAGCGATAAAAAAGAAGAGGCCGATTTTATGTCAGTATACTCTTTGTACAAAACATCACCAGGCTATCGATTGGATCAGAGCAATACTGAGAAAGCCATTGATGGTTTTCAATTGTTTGTAAATACCTATCCAAATTCAAAGCGTGTTGAAGAATGCAATAAATTGATTGATGAGTGTCGTGCTAAAATTGAGTTTAAATCTTTTGAAGCCGGGAAGCTGTATTATGATATGAATAATTATCAGTCCTGTGTCACGAGTCTTAAAAATGTTTTGAATGATTTTCCTGAAACTAAAAATGCCCGGGAAATTCGATTTCTCATTTGTAAATCAGCTTATTTGCTTGCTGAACACAGTATTTTTGAAAAACAAAAGGAACGCTATTTGGAAGCCCGGCAATATATTGAAGATTTTATTCAAAGGTATCCAAGCGGGAAGACTACCAGTGAAATTAAGGACTACAATAAAAAAATAAACGCTAAATTAAAATCAACGGATTATGATAGATATCAAAACACAAGTGCAAGGAATTAATCCTAATGTTAAGGCTCGTAACATTAAAGACTTTACCAGTGCTACAGGTAATATTTATGAAACCATCAATGTTCTGGCTAAACGCGCGAATCAATTAACTAATGATATTAAAGAAGAGTTGGTTGACAAATTAGAAGAATTTGCATCTCATTCAGATACGATTGAGGAAGTACATGAGAACAAAGAGCAAATTGAAATTTCAAAATTTTATGAGAAATTACCCAATCCTGCAATTATTGCAACAGAAGAATACCTCGAAGGAAAAATAGAATTTCACTATAAAAATACCACACCCGATTCCGAATAATTCAGAACGATCTTAGGTGTCAGTCCAGCAAAATTTATTGGAAGGGCGTAAAATAATCCTCGGCATAACAGGCAGTATCTCAGCCTACAAATCTGCTATACTCCTTCGTTTATTGGTTAAAACCGGTGCAGAGGTTCAAATTATTTTTACTGAAGCAGCCAAAGAATTTGTAGGCCCGCTTAGTTTTTCAACCTTATCAAACAAACCGGTACTTTCTGGATTAAGCAATGATCAAGAATGGGCCAAACATGTAGATTTAGGGCTATGGGCAGAACTGTTTGTGATTGCTCCAGCCAGTGCCAACACGCTTGCCAAATTAGCCAATGGCATTACCGACAATTTACTGACTGCCGTTTATTTATCTGCTAAATGTCCGGTAATGCTGGCGCCTGCCATGGATTTGGATATGTGGAAGCATCCCGCGACTCAAAAAAATATTGCCCAACTTAAATCCTATGGAAATCATTTGATTCCTGTTGGGGAAGGTCCATTAGCAAGTGGATTGATTGGTCCCGGACGATTGGCCGAGCCAGAATCCATTTTTCGGGAAATTGTACACTTTTTTAATCCGAATCAAGCCTTGCTTGGTAAAAAAATACTCGTAACAGCCGGACCAACGCATGAGGCGATTGACCCAGTGCGGTTTATTGGAAATTATTCTTCTGGAAAAATGGGGATTCGATTGGCTGAGGAAGCGGTTCGTATGGGCGCACAGGTAGAACTTATAATAGGGCCAAGCAAAGAAGCCATTTTTGAAAGTCCAAATCTGCGAATTACACGAATTGTAAGTGCTCAGAATCTTTTATTGGAAGTTGAAAAGCGGATCCATGAAACGGATATCTTCATATTAGCTGCAGCAGTTGCTGATTTCCAACCCGACCACATAGCTGACAATAAAATTAAAAAATCGAAGCATCCTGATTTAACAATTCGATTAATTCCAACTCCAGATATTGCTGATTTTATTGGAAGCCATAAGACAGACAAACAGTTTTTATGTGGATTCGCCCTTGAAACAGACGAACTTGAAAAAAATGCAGCCATTAAATTAAAAAACAAAAATATGGATATGATCGTTATGAATTCGCCAAACGATCCCGGTGCCGCTTTTTATTCGGATTCAAACAAGGTCAGCATTTTGGATAAGTCAGGAAAAATAAGTTCCTTTGATTTGAAGTCCAAAAAAGAGGTCGCGATCGATATATTAAATGCCATTCTTGAAATTAAATAACATGAAAGTATTCTTAACGACCTGCCTGATTTGTATTCTGTTTGGTTCCTCACTTAGCGCACAGGAACTCAATGCATCGGTTCGGGTAAATGCTCCTAATCTTGGATTAAGTGATAAATCCATCGTCAATCAAATTGAACGAAATGTAAAGGATTTTCTAAATAATCAGAAATGGACTCAAGATGTTTTTGAACCCCATGAAAAAATAAAATGCAATTTTCAAATTACGATCAGTGCAGATAAAGGAGATAACAACCTTTTATTAGATATTGCGGTTCAAGCCACCCGTCCGGTGTTTAATGCGAGTTATGAAACCGCTTTATTAAGCATTATTGACAAACAAATACCTGTAATATTTGATCCTTATAAAAACCTGGAAAATTCTAAAGAAACCTATTACGATAATTTATCTGCGGTATTGACGTATTATGCCTATCTTATTTTGGCATTGGATTACGACAGTTTCAGCTTGGAAGGCGGTGAAGCACATTTACAGTTACTAAATAATATGTTGAATGTATTGCCTGCTTCCATCAAAGGGGCGGATCCATCCTGGTCGCCTACCAAAGACAAAAAAAATACAAGGTATTTTCTAGTGGAGAATTTATTAAATCCAAGGATGAAAGGATTTCGCAGAGCGTATTATGAATACCATCGCCAATGCATGGATCAGTTTGCCAAAGATCCAAGCGGTAGCCGTGCGAGTTTAGCCAACATATTAGAAGACATCGGACGGAGCAATTCCTCCTATCCGGATACGTATTTAATAAAAATGTTTACTTATATGAAGAATCAGGAAATCCTGGAAATCTTCAAACAAGGAAATCCACAAGAAAAGAAAAAAGTGTATGATGCCATGATCCAAATGGATCCAGCCAATACAAGTAGTTACGAACCCATGATAAAATCTTGATGCTAATTTAATAATACATGAAGAAACGAAAAATAGCCATATTTGCTTCAGGCAATGGAACCAATGCAGCCGAACTAATTAAACATTTTAAAAACCATCCGGACATTCAAGTTGGTTTGATTCTGTCCAGTTCAAGTAAAGCAGGTGTTCTTAAAGTTGCAAAAGAACACAATGTTCCCTCTTCCGTAGTAAACAAATCTCTTTTATCCAACAATGGATATACAACGGCTCTGCTGAATTTATACGATATTGATTTCATTGTTTTGGCAGGCTTTTTATTATTGATCCCACCCTTTTTGGTAAAACAATTTGATGGGAAATTGATCAACATCCATCCTGCTTTATTGCCCAAGCATGGTGGAAAAGGAATGTATGGATTGCACGTACACCAATCTGTAATAAATGAAGGCGATTTAGAAAGCGGAATTACCATTCATTATGTCAATGAAATGTATGACCGTGGTAAAATAATTTTTCAGGCCAAATGCAAGGTGGATCGTCGGGACAATGCTGAAAAGCTTGCAAAGAAAGTGCAGGAACTGGAACATAAATATTATCCAGAATGGGCTGAAAAACTAGTGTTGCAAACCCGTTTTATGTAGTCAATAAGCTATGTCCGCAGATTTAATAAAAATAGACCGTATTGAGCATATTCCTGATGAATATAAGGATACTCCGATAGCAGAATTATTGGCTTACCACAATTTAGGAAAGACCTATCAACAATATCAACAAGCGCAATTATTGATCGGGATGTGCATGGACAACCGCAAGCATTTATCCATTCCGGATAATTTTGCATACATCATCCGATCCGGAGGCGCCAATTTGAGGTACAGTGAATTTAGAGTTTCTTATGCCATTGCAGTGGGTAATGTGAGGCATTTAGTTTTAATAGGCCACAACAATTGCGGCATGGTAAATCTCATGGCTCGTAAGGATTTATTTATCCAAGGCCTAATCACCAATGCCGGTTGGACCCGAGAGGAAGCAGAAGATCATTTTTATCACTACGAACCCATCCATGAAATCGGCAATGAAAAACATTTTATCATCAGCGAAACCAAACGACTTCGTTTACGTTACCCCAATGTCATCATAGCCCCTTTGATGTATTTGGTGGAGGATAATTTGTTGTATTTGATAGAAGAATAATATTGGCTCTCCTAAAATAATTTTGAAATTCACAAGAACGTATGAATTCTATTCTTTGTCTTAAGTAAATTGTTTAAGATCTATAAATTATCTTAGCGGGTATAAATTTAATACCTATTGATCTTGAACAATAAATACCTATTCAGTTTATTAATTTCTATATTCCTCCAAATGCTCAATGCACAGTCTCCATTGGCAAATTATAGTTTACTAGACATGGACAATGGACTTTCATCGATCAATTTAACTTCTGTTTGCGTAGATACTAATAATTTTCTATGGATTGCTTCCGCTAATGGACTTCAGGTTTATGATGGGAATACTTTTTATAAAATACCATATGGCCTTGGTAAAAAAATATACTAGGAAACAAAGTTCAACTCTTAGTTAAGCTCAATGGTAAATTTATATTGGCTGGAACCGATAAAGGAATCAGTAAAATAAATACGGAAACCTTTGAAATTGATAATATTCAATTTAATGCTAACAAAGCACTGGCAAAAGCAACCAATCGCATACAGGATATTAAAATTAGAAAGGATTACTCTTTTTGGGTAGTCACTACAACTCATGTTTTTTTACTTTCTCCTGAATTAAAAATACTCCAATCTTACGCCTTCCCATTCTGGATGCAACAAAAAGCAATCCCATTTCAACCCAATCGAATCATAGAATTTCCAAATCACAAAATTTGGGTAATAGGTCCTGTAACCCAAGTAAAAAATGCAAATGAACAATGCGTTATTTTTGAAATTGACCCAAAACAACATACTATAATTGAAATTGATTCAATTCCATTTAAGGACTACAATCGTTATTTATCGATTAAACAAATCAATGAGTTTAGTGCATTGGTTGTATATGATTCTTATTGCGGTCAAGCCGAAGTTATAGAATTTGATTTAATTCATCATAACCAAACAGCAATTCTTCATAAAGCTTTTCAATATGGAGATCATGTTCCTTTTCTCAGCAATGTTTCGAATGATGAAATTGGCATCACCACTAATAATTGGGACGAATACTTAATTTATAATTCAACCAGTGGCAAACTGGAATCAATCGTCCTAAATCCTTCTCTATTTATTAGACAATTGATACAGCATGAAAACTATTATTTCGCTGCCACAGACAGTGGGTTAATGATAACAACCCCTGTCAATACCTTGCTAAATTTTAATGAATGCAGCGGCATCTTTAAAAATTGGACAATCTATCCGACCAGTACTTTTGAAAATGATAGCGCACTTTTTCAGTGTTATTTATATACAGGAGTATCCATGTATAATAAAGTCAGTCAAAGTTGTAGTTTTTATCAACCCATCTCCCCAATCGATAGTCAAACTGAAATTCATAAAATTTTTCTCCTCGATTCCAACAATTGGCTGGTATGCGGAAATCAATGCTTTCAGTTTGATCCTTTTAAAAACAAAGCCAGCTTGATTAGTAAAACAACAAATGAAGTTTACCCATTTGAAAAACATACTTCCAGCGTTTTCCTCGATTCCAGGAATGAATTTTGGTTTGGCACCGTCTATGGAAATGGAATCTTCCGCTACAACCCAAGAACTAAAAATGTAATTCATAAGGATCTTAAATCCATAGATTCCATGGCGCATTTTCTAACCTTTAATACGATTCAAGAGGATAGCTCTGGAAATATTTGGTTTGCATCTGCCTTGGGGAACGGTCTGATAAAATGGACGCGGAAAACGGATCATTATTCACTAATACTTCCTGACAATAAACCAGGCACTTATTTTTATCCTTCCATTTCAAAAATGATTTTGGATCAAAGTGGATATCTCTGGATTGGCACGGAAGGAGGTGGAATCTATCGCTTTCATCCTGACAGCATGTACTTTGAAAATTTCACCCAAAAGATTGGATTGCAAGATAATTTTATCACTTCATTAACCACTGATTGTTTGGGTAAGATTTGGGGAAGTAATTTGTCGTATTTATTTAGATATGACCCTATGAATTCTTCTACATATTTTTTTACCAAGAACCATGGCATACCCAGTACTGAAATTACGGTCTCCAGAGTCAATGGACAAAATTGCAAACTACATTTAAAAGGACCTCGATGGAATTATTATTTAGAACCAGAGTCTTTTCAAATTCCGAAACCAATACCCTCCCTTTTTATAAGGACCTTGAAAGTAAATGGAAATGAAATTGAGTACAATAAAAAACTGGAATTAGATTATGATCAAAACAATCTGGAAATCGAATTTGCACATGCTAATTTATTAGATGGAAACATGGAAAAGTACTATTACCAGATTTCTGATAAAAATAAAGATTGGAACTTCTTTGGAGATAAATCTACACTTCGTCTTGTCGGTATAGGGTATGGATCTTATCATCTCAGCATTCGAACCTGTCAAAATGGAAATGTATGCTTTGACACATCCATTTTACATTTTAAAGTAAACAGGCCTTTTTGGAAGTCGCCACTATATTATGGGTTAATGGCCATTTTGGTTGCAGGTTTCTTCCTGTTTATTATAGTTTATGATTACAGATTGAAAATTTCAAAAATTGAAAAAGAACGGGACAAAGAAATACTTCGGAATAAAATTGCCCAGGACATTCATGATGAAGTTGGATCCAGCCTTACTAAAATTGCTTTAACAGCACAAGTTGCTTCACGAATTGCCAATTTATCACAGGAGGATTTAAAAAACAGGCTGACACATGTTGCTAAAGATGCTAAAATTGCATCGTCCCAGTTACGTGAATTGGTGTTTTCCATTAACCCCGATTTCGATCATTTTGATGATATGCAGGCCTATTTTCAAGAATATTCCCGCTTGTATCTTGAAGATTCCGGAATCCAACTCTTTTTTAACTTGCCAAAAAGTAATTCACATACCTTGATACATCCTGACATTAAAAGGCAATTGCTGTTACTATTTAAAGAAGTTCTTAATAACATATTAAAACATGCCAATGCGCACCAAGTATGGATACAACTCGAAGAATTAGACACTAAAAGCTATTTACTTGAAATAAAAGATGATGGAAAAGGATTTGACCCTAAGCTTGCAGGTAAAAGTAGCAATGGAATGCGAAGCTTAATTCAACGAACTGAATCCATTTCAGCCACTCTAAAAATAACAAGCAAGTTAGGAACTGGTACTACCATTCGGGTCATTGGACCACTGCAATTTGGCAATGGCCATTCAGCCTAACAATTCCTTTCATACGAATGTGGTATTTTAATTTTTGATTTTTTTATTGAATCTTGCAGCTTGAAACAATTGAAGGATATAATTAAGGTAGCGCTCGTTGAAGACGATGCAGAAATCCGTAAATTGACAGCCAGCCTGATCAATATCTATCCTGATTTGGAATGCATTGGTTCGTTTGGCAGTGCCGAAGAATTTGAAAACAACCTAAGTACCGTCAATCCCGATATCGTATTGATGGACATCGGTTTGCCTGGAAAATCAGGCATAGATTGCATTCGCGATAGCGCACAAATAAAAGAATCTATACAATATTTAGTTTACTCAGATCATCAGGACTCCAGAGAAGTGTATGATGCGCTAGCTGCCGGTGCCAATGGCTATGTATTAAAAGGAACCACGCCAGAAAAACTCGCAGAAGCCATTCGTGAAATGCACCAAGGTGGCTCCCCGATGTCCCGTCAGATTTCAAGAATGGTTGCCAGTTCGTTTAAAACCAACGAAAAGAAACATCCAGATTTTGAAAAACTAACACCTCAGGAATGGGAAGTGCTTACACGACTGGAACGCGGCCTAGCCTATAAAGAAATCGCTGCCGAACGATTTGTATCCGAACACACCGTACGCTCTCAAGTCAGAAGTATTTATGAAAAACTTCATGTACATACGAGGACGGATGCTTTGAATAAGTTTCATAATAGATAAATATTTCTGATTCCATTTAAGGAACCATTCTTTCTAAAAGTATACTTCAATGTGAATTTCATACGAATGTGGGATTGCAGGATAATTTAGATTCCACCACTTTTGCCCTAACAAAAAATATAATATGAAAAAACAAATTATTTTAGTAATTCTATTATTCACATTTCTTGGAAACCAAAATAGCACTTTTGGTCAAGCTCCTGCAAAAAAAGCTCCCTCAACCATTATCACAACAAAAACGATCGGAAATGTAAATGTAAACGTTGTTCCAGCAAGTATGCTTACAAAAAGCAGCAATGACATTAAACTATCCAATGGAAAAAAAGTCACTGCGCTGGCATCAAATGGCACTTTAACAGGAGTAGTTATTGATGGTGTTACCTACAAGACAGTAGGCTCATCGACTATTAATGGGTTCTGTGAAGGCAATACTTGTAAATGCCAAGGCATCGAAGAATGTACTAAAATGTTAGGTCCTGATGGCCCCTGCAAATCTTGTTTGGATTGTGCGCTGTGCGATGAATTTCATAATTGCGTATGCATTAAAAACGTAACTAAAAAAGCGCCAAAAAATAAAATAAAAGATATTAAAGCAACTACTCCGATCACAACAACTAAAAAATAAAACATGAAACATTCTCTAAATATTTTAATGCTATTGGCTATTGCAATAAGTGCTTTTGGTCAGAAAAAAACACAGGTAGCCGTCGCAAAAAACGGTCTATTTATTAAATCTTGCGAACGCGTTTCTGCCGGTATGCAATCATGTACTTTGTGTGAAGACAAAGAATTAAAAAAGAATTGCAAAACATACACCTGTGATGATGCAGGACAATGCGCCCAGTTTAAAATAGGAAACCTAACTTTAAAATCACTTATACAATCAGCAAAGGTCCAAAATATTAAAGGTATCCAAAAGGAGGCTACAGGTGTTGGACTTACAGACTATTACATTCAGGAGGGAGATACCCGAACCTATATATTCAGAAACGAAACTACTTTAAGTTTAGATGCGTACACAGTTCCAAAAGGAACCAAGATTGCAGCTCGGCCTTCGCAACCTTCTCCAGAAAACAAAAGCTGTATAAATGATTGTATAAACATCGGCAATCTTTGCGACAGAAATTGTGGGAACAGTACCCTTTGCGTGTCAGAGTGCAAAAAAAGCAGATTGGCTTGTGCAAGGATTTGCAACAAATTTGTACCAAAATCCACAATAAGCATTTCTATTAAGGGAGCAAAAGGATCAAGTGGTGTTAAATTATTTGACTAATTATATGTTTAAACTTATGAATACATTATATCATTTCAATCTCATTTTATTCTTTATTGCAATCATTGAAAATTATACCTTAGGTCAAATGCCAATAATGATTAATGAAACCAAATTATTTACAAAAGTAAAAATTAAATTAACATCAGATGTAGCATACATTACCGCATGCAGTGATGCCAAATTAATTAAAAACTGCAAATCTTACTTTGCATCTGGAGCCGGTGACTATCAAGAAACAACGCTTACAAGCACAGAAGTAAATAGTATAGCTAAATTCAAGAACTTGTCAGGTTTGAAAAATGTAAACACAGAGAAAGTTAACAAAAAAGTTAGTTTATCTTATATTGACAAAAGCAATGCAAGGGTTTACTTCTTTGGGCACGGTAAAAATTTAAATATTGTTGAATTCACAACCCATCAAGGAACTATTTCTAAAAGACCTGCATCCTCCCCTGAAAAATTAAAATGCCTTCAAAGTTGTAAAGATGCACAAAATGCATGTTGGACAACTTGCTTTATTGCTCAGGACTATGCTTGCCTGGATGGATGTTACATAAGTTATCTTGGTTGCAATGGGATATGCGATAAAGATAAATATATTAAGAAGGTTCAAATTGCTTTGAATAACATTCTGGTTAAACCTATTTCACTTCAAAATTAATTTTATGAAATCAATATTAATAATGACGCTTTCTCTAATATGCCTCTATCCAATATGCTCGCAAAATATTCAAACAGTAGATGGCAAAAAAATGTTTATAAAAAGCAATGAAAATATTACTCCTGGTTTTAAAATATTCAACCTTTGTGAAGAACAAAAGGGATCAAAAAACTGCGCAGAATTTTACCTAAAACCAGATGGTAGTTACTCGAAATTACCAATAACAAAATCTCAATTGATTAACGCTGTCAAAACAAATAAATTTAGTGCTATAAAAGATATTAAAAAAATTGCTTTCTCTGGTAATTCAATTTACTATTTTCAAAATACAAGATACAACACATACTTAGCATTTGACGAAGCTTCAAATTTAGTAATTTTTCCAGTCAGCACAAATGCGGACCCAATAGCAATAGGACGAAAAGCAGGCATAAGCCCTGAAGAAGCATTAGATAATAAATGCAATAAAGCATGTCCAATTAATCTTCCACCGGGATGTCCAAATGACGTTTCAAAGGAATGCTGGCTTAGAGCTTGGGATAAAACTGTTCGTTGTATACTTAAATGCAAAGGAAAAATCCGCATGACCAATATTGCACCATTTGAAGGAATTGTCATCAATACTAAAGCCAATTAATTAAATTCATTTAATAATATTGCTAAGCCATGATAAAATTAATCATCAGTAGTATACTTTTAATTTTATGTAATTTAAATGGAATCAGCCAAACTCAAATCAAACAAAACCTCTTCACCAAATCCTGCGATACCGTTAGCACAGATAGCATGATTTGTATCAAATGTACGAATCCAGGTTTAAACTTAGGATGTAAAAAGTTTGTGTGTGATTTTAAAAATCATTGCATTCCGATGCCGGCTTTGCCTCCAAAGAATAAATCAAAAAATATTAAAACGACCTTGCCGGGTGGAACCCAAAAGAAAGGATAATTCATTTTTGATAACTTATTGATACAAAAAGCCAATCGCATGCCACCAAGCTTTATATCAAGGTCTAAGATGCACAGTTTACTGAGCTTGATGACCCTATTGCTTTATACTCATTCAGCAATGGCACAAGCTGAAAACCAACTTGAAGAGCAAACTGCCAATTACCTGAGTTACGCACCTGAGTTTTCTATACCGGTCTCCCCTGCTTTTGATTTACTAGGTGTTAATCCTTGTTTGGTGCCAAAGCCTTCCAATCTTCGAAATTTTAAAGTGGACTGGTCTTTCAAAAGTTACGGATTGACACCCAATCTGGCCATCCAAACGCAACCCATCAATGAGATTTATTTTAATACACCAAGTAAACTAAAGAATTATTACAAAAAATCAAATTTTCTCAAACGAATGTCCAGTTTGGATCTTTCCGCAGGGACCGTTGATGGGAATACAGAACTGGAAACAAAAACACTTACATTTAAAGATATTGAGGGCAATGATTCTATTGTAAACATAGAAAACAATTGGAGAATTCGCAGCTTTTCCTATGCCGCGAAAATTAATTTGTATAAGCAATACGAACCATTGGATGATAAACTTATTTTTAAAAATGTCATCCGAGAATACAGTGATAAAAAAGCAGCATTAAAGGATCAAATCATACAGCAGAAAAAAGCCATTGCCCAAACTTCGGACATGGAAGAAAAATCGCAACTCAAAGAAGAACTTAAGAGTTACGAAATGGAACTCAACGGATTGGATGATGCTTACATCATTCGCATGAAAAAGATCGTTGATTTGTATAAGGCAGAAAAATGGAATGCCAGTTACATCGATTTGGCTTTCGGACAAGCCTATGATTTTGACAGTAGGGATAGCAGTCTGCTAAAATTTAAAAACTTACACAAGGTAAGAAACTTGTGGGGCTTATGGATTAATGGCAGCCGAGGCTTTGGAAAAAACATCTTACTTAGTGGTGTTGCCCGATTAACCGGAGACAAAAATATTTTGATCAACGAAAAATATTATCAATTGGATTGTGGCATCAATTTTCGTTATGGAAACTACCGATACAATTTCTTTACAGAAATATTTAGTCCGGTTAACTTCAATCAAGGTGTATTTGATGGAAGCAAATTTGTATCCTTTGGCGGCGACTGGCGATTTAGCCGAAATGTCATTTTAAATTATGCCATGCGCGCATCGTTTGACGATGCCGGTAAATTGGAAAATATTATTCCAGTGGTGAGTGTTTCATGTATTATGCGTTAGGTCTACTTTAATAATTGGTTTAATTCAAATACGTTGTCTGAAGACGCTGCTTAAAAACTCCATTTAAAACTACAATAATATTAATGCCATGATCCCTAAATATTATTTCATTTTGATGCTTGGAATCCTTTTCTCACAATGCTCAGATGAAAATTCAAATCCTTTAGAATCTCCTATTTTTAGTCTATTACAAAGTCCCGGTATTAAAATTGATACCGTTACTCAAGCAGCAAACACCTGGGAATATGGTTTCAAATTTACCAGTCTTGTCAATGGAAAGTTATCAAAACTTGGCATTTTGGTTCCCGATACAGGTACCTATAAAGTCCGTCTGTATAATCTTAGTTCGAATACATTATTACTCGAACAAAACATTGCTTCAAAAAAAGTCAATACTGAATCCTTTGTCAGTATAAGCCCTATTGAAATTGCTACAGGTACCAATTTTGGTGTCAGCCTGGTAGCTGATGTATTTTTCAATGTGCGCAATGCAAATGGAGACGTGTTTAATTTTCCGATCACCAAAGGAAATATCAAGATCTTATCATTTAATGAAGATCCCTGTGGAACAAATGGCTGCCCGTTCTTCCCTGCTACTTCAGTCACTGCCCTCATCGCACCTTGTGTAAATATTGGCTTTACAGCCGATTAAATTAGCTAACAAGAGTCATTATAGTAATTCAGTCTCATTTTCTTAAGAACCGTATCTTAGTGTTTGTATTTACAAACCACCAAGGAGATGAACTTACGTTTGAACTATTTATATATAGCTGTTTTTTTAGTATTTAATTCAATTGCAGGATATTCTCAGTGCACCGGACTGTCAGCTGATGCTGGCCCGGATCTTTTTACTTGTGACCCTTCCATGCCGGTTCAATTGATGGGTAATTATTCCGGGAACCCAATGAAATATTCATGGACACCTACTACCTATTTGAGTGATCCCAATGCTACTGATCCCATTGTAAATGCTCCGGTAGGTAAATACAAATACACCTTTACGGTCGAACAAGTCGGAACGACCAATTTAATTCGCAACGGTGATTTTGAAGCTGGCAATTCCGGTTTTACCCACGAATACAGTTATGGAAGTCCCGGCGGCACCTTTGGTCCCGGATGGCTCAGTGTTGGACCCGATCCTTTTCCTTACAATGGTGGTTTTAGTCATTGTCCGGATCATACCTCCGGTTCGGGAAATATGTTGATTGTTGATGGACATACTTCTACAAATGCAAAAGTCTGGTGCCAGAATGTAAGCGTCACCAATGGCAGTACATACCTGTTTAAGCTTTATGTAACCAGTGTGTATCCGGTATCCCCACCTGTTCTCAACGTAGAAGCCAACGGCGTTTCCATTGGAACCGTAACTGCTGGAGCCCTCTGCGACTGGATTGAATTAGAAGCTTGTTTTAAAGCAACTTCAGGTACGGTCGAAATGTGTATCCGTGAAACAACCGGTGTCGGTTTTGGAAATGACTTTGCCATTGATGATATTGAAATGTATGAAAAATGCATGGATGACGATGAAGTAATGGTTGAAGTGGTCGATCTTAAAGCACGTATCGAAGTTCCTAAGCTCCCAAAATGTGCCTCTGATATTTTTGACTTGAATGCAATTGGGTCAACTGCAGGTCCAAACATTACCTATGAATGGAGTACCGTTGGTGGTAAAATCGTTTCACAAAATGGATTGACCGCCCGCGGACAAGGAAGCGGAACCTATATCATTAAAGTTACTTATAAAAATGGCAATGTCATTTGTGAAAAGGAAGCTGAAATTGATGTAACTGCTTCTGATGATTTGGAAGGGACTTTAGAAGTGGAAGGCATTGCCAATTGCAATTCAGATACCATCATTCTAAAAGCGAATCCGCTCAATGGCAGTGGACAATTTACTTTTAATTGGATCCCCGCAAATAAAATTCACCGGGGAAGAAATGATTCCATTGCTTATGTTACCGAAGCAGGTATCTACAAAGTCGTTATCATAGATGCCAATTCGGGTTGTGAATTAGAAATCCAAGATGTGGTTGTTTCCGATACCTTACATCCAAATCTCAAGCTTTCTGGAGATACCCTATTGAATTGCATTCGAAACAATGCCCTGCTTACAGGAACGCCCTTTGATACTTCAAAATATACGTATGAATGGTTACTGCCTGATAATTCCAAACTTCGAAATGAAGACAGTTTGTTTACTTCCATTGAAGGCAACTATCAACTTCGGATTACTGACAAAACGAATAAATGTTTTACCGATAAATCCATTGCAGTAAAAAAAGATACGCTTGTTCCTGATTTAGAATTAGGACCCGATTTAATCCTTGATTGCATTCAGTCAAATGTTACGATTCAAGCAAATGGGAATAATCCAAACCAGTCTATTGATTATTTTTGGAATTTGCCTTCAGGCATTTT
The DNA here is from genome assembly GCA_016712145.1 of Saprospiraceae bacterium. Taxonomy (NCBI): domain Bacteria; kingdom Pseudomonadati; phylum Bacteroidota; class Saprospiria; order Saprospirales; family Saprospiraceae; species Saprospiraceae bacterium. The sequence continues at coordinate 972,178 of JADJRO010000001.1, forward strand.
ACCAGCGGAATCTATGCTGAATACTAAAACAGAAACTAAAGCCGGTAAAGTGCTTCTTACCGCAAGCAATAAAATAAATGGATGTTCTACAGCTGACAGTATATTAATAATTGATAGCCGAAAGCTTCCTGCAGTCGAAGCTGGATTAGGAGGCACTTTAACGTGCACTACCCTGCAATTACAACTCAATGGCAATGGAACAAAAACAGATTCTACCAATTATTTTTGGACAACACCCAATGGAAATATTGTATCGGGAAGCAATACACTAACTCCCATTGTAAATGCACCCGGATGGTATATCATTCAAGTGATTGATACAACCAATCATTGCAGTAATCTTGATTCTATTTTTATTGATGAGAATAACGTGGTGCCCAATGCACAACTCGGTCCCGGTTTAAATTTTACCTGCTCTGATACTTTAATAGCAATCGACGGTGGACTTTCTTCTGCTGGCAATCAACTAACCTATCAATGGTTTACATTTAATGGAACCATAGGCAGCGGACAAGGAAGCAACAAACTCTTTGTACGTTCTGCAGGTGACTATTCACTGATTGTACGTGACACGGTAAATGGTTGCGCAGATACCGCTACAATAAATATAAAACCAGATTTAAATGCTCCCATTGCAAGCATTGCATTTCCTGATACCTTAAGTTGCAAGAAAAACAGCATTAATTTAATTGGAACAGCAAACTCACCGGTTGGGAATCAAATTCAATTCAATTGGATTCCAGAACAGGGCCAACCAATACAAAATGCATCTAGTTTAAATCCGGGCATTACACAAGCCGGAGATTACAGTTTATCAGTAAAAGATTTGGTCAATGGTTGCAGTACCCTGGTAAAAATAACGGTACTCATTGATACCATCCCTCCACAGATAAATGCAGGACAAGATCTAATTTGGAATTGCAGCACCACCCAATTCAATTTACAAGCAAGTAGCCCAACTACAAATCATTCTTTACAATACAACTGGTCTACAGTGGATGGCATGCTCATTGGTCCGGCAAACAGTGCTGCTACGGTTGCAGGAAGGCCCGGCACTTATTTTGTCAGCAACACAGATCTTGTAAATGGGTGTCAGTCGGTAGATCAACTAACCATCAGTGCGGATACTGTGAAACCCATTGCAAGGATTTCAACCAGGGATACTTTAACATGTATTAAGCGATTGGTGAATCTTAACGGACAAGGCTCGAGCACCGGGAACCGATTCAACTATCAATGGACCCATGCCAATGGAAATATTGTAGGTCCTCCGAATGGACTGAGCATCCAACTGGATAAAGCAGGGCTTTATATACTTCGTGTAATTGATACCCTCAATCATTGCGAAGATTCAACACAAGGAACGATTTTCGAAGACATCCAAAAGCCCCTTATAGATGCGGGAGCAAATGCTCAATTGAATTGTTCTACACTTGATTTGACATTGAATGGACAAATTGTCAATCCAAAAGGAACTGAATTGATCGTATGGAATAGTCCGCAAGGAAATTTTATTAGTCCAACGAATGTACTTCAAGTTAAAATCAACAAACCGGGAACGTATTACATGCAAGTTACCAACCCAGCAAATGGTTGTGTCAATACCGATTCATTAATTGTTAGTCAGATAAATAATTTGCAAGTGCGTGCATCCGGTCAGTTTGAATTGACCTGCACAGTTAAAGATGGAATTTTAATTGGCGCTGTACAAAATGGCAGTGGTACAGAAAATTTTAACTGGACAACCAATCAGGGTAACATTGTTGGAAGCAATACCCTATTGACTGCCAAAGTAGATCGACCGGGTGTGTATTATTTCCGGGCACAACATGCTACAAATGGATGTATGGGTTTAGACTCCGTCGTAGTTACTGAAAACACCAATGTCCCTACTGCAATTGATTTCAATGTAGATCAACCAAAATGTCCTGGTGATGGATGGAATTTAAATCTCAATTTAATTACTGGCGGAGAAAAACCTTTGCGTTATTTTCTTGATAACCAGGAATTTTTTAACAGTCGATACAGCGGTACGGTTTCCGGTAATCATCAGCTCCGCGTGTTAGATAAAAATGGTTGCGAACTGCTTTCAAACTTTAACATCATTCAACCAGCAGGATTAAATGTGCAGCTGATTCCATTAGTCAAATTACAATCCGGTGAAGATTATACCATTCAACCAACGTATTCAATTCCTAAGGATTCCATCGCAAGTTTTGAATGGAGCCCTGCTGATTATTTAAGTTGTACCAATTGTGAATCCCCCAAAGTAATTCATTTGGACAAAGAAATTGAATACCTTCTTACGATAACAAATACGAATGGCTGCACAGCAACTGCCCGCATCCGATTGGAAGTCGTTAAACGGAATATTTGGTTTCCAAATGCGATTAGTCCAAATGGTGACAACATCAATGACAGCTTTTATCCAGTTGTTACAGAAGATTCTTATAATGAAATAAAATCCATGCAAATATTTGACCGCTGGGGAAACAGATTGTATGAAGCAGTTCATTTTCCACCCAATGATCCCAGTTATGGTTGGAAGGCCCGTGTGGATGGCGTTGTGGTAATTCCCGGAGTGTATGTGTATCTCTTAGAATTGGAATGGAAAAATGGAGAAATCCAAAAGTTCTATGGTGATTTGAATGTAATCCGTTGACAAGCCCACCCGTCAAACCAAAACCAGAAGATCTTATTTTCTTTGAAAATGAAGATTACATCATTGCAAAAAAGCCGTTTGGATTATTGTCGGAAGAAGATCCAGCAGGTTCTGTCAATCTCAGAAAATTATTGGAAGATTATCTTCATGAAAGTTATCCTAAAAAGAAACAATTAATTTGTCAACTGGCCAATCGTCTGGATAAACCAGTCGGCGGACTCCTGTTTTGTGCTAAAAAACAAAGCATACTAAAAGATCTGCATGAAAAATTCTTCAAACGCAAAATCAGTAAATACTATCTGGCCGTTGTTGAAGGTGTTCCTAAAAAACCCAAAGCAGTTTTAGAAAATTATTTGGTCAAGTCCTCTTCAGAATTCAGGGCCGTTACCGCATCCCCGGATACACCCGGTGTTAAACTGGCCCGCTTGCGTTACGAATTGATAAGTACACAAGACAATTACAGTTTATTAAAAATTCAAATTTTTACCGGGAAGTTTCATCAGATTCGATTTCAACTTTCATGCTTAGGGCATCCTATTTGGAATGATGAATGGTATGGAGCAAAGCGCATCGATCCAAACAACTACATTGGACTCTATAGTTATTTTTTAGGATTTGACGATACCAAGACAGGAATCCGGAAAGAATACCAATGTTTGCCTGATCTCATAGAACCCTGGAATTTATTTCAATCTGAATGGATGGAACTGCTTGGTAAAGTCACTGATTTTAGTTGAACGCAAGTTCAATGTTGCAATGCTACAATTTTGCAATGCTACAATGGGATAATGGTACAATGTTACACAATACGGCAATACTTCTATGGTACAATGTATAAATTTAGTTTTTGAAATTCAGACTGCGTTTTTTAGGTTGAGAATTAAAATACCATATTAATATTATCTATGAATTAGGTTAATCTCCGAAAGTTCTTTTCCTATTTCATGTATGGCCGATAAGATTCTTTCTGTTTGGGAAGGCGATGGCTTCTTTCTTCCTTTTACATATTGTGATAATAAGGTAGGATTCATTCCGATCTTTTCAGCAAGAAATTTTGAATTTAAGACTCTATAGAATAAAAAGAATTGCTTAAAATCAATTTCATACTTCAAATTTTCAGCTACAATTATAATTTCATGTTCTTCAAAGTACAAATTCGAAGCATCCAGAATATTATTCATAAGTTCCGGAATACTAGAACCTGTAGTAAATATTGGGTATTTTTTGGCAAATGCAGAGAATCCCGTATTTGTTTTTTCTATAATAAATTTAATTTCTCTAGTTGACTTTTTCATCCCTTTACTTTGAATTAGAAATTCCGGCATCTTTTAATATTTTTATCAATAAGCCCTTTCCAATTTCTTGACTCCCATGATTTGGGAAAATAATTATTTTGTCTTTATGAGCATGTTTAAGCTTAACATGAGATCCATTTTGAGAGATTGGATACCACCCCTCTTTTAATAGAATCCTATAAAGCTCCGAACATTTCACACTGTTTCTTAAAATCAAAGGTAAATAATAATTTACTTTTTATGGATATTTTTGCCAGCTTACTCCTCTAAAATTGCATGAGTGGTCTGGTAAATTTAGAGGGAGTTTTTCTGAGAAATGATTAACGTTTTATGCATGCTGGCATTCTCTGCGCCTATAACTTTATTCTTTAAACAGTTTACACATATAAGCTGCCCCTATCGTTCCTACTAGTGGTGCCAGCAGATAAATCCATAGGGTGTTTAAATTTCCAGAAATGATAGCAGGCGCCAGACTTCTTGCAGGATTCATAGAAGCACCACTGATTGGTCCTGCGAAAAGCGCTTCCAATCCTACGGTTGCGCCGATCGCGATGCCGGCAAGCATTCCTGTTTCTTTAGATCCATGAGAGACTTTTATTATGACCAACATTAATAGAAAGCTGAGAATCATTTCCAAAACAAAACTTTGCATCAGGGAACCGGCGGGTATCGTTCCACCTAGATTCCTACTTTCAGGAAATAAAAACTGAAGTAGTAAACTTGCTAACAAAGCACCCAAAATCTGAAATACAATGTATGGTAAAAGCAATTGCAGTTTAAACCGACCGGATATCAGAAAGCCTATACTGACAGCAGGATTAAGATGTGCGCCCGAAATGCTTCCAAAAGTATAAATCATTGCCAATACAATTAAACCAAAGGTCATTGCTATCCCAACATGCGTAACTTGCCCATGGGTTTGTTCATTTATAACGATGGCACCTGTTCCACAAAACACCAAAGCGAAGGTTCCTAAACACTCCGCCAAATAGCAGCGATACATGAGCATATTTTTATTTAGCTCCTTCATGGCGTAAAGACTCGATGTGATCAATAAATCCTAACACCGCTTGCTTAATTTGATCCCGTACTTGGACGGTTTGAGCTACATTTTCGGAATGGGTTCCAACAAACCGGGAAGGATCCGGAAAATCCCAGGCAATCTTTTGATGCACTCCCGGAAATAAAGGGCATTTGTCTGCACTGGCAGCATCGCAGACCGTTATGACATAATCAAAATGAAACCCTTGCTCAAAATAATCTGAAACGGCCTTGGTAGAATTCTTCGAAATATCAATACCATCTTTGATCATGGCTTCAATTGCCAAAGGGTTGAGATGGCCAGGCTCGAGGCCAGCACTAAATACTTCGTAATCTGTTCCACCAAATTTTTTTAAATACGCTGCAGCCATTTGACTGCGAGCTGAATTATGAACGCAAAGAAATAAAACCTTCAAAGGCATATAAATGATTTATCGCAAAAATACGATTAAATCAATTACGAATTACAAATTACGAATTACGAATTTTAAATGTGGCAATTTATAATTCGTATCAAAAGTATATGGGATGTTCGCAACGCTCCCATAATTCGTAATTCGTAATTTGTAATCCGTAATTAACTTTTCTTCAGCGTTGCTTTCATGGTGGCGCCATTCATTTCAGGCAAGGATACATCGTATTGCATGGGCATGGCATGGGCTCCTTTTGATATCCAAACATTTATTTCACCGGCATCGCCATTAGCAGGACTCATTTTTACTTTATAGCAATCTTTGCCCTGGATTATTTCTGATCCTATAACTTCGACTAAATAAAATTTCTCTGCCATTGTTTGTAAATCCAGATTGCGAATCTGGGCTGTAAAACCATCTGCCAACGGCATGGTGGCAATGATAAAAAATGCGCCCGGGCCATCTGCTTTACATAAACCGGTGGTAGTAACTTGCAATGGTGTTTTGGTTCCACTCATGTTCATCCGACCCTCAATGCGTTTATCGCTGTAATTTAATTCGATATTGATTGGACCATTATCAATTTGACGTGTAATCGGACTTAAGTTTTCCTTATTTAAATTGACTTTGTCCACCATTTCTCCCATTGGCATTTTGGTTTCTTCTATTATTCTCCAAACTGAACCGGAATCAATGATTGTGGTTACCTGATCAAATTCCATTTCTTGTCCCATCATATCCATTTTTACGTCAAATACGTATTTGCCAGGATGCAAACTGATGGTAGCTGCTGAATCCATAACAGGTTCGTCCTCTTTAATTTCTATCTTTTTAGGTAGTGAAACAGTCGTTGGATCTACTGTGATTTCTTTCAATCTTTTTTCAATGTCTTCGCCCATGGACTCCTGATAGCGACCGCTTAGGTAATCTGCAAAAACTTTTCGGCTGCAGCCAAGAAGGCCATATTGTTTACAGGCCTGGCAAAACCATGCCCTTCGTCTGGTGCACAGATATACTGGACAGGAATCTTAGCCTGATTCATTGCATACACAATCTGATCCGATTCCGCTTTTTTTACACGTGGATCATTGGCTCCTTGAACAACCATCAAGGGTGTTTTAATTTTATCTACTGAATATAAAGGGGACTGTCTTTTTAATTGAGCTTCCCCTTCTGGATTGGTTGGATCGCCCATTCTCAAATGAAAAATCTTGCGACCGGCTTCCCAATAAGGAGGAATTGAATTTAATAAGGTTAATAAACTGGATGGTCCAACAATTGAAATGGCACATGCATATAAATCGGGAGTAAAAGTAACCCCTGCAAGGGTAGCATATCCTCCGTATGATCCACCCATAATTCCGACCCGATGTGGATCCACGATTCCTTTTGAAATTAAATACTTAACACCCCAGGTAATGTCGTCCTGCATTTTATCACCCCACTGACGATTACCCGCATCTAAAAATTTCTTTCCGTAACCGGTAGAGCCTCTGAAATTCATTTGCAACACAGCATAACCGCGATTTGCTAAAAATTGTGCGTATGCATCATAGCCCCATCCGTCACGTGCCCATGGACCTCCATGTGGATTTACGATCAATGGGAGCAATTTTGGTGTGAGCCCTTTTGGCAGTGTCAAATATGCTGGAATTTCCAAACCATCAGACGACTTGTAACTGATTGGTTTCATTGGAGACAAATCCGTATTGGTCAATTTGGGTCTTGGTCTGTATTGAAACTTTGTTTTCTTAGTAGTCCGATCAAATGAATATACCGAACCATTATCCGTATCACTATAAACCGCAATCAAATATAATTTTTCATCCTTTGTTGCAGAATTGAAACTAATCTCCAATCCGTTAAATGCCTTTTTTAATTCTTTATAATCTGCTTCAAACTTTTTATCCTTCCAATAAATTCTGGTTTTCTCATCTTCATAATACGTTGCAATCATCCGATTGTCAATATCAGAAAAAGAAACACTTCCAAAATCTACACGCTTCTTAGGATCTGATTCAATGACTTCTTCAACTTTTGTAGTAACGTTTAACGTAATCAGTTTTGTAAGATCTTGTTTTGGTCCTTTATTGGTAACCATGTAAACGCGTTGTCCGTCTTCATGAAAATTTACACAATAAGCAGATTCCAATGGTCCGCAGGAATAGATCAGGTTAAATCCTTTTGGATCCACCCGCAAGATATCTGTTGAACCATCCGGATTGGTCCGTTCAGCAAGACGCAATTTGTCTCTGCGATCAAACACCCATCCGGTAATGCGGTCTGTATTCGTGCGCAATAATTTTAAATCACCCGTTGAAATTTTTAGCTCGTATAAATCATGCCAGGACTGATCTCTATCATTCAAACCTACATACAATACATCCGGATTTGTTTTAGGAACTGAATAAATATAGGCTCGGGTATGCTCTTTATTGGTCAAGTTACGTGAAGTAGGAACTTCCTTCCCCTCTTCCGGTTTTTCGGTAGGACTTACTGCATACACATGAAAATTTTCATCGCCCCCTTTATCTTGTACATACAAAATATACTTACTATTTCTAGACCAGAAATACGAAGAGATCGGTCGCTTCTCATCAGCCGTTAGTGGTTTAGCTGTTTCAAATGCTGCGTCAGTTTTTTTCACCCAAATATTACGCGTTCCATTTAATGGTTTAATAAAACTCATGTACTTACCATCAGGAGAAAGTTGTGAGCCTGAAATTTCAGGATCTCCAAAAAACAATTCGCGATCAATCAGCGGTGGTTGAACTTTAGCATTCGATTTCTGTGCAGAAATACTCGTCATTGTACAAATCATCATTACAAAGAGTAAAAGTTTCATTTTTAAAAATTAAGCTATTATTAATTTGGAAAACAAGGTCGGTTTGGAGGGTTTATCTGGTAACAACAAATGTTCCGGCATATTGTTCTGAGTTTACTTTTAATGTAAACGTGTAAATGCCTGGAATTAGTTCAGCTAAATCAAAAGTATTTAATACACCAGTTTGTCTTTTTGGAGAGAAAGGCTTCCCGTCCAAACTGAATACCGTACAATTTATTTGCTTATTTGTCAGATCGGATCCTTTATTGTCTAAAATTAATTGTTTGGAATCTGAAAGGTAAAACGCCTGCATCCGATGTTTAGGATATTCTTTATTTGCACTTACTTGCTGCAATTCATAAGCACCCAGATCCGGATGCAAATCACTGTATCGGAATTTAGACTCAACGGGATGAATGTATTCATGGGTTGGATTCAATTCATATGCAAGAAAGCTTTCATTAAAAACATATGCGCTGTCTTTCCCAGGGGAACCCTTGCTTAGATGATAGTCATAATTTAACGCATCGCGAAATTCAAACACACTCAGATCAGACTGTATAAAATTATTTAAATTGATAAAACCCTTTGGGATTCCATTCAATAGAGTAACTTTTCCAGCAATTAAATTATTAGCACAAACCAAGGTATCCATCCCTGTTTGAATATTCAAAATAATTCCTTTGTCCTCATTGTTAACCAGTGTATTGTAAATAAAATACAAGGTATGATTGCCAGGATTTGTTAATCCTTCCCGACCATAAGATATAAAGGTATTGTTATCAGAATAACGGCTTTGTTGAATGCTATTTCCCATAATAAGCGCAGGACCTCCGTTTGGCAAATCAATTTCATAACTCGCGTCGCCGTCTTCATTGGTGATGCGATTGTATAAAATAATATTTTTATACGCTCTGCTTTTTAATTCATGACCATAGTATGCATGATGTACATAATTAAATTTGAATGTAAGTGAACGAACGTGGTTGATATACAGGTTATGAGAATACCCGTCACCAGCACCGTTGTGTGAAAACTCGGAGTACTCAATTACAATATCGCTTGCCGGATTATCGCCAGCCAGGATTCCATCCTGATTGTTGTGGAAGTAACAATGGTTGACTGTAAGACTGGTTCCTTCCAATCGAATTCCAGCGCCGTTTCGATCCACTACTGTACAATTAGAAAATTCAATATTTTCCAAACGGTTGAAATTTCCGGTGATAACCCAAATTGCTTTTCCACCATAAGCGGTTCCTTCTGCATTCAAATGTGCAAATCCGCCAACCCCAATAAACGTTAGGTTATGCGCTTTCCACAGGCAGACATCTTTTTCATATTCTGCTGCATCAATTAAGATCGAATCGCCATCTGCCACTAGGCTTGAAACGGCACTCGGACTTTGGTATGTTTTGGTTGGACCTACCAACCAGGTTTTTGAAATTCCAAAAAATGGAATCAGGATCAGGATGATAATACTGTTACTTTTCATATCGGTATTTTTAAGGATTTAAGTCTTGTTCAGACGGGCCATATAAAAACCATCGAAGCCGCTTAAAGCAGGACTAATGATTTTTTCTTCTTCTAATTGAAAATGGGTATGCTCGCTGCAAAAATACGAAACTTGTTTTGAATTTTCAGAAGGTAAAATGCTGCAGGTTGCATAAATTAATTTCCCTCCAGGACGTAACATGGAGGCATAGTTTGTGAGGATTTCCTTTTGCAGGCTACGCATCCGATCAATAAAAGACAGATCTACTTTCCATTTAGCATCTGGATTGCGGCGCAATACACCCAAACCACTACAAGGAACATCCAACAAAAGCCTGTCACATGAACTTGCCAATCGTTTGATCACTTTTGTGCCATCTATGACCCGGGTTTCCAGATTTTCAGCCCCGTTGCGTCGGGCCCTTTTTTTAAGTTCGTCTAACTTCCAGGATTCTGTATCCAGGGCAATGATTCGGCCTTTGTTTTTCATAAGAGCGGCCATATGCAAGGTCTTGCCGCCGGCACCGGCACAGGCATCGATGACCCGCATACCCGGTTCGACCAATGAAAATGCAGCGACTGCCTGCGAAGAAGCATCTTGTATTTCAAAATGACCTAATTTGAAAAGTGGATTTCCAAAGACATTAAATTTCTCCAGAATAATTAGGGCATCCGGTAACTCAGGAATGGGACTTGTTTCAATTCCTTCTTTAAGAAAGTTTGTTTGCAGTTGTTTGATTGTGGTTTTTAAGGTATTGCACCGGATGATCAGTTGGGCCGGTTTATTGAGCGCAGTCAATTCCCGTTCCCAGGTATCCGGCAATTCCTCTTTTATTAAATCTACCAAAGCATCTGGATAGGATTGCATGATTGCAAAATTCGATTTGCATTCTTCAAGTTTTGCCCATACCCGGTCTGATTTCATTTCATTGTAAATTTCCCAATCCGGAGGGTTCATTTTTTTGAGTAGAAAATACGTTGAAATCCAATGTTCCGGCTTTTTAGAATTTCCACTGCAAAAGCGGATTTTTCGAAATTCCCGGATGATGTTGTAGGCAGTTTCTGCAATAAAACTGCGGTCTCTTGCACCCCAGGACTTATTAGACTTTAAAACTTGTTCAATTTTTTTATCCGCATACACTTGATCATAGATAACCTGATGAATAATATCACTGACTGCTTGAATTAGATTTTTATGAAATTTGGTGGTCATTGGTAGGGATTATGCTGTAGAATAAAGGTTAAAGGCTAAAGGCTAGAGGCTAAAGGCTAGAGGCTAGAGGCTAGAGACTAAAGGCTAGAGGCTAGAGACTAGAGGCTAAAGGCTAGAGGCTAGAGACTAGAGGCTAGAGGCTAAAGGCTAGAGGCTAGAGGCTAGAGGCTAGAGGCTAGAGACTAGAGACTAAAGGCTAGAGGCTAGAGGCTAGAGGCTAGAGGCTAGAGGCTAGAGGCTAAAGGCTAGAGGCTAGAGGCTAAAGGCTAAAGGCTAGAGGCTAAAGGCTAAAGGCTAAAGGCTAGAGGCTAAAGGCTAGAGGCTAAAGGCTAAAGGCTAGAGGCTAGAGGCTAAAGGCTAAAGGCTAGAGGCTAGAGGCTAAAGGCTAAAGGCTAGAGGCTAGAGGCTAGAGACTAGAGGCTAGAGGCTAGAGGCTAAAGGCTAAAGGCTAGAGGCTAGAGGCTAGAGACTAGAGGCTAGAAGCTAAAGGCTAAAGGCTAGAGGCTAGAGGCTAGAGGCTAAAGGCTAAAGCTTAAAAGTTTTATAGCTTAGTATTTCATGAATCGTTGATTGATTTAAATGGTTAATTTTAAATGAACTTAGGCTTTTATTCATTAGACTTTAAGCATAGCCTAAATCAATAATTTAACCGTAAAAATACATCAGAGGCATCCAGAATTGCTACATTGTGCTTGAATATGCTGTATTTTTGAAATCTAATTTCATTCATTCACTAAAACAAGATATATGAAACGAATTTTATTAAGCTTCATTTTATTCCTTTTGCTGTCCACCCAGGTCAGTTTCAGTCAACCAGGACCTGCAAAAAATGGCTTAACTGCTAAGGCAGTTTTGTTTAATTACCAGGCTCCGCACCGGGATAATAAACAGATTTTTGAAAATCTTTCCAATGGCTTTGAATTGGGCTATACACGCGATTTAAGCAATGCGTTAAGCTTTGCCTTGCCTTTGCGAATAGGCCTGGCAAATTTTCCAATTTATGATAAGCTAACTAAATCGGTAAATACGTATACCCGGGATAAAATTTACACAGGCTTGGATGCTTTACTTCAATTAAATTTTTATAAAAATTGTGGCATTTCTCCGTTTGTATATGCTGGTATCGGAGGTGCGATTCCAGCATTTGATTTTGATAACTTTTATGCACAAGCTCCATTTGGCGCAGGTCTGGATATCAGAGTAAGCGAACGATTGAAAATTGCATTGCAATCTGATTACCGCTTTGCTTTTGAAGATGGCTTTGATAATTGGCAACATGCTGCCGGTATTAAACTATTACTAGCACCTAAAGATCGTGATGAGGATGGTTGGCCAGATAAAATGGATCCTTGTCCGGATGATTGGGGAACCGTAGAAGGATGTCCGGATTCTGATGCCGATAAAATTGCTGATAAAGATGATAAATGTCCTCAAGAAGCGGGAGTTCCTGAAAATATGGGATGCCCTTCTGATATGGATAAAGACGGTGTTTACGACCGCGATGATGATTGTCCAAAAGTAGCCGGTACTGTAAAAGGCTGTCCGGATAAAGACAAAGACGGTGTAGCTGATAAAGACGATCGTTGTCCAGATGTGGCCGGTAAAATCAAAGGCTGCCCGGATACCGATGGCGATGGGTTGGTTGACATCGATGACAAATGTCCAAAAGTGGCTGGTCCAGCTAGCAACAATGGTTGTCCACCGGATCGTGATAATGATGGATTCCCAGATGCAACAGACCCATGTCCGGATTTAGCCGGTAGCATTGGCGGATGCCCTGATACCGATGGAGATGGTGTTACCGATAACAATGATAAATGTCCAAATACCAAAGGACCTGCTTCTAATATGGGATGTCCTGAAATAAAAGTTGAAGACAAAAAAGTATTAGACGTAGCAATGCGTGCGGTACAATTCCAAACAGGTACTGCAATTATAACCAAATCATCCTTCAAAAACCTGAATGAAGTTTTGTCTGTATTAAACAAATATCCAGAAATGAACTTAAGCATTGAAGGACATACAGACAGTGTGGCTGACGATGCGTTAAATCAAAAACTTTCAGAAAAACGTGCAAAAGCTTGCGCTGATTATCTGATTAAAAAAGGCATTGCAGCGAGCCGCTTGATGTCTGCTGGTTATGGTGAAACTAAACCTATTGGAGATAATAAAACCAAAGATGGCAGAGCTTTAAATCGCCGCACGGAATTTAATCCGGTTTGGCGTTAAGAATCCGTTTTTAAAATAAATTGAGGAGCTGCCTGAATGAATTTGAATTTCATAAGGCAGCTTCTCTTATTATATAGGAACTCTCTAATAACTCGTTATGCGATTTTTTTAAACACCTCATTTAAAGCAGCAAAATAAGCGTTTAAAAAAATCGCAAGCCTCGTCTAAGAAGTTATTAGAGGTTCCCTATAGAGTTAAAAAATCTTTTAAGAAACAATATTCATTTCATTACTCGATATTTAAAACTATAAATGCCTTATTATTGGATTTAGAAATTCAATTCTTTTAAAAATAAAAAATTATGAATTACATAAATTGGTTTGGAGTAATTATCGCCAGCATCAGTTCATTTGTCCTCGGTTGGCTTTGGTATAGTCCGATGCTATTTGGAAAAGCATGGCAGGAAGACAACCAATTGTCCAAAGAAAAACTAATGGCTTCAAATTTTGTGAAAGTATTTGGCCTTTCTTTTATTATGACCTTTGTGTACGCTTTTATGTTGGCTAAAACCATTTTACGAACTGACTTAAGCGGTATGGCAGATGGATTAAAATTTGGTTTGCTGGTAGGTGCTTTTTTTTCTGCTATGAGCCTTGGGATCAGTTATCAATTTTCTCATCGACCTACGCGCTTGTTTTTTATTGATGCAGGGTATATGATTGTTTCATCTACTATTATGGGCGCTGTTATTGGCTGGATGGGTTGAGTATTAATTACGAATTACGAATTGTCAATTACGAATTATGGGAGCGTTGTGGACATCCCGCGTACTTGCTGGAAGTATTGTCAATTACGAAGTAATTTATCAAGATTCAATTTAAAAATACTTAAGCATTATTACATTTAAGGATTATAGGATTGTAACATTGCAGAATTGCAGCATTTCCTAAAAGTTGATTTTCTCACCCAAGCCGGCATATAAATAGTTTGAAGCATATTCCTTTTGTAGGAGTTGAAATGCGAGGTGGCCGGTGCAGTGTGCGGGTGCGACGCGCTTTACTTTCAGTTCATTTTTGATTTTAGATACCAGTTCAATTGTTTGTTTGCGATCAAAAGGTAAAAGGTGAAATCCTCCGTACACTAAATCAGTTGGGGCTTTGGTCGTTTTTTGGGTTTCTGCAATGATGTTTTCTACGCCGGTATGCGAACAGCCAACAATCAATACATCCCCTTTTGGGGTGTGCATGCTCAAAGATAATTCGGGCAAGCCGGTTTGTTTGCATTCATCTTTTGGATGATCAAATTGGCCTTCTACAAAACTTTTATTAGGATAACAGGAAAAATAACCCATATACGCTGAACTGGTTGCAATTAAATTTAAGCCGGGAAGAATTTCTTTGGATGTTTTTACAAATTCGATGTTTGCTTTCCAAAAACGACCGGATTGTTTGATGAAGAATTTAGTACTTCCTCCATCAAAATACTGCATGTGCTTTGGCAATGAATCCTTAACAGATGGTTCTTGTCCGGTTGCATCAAAAGGTACCGGCGCTCCCCAAAAAATATCGTAGGGAAAATAAATCTTTACATTCGGATTGAGTGCCAATAAATAATCCAGCCCATTGAGATGGTCAAAATGTCCGTGAGAAATTATTACCAAATCAATGCTTTTTAAATCGATGCCCAGTGCTGTAACATTTCGTTTAAATATATCCGCATTGCTACCCGCATCAAACAGGATGGTTTTGCCCTGATATTTCGTAATACAGGAGAATCCAAAATCTTTTGTGAGCGATGTGTCTTTTCCAAATGCATCGTACAAATTGATGATACTTCCTTCTGTTAAAACAGGTTTAAAGGGAATGTTATTTGTAGGCATTGTAAATGCCAGAAAGCACATAACTATTATAAAAACAGAAATTTTTTTCATAACTATCTTTTGCGTTGATATAAATACGAACAATTCAGGGCTTTGGTTTTATCATTAAAATTACCAGATCACCTTTTATTTAAGTACCCATTGTATTCCAAATCGGTCAATTGGAAGGTACCATAAATAAAGTCTCCCTTGGTATCTGAATACACCGCATCCGCCGCACTGCTGACAGAAATCCCCCGAATGGATTTGTACTCTTTTAAAGGGGTGGACCAGGGCAATCTTTTTTTAGCTTCGGCATTGTACCGGTCGTTTGAAATAAAATTGATCAACTGCCCTTTATCATTAAACTGAAGCATGGCTACAACTCGCAGGCCTTGATTGTTAAAAGCGGCCTGAACCAGGTGATCATCGATTTCTTGCCATTCAATCCTTGGATCTATTAAGGTAGCGGGAGCCATGCAGCACATATCATTAAAAAAAGTTACTGTTTCGGCAAGATCCATTTCGGGTCCATCCAAATACTGCACTTTAAATATTGAAAATAAGCGGATATCCATAAAAGCTATTCCATTTTTATATGCATGGTATCCGGCAACAGGAAGACCCTTCATAGTTGCATTCATAAAAAACAATCTGGCTGGAGTATCCATAAAATTATATTGTACAGATTTAAAAGGCATCCATTCAGATTGCTCGTCTTTACGAATTTTACCTTCAAATTCAATCTTGAAATGCTGCACCTTTGGCTTACCTACTACCCCAGCCTGTCGTAAATAATTCTGAATTAAAACCGGCAAGCCTAAAAGATCTTTTTCGAGTAATAATTCCGATGCCTTTTGGTTTTCAGCATTCAACTGCATTTTGTAATCACTCTCAAATTGTTTGTGAAAATTCCAACTTGAAAAGCCAATGAGCGTAATTACAAAGATTATAATATTGGCAATCGTACCAAATCGGGCGTCTTGCCACGAACTAATAATAAGATATTGTGAAATCCCAACGGCAAGCAATGCAAAAACACACCAATTGTATTTTGAAAAACCATAATATCCTGCAGCTAATATAAATAAGATGCATGCTATTAACCACATTACGCCTTGCCCTTTATTGATATCCTTAGTCAATGCCTCCATGTTTGCATATCCAAAGGCTTTTGCAAATCCCATCAGATGGATAATCCCATGAAAACATAAAAGGGCAATAAAAAGTATTTTAATCATAGCTCTAATTTTTAGATTTTTCTATCACACGATATCGATTCATTATCTTAGGATGTATGGTAAAAATGAGTATCAGTAAGCCAATGCTTAGAATTAATGATTGAATCCAAAAATAACGCGTCATGATTTGTTGAATGATGATCCAGCTGATGCATATGACTCCAGAATACACAGAAAATGTCCAACTCCAGTGACGATCTGAATAGAGATTCAAAGCTTGTGTCCATTTCCAATGGGGTTGATAGATTAATCCGATAAAACAAACCAAAGATTGTAAACCAATCAAGCTAAACAATAGGATTCCCGGAATAAGATAGGATTTAAATGGTGACCCAAGAAGCCAATCTGTATGCATTCCTAACAACTGACCATTGGGTTGGATCATTAGCAAACTACCACCAACCAAAGCATTGATACTTAAAAATAAATGCAGGGTGCAAAGAATAAATAAATAGATACTCGCCTTCACCAAATTGTATTTCAAATTACTATCTATTAAAAATCAGAAAAAACAATTGATAAGTTAGAAAACCAACAAATCCTAATACAAAAGACATCCATCGATTTGTATGATAAATTTTATTAATTGCAAGTGAAAATAAAAAAATAAACCAACACAAATAGACCAGCATTTGAATCCAGAGTAAGGTACGCCAAATGGTTGGACTGTTGAGTTGAAATTCATACGTCCGTTGATCAATGATATGTACCGCTCCTAAAAAACTCGTACTGATATCATGCAATCCGGTCGACCAGGATGCAATGCCAATTCCAAATCCAAAGAGTGCAAGTACGTGTTCAAATTGTCCCTGAAGCTTCCCGAGTCTAGTTAAAACAAATATCAATCCTGCTGCGAGGATCCAGGCTAAGATCATACTAGGCGCACAAAAAACACATTGTATTTATAATATTCATCTACTGGTATATTAAGCCAGGGTTTCAATGCTTGTCCGCCACCAAAAATCAAAAAAACATAGACTCCTGTATCAAGTCTGGCTTGAACACACACTGCAAAAAATCCAAATGACAAAGCATTCGGATGCTTTAATAATTCAGAAAACGCATGCCCCGGCTTAAGAAATGCCTGTCTGTAAAGCTGAAAAAAGGAGTTCATCTACCTGGAAGTGAATAAATCACAAAATAGTAAAATCAAGAAACATGCATGGATACTAGCTCAAAAAACTGGTCAATCCGCAATGGAATGATCCGTTTTTTTGATACATGGTGCTAAACATCATGTTCTTAAATTGAGGCTTCTATGATTTCTATTGAAGGTTATTTTCGCTGCGACAAATCCAAGAGCAAGTGCTAAGGGATAATCACTAATCCAGTGGACATCGGTATTAATCATGGCGATTGCAGTTAATCCGATAATCCCATAGCCTACTGGTTTTAACCATTTTTTGTTTGGATAATTCAGGACCAATGTGGTAACAGTAGCCATCATGGTAGCCAAATGGCCACTTGGAAATGCATCGTATCTGGATGTGTTGGTTTGATATTCGACAAAGCCTGGAAGTGGTCTCCAGATGCCTCCATCTGCTGTGGCGCGAAAAGGGCTTTCTCTTCCGGTAATGCGTTTGATAATTTGTGTGGACATTCCCATGGTAATAAAGGTTTCAGTCAAATCCCAGGCAACACCTACCGAACGTTTATCGTGAAATAGCTTGCCATAAGCAAATAAACCGGCTGCCAATAGAACGGATGTACCCCTTCACCGAGTTGATACAATCCGCTGTTTAAATTTCTCGGAATTCGGATGATGCGTGCTTTCTTGTATTTTAATATAACCTCATAGTCCGTTTGTGAATACAAATGCATCTGTCTGCAAATATGCTTTACCCCATCTGCAATCGGCTGATCAAAAGGAATGAGCAAGCCCGTTGCAATCATGGTTGCAACAAAGCCGGTTGTGTATTGCTTTTTAAAAGGGGATTTAAATATTTGATACACATCACCTGGTGTATTTGTCAAAAAGCGGAATGGTTTTGATTTGGAATTTAGTGCAAGGCCAATCTCAGTCTCATGTTCCAACTGGCTGCTATCTTGTTGAGCAAAACAGAGAATAGGTAAGATTAAAAAGAAAAGGCATTTAAGCATAGAAATAATTAAAGATAGCAATGATAGTAAATAAATCCTTCCGCTGGGAGTAGGCTGAGCCTACGTCCCAATTTAAATTCAAAAATTAATCAAATAAATTTCAATTGTAAATGGAACACGAATAGGTTGAACCTTTTGAGGAATGAAATAAACTTAAAGCAAAATTATTCTTTTATTTAAAACATACATTTCTTTATAGGCTAAGCCTACGCCTAGCAATTCAATATTAATTAGTTGTCTAATTTGCAATTAATCTAAAAATTGGATGATCCCTCCGATCCTATTCACGCCGCAACGGGATCCACCGCATTGCATCAGAATTTAAATTTTAATAAACTTGATAAAACAAACCTGATGATAATGCTTTAGCTTTATATAATACACACCGGCTGGAAGTTCACTTAGAATTATATTTTCAAATTGATCCATTTTCAACTCGCGAACTAATGCTTGATTCATATTATATATTCCTAACAAGGCATCGTTTGATACATCAAATGCATTCAAGTTAATCTGGTAGCTTGCCGGATTTGGAAATGGGACCAATGCGTTTGTATTCCAAAATGATTGAGTCGCAATGAGAATTTGGGTATTCTGATAATAATTAAACTTAGCAGTTTGTCCGGTCATAAAATCAAAATCTCCGTCGTGGTCCAGGTCCACCAGAAAGGGTGCCGGATCGCCTGTGTTCGTTTTGATTGAAAATGGGTTTATTATGGGTGGAAGAAACGCAGGCATAAATTTTGTTCCATTGTTTTCAAAATACTCAAAGGATGGGCTTTGATTAGCGACCAGAAGATCCAGGTCCCCATCGTTGTCTAAATCAGCGGCCGTCGGGACCAAATCGGTTTCAGCTGATTCAATAAAAAATGGATTAAATATGACATCTCCAAACTTTGGAACTTTGGCTGTTCCAATATTTTCCTGAAATACGATTCCGTTTGTTTCTGTCCCTGCTATTAAATCCAAGTCAGCATCATAGTCCAAATCCAGCAATATTGGAGTCATATATTTTCTATTGGGATTCAAGGAAAATGGATTGATAACTGCATTTGCAAATTTAGGAGCAGTTGGAGTCCCCGTATTTTGAAAATACTCTAAATCTCCTCGTTCACTTCCAAGCAATAAATCAAAATCGCCATCCTGATCGAGATCACCAAATACAATTCGTGAATAAGCACCTGCAGTTTTTAAACTAAAAGGGTTTAATAGCGGATTCATAAATTTTGCAATATTTTGAGTTCCACTGTTTTGATAATAGTAAAAAATTCCTGAAGCACTTCCAGTAAACATATCAACATCATGATCTCCATCCAAATCTACAAAGCACGGAGTTTGTCGCATATCAGACACTTTCAATGAAAAAGGATTTGCAACCGGATTTAAAAATACTTGACCAGAAAGGGCATTCGCAGCTCCCCAAAAAAACAAATAAAATAAAAGGGATTTAATTTTTATAGATCCTATGAAATGGGATATTTTCTTCATGCTATTAAATTTGTTGCGAAATACAAATATACTCTGCCAGAAGGAACTCTCTTCCATTTTATTAATTCACTCCGCTGGGCGTAGGCTGTCCAGTAGTCAGCAATTAGGGGTCAGTAGTCAGGGGTTAATTGTCAATAGCTGAATCTATAAATATAAAAAAGCCCCTTCCCGGCAAACGCTTAGAAGGGGCAGGTTGTATCCAATTCGTTAAATCAGATGATTGCCAGTTGCATGATTTCAATTTGCATTTCTTGTTTATCCGGAATGTTCAAAGCATCCAAAGAATTCAGTAGTAGTTTTAAAGCCGTTTTCGAACGCAGTCCGCGACCCGGAGCGGTCAACTCCATAACCGGAGCGATGCAACCTCGCAATTCTTTAAGTGCATTGTTGGCGGGGTGAACTAGTATCAGACTTCTGTCGGGTACCTGGAGGAGTTCGATGTGTCTGGAAAACTTTTTGCTGACTCTAAATCGGATGCGATAAAGTCCTTCCGGGATGCAGGAGATTTGTTTGCGATTTTGCTTCCAGGGAAGTTCGATCGTTTTACACAATTCCTGTCCCATCAAAAACAGCGTACCGTTGGTAGCTGTTGGATGATAGATCCGTTTGATTTGCAATTGAATCATTGAACTGCAATTTAGTTATTCTGAATAAATTATTTGAACCGGATTGTTATCGCCAGAATTTAAAGGATAATTTTTATTATTCAATTTCTGATAAAAATTAATCCGAAGCACAATGAGCAATAAGCCTTCTGAGTCATCAATTTCTGGAGCTACAAGGTCGAAAGCCGGAATGACTTCTTTATTACCCAATGCAATTAAGTGCTCATTGCTAAAACCATTTACGGAAGTAGCGTTTGCAACACTGATACGAGCCCACATAAATTGAAATCCACAATGTGTAGCACCTTGAGCCAGATTCATTGTTTTTTCAATCAGGAATTCATTAAACTGAATTTTCTTTGCGACCTTTATAAATTCATACTTTCCTGAAAAAACAAGGTCTAAAACGGCCCGTTCGTTTAACATCAATCCGGTAAACATCTTTCTTGTTTCCGGAGATTCCAGAGCAATAGCAATTTTTCGTTCACCGCGATTGCTGACAAGATCGAATTTCTTAATCTCTGCCAATACTTTTGATAATCTGCCCATGTAATGAATGTCGGCGCTTCCAAAGCTTACCGGTCTTAAGGCTGTCCTGATAATTTTTCCTGCCTGAGAAATTTCAGTAAACTCAGCCATGTTTTCACGGGTACGCACAAATCGCGGATCGTTTTTAATCAACCCGGGTTTTACTCCACCTTTCTTTCGAACGATGTGACCGTTTTTCGATTCATAAAAACTTAGGTCATCCAGAGTGCCCTCTACTTTCAATAAACTTTTCAAACGTGCCATACTAAAAAAATTAAAAAAATTAATAAAATATTTTACTTCATGTTGCAATTGCTAAAAGCTTTTCATGAAGTCATCGCTAGTTCAACAAAATCAAAACGCCCGCAAGTTTCATTGATAGCGCACTTGTCGCTCTTGTCGCCATTGGCTTAAATTGGTGTAAATTTTGTACTTTTTCAAAATAGATAAAGAATAGATGGAGAATAGATAAAGAATAGATAAAGAAGGGATAAAGAAGGGATATAGTTATGATATAGTTATGATGAAGTTAGTCTGGAGGGCTGAGGGGCTGGACGTCTGAAGGGCTGGATTTGATTTTAATACTCTAGACTACTAATTTCCCCCGCTGGGCATAGGCTCAGCCTACGTACTTATTTTGATCGAAGAACAAATCATATCTATTTCAATTGTAAAGCGGACATGCATAGGTTGTACCTATTGAGGGATGAATCATTATCTACACAGTCGGGAATTGAAACGCATGCCTTTCATTGATAGGTAAAATATCAATTAGGCTTTGTTCTTTTGCATTCGTCCAAAAGCACCAAAACGCTTGTTAGAAATGAAGGCGTTCTTGCCTTCCTCAAGCTTCAGCTTAAATTTTTCGCACACTTTTGTTTTTATGATAAATCTTAACTGCATGTCTTTTTATAGAAAACTTAGTTAAATTTGACTGAGAAATATTTTCGCCGCGCGCTACATTTCGAACGAAATAATATTATTATTACTTTGATTGAACTACAAAGCTTTATCTCACTGGTGTTAATTTACATATATTATTTTATCCTAGCCCCAGAGGGGCGACATCTTAATAACACCCAACTACTAAAAATTTAGCGCCGTAGGTGCGGAACTAGATTATGCTGTTTTGAAATATCAAATTTCTGAACACAGATTATTAATTAATGATTCAAACGGCTGGAGCCGTTGCGCGAAATTCCTTCGATAAAATTATCTTATGTCTACTCTTCGATTTATATTAGGACGTAGGCAAAGCCTACGCCCAGCGAAGAAATTGATTTCAGAAAATTATTGCATTATAAAATTGGAACATTGAACCATTTTCCTCCCTATTCAACAAACATTTTAAAATTTATACGCCGATCACCTAACTGAGTAATCCCAAAATAAATGCCTGAGGTCAAGTTATTCAATTGTATTTCATGAATTTCCTCATTAGTTTGCCATTTTTTTGAATATACCAATATTCCAGAAGCATCATAAAGAGCCAAACGTTCGAATGTCTCTGGACTGTATATTTTAACCGAACCTCTATTTGGATATTGGTGGATTTGCAAATGATGGATCGTTGTCTCATTCAGAGAAACTGGGTTGCAAATAAATACAAAAACTTGACTACACTGGTTTGAATCTGTCACTGTGAGTTGAACAGTTAAGTCACTTGTTACAATAGTATCTGTTTGTTCGCCGGTGCTCCATAGTTTTCTATAGTTTGAATTTGGATCTTCCGGAAGAAAATAGAGCTTGCATTTGTTAGTTGCAGTAGTTGATTCAGAAATAATTTTTCCTTTCAATAACGGATGTTGCAAAACTTCTTTTATGGCCTTTGAACTGCATCCATTGCCATCTGTAACTGTTAATTGGTAAGTACCTTGCTTATCTACAAAAATTGATTGCTTAACTTCATTGGTGCTCCATTCATAACTGGCAAATTGGTCTGATTGAAGCTCAATAGTATCTCCCGGGCAAAAGGTGTTCGGTCCAGTAATTTTTGCCGTTGGATTTTGATTTACAATTAGAATGATACTGCTTCGTACAATCGAATGATCGTTGCAATCTAAATACAAATCAACCGGGTAGGCTCCGGAACTATCTATCTGTACTTCTAATTCGTGTGGATTTGGAATACTTAGATTTGCTCCTTTTAATAAAATTTGGTGCCCAACAAACGAATACCCCAATTTTACCAAATTGCTATCACTTAAATACACGGATTGCCCCTGACATACTTTTAAGGTATCAACTCCTAACCAATTGGTATTATATATCAATGGACTGGTATTTGCAATAGTATTTAAGCGGTGAGTTCGATTGAGATTGTAATCGTTATCGTTTGGAACCTGAACAGCTTCCTTGCTGAATAGAAATCCTAATGAATCGTAACGCACTAGAATAAAATATTGATTCTTATCAATTGCCTTTGGAAATAACACTCCAACATTTAAATTGGTATCTAGCAACACACTATCAATGCGAAGCAGTGCAGCTCTTCGATCGATAATTTTTGTTGAGTCTTTGGAGTCTCTTAGTTCTACCAATACCCATCGTATAATATCAGAAGGAATGTTCGCTATTTTTTCTGTACCGTTGTAATTGAAGGGGCTTATATTAAAGGGATGACTTTTTTCTATAACCGGTCTAATTCCTTGAAAACACTCTGGATCTAAGGGCATTTCAATTTTTACAATCACTGGAGCCGGAATGCAACGACCTGGCAAATTTGCATCCATCCAATTAAGTCGGTTGCGTATCCAATTCTTTAAGCGATTTAATTCATCCGGATATGAACTGGCAATGTAGGCATTGAATCCTCCGGGATTGGTACCTAGTATTTTCCATTTAGTGTAATGTCTTTTTGCGCTGCATCCAAGGTATCAAATGCATAGCGGTTTAAATATTGAAATAGACTTCCGGTATCTAAAAGTGTTTTTCTCAGTTCCAGGTAACGGCATTTCACCGCATTAGCATAATTTGTATCTGTTAATAATCTCCTCCATAATATGGGTGTAGGTATGGTTGCAGGTACACAGCCATCATACATCCAACCAGCAGTTTGTGCCCCGGAGCAAAAACTTGCATTGCCAAATGCAAAATTGTAATCCCAAACCGGACCCGCTTTTAACATGCCTTTGCTCCCATCAGCTTCTAACTTTTCTTTATAGAAAAAACTACTGGCTTTATATGCATCAATGTTTCTGGAAAATTCTGTGATCAGAAAATAATCTATAAAAGAATTTACACTGATGTATTTTTTATAACCTTTTATTGGATCTGCAAATCCAGCGGATGCTATTAACAATTCTACCGTATCAATAAAATTTTGAATATACTTTTGCTGCTTTGGCTTAATCTCATTGGAGTCAGGATAATGATGCAACCAATTTATATCCAAATTGGTCGTTGACTTTACTTTAGAAACAAATCCCAGATCTGCTGAATTGCTGTTTTTATCAATCTTCATAATATAGCCTCCTGTGAGCTCCAGTCCACTGGTATCTTCCGGATTTAGTTTTGCGATTGCCACTCGTTCAGCTCCGCGTTTAATTGATTCTGTAAGTATATAAATTCCGACATATTCATTGTTTATAAGCAATTCACAAAAACGGGTTCGCGGTCCCCAATGACCCATTGCATTCCACAAATTATAGGTCAATACATTGCGAAGCATACTGATGTCGTTGTAAGGTGCATACAAAATCCAATCTTCTTCTGCAGGCATTCCCATCAAGCCCGCATCCAGATCCGCTCCACTGACACTATCCCTTAATTCAATTCCATATTGCTTTTGTGGATAAAATTGCGAACTGTTTCCACGAATTTCAATAGCTATAAAATTATTGTAATTGAATTTCGTATCCTTGACTTTATTGATTTTACCGGGACCATTGTCAATAATCTTCATGTGGGCCAGAATTTTTGGTTCATTGGCGATGGTCTTCCCACGGGTATCAATGATACAAATTGGCAGATTGGATGAATCCAGCTTGACTATTTGCGCATTTAAAGAGATACGTATCAAACAAAACAGGATTAGAATTCTATATTTCATTTAATGGAATTGTGAACTATGAAAAGTAAAACTAAGAAATTATGATATAAATAGTCGGATTTAAATCGTAATTTAAAACAGTGCGGCAATTTATAGAAATCTTAGTTAAACTTGGCATAGATAAAATTTCGTTATGGACTGTATTTCGAACAGATTCATACAATTTATCAAATTCCTACGAAGATGTCGCCCCTCTGGGGCTATTCTATAATTTCTTTCTTTCTATAAAGATGTCGCCCCTCTGGGGCTATTCTATAATTTCTTTCTTTCTATAAAGATGTCGCTCCTCTGGGGCTATTTTATTGTTTCTTTCTTTCATAGCCCCAGAGGGGCGACATCTTTATAACACAACCAGAACAAATATTTAGCGCCGTAGGTGCGGTACTAGATTATGCTGTTTGTAATAATTAATTTCTAAACATAGTTTACTAATTAATGATTCAAACGGCTGGAGCCGTTGAGCGAGATTCCTTCGATAAAATCATCTTATGTCCACTCTTTGATTAATATTAAGACGTAGGAGGAGCCTACGCCCAGCAAAGAATCAATGGTCAGTAATTAATAGTCAGCAATCAGTAAATCAAACATTCAAATCAATTCCCCATTTTCGCCGCGCGTTGCATTTCGAACGGTTTAATTAAAATTTGACACTTGACTTCTAATTACTGACTTTTAATTTTGGACATAGAAGTAATTTAAAATCTAAAAAAATAAAATAGAACAAAATAGTCAATTGGACTCCCACCTTAATAGATAACTATGTGCATGGTTTCATCCAATCAAGAAGTTTGATATAGGAACTCATTCGATTTGGATTGATAAATTCTAAATTAGTATTATCCTTTCATATCCAATTAGAATATGAATGGTCGTATAATTTAAATGTAGTGATGAAATCAAATTTAAGATTAGGGATCCAGAACCTTCTTCCTCATGATTTCCATGATATCCTTATCGCTTAAATTTATTTGTATTTCAGAGGAATTAAAAATTGGTTTGAACTGAATTTTATATGTTTGGTGGGATTTATTTAGAAGCTCTTTGGCTAAAAACAAAAATCTCCAGTTTCGAAAAAATGCACTGACAAAATAATACAATAGGGAATTATTTGCTGAAATGCGAATTGGAAGTATCTGAGCTGTAGTTTGGCTTATGATTTTAAGTAAACCTTTTTTCCATTCAGGTTCAACAGCTTTGAATCTAAAGATATCGAAATAGGATACCTCTCCCGCTGGAAAAATCAATAATGCCTTCCCCGAATTCACCCATTCGATTGCTGAAATCATGGCCAATTCGTTTAATCTAAAATCATCGGAATTTTTTGCCTGTGGATTTACAAAAATGGAATAGTTCTCAAAAATTGAATACCTTTTAAACCATACATGACTGAGAATTTTAATATCGTCTCTGGCCTCCAGAAGTATCTTCATGATAATTATTGGATCTGCACCACCCGTAGGGTGATTGGCAAGAATCAGCAGCGATTTGTCCTTTGGAATATTCCTAACAGAATCTTCAGTCAGCTGATATTTTAAATTCAATAAAGAAGCTACATTTTTAAATGGGTTTTGATCATTGGATAAAATAAACTTTTGGGATAAATTATCCAATTTCGCCACTCCAAGTATTTGTTCTAAAAATTTAATTATTATTCCGGTCTTTTTAGTCATCTATGACATTTGAAAATAAGTTTGCTATGATTCGCTGGTAGTCCTCTCTTAAGTTTAGTAAGCCTGTGGAAAAAGATTGGGATGCTTGCAAAGCGCCGGCAAATAGCAGCGTTCGTGTTAATTGAATCAGATGCGGTGGAATCGGATCAATCTGCCCATTAAAATTTACCGGAAAACCACCTTTTACGAGATAAAAATTTCTATTTTTGAATTTCACCCTATACAGATTAAAACAAGGATGATCTTCCCCGTCCCATATAACTTCATCTTCATTAAGGTTTTCTGCATCATAGACAATATTCCACAATTTAGGAATACCGAGCGAAACACCATGTATCCTTAAATTCCAACTTCTGAACTCGACATCAGAAGACGAAGTGCTGATCAGGATACTGTCCTTGTTGATGTGCTCGTAATCTTCCATGTTTATGATGGGCCTTCCTGTACATCCAATAATTAATTCAGAACTCCTTAATCCCGAATGCAAGTCTTTACACGTAAAAACCATCCTGATATGCCAATTGAATTAATGATTGAGAAGTCTCTAAAATCAATACCTGAAAGCCACAGCCCCTCAATCTTGCTGCTACACATCTTCCAATTGAGCCATAGCCGATGACCAATACGTTCCGTCCAATTTTGATCCCACCGGATTCAATAGCTAAAAGTTCTTTAAACAATTCCAACTTAACCGACTCCGCAATAATAGGTGATTCATACTCCAGTTTAACCCAGGACTCAGCAACATTGATTATCGGAATTTTGAGATTTAGATTCTCAATCCTTCGGATGCCGCTTCTGGTTTGCTCAACCGCTACAATATATGGCAAGAGCTCAGAAAATTCCGGTTCATGAATCATTTGTATAGCATGTCCTCCGTCGTCAATTAATAATATCTTTTTACCAGAGGAAGCACAGGATGGAAGCAAATCTGAAGTGCATTTCTGTAAAAGCGTTCTAATATTTTCATGCAATCCTTCATCGTGCGGTTTATCGTATTTTTGATAAAGACTGTCGGGATGGACATAACAACCAGCATCATTCAGCGCGTCAACCACTTTTTCGTTTGCAGAATAAGGTTTTCCTAAAAAATACAAATTTTGAAAACCAAGCTCCTTACTTGTAAACTCCTTAAACAACGAAGCTGTGGTTCCCATAAGATGTTGGAGACCTACAATCCCCATTATATTTGATGGCAGCGAACCAGCAAACTTTTTAAAGCTATTTAATAGTGGTAAATCAGGCCAAATGACTTCTTCGTTCAATCCAACCCACTCCGACTCCTTTCGGGCAATGTCCATATCGTCCAGTCGATTTATTGAAATCGATCTTAATCGTGAGGATAGTACCCTGAATAAATTAAATGCCATTCCTGAATATTGAACCAATAGCTCTTCCAAATCTGAGCGCGTGAATTCCCAAATGGAAACTCGACTTTTGGCAATGGCGAGCACCGATCGTTCACAACCATCTAAAAGAGAAAGTTCTCCAAAATAATCTCCAGACGAAAGCTCATGTAAGGTTCCACCGGAATTTTTAGATAAGTCCTGTTCAATTAAAATGCTACCTTCCTCAATGATATACAAACTGTTTCCCGGGTTTCCTTGACGAAAAAGTACTTGACCTTCTTGTAACTCAAAACCACTCAATTTCGATTGTATGCAAACCAATTCCTCTTTTTCGAGTTTTGAAAACAAAGTAACTTTAGACAATACTTCCAATCTCATTTTTTATGGTTTGCTTTGCAAAATTATAATGATAAAGATATAAAAAGATATGAGGTTCATGCTGTCAAAGGTAACCAACAAATCATATCCTTTAAAACACGACATTAAGGATGCATCCTTTAACTCAACAGGTTTTGAAGAATGTTAATCGAGACAAAAACTTAATCAAATTATACGCTAAAAGAATGGGCAATAAGTCAGCATTTTATTTCAACATTTGAAAT
Source organism: Saprospiraceae bacterium (assembly GCA_016712145.1). Taxonomy (NCBI): domain Bacteria; kingdom Pseudomonadati; phylum Bacteroidota; class Saprospiria; order Saprospirales; family Saprospiraceae; species Saprospiraceae bacterium. Next base: position 1,000,778 of record JADJRO010000001.1, read on the forward strand.
ACATGCTCCTTGGGTTTTCCTGATCCACCAAGTTCTCTTAAAGCATTTAGCAATGGACCACACCAATAATTAATTCTGATTGCTAGGTTTCCATCTTCTTGTCAGCCCTATTTATCTTATAAATAATAATTGAAATTAAAGCATGTAGCGTCAATGGTTTATTTACTAACAGCTTCGGCATTTGGCAGCAGCCAAAGTTAGGAATATTAAATTTTGTATTAATGCCAAAAGCGAAAAATTAAATACAGACCGGGAGGATTGAGTGTATAAAATGAAATAAGCATTTCTATTTTTTATCAAGGATGTAAATTAATGATCCCATTATAACAGGTGTTGTGACATAAATCCAAAATCCTGTACTAAATGGTGGAATTTGAATTAGCTTAGTAATTACCTGCCCACTATCTATTTTTACCGTAAATTGACCGTTAATTTTGTCGTTGTAAAAGGAATTATCACAGGTAAAATTGATGTTGTTGTCGCCTTCTGGGATATTATATATTGTAACAGATTTTACGTTTTTCTTATTTACTACTAAGTTATCATTAACAGTAATGTTAGTTTTCCTTGTGGGATTGCTAGGCTTTAGTACTAGGATTCCAGTATTTAACGAATCCATTTGATATTTTAGGACTAAATTCTTTGAGCAAGATGTTAATAGCAATTGTGCTATTACAAATAAATAGAATAGGTTCATAATCCTATTATTATATTTGAATAATGCAAAACGTATTTTAGGATTTATTAAATGTTTCAAAATTATGCTTTTAATAAGCTAATACTGAATTGTTCAACCGTTAGGTACTTGCGACGTGCCGCCATCATCCAAGCCAAATTTAAAACATATTTTACAAGTATATCCCAAGTACTGGAACCGGTTGTTTCTGCGGCATGATCGCACGCAAATGATTATGAAGTAAATATTTTAAGGTAACATGTTTAGCCTTTCTAGCCCACACAAGTTACATGGTCACCATCACACTCCAAACTATTTATAGCTTTACGAGTTATTCTCGAATTTGTCACACACACCCGTACAATTTACATCGTCATGTTCACGCCCTTACATTAAAACTACTTTATAACGGCCAGTGCAACCTTCAATTGCCAGCTTTTGCTGGCTAGTTATAAAATATTTTACAAAGAAATTTACAAATTAATGTTAACTAAATTTTTCACATCCTGACACAGAGGTGTAAACAACGGCAGACGTCGGCAGGTTGATATCCATTTACACAAGGTTAAGCCCTCGTTGATGTCTTCTCCGCTATTGCTTCTTTTGTATTCTACTCAATGGCTATTTTTTTACTCACAACGTTTCTCCTGTCATCAATTATTTGTAAAAAATATATCCCATTACTCATCGCTCCTTTTTCTAAAGTGAACTCTTTGCCTGTAAAGTTCAGGGTTTTTAATTCTTTACCAAGCAGGTTTGTTATTTTTATAGTGGTGTTTTTTTGTTCCTCACTAAAGGAAATGTTAGTCATTGATGTAAGCGGATTGGGATATATATTCAATTGTAATGGATGAAACTCTTTCACACTGGTCGTGTTTGGAATGAATTGATTTTGAAACCATGCCATTCCGCCTGCGCCACCATAGGTTGCAGTGAGAATGTCCTGGTCACCATCACCGTCAATATCGTCTACTCTTACAAAAACAGGATAATTGATGGATGTTGTAACCACCTGATATTTGCTTGAATCGAATGCATTTCCACCCTGATTCCAGAAACATCTGACAGCACCTTTATAGTCGACTCGGTTATACATGGATGCAACGAGATCTTTTTCTCTATCGCCGTTAATATCCGCTGCATAAATGCTCGTAACCACATAGTTTGTATCCACTACCATCAAATTATGAATAGTAAAGTTTCCGGCTCCATCGGATTGATACCACTTCATGATATTGTCTGAATTTGGGAAATAAGAGCTTGATGGATAAAGTATATCTACAATACTGTCAGCGTCAAGATCACACAGGCTCATGTAATAATAGCCAAATTCAAGCTGGGAATCGATTGTTTTGGGTGTGTTAAAGCCGCCTTGTTTGTTATTTTGGTAATATTGTATTCTATTGCTATTTGTAATCTGGGCGAGATCTTCAAATGAGTCGCCATCAAAGTCATGACTTACGGTCGAATAACCAAATTGGCTTAGCATTACGCCGGTGCTGTCGAAAACGCCGTTTGTGTTATTAAAAATTCTTGAAGCAGCAACTATTTCAGGATAATGATCATTGTTGACATCCACGGTATTGATGCCATAATATTCCCGGTCTATATGACTTACAACAGTTCGTGTAAAATTTTCTGAGCCGTCGTTAATAAACGCCAGTGCATTTCGTCCAAAATAATTGTCAGCGGCAAAATCAAGATGCCCGTCATTATTAAAGTCGGCAAGAGCAATGGCCTCGGAGCTAAAGACATTGTTTCCTCCACCATTCCAGATTTGTTTTGCAGGTGAAAAAGTTCCATTACCCATATTCAGATACCAAACTATGCTGGTATCGGAAGAGCGATTAACCATTAGTATATCTTTCTTACCATCTCCATTCAGGTCAACTATCTGCGAATTGGCTGAAGCCTGTTTTGACAGGGTAAATTGCACAAAAGTGACCTGGGCATTTACTTTTGCGCTGAATCCAAGAAATGCGAAAACAATTAGTGGATAAATTTTATTCATTTGTTTGTCTTTATATTAATTTAAAATGGCTTATGTCCAATGAAGTATTACGGTTTGTGCTTGCCAATTTCACAGCGCCAAAAATAAAACATTTTCTCCAATTCCCAATCAAGGATAGGAACCGATTGATTTTGAGCCTTGATTGCAAGCGCATTGTAACGATGAATATATTTTGGGTAAAAAGTTTAGCTTTACTCGCCCACACCGATTACAAGGTCACGATCACAGCCTAAACTAATTATAGCTTTCAGATTTATTCACGATTTTGTCACACACCCCGAACGAAATATACCGTCTAATTCACACCCATACATTAAAACCTTATCGTAGCGGCCAAATATAAGCGATGCGAGGCGTTAGCCAAAGTATCGTCTTATACAATATACATTGTTATACCCTGTCATATTTTGCTTCCCCAATTTTGGCAAATTCTTTCTTATTTAATTTCATTTCTTGTTCAAGATCATAATCATTTTGTAAGCCAAGCCAAAAGTTTGCTGAATTACCAAAATATATGGAAAGTCGCACCGCAGTATCTGCAGAAATGCTTCTTCGACCATGAATAATTTCAGACATTCTTGTTTGAGGTACTAGAATCTCCTTAGATAATCTGTACATACTAATTTCTAACGGTTCTAAAAATTCCTTTTTAAGAACCACTCCAGGATGAATATTTTTTAGTTTTGCCATATTAATGATAATCTGTTATTTTAACATCATAAGCGTTTGAGCTATTCCACTCAAAAATTATTCTCCATTTCTCATTAATTCTGATGGAATATAATCCCTTGAGTTTACCTTCAAGTTTTTCCAGTCTGTTAGCAGGTGGAATTCGTAGATCATTGATATTGTAAGAGTTGTTTATCATTCTAAGTTTTCTCCTGGCAATTTGCTGTATGTCTAAAGGCAGCTTTTTAGAAAAACTTCCTTCCCAAATCAATTTAGTTTCCTTATCTCCATAGCTTACAATCATAATTTTGCCACACGGTACTAACGCATAAAGGTAGTAATTTGTTTTGAATTATCCTTTTTTAGTATTGGGTATAACGGATTGGCTATACAAGCTGGACCGTCAAACCATTGTCAGCCAAAAATAGCAAATTAGTTTTTCACTACCGGAATAAATTAAAAGAGAATGATTATCGATGCAGGGCGCTGTAGAGTCTATGCCGTGTTAGCGCCTGTTATATTTTAATCAATTTACCCATCTTTATTATTTTTTTATTTTCGCTAATAATATAAACGTATACTCCCGCTTGTAAATCAAGATTTTGAATTAATGTGTTCTTGGATTTTAATTTTATTTTGAACATCAATTTATTATCTAAAGAATAGATATTAATCTCTGTGTGATTAAAATTAGAGATATCTATAAAAAGATTATTAAGGAAAGGATTGGGATATACTTTAAAAAATTCGTCATGAAATGGATTCCTTGAATTTACTTCATTGCACTTCGTTCCAAAAGTAATGGAATCATTAATTTTTACACATTGGATGAATGGAACATAAAAACTACATCTTGTTAGTGTATCAGTAATTGTTGGAAGGTTAATGAAACTGTTCAATTCATCATAAGAGCTGCTATCACTAAAAACGAACTTAGTTATATTATGAAATGTGAGTGTATCAATTGAATTCTTACGATTTAAATATATTGCAACCATTGAATCGGAACATGGGTTAATTGCTTTTAAGGAATCACCAACATTTAAATTAAAGTCATATAACAGAACATCACGATTCTTGATATTATAAATACTGTTTCCAAAAAAATATGTATACACTTTACTGTTAATTGTGTCTTCTCTAAAATAACCGGCATTATAAATGAAGTTTAATGGCAAATCAAGCGGCATTGATTTTGTTACAATCGCTTTTAATATTTTATATTGTTTTGACTCAATAATGGTATCATTATCGAAATAATAAGATCTATATTTATCAAGTACCCCACACGGACCTTGGCAATTATAAACTATCCACCACTTCTTCCCTTTATCTATGAAATGATTTTTGATTTGTGCTACTAAGCTAAGTTTTGCAAACAAAATTAAGGGTAAAAGTATTTTCAGCTTCATGACAAATATATATTAGGAAATGGAACTAGTAATTAGTATAACGTGTATTATTTATTAACTATGTCATCTTCAATTAGCGCTAACGGTCTGGCTATACACGCTGGACCGCCAAACCAAAGTTAACCAAAAGTAAAAAATAAATTTTAATTACTGAAAAAATTTAAAATAGAATCCGGGAGTTGAAGGCGGTATGGCGTGTGTAGCCTGTTACTGGTTCGTGCTGCTGTCCCAACAAGTGAAAAATTTAAGGATGTAAAATTAAGTGCGACGCAAAGTTGAATATAAAGCCAAACAAGAGCGATATGAATTCAGAGTACAATCATTCTGGCGTCCCTCTTGCATCATGTGCAGTAACTTGTTTATACCCACTACAAAACTTCTACCATCCAATAATTACAGCTGGATTCTCGAAGCTTCGTTTGGCATATTACAAATATAGACATTTATTCAAATTATAACAGGGCATCTTTATTTAAGATAAAATATGGTCAATTGTGTAAGTGGAGGGAAATCAGTAAAGCTTAGAGCTGATAAGCTATTAATCTGTCAAGGTTTATATAGAAATCCAATTATGAGTCCGATGTCACTGGTGTTAATCAATATAATAAATACAGGTATGGGAAAACTTGCATTGATACCCAACTCAGGGTTTCAACCTTGAGTTGGCATCAATTGAAATGGTTCCAATGTGGCAATGCTACAATCCTGCAATCCTGCTATCTTTCAATCCTATAATGCTGCAATTTTAAAATACTAAAATGGTGAAATCATTAAATTATACAATGAATTTCGCTAATGAGTATAAAACTCCTTTCTTGCTGAAGGCTTTGGATGTTATGTTTTATTTATCATGATTTTCTTGTTGCCGCTCCGATCAAATTACGAGCCATTGTGTGTGAATCCTTTGATCGAATTTTCTTATGCCCATGCTTCGATTAAAATTAAGACGTAGGCGAAGCCTACGCCTAGCAAAAGAGATTTTTTTACTATTTGCCAATTGATTCGAATAACTTGGCACTCTTTGGAATTGGTTTACAGTTAATAAACTTTTTATTAGCCCCAGAGGGGCGACATCTTTATAACACACCCTAACCAAAAATTTAGCGCCGTAGGTGCGGAACTAGATTATGCTGTTTGAAATATCAAGTTGCTGAACACAGATTACTAATTAATGATTCAAACGGCTGGAGCCGTTGTGTGTGATTCCTTCGATCGAAAATTCTTATGTTCATGCTTCGATTAAAATTAAGACGTAGGCGAAGCCTACGCCCAGCAGGAGGCATTCCACCTCTGGCCTCTAGCCTCTAGCCTTCCCTTCTACAGACTAAAAACCTTCTTGCAAAAAAAAAGCAGAAACGTTTCCTGTCCTGCTTTTTGTTTCAAACAATTTTATTCTAAATGATCAGCCCTTTGTAGGCGATGTGGCCGTTGAGGCTGTCGTTAAAAACCTGGATCAAGTATTCGCATTCTGCATCGTCGATGCCTTGGCCGAAGGAGTAGGTAAGCATGCCGTAATCAAAGCGAATCTTGCCACTACCTAATCCCCAAAATTCTTTGCGGCGAAGGTTAAATCCGGTGCTAACCAATTTTTCATTGCGGAGGTTTCGGATGGTATGCAAGTCCAGTTTCTTTTTCCAGCCAATACCAAAAGCACTTTTCTCCAGGATGAGATGTTCGTGTTCAATTTTAACAATTTCTCTTCCGAAGTAGCCCCAAAGCAAGCCCAGTAGGAGGAACAGGCCAATGAGGGTCCAATACAAAAAGATAAAATTAAACATGTTGAATTCCCAGGTGAGGGATCCGGCAAATAGATCTACCAGTTGAACATACAAAGAGAGCCAAAAGAAAAAACAAAGGGTTCCAATTGCGAGCGCAAACCAATGTTTTCTTGAGGGAAGGGAAATTCGTAAACCGTCGTTACGGTTTTCAATGCGGGCTTTGCCATTAAATTTCATATTCATAAAATTAAGATTTACAGATTGATATCATTTCTACATCTTCTGAATCCATTGCTACCCTATGCTATAAACCAAACAACGTTTAATAAATTCCAAAAGCTGCCTGAAATTTATTTTTTTTTTAAAATAATTCTGCAATTCCAATCAACATTTTACCAGGCTTGTACGATATGAATTTATGGAGCCCTATTTTGAGGAAGCTGATGACGACTTATTTATAATGAATTTACAGCCTTGTAACTAGTGGAATACACCAGTATGCAATATATCATTTTAAGATCAGTCTGGATTATACCAAGCCCGGCTCAAAAGAACCCATCATTTTTATACCCCATCCGGAACCCCTCTCCGATGCAATTTGTTGCTACAATCCCTTTTTATTAAACCCTATCTATGATACGAATTCCACGTTTGTTTGTTTTAGCTAAAGACATTATGACGATCACCGGAAAAAGTTTGCGCTCTTGTCAACGCATGCTTTCTAAAATTAGAAAAGCCATTGGCAAGCAAAGTCATCAGGTCATTACGCCCGATGAATTTTGTGAATACTACCAACTCCGTGGCAAGGATAAGGATCGGTTTATTGGGGGGTTTGAGTAGGGAGGAAGAGGGTTAGAGACTAGAGGCTAGAGGCTAGAGGGTGAAGATGGACGTGAGGACTTTTGGAAGAAGACTTTTAGGCTTTTAGGGATTTTGGAGGAATTGTCTGGATAGCTGGAGCTACTGTTATTAAATTTAAATTAAAAACATCATTCAGATATATCTGAAATAATCTATGTCCATGAATGAAAATTTTCTGAAGTCTTTAAGTATAATCTATCTTTTTGTAATAACAAGCTGTTCCCCAATGTTAAAGACCCTATATGGAATAAAATCTATTAAATCCCTTGATAAACAGGACATCCTGCATTTAGCAAACAAATACAATATCCCATCAATTGAATGTTACGAATTGGATCCAGCCTATTTAAATTATCTAAACAGTTTAGACACAACAAACCACAAAGAGCAAATAAAAAATCACTCACAACCCTTACAAGCACTTTATTATAACAAATCTGGGCAAATGGTTTCATTTCATATCAATTACTATGCCGGAGGATTTCCTAACTTAAATTGGAATCCAAACAAAATTATGCAGGCATTTCCGCCTCAAACTCAAGCCCCTTTAGACAGCATACTTTCTGTTGAAAACCTTTTTAACTATCTGCGTCCTATCTCAAGTGCAGTAAAAATAAACAATGAAAAATTCGACTACCTTATTTTCATATATTGGAATCGGTTTATGGGCAGACAAAGCAAACGCTTGATTCAAACAATTCAGAAAAATTCCGAACTGGCTAATCCTGAAAAAGTGCGAATAATTTATATAAATAACGATTCTATTTTTTTTTGAAAGTAATTGAAACTTAGTATTTTGAAATCTCGTAATTTAGTTATAATTATCTGGATAAAATAGTACAGTGCCGAATAAACATTAGTTTGCAAAATGCGGAACAAATAGTACTAAATTACTTTGCAATTACAATACAATAAATCTCTATCAATAATAATGCACTCATAAGACTTGCAAATTCACTCTACAGATTGTTTGTAAGAAGCTCATTTTAACTTTCTGATTTTTCAAACAATTCAAATTTTGGTACATCTTCCGGTTTCCACTTATAAATTAAGATTCTATTTGGTTTTAGCAATTCAATTAAAAATACCTCAATTATCCTTTAATCGAAATATTAAATTTGTTTCTATTGAATCCTTCATCTTCACCACCTCATCCACCTTCTCATTCGGCACGGTCATAGACAATACATACTGTTTGATTTTCCAACTGGCTCCCTGCTTTTGCAAAACACCGGAACCACGACAGATTTTCATTTGTGTATCGAGCAATTCATCAAACCAGGCAATTTTACCGGAAGGATCAAAATAGATGTGTCGTTGCAGGGACTTAAAATTCCAGGCTTTGCCCCTGTCAAAATAGGGCTTGGAAAATTCTATAAATTGAGATTTATTCCAATGCTCGGTGGCATCAGTACCCATAAAAATGGCATCGTCTGTCAATACTTCAAAATATGCATTAAAATCGGCTTTGCCTGCAGCTTGATGCCAATGGTCTAGTAGGAAATTAATTTGTTGTTGCTCAGACTGGAGGTTTAATTTGTCCGTCGTACAACTGAATAGGACACTCATTAGTATAAATAGGATATACTTGGTCATTGGTTGGTTTGAATTGATTGCAAATTATGTTTAATTCTGAATTTGACAACTATTTCGATAGAAAATATTTAAATTTTATAGGTAGGGTTGAAATTAACAGGGAACAGAATGGTTAAAATTTCTCCATTTCCATTCAATCTTTGTATTTTTATCTTAGGATAAATTTTGATCCATGCTTTGACAATGAACAAACTTTTACTATTTCTTTTAGCCTTGACTTTTAATCTTAAGCTGGTTGCTCAGGATTGGACACCACTCAATGGACCAAAAGGCTATACCATTTATTCCTACATCCTTTCCAGGACCTCAAATGAATTGTTTGTGTTGTCGGAAACAGGTGAAGTTCTGGTATCTAAAGACAAAGGCATTCATTGGCTTGATCTATCAGATGGAATTATTTATGAAAATGAGTTTTTCAAGACTCTTACGAAGTTCCATGAGACCCAGGATGGCAGGCTGTTTCTACTTTATGCTAAACGATTTTACAAATATGATGCTTCAAATAAGCGATGGTCCATCCAAAATGACAGTGTAAATTTTACGGATTATACCACTGGACCAGATGGCATCCTTTATGCTGGAAACAGCTCTAAATTTTACATTTCAAACGATGATGGGAATACATTTATTGAGAAAGCAAACTGGTCTGCTCCCAAACTTCAATTTGAATGCATGGGTTCAGGTAGAAATTTCGCAAAACTGGATACTCGTGCTGCCCTTAGAACTTTTCAGGATGATGGATCCGGAATGGATTCTATTCGCTTACCCGATGGTTTATGTGGAAAGATACTCTTTGACACCTTATCCGGCTATCTCATGAATTTTACCTCACTGGCACTTTATAAAACGAAAGACAAGGGAGTGCATTGGAACTTTGCAGATTCACTCCGACTAAGCTATTTGGGCAATGTCCTGCGCAAACCGAATGGGGACATTTATAACCTCAATTCAATTATCCGATTTAGCCAGGATGGGGGTGAATCCTGGAAACGCGACACAAGCATTAAAGCTTTAAAAAATTACCCGGCAGAATCCATTGCGGGAATTGAAAACGACAATAGCCTATTTATTTACCGCAACGGTTTAAATTTTCAGGAACCTGATAAAGCACTGTTTAAATTTGTACTTCCCATTCAGCATCCTCAAGTTGATCTGTTTTTTACATATGCAGATAACACGATTATATGTGGTTCTAATTATTCTAACATTTTCCAAAAATCTAAAGACAATGGCTTGACCTGGGAGCCTATATTCCCTAAAATAAACTTAGATTATTTTTTAGTTGATAAACAACTTGATAATAAAGGCAATTTATACTTTATTGAAGGCGAATTCATTGAAATCTTTAATTTCGAAACTGGAGTGTTTCAAACTAAAGCGCATCCATTCGATTGGAATAATTACAAAGGCGGATTTGTATCTAAGACAAATAAAATAGTTCTATTTGATGGCCGATCGCTTTATGTTTCAAGTGATGAAGCAAACAGCTGGAGCCAATATCCAGTAAGACAAGCGTTGGATTTATATACTATGCAATGTTCTGCAAGCGACTTACTTTATTACTATAAGCTGGATACTATTTATTATTCCTTTGATTTTGGTAAAACCTGGTCTTACTTTTTAACAAAACAAGATGTCTTCAGAATAGAACTAGTATCAAAGAATAACATTTTTTATTGGTTAGAAAGAGATGGAAATATACTTAAATTTTATTCAAGTCCAGATTTTGGAAAGACCCAAATAGAAGAACCTGTGTTGCCAAATAATTGGCTTTTCAAAATCGATGAATTTGATAGACATTTTTACCAATCAATAAAATCGGATACGTTTATTACGATTGTCGGACCTGGTACAGTTGATTATATTTCAGCTGACGGCCTGGACTATATAACTCGGGAATATGGATTGCTGCACGTTGACAATTCCTACATTTATTTTATCAGACCTCATAAACTGCCTTACCGAACTACAAAGAAAATTTCTAAGCTTACAATTCTTGATTCAAAGACTTCAGAAATAAGCATTATGCCAAATCCACTTTCTGAAACTGCTTTGATTAAACTACCAGAATCTTTTAATAATTTAACTAAGACCTGGAATATCTATAGCATTACTGGCACTCTTACTTACACTTATAAAAATACTGAAAACAAATTACAGCTAAATGCTAATGAATTCTCAGAAGGTATTTATTTTATTCAAGTGATTACTGATTCAGGGGATAAAATTTGTGGGCGAATGGTGGTTGTTAAATGAATCATGACACAATTGGTCGTCCTGCATAGGCTGAACGTATGGTTTGGGCATACTTCCTTTGTCTGAATCAGCCTGCCCGATCCGACTAATGATAATTTTTTTAATTGGAAATTTTTTGAATCAGGCGGGCGGGGACGCGCAGGATTTTGGCCTGACCTAGCTGCTTGATAATTTTGTATTTAACGAATGTACATTTTCGCTCAGGCAGGCGGGGATTCAGGAGATTTATTTATTTTTACCATAACCTCCAGTTACCGAAGGCCCGCCTGCTAAAATTAATCAACAAATTTTTAAGGTCGGGCAGGCGGGTCTTCGGTAACTGGTGGTTTAAGAATCGATGTTTAATTTTAATATTATTGATTGAACCATTACAACATAACAGGATTGGAGCTTTGAATTCAACTAGTTAGACTTGGCTCAGAAAATTTTCGCCGCACGCTGCATTTCGAACGTCCTGATTTAATTTTATCTTTATTTGAATTAACTTCTATTTACTGCTTTCTTCTGCATCTCAAATACAGGGTTTAAACCCTGTATTTGAGATGCTTGCTATCTATGATTTTATTTTATGTATCGCGATTTCAGGATTAAAAATTAGATTTGTATAACCAGAACAGGATTTATTTATTAACTTGTATAGCTATTCTAGGATAAGACACCTTAACAAGAACATGGAAAATTAAAATAGACTTAATAAAATCATCCAATTATAAATTTAACCAAGTTAAGATTAAAAAAAAATACAGCATGAGTAAATATCTATTAAATATATTACTTTTCACGGCAATCGGTTCACTATGCACCGCGCAGATAAAATTTCAAAAAATCAGCAGCCACCAAATGGTATTAGATCAATGTAAACTATCCCGGAAAATTATTTTTTATTTTATTGAATCAAGTAATTGTGGCAAATGTACTAAAATTGCAAAAGAAGGTTTAGATGATCCTGAACTTAGTAAACTTTTTAATACCACATTCTATAATATAAAAATTTCAACTAGAAGTACTTATTTTAATGAGCTTACAAAGTTGTTTCCAAAAATAGAGTATTCCGGATTTGCCTTTATTACACCTGATAACTACTTAATTGAATACGTATCCTATACGACCAACTCCAAGCCTTATTATAAAAATCTGACAAAAAACATATTGGAAAAAAATGCCCTGATCGAAAAAGCCTTATCATCTGATTTCAACAGCTCTACAGATTCACTTGATTACAAATTCGTGGAAACTGAAATCTATCGGAACAACATATTGCAAAGGGCCACAGATAGCCTGGTCACATCTTATATCGCGAGAAAATACAAGGATTCCATGCTGATAACGGATTTAGATGATGCTTTGCTGATCCTTAAAGCAGGATTGCCACTCCGCAATCCAATCAGAATGCGGTTGAAAAAATCCATCACCTCCATTCAAAACGACAGTCTGTGGTATTCATTACCCTTAGAACAAAGAATAGCCATTAATGAACAAATAACAGAAAAATCTTTAAAAGAGGCTGTTAAGACTAAAGATAAAATGTTTGCCTATGAGATTGCAGAATTTTATCAAAATATCAATTCCGATAAAGCCTGGGGTACCATCAATAATTTTAATGTACTGATTCGTTATTATACTGCATTAAAAGATACTGATCGAATCGTTTCCATGTCCAGATTTTTGGTTACCCATCTTGTGTCTATTATAGATAGCCAATGGATACATTCCAGGGCACTCTATAATAATTTTGCAAACGAAGATCTATCAGACTATTTGTCCCAGATCAACCATTGTGTATGGAATGCATTAATCGTTTCAAAATCTGATAAATATTTCAAGGATATCGCATCAGTCATGAATACAACCCTAGCCTGGTTTAAATATGCCGGAACCAGCAGTGCCTATTTAAAAAATGCATATTACGACACCTTCGCGCATGTTTACTACCGACTAGGAGATTATGAAAAAGCACTCCAGTTGGAACAAGAGGCACTGGAGCTGTCAAAATCTACGGATAAGTCCAATGTCAAAAAAATTAAAAGGAAAATAGAATTTATGAAAAGAAAGGGGCCATGGAAGGAGATTGATTTTTTTGAGGAATAGGGATTTAAAATAAAATTCCTGAATATGGATTCAGCTGTTTTTAACTTCGAAACAAATCAAATGCATTGATAGGATTGTTATTGAGGAAGGCTGCTTCCAAACAAGTTGGTAGGATTGGCTTTATGGCAAATATGAAAAATGTACAGAGTGAGTGTTCGGACAAAAATTAAGAACGCTTCTCTTCCGGTTTGCAGGAAATTTATGGATGTCGGACTCTGGTAGCACTTGGGATAGTTCTTCCGTTGTATAACTTTAAATAATTCAACAATACGCCCTACAACAGGCTAATTGCTTTCATTCAAATTAAATGCAGTTTTTTCTCATACTCCTATTCTTGGCGTAGAAATAGTTCAGTAGGCAATTATCAGTATTCAATTCTTGTCTCTTTTCTTCTATCAAATTTAAGACATAGGCGAAACCTACGCCTAGCTGAATAGTGGTTAGGAATTAGTGGTCAGTGGTCAGTTAATTTGGACTACACCATTTACAATTGGGAATAGCTTAAGCTATTCCCAATTATAAATGTAGATGCATTTGTGCTTTAAAATATTTCCTACTCCATTACCATGAGTTTGGCAATGGCGAGTTGTTTTCCTTGTTTTAATGTCTTGACAAAATATACACCGGATGGAATTCCTTTTAAATTTATCAAATTGCTTTCTGTTACAGGATAGTCTATTGCTATTTTACCCGTACTTGAAATCAATTTTATTAAATCGAAGGATTGATTGGATACAATTTTAAAGTTTCCGTTTGATGGATTCGGTACGATGGTTAATTCATTTGATACCTTGCTATCGTTGTCAATACCGACAATTTCTTTGATCTCAAATAATTTTTCTGAACTGAATGTATTGCCACATCCATCAACGACTGTCCAAATAATTTTATGTGTTCCTACCGGATATTTTCCACTTGCATTGAATGGATTGTTGGCATTGAAAGCGCGTGGATTGTCAGCTAGCGCAGGAACTTTTCCATCATTAAATTCTTGCAAACTGAGTGAGCCTACCTGATAATCATAACCTCCTGGATATTTTCCGCTTCCATCGTTGAACTCATCTAATAAATAGCTAAACTGAAGCTCAGAAGCTAAAGTACAATTATCGACTCCAGAGGCTGATAAATCTATTGATGCAAAACCACTGCTGTCTGCTGTTTGTGGTGTTGCTATAACAGTTAGCAAATCGGGTACGTCAGCGTCGTTGATATGAATGATCTGTTGATAAGTCCATTTCGCATCGAGCAATGCCAAAGTCGGTTCGTATTGATTCCAGTCTATGACAGACCATGTGCGGATCAATTTTAAACAGGCATCCGGACTGTTGGAAATCAAAGTATCTACATAGTCGACCGTAATCAGATTACAGTTTCGGTCATTGATTAAAATCAAACTTCCGAGTAAAGGATTTGCAGGACTCCAATCATCTCTGCAATTCGCCAGAAGGATTGCTTGTCCGTCACAATTGCCTGGCCAGATCACATCATCCAAACTATCGCAAGCATTGTTTTTATTGATAAAAAATGGTTGACAATCAACTACCCAAATGGTTTGTGTAGCGGTAACCGTAACGCCATTTGGACCATATGCTAATATGCGACGTGTGATTTTGCCTTGACCGCCTTTACGGAAATCTGTTACCTGAATTTCAGGAATGATTTCACAAGCACTCAATACATAGCCATCAAATCCCCATACCAATTCGTAAAAACGGTCCGGATGAATTGTGTCATACAATGAATTTGAGTAATCACAAGCCCTGTTTGTCGCGGGTGGACTTGAAGGTGGTGGTCCGTTTACCGGTCCAGGATAGCCTGTAATGTCATTTTTTACACAGAAATTAGGACATACTTTATCATAACTAATTACTTTATTTCGCAAGGATAAATCCGAAACGATTCTGCCAAATGTAGAATCATTTGGATCTGACAATTTGGAAATATCAATTGGAAAACTGCAACTCACAACGATATCTGGAGGAGAAACCAAGGTAGGCACACTGTTGTCTACAACTTCAACTAAAGCTATGCAATCGCTAAAATGATTGTGCAGCCTTCCTCCAGGCGCCATATCGGATGGCAATACCGGTCCAGCACCGGGATCCCGATCAAAAACACGTAAAACGATTGGTACCTTATTATCAACATCCGCACAACAGAAGGTAGCAAATTCATCAAAGTAAATTTGCGTTCCATCCAGATTGTCGTTGTCATCTCCATTGACTAAGACGCAATAATTATTTGTAACATCTAAACTATCATCAGATCCATTGCTTGTTCCTTGCAATTGATCCAATCGAATGATTCTAAAATAAATAGTCGAATCACATTGTTCCGAACTTGATTTATTCATCCAATGCGCAAATACCTTTGCAACATTTTTGCCGGGTACTTGATTTATTGAAACCGTTACTTTTAATTTTTCTACACAAACTGCATTTGGTGGTGTATTGTCTTCAACCAGAATCACCGTTTCTTTATTGGAAATATTTCCACAACAATCACTGGCTATTATGGTTCCTGTATAAATTCCTTTTGGAAGATTGCTAAGAACAAAACCTGTGGTTTCATTTCCCGAAATATCACCTGCACTGCTACTGAATACATAGTGAATTTCATTTGAACAATTGTCTGTTAACCAGGGAACCAAAACTTCCCATCGGCCTTTACACGTCGATGGATCCAAGAAGACTTTTATGGTATCCGGATACAATATCTCAGGACCTTTTGTGTCTGTAATTTTTATTTTTTGTGTGTATACCAACATTTCTAAAGTACACCAATCCAATACGGTCCATTCCCGAAAAATATCATAACAACTCAAATTAGAAGTGGTGCAATTTGGGGTGGTATGCTCTACGATCGAATCTCTGAATGAAATATTGAGGTCGGCGCATTCAATCCCTGTTGGAAATCCAGTACCTTCCCAAAGGATGTGTTTATTAAAACCCCAACACAAAGGATCTGAATAGGACCAATCTTTATGCGTTGGATAATAAATGGTCTTTGGATTTGGATGTCCGAAATTTACATCCAAAGGATCTTCGATGCGATTCCATCCCAACACCCGAGGCAATCTTCTGTTTGGATAAATGTTTGGTTCAAGTGGATTGGCATACCAATGTGTAGAATCCAATAAAAAACCATCAATGCAAAAAGGAGAATTGGCTATGTGACTGTTGACGTCAAATGCTTTATTATAAACCTCATCACAGTTTAATGCGTTCCGATCGGTTCCATCAAAATTTGGAGGTAAAATAATTTCAGTAATAGAAAGCAAGCTCACTTTAATTTGATGTTGGCATTCTGTTTTATTCCCTGAATTATCAGTCGCTATCCATTTTCTGGTAATAATTCGATCATAACCCTCTATACAACCTCCGCGCACAACCTGATCGATGTAATTAAGAATGTAGTCATCGCAATTTTCATTAACTAAAGGAATCCCCAGCGTTATTGGGCGGGTATCAACCGAACAATCCACGATGGTGTCAGCAGGACATTGAATCACAGGTGCAAGCGTATCCAACAAGATTAATGTACCCATACAAGTATTTCCAGTAAATGGATCTGTTAAAATGTATTTGATGGTTCGGCCCTTATCGCGGGTATCCACTTGAGCTCCATCCAAATTTACCTGGCGGTCAATTTTTTGATTTGTAATCCAATCGCGCAATTCCAGATTTAAATATTCATTACAAGGTTTGAGTGCACTAAAATCAAGCAACCATTCTGGAAGTATGGTCAAAGTACAATCCTGATTTAAATACAGATTGACCTCAACATCCTTACAATCAAATTCCGGATCGTAAACACATTCACAATCCACCACCCAAATGGTTTGAATATCAGAAACCACCAAGCCAGTGGAATCAAAGCCTTCAAAGATTCTAAGAATGGGACCTCGTCCATTTACCCGTTGATCGCTGATACGGATTTTTATTGAATCTGAATCCAATGCTTCGTAATAACCATCCAATCCCCAGCTAAGGGTATAAACATCATCCGGATTGGTAATATCGTATAATTGGCTAAACCAATCACAGGCAATTGAAGGAGCTGTAGAAAGAAAATTGGTATCCAATCCCGGGTATTTTGTATAAGGATTGGGAAGGCAATACGCAATGCAAACCAGGTCCTGTGTTGCGAGGTTTGCCCGATTGTTCTGGTCATCGTGCAATACACCAAATAGTGTATCCGTCCGATCCAACAAATTGGAAAAATCAAAAGAAAATCCTTTGCTCACGACGACATCAGTCGGAGCCACCAGGACAGGTGCTTGTGCATTTAAGGCCTGATTTCCCAGTACCCAGAGACCAAAAATTAGGAATGTCCGAAATTTTAACATAGACTATTATTTAAAATGAGTAATACAATATAATTACCTGGAAAGTCTGGCAAAATGGAAAGCAGACTATACCAAAAATAAGCAAATTAACCGGAAACCGGATTTATATTGAAAAAGGGTGACGGAGGTTGAATATCAAAGATACGTTAAATATTGGAATTTTCCAATACTGCTATGCTACGATGCTGTAATAATAAAATCGTGATCAACTCAACACAAATGCATTCCCCTCCCCGCTGGGCGTAGGTTCAGCCTACGTCCTGGAGTACATTCGAATGTAACACAATGTTAAGTTTAAAGTAATCGTGAGCATCAAGCTGGCTCAGCGGAGGAAAATGCTGCAATTCTGCAATGTTGCGATACTGCAATTCTACAATGCTGCAATGCAGGAATTAAACAATGTTCATTGAGATTCGTGGATTCAATAAAATATAGATTTTCTAAACAAAAATTAATTTAGCTAGCCTCCCAAATTCAGGGTTTAAACCCTGAATTTGGGAGGCAGAGGATAGCTGCTTGTTTTTTTGAATTCTTGTATTTTATTCTACATTGACCATTGCCAATTGAACATTGAGCATTGAAAATTAAAAAAGCTTGATTCAAAGAATTAATGCTCAATATACAATGCTCAATTCTCAATGACTAATTGGAATTCTGCATTAAACATGAATATTATATTGATTGTTAATTTGCATTTATATATTTATTCATTTGGTATTTTGTTTTTAAAAATAAATTTCAGATAAATACTGAATATAAAATTAGCTTTGAATAATGAAACACTTACGTCCGAATTCAATTTTATTTATATTGTTCTGTTTTGTTGGTTGCGATTCATGTAAAGCCCAATTAAAATCAGATCAATTAACAGATAGTCTTGAAAATTCAGAAAAAATTATTGACCTGGGACTAGGCATACCAAAAACATCCCTAGAGATGAAGTCGTATTTAGATGCAGGCATGGATCCCTATTTTGTCGAGTCAAAAGATACCATTTCTGTCTACGGCCCAAAATGCATCGTACGGAATTTGATTCAGGACAGATCAGGTAATTATTGGCTTGCTAGTTGGAACGGGATTATAAAATATGATGGTAAAATTTTTACAAATTATACGCTGAAAGAAGGTCTGATTCGTTTTCATGTCACTACTGTATTTGAAGATTCAAAAGGCAACATTTGGTTTGGCCATGCACGAGGAGGCGTGTATCGATACAATGGAACACACTTTACACTTTTTACAACAAAAGATGGATTGCCTGATAACACCGCGAATTGTGTTACTGAAGACGCAACAGGAAATATTTGGTTTGGTACAGAAAACGGAGTGAGCCGGTTTGATGGAATGCGCTTTTCAAATTTCACAGAAGAAGACGGACTCAATGATCATTTTATAAATGCAATACTAAAAGATAAAAATGGAAAAATTTGGATTGGAACCAATAAAGGAATGAATTGTTATAATGGCAAATCGTTTACGAATTTTACAGATCGGGATCATTTTCCACCTCAAAAAGTAGCATCACTATTTGAAGATAGCAAAAATAACATATGGATAGGTTGCAATGCCACACAAGCTGGTGGCAAAGGACTCTGCCGGTTTGATGGCAAGTCATTACACTACTCCATACGTCCTTACTTTGTGATGTATCTATGTGAAGATAAAAACATGGCTTTGTGGTTCGCTCATAATAAAGGAGCTGAACATCCTAATTTTGCATTATATCGCTATGATGGGAATTCGTTTTCTACAATTACACAACAAAATCAAATCGACAACCCGGTAATATTTGGAATTATTGAAGACAATAAAGGTTCCATTTGGTTTGGCACTTCTAAAGGAGTGTGTCGCTATGATGGGACATGGTTTAATTATTTCAGGAAAAAAGAAGACAGGTGATCGTTGACCGTTGTTAGTTGATAGCTTGAACTGTGGCTTCTTTGCTTCCTTTCTTCTTTGCTTCTTTGCGCCTCTGCGAGAAATTAATTAGTTGTTAGGTGATCGTTGTTAGGTGATAGCAGGAACGAGTGAGTTTATTTATTCCACTGCAAGAAATTAAAAAGACGTGTTCAATATTTTTTCATGCAAACAGCTTGAGATATCCGGTGTCCTATTAGCAAGTCTTATGGTTTTTATAAATAAACAACATGTGAATCATACAAGACCATTTTATAATTGTGTAACACGCGGCGTGGATGAACACAATACATTTGCAAACCATTGAACCGTTCTATCGATTGAAAAACGAATTCAAATGGAGCTAAGCCTAAATAGAGAAGAAAAAGCCGTTGAAGAAAATTTATCGAAAGCAATACCAGCTGCAATAAATAGAGAAGCTGGTTAGTTAAAATTATAAATCAATACACAATGAATAATATATTCAAAGGATTAATTGCAGGATATGGTGCAAATAAATTAGGTGGTGGTTGTTTAGGAACCATTATCGTGTTTGTAATTATATGGCTGATTTTAGGGAATTGTTGAATCCCACTGCCAATTGATTTGCTTAATAAAATATATTTAGTAGTCCCGAGCAGAATCGAACTGCTATCTAGAGTTTAGGAAACTCCTATTCTATCCGTTGAACTACAGGACCTATCGTTTGACTTTTATTTGAATCGCTGTTTTTGGTTAATAAGAGTGCTCATTTCATTATTCTTTTTTGGTCGGGCAGCAATTAAACTGCAGGACCTCAATTATTAAAAGCCTTAGTGAGTTTGAGACAAACATCCAATTGTTATTTTGTATTCATATTTATTTCCAATTCTATTTTATAATTAACCAATTCAAAATCTTCCGGCTCGTTGGATGCGATAATAACCAATCGATCCTCACAATGGTTTTGCAATAATTGCTTACACCATAATTTGGCCCGGTCGTCTAAATTACTAATGGGTTCATCTAAAAACAATACAGAAGAATCTGCCAGTATGGCCAAACCCAATTTCAAACGCTGCTTCATTCCAGAAGAATAGTACTTTATCAATTTATCTTCATGCCCGCTTAGATAACAGGTTTCAATAAAATCAGTACTCGAAATATTACTTCTGAATTTTTTAAAATGCTGCTGATGCTGAATCAATTCTTTGACATTCATGTAATCATATACATCTGCATAGGGTGCCGCATAGGAGATCTTTGAAAACCAATTTTCCTCCTCAAGTTCCTTGCCGTCTATTGAATAGTGAATCTGCCCTTTACTGGGCCCCATCATACCGGATAAAATCTGAAGTAAGGTAGACTTACCAGAACCATTTGATCCGGCAATGCCATAAACCTGTCCCTGATTAAATGTATAATTGAAATCTTTGATAATCCAGTTTCTATAAAACCGTTTGTATATGGAGTTTGCAACGATTTTCATTGCGGTTTAACGTCGATAGCCTTTCATAATGCCGCGATTTGAATTGCGGATAAATTCAAGAATGACATCTTTTTCAGGTGAATCCGGCAATTCCACTTCAATAGCTTTTATCGCTTTGCTAACATTTTTATATTTCACAAACAAGTAGCGATAAATTTCATGAATTTTATTGACCTGATCTACACTAAACCCTCTCCGTTTTAAACCAATCGAGTTGATTCCTTCATAGGACAAAGGTTCTCTTGCCGCTTTTGCATAGGGCGGCACATCTTTGGTAACCAAGGATCCACCTCCAACCATGGCATGCATTCCTATTTTGACAAATTGATGGATGGCGCTCATGCCTCCAATAATTGCATATTCTTCTATTTCAATATGTCCTGCAAGATTGACGCTGTTAGCCAAAATGACATTGTTTCCAACAAAACAATCATGTGCAATGTGTACATAGGCCATTAATAGACAATTCGAGCCCACTTTAGTCGTCATTGCTGCTTTCGTGCCGCGGTTTAATGTGCAGCACTCCCGGATCACGGTATTGTCACCTACTTCCAATAAGCTATTTTCACCTGCAAACTTTAAATCCTGAGGCGGCGCACCTACAACAGCTCCTGGAAACACTTTGCAACCATTTCCGATTCGGGTACCGGACATGATCGTAACACAAAGGACCAATCCAACAGTTTTCACCAATAATAACATCATTATGTATGGTTGAAAAGGGTTCAACAACGGTCCCTTTCCCCAATATGGCTCCTGGGTGTATATTGCTTTGAATGCCGCTCATGTTTATCTTTTTACAATTTGTGCCGTTAAGTCTGCTTCACAAACCATTTTACTTCCTACATAAGCCGTGCCAAGCATTTGTACAATGCCTCTGCGCACCGGAGCAACCAATTCCATTTTAATCAACAGGGTATCCCCCGGCATGACCTTTTGCTTAAATTTCGCGTTGTCAATTTTTAAAAAGTAGGTATCCCAGGCATGGGGTTCTTCTTGCATGGATAACACCATAATGCCTCCTGTTTGAGCCATGGCTTCAATTTGAAGGACGCCTGGAAATACTGGATTTCCCGGAAAATGACCTTGAAACAGGGCTTCATTGATTGAAATGTTTTTTACCCCAACCACCGATTTCTCTGAGATTTCAATAATCTTATCCACCATTAAAAATGGATAGCGATGTGGAAGCATCGCCTGTATTTGGGAAGTATTAAATATGGGCGCCTTGTCAGGATCATAATGCGGAACTCCCTGCATTTTCTTTTGTTCAATCAGCTTCTTTTTAAGAATTCTGGCAAATTCAATGTTTAATTTATGTCCTGGCTTTTTGGTCAAAATATTTCCCAGAATTGGTTTGCCTACTAAGGCCAAATCACCCAACACATCAAGCAACTTATGACGTGCTGGCTCATTGTCAAAATAGGGTTTAATGGTATTTAACACCCCTTCTCGTTCTACTTTAACGCTGGGCTTATTTAGTTTTTTCGCCAATTCATCCAATTCCTCCTGACTCATCAAACGATCAACGATGACGATGGCATTGTTTAAATCTCCACCTTTTATTAAATTTTGATCTAACAGCGCTTCCAACTCATGCAAAAAAACAAAAGTTCTGCAGGGGGCAATTTCAGTTTTATAATCTTCAATGTGCTCAAGACTTGCATATTGGGGTGCAAGGGTCTTTGAGTTAAAATCAATCATCGTAGTGATTTCCAACTTTTCAGAAGGCAATGCTAAAAATTCGGCGCCAGTAGATTCGTCTTCAAAGGAAATAGGCTCCATGATTTTAAAATATTCCCGCTCCGCATTTTGTTCGATAATTCCACTGCCAATCAGCACATTTACAAAGTCCATTGCGCTTCCGTCCTTAATTGGAATTTCAGGGCCATCCAATTCAATCAATACGTTATCAATTTCCAAACCGGCAAGTGCTGAAAGTACGTGTTCAACGGTCCAAACCTGTGCGACTCCTTCCTGAAGGGTTGTGCCCCGATTGGTTGAAACCACCTTACTAACATCTGCAGCAATGATGGGTTGATCTGGTAAATCCATTCGTTGAAACCGGATTCCGTAGTTTTCAGGAGCTGGTTTAAATTTCATCTTAACAAAAGAGCCCGTGTGCAGTCCGACCCCTTCTATGAAAACGTCCGAAATTATTGTTCTTTGATTCATGTATTATGATTCAGATTTCAATTTATCCTCCAGTTCTTTTAACTTCTTAGCCAACGCGGGTAATTTCTTAAACTCGGCAAAGGATCTTAGAAAAGCAAAATATTCCATGGCTGGCGATCCATACCACTTTCCATTGGATTGTTCCAATGAACTGGCAATTCCACTTTGTGCCTGGATCATCGTTCGATCAGCAATGGTTAAGTGACCTGCAATACCAACTTGCCCTCCAATCATGCAATAACTACCTATTTTGGCACTACCGGCAATTCCTGCCTGTGCCGCTATCACCGTATGATTGCCAATTTGGACATTGTGGGCAATTTGAATGAGATTGTCCAATTTACAGCCATCTCCTATTTTGGTGGAACCCATGGTTCCCCGATCAATCGTTGTATTGGATCCAATTTCTACATCATTTCCTAATACCACATTTCCCAATTGGGCTATTTTTTGATAGATCCCACGTTCGTCTGGTGCAAAACCGAAGCCATCTGACCCGATAACCGCATTTGAATGAATTATACAGCGATTCCCAATTATGCAGTCCTGATAAATGCGAACTCCCGGATAAATGATCACCTGATCTCCAATCTGTACATTTTTACCAATATAAACCTGAGGATGGATGTAAGACCCAGAGCCGATTTTTACAGATTCTGAAACGCTGGTATAAGCTCCAACACTTACCGACTCCCCTAGAACCACTGAATCATGGATGTCAGCCTTTGGATCTATCCCGCTGTTTTGGGGAAATTCCTGGAATTTTTTGAATAACTCACTGACAGTCAATCGCACATTTTCAACGCGAATGATGGCAGGTTTTACCTCGGTCTTGGCTTGAAAGCCGTTATTTACCAACACAGCAGAGGCTTTTGTTTGGTATAAATAAGGTTCATACTGTAAATTATCCAAATAGCACAAACTCCCATCTACCGCTTCTTCAATCTTACTGGGGTGGGTAATTATGATATTCGGATCGCCTTCCAAGGTTCCATGAACTAAGGCTGCTAATTCACCGGCTGTTATCTTCACAGCACAAATCTACAAATTCGTTAGAAAGCTAGGAATCAAAAGCCAATCAGGAAGCACCAAATCCATTTTTTGTACCTTTGTTTGCTCAGATTCTTCTAAATGGCCAAAAAGAAAACCAAAACCTTCAGTTCCCCTCCCCTAAAGGTGGAAGCTCAAATACCCGAATCCGGCAATTCAGTTAATTCCAGTTTATACATCCTGCTTTTATTGGTTTTTACCTTTATCATATTTAGCCCAGCAATTAAATGCGATTTTGTAAACTGGGATGATGACCGAAATACCTATGAAAACAAATTAGTCCTTGAACATAAATATGCAGAAATTTTCACTCAAAATGTAATAGGAAATTACAATCCATTAAGCATCCTCAGTTTTGCCATTGAACATTCTATTTATGGCATGAATGCAAGTCGGATGCACCTGGTAAATATTTTACTCCATCTAATTTGTGTATATTTTGTTTTTAAAATATTTCAAGCACTCAAACTCAATGTTTGGTTTGCTTTAATCGGTGCGGCGCTATTTGCATTCCATCCGCTGCGGGTAGAATCTGTGGCCTGGATTACTGAACGTAAGGACGTTTTGTATGGTGCTTTTTATTGCCCTGCCCTCTACCTCTACATTCGAAACCTTGACAAGCCTGCAAAATGGAAAGCCTTACTCGCATTTAGTTTATTTATCATCGGGCTTTTTGCTAAAATTCAGATGGTTGCTTTGCCGTTGTCGATGCTTGCAGTTGATTATTATAAAGACCGTCCGTTGAATCTTAAATTGGTATTGGAAAAAGCTCATTATTTTTTAGCTGCTTTTTTATTTGGAATTATTGGCATCCTATTTTTAAAAGATCAGGGATCCCTTGAAACCAATTCTATGGTCCACACCGGTCTTGATCGCCTTTTTATTGGTTCATACAGCCTGATTACCTATTGTATCAAATGGCTGGTACCTTATATGATGTCTCCGCTTTATCCTTATCCGGAAAAATTAAGCATCTGGCATTATCTCTCTTTGCCCGCTGCAATTATAATGCTTTATGGTATTTATTATGCTTACAAGAAAAATGCAAAAGCCTTGGTTTTTGGATTTATGTTTTTCTTTTTTAACATCGTTTTTCTCCTTCAAATTCTCGCTGCCGGTCAAGGGTATTTAGCAGACCGATTTACCTACATTGCCTACATTGGTTTGTTTTTTATCTTTTGTTTTTACACTCAAAAATGGTTGATTGAGAAACCCAAAATGAAGTCAATTGGCTTTGCTGCTCTGGGTCTATATCTAGTGGTTTTAAGTTTTATAAGTTACAACCAAACTAAAATCTGGAAAAACTCTGAAACCCTTTGGACACATGTGTTGAAATATTATCAAAACACACCCCTGCCCTATAACAATCGTGCGAATTACTTAAGGGATTTAAAACAATTTGACCGGGCTTTGGAGGATTACAACATGGCTATTAAATATAAAGCAGGACATGCTACCTACAACAGCCGCGCACGCTTATTTTTTAATAAAAATGAAGATTTAAAAGCTATACAGGATTATGATCAGGCGATTAAAATGAAGCCGGAAGCTGAGTACTATGTCAATCGTGGTGCAGCGAAAGCAAAATTAGGACGTTGGGATGAGGCTTTATCTGATATCAACAAAGGATTGGAACTCAATAAAAATTGGAAGGTCGGTTATCTCAATCGATCCATTTTATACAATCAGGCAGGAAAAACAGATTTGGCTTTAGCAGATATTGATTCCTATTTAAAATTGGATTCCAAAAGTCCGGAACTTTGGTTTGAAGGAGCACGCTGCTTGGTTTTATTAAACCAATCTGAAAAAGCACTCAGCTATTTTAATAATGCCATCCGTTTAAATCCTAATTCAGGTTTGTTTTATGCAGAAAGAGGGCAAACTTTACAAAGTTTAGGAAAAATTGATGCTGCAAATCAAGATTTTCAACGCGCTCAACAATTGGGACAAGCCATTCAATAATCTGATCCGATGCTGACCAGTCTTTCAATTAAAAATTATGCCATCATTGACCAATTGCAAATGAATTGGGAAGGTGGATTTACTGCAATGACCGGAGAAACCGGTGCCGGCAAATCCATTATTATTGGCGCTTTACAACTAGTTCTTGGAAACCGATCGGATGTTAAAGATTTAAAAAATACTGAACTAAAATGCATCATTGAAGCTGAATTTCAAATCAGCGACGAACTTTTATTGCAATTGAATGATCGCTTCGAACTTGAAAATCAAAATACACTGATATTAAGACGCGAAATTTTACCAACCGGAAAAACCCGCTCGTTTATTAATGACAGTCCGGTATTATTAACGATAATCCAATCAATTGCTCCATACTTATTAAGCATTCATCAACAATTTGATCATTTGGATTTGTTTGATAGATCCTTTCAAATGGAATCTTTAGATAAATATGCGGGTTTGACAGACGCTGTTTCTAACTATGAAATTAAATTCAAGCAATTTCAAAGCTTAAAAAATTTATATACACAACAAGCAGAATCCTTAAAATCCGGTATGCTTGAAAAGGAATTCATTGAATTTCAATGGAACGAATTACATGCTGCCCAATTGAAAGAAAATGAACTAGACACACTTGAAAATGAATTAAAACTGGTTACCAAAGCAGCGGAAATTAAAACAAATTGCATGCAGATTTTTGAACTCATTCAAGGGGAACAAGGCCTGTTGGATCAAACCCAGACAAGCATTTCCCTGGTAAAGAATCTTCAGGTCAATGCGAATTTAAAATCGGTTTACGAACGATTGGATGGCGTTCGAACGGAATTAAAAGACCTCAGTTTGGAATTAGAATCAATAGCCGATCAGACTGAATTAAGTCCGGAACGAATTACAGAAATTAATCAACGCCTGGATCAACTCAACCGATTGTTGAAAAAACACAGAGTCCAGACAGAAATCGAATTAATCCAATTAAAAGATCAATTGGAAATCAAATTGAGCCAATTATCCATGTCTGATGAAAATTTAATCAAACTTCAACAAGAAATAGAGCAATTACAAAATCAACTTACAAAAGAAGCGCAAAACATTTCAAAGAAACGAATCGCTGCGATTCCCGGATTGGTAGCGAACATCCAGAAATTATTGATTAGTCTTGGAATGGTTAATGCGCGCGTTGACATTCAATTACAACAAAATGAAGTGCTTAATGCCCAAGGAATGGATCAGATTGACTTCTTATTTTGTGCCAACAAAGGAGGTGTCTTACGCCCTTTAAAAGACCAGGCATCGGGTGGCGAACTTGCTCGCTTTAATCTTGCGGTAAAATCCCTAGTGGCGACTAAAAATGACGGAGCTTGCATGATTTTTGATGAAATTGACACCGGAGTTTCCGGTCAAATAGCCCTCCAAATGGGAAATATCCTTAAAAACATGGCTCAGACGCACCAATTAATTTGCATCACCCATTCGCCCCAGGTTGCATCCAGAGCAAGCCAACACTATTATGTTTTTAAAGAACATACTCAAACCGACACCGTCACAAATATTCGTAAACTCAACAAAGACGAACGGCTCCATGAATTAGCCAAAATGCTGAGTGGCGAGCCACCCACGAAAGCTGCATTAATTAATGCTACTGAATTGATCAGTCTGTAAATCTTTAAATAATTAATACCAGGTCTCTATAATTTAGGACATTCCTAATGAGATCCAATGTAATTTTGCTAAAAATACCCGTTATGTCAAATCAATTACTAGCAAATAAACGAGGAATTATTTTTGGAGCCCTGGATGAGCAATCCATTGCCTGGCATGTTGCCGAAAAATGTGTTTCACAAGGTGCTAAAATAACCTTAACAAATGCACCTGTAGCCTTGCGTATGGGCAAAATCATGGAATTGTCTGAAAAGCTACACGCCGAACTAATTGGAGCAGATGCAACTTCTGTTGAGGATCTGGAAAATTTATTAAAGAAATCAACCGAAATTTTAGGAGGAAAAATTGATTTTATCCTTCATTCTATTGGAATGTCTTTAAATGTCCGGAAGGGAAAACATTATACCGATACCAATTATGATTTCATGCAAAAGACCTTTGACATTTCAGCAATATCGTTTCATAAATTGATGCAGTCTGCTTTAAAACTGGATGCCATCGCAGATGGTGGTTCCATTTTAGCATTGACTTACATTGCTGCGCAACGCGTATTTCCGGATTATGGAGAAATGGCAGAATCGAAAGCATTGTTGGAATCGTTTGCCAGAAGTTTTGGGTATCACTTTGGAACCTTAAAAAAAGTACGGGTCAATACCATTTCACAGTCGCCTACTTGGACCACAGCAGGATCCGGGGTGAAGGGATTTAAAGAATTTTATGATTATGCTGATAAAATGAGTCCGTTGGGCAATGCATCTGCGGATGCATGTGGGGATTATTGCGTAGCCATGTTTTCCGATTTGACAAAAATGGTTACCATGCAAAATTTATATCACGATGGAGGATTTTCCACAATGGGAATGAATCCTGCTGTATTAAACTTATAATTCATGAATCAACATGCATTCCTGTACTTTTTAATTTGCTTTTCATTTATTAATTTAGATGCTCAACCGAAAAAATTAAATTTACTTGGTCATTGGAGGGATCCAAAAGTGGTCGGCTCTTCTGCTTATGATAATGCATTTAATGAAGCCTGGGGTTTTTGGGTAAATGGACATGAATATGGGGTCATTGGTTCAACTTCAGGAACACACATCATTGATGTAAGCGATCCGAAAAATTTGTTTGAACGCTATTTAATTCCCGGTGCGTTTAATGGACCCGATGTAATTCACAGAGACTACGATGATTACCGTTGTTACCTCTATGCTGTTTGCGATGAAGGCAGCAGCAGTCTTCAAATAATAGATATTTCAAACTTACCTGATACTGCAATCGTGGTGTATGATTCAAGGGAATTTATGACACGTGTACACAATATTTTTATTGATATTCCAAAAGCAAGACTTTACACGTGTTCAGAAAATGGTAAAGATGGATTTTTTGCATTAGGTCTTTATGATATCATCAATCCGGAAAAACCTAAATTCATAGGACGTTATAATAAATTTGGAGACATCACTGCTTCGCATGTACACGACGCATACGCTCGCAACGATACAGTTTACCTGAATTGTGGACCTTCCGGATTTGCCATAATGGATTTTTCTGATGCTTCTAATCCCAAACCCATCCTAACATTAAAACCAAATGAATATCCACACTCAGGTTACAATCATTCTGGTTGGCTTACACCCAATGGAAAAACCTATGTTATGGCAGATGAAAATCACGGGTTGCCTCTAAAAGTATTTGACTTATCAGATATTGTAAATGGAAACGTGGTGTCGCTACTTTCTCCAGCTAAAGATACCGCCATTGCGATACCTCATAATCCCTTGGTTTCTTGTGATTATGCATACGTATCTTATTATTACGACGGACTACAAGTATATAATATTAAAAATCCTTCCAAACCGAAATTGGAAGCGTATTATCCAACTTCCACGCTACCCAATAACTTAAGTTATAAAGGTTCCTGGGGAAATTATCCATATCTCCCATCCGGAAATATTGTTGTGGCAGACATGCAAAATGGTCTCTTTGTTGTTGAAGGTGTTGAAAAACCCTGCAATGCAGTCTATTCATGCAATCCGGTTGGCACGTCTGATGGGATACTAAACGGTACCGTTAAACTATTTCCAAATCCTGCAAGCCACACTGTAACTATTGAAACGGATTTGAACTTGAATTTTGTAGAATGCCAATTATTTGATGCGAGAGGGACATTCATTGAATCTACTAAAATTGAAAATCATAGCCATTC
Source organism: Saprospiraceae bacterium (assembly GCA_016712145.1). Lineage (NCBI taxonomy): Bacteria > Pseudomonadati > Bacteroidota > Saprospiria > Saprospirales > Saprospiraceae > Saprospiraceae bacterium. The sequence continues at coordinate 1,030,832 of JADJRO010000001.1, forward strand.
AATCCAAATTAAATTGGATGACCTGCCGATTGGATATTATTGGTTGAAACTAATTTCAGCAGATCACAGACAGGTTGTTACATCTCTAAGTAAAATTCATCATTAACCGTTTTAATTCTATTTATTGAATTTAAATGGAAATAGCAAACTATTAATTTACCTGATAGGTCTTATCGGTATTTGTTGCATTTGCATCCAACAGGCAACTGCCCAAACAGAGGTAGATTCACTTAAGAAATTGACATTGGATAGTATCAATAAAATCAAATTAGAAATTATTCAATTTGATGCTGTCAATGCTTTTGATATTAAAACAATGGACAGTATTTCCGATTATTTATTGGAGGAAAATAAGTTGCCAGGAATTAAATTAAACATGCCCCACCCTGCACGATTCTGGAATCCAACACAATCATTTGGTCACAGACTTTGGGATCATGCGCTTCACGGGCTCCGGTTTGACAATCAGGCAATAGAGAACTATCGATTTATTTCACCCAATAAAGCAATTTCAGAAATTGAACTACAAAGAGGGCGTTCATTTACGAATTCACAAGCTAGCTTTCAAGACAATTACGACCTGCATTTAATATTTGCTTCCCGCTTTAAAAACCAAGTCATTTGGAATTTTTCATACAACCGCCAGCAAAACAAAGGAATCTATGCTTTGGGTGCCCAGGAAAATACCTTGTTTAACACAGGGATTTTTTATAAAACCCCCAAGGAATCGTTTTCAAGCAGCCTTGTGTTTTCAGACGAACGACATGGATCACAAGACCATTGGGGAATTGTAAACGACAGCTTCTTGCTCGACCCTAATTACAGAGTACGCGAATCAGTACCCATAAACAACAGTAAAGCAAAATCCTTACAATTTGAACGATCTGTATTATTAAATCTGCAATATCGTTTTACTAAATCCAACAAACTCATTAATCCTATCATTCGTTACAATGGATTTTATAGTCTATTCGCTTTTAACTACAGGGATTCCGGAAATCCACTTGATTCCATACTTTATAAATATTTTTATGTTGACAGCTTTACTATTCAAAATTACTTACATGCTAAATTAATCAGCCAAAAAATAAATCTGGAGCTTATCAATCTACCAAACATTCAATCTTCCATTGAATACCAATTAGATTTAAATAACCTGGATCATGATAGCTTGAATCAAAACAAAACGGTAACAGCAATTTCATTTATTAATCAACTTAAATTTAAAAGACGAAACGCAATCAATACCAGACTTTCAGCTATATACTTTGATGAAAAAATTGGGTTGAATGCACACGTTTCATCAGAACTAATTCATAGCAAATGGTTAAGCGGTCTATTTAGCGCAATGCATACGCAAAGTCCGATCCCTTATAGTTTCAGCTATTTAAATTTGAATAAATCTTATTTTTGGGAACAAGCCTATTCCAGTCCCTTTATTACAGAGTGGGCTGCTCAATTGAAACTGACAAGTAGAGGTTCTCTGAACGCAGGATTTGATTTGAAATTTTCGAATTTTTCGAATTTTGTTTATTTTGACAGCACGGCTCATCCAAAAGCAGTTTCTTCTATAGCTAAGACCGCACTGCAATTCCATTTAAATTACACCGCAAGAAAGTGGAATACCCACAATCAATTTTATTTAGAATCCTATCAACCGGATCCTGCACATTTAAATGGATGGCATTCTGATCATACAATTAGTTACAATCAACATATTTTTAAAAAAATAGTCCAATCTGAATTTGGCTTGCAGTTTAAACTTTATCAATTTGATTACAAATTTAACTTCAATCCGATTCTGCAATCGTTTTATAGTTCTAATATTAGCAATGATTTTTTATATAGCATGGGACTGTTCATGCATTTCAATATTTCGGATTTTAAATTGAGTTTATATGCTGACCAATTAGATTCCTTTTGGAATGAAAAACGTCCAAGTCTTGTAAAAAGCTATCCACTATATGATTTTTATTTTCGTTTTGGAATTACCTGGAAATTTCAAAACTAAATTGTGTAATTGGATTTACAATTCAAAAGTAGGCCTCAATCCTTTTGAGCTATCCCCTTCATAATAACTTAATATTTGCGAAACCACTTCCTCTGGTGTATCCACAATGGGCATCAGATCAAGATCTTCGGGACTGACATATTGATAGGTATTTACCATGACATCAACGATCCATTTTTTTAGAGGTTCCCAAAATGTTTTCCCTACTAAAATAATGGGCACTTTATTGATGCGATGGGTTTGTGTGAGGGTTAATACTTCAAACAATTCATCCAGTGTACCAAATCCTCCCGGCATTGCGATAAACGCCTGGGAGTATTTTACAAACATCACCTTGCGTACAAAAAAATAACGGTGATGTAAATTCTTGTCAAAGTCAATGTATGTATTGTTTGATTGTTCGAAAGGCAAATGAATGTTTAAGCCAACAGAAACCCCTTTATTAATAAAAGCACCTTTGTTAGCGGCTTCCATAATTCCCGGTCCTCCTCCTGTAATCACCCCAAAGCCTTCTTCAACCAACCGTGCTGCTACTGCCATAGCCAATTGGTAATGTGGATTGTCTTCGCGAACCCGGGCAGAACCAAAAATAGAAACACAAGGGCCAATTCGATTTAAGGTTTCAAATCCATCGACAAACTCTGCTATTACCTTAAACATTGTCCAGCTGTTTTCTCCTTTAATTTGCGACCATTGTTTTTGTGTTTTCATAAAATAGGCTTTAGATAAAAAAAGCCTGTCTCCAAATAGGATAGACAGGCTTTAGAAAATATTCATGGTATTATTACTAAACTGGCGTTTTAAACGCAGTAAATTCTCTTTTAATAAAATCGTTTAATTCCTGGAAACTATCAAATTGTTCAAATAACTCTTTGTAACGATAATTTCGCTGGCTTGCCGGGATTACAAAATCCAATACATCCTTGCGTGTAATTTTAGTTTTTGATAAAATGATCAATCGCTCAATGACATTTCGCAACTCTCGGATGTTTCCTGTCCAATTGTATTTTTGTAATTCTTCAATTGCGGCATCATCTACTTTCCGGACAGGCATTCCATATTCATAACAAATATGCTCTACAAAATGATCAACCAAAACAGGGATATCGTCTTTGCGATCATTTAATGAAGGCACTTCTATGATTATAACCGCCAATCGGTGGTACAAATCTTCCCGAAACCGACCTCGTGCAATTTCTTCCCGAAGATCTTTATTGGTTGCGGCAATTACCCGCACGTCCACTGAAATTTCTTTATCACCACCAACACGGGTTATTTTGCTTTCCTGAAGGGCGCGCAATACTTTCGCTTGTGCAGATAGACTCATATCGCCTACTTCATCTAAAAACAAGGTTCCTCCATTGGCTAATTCAAATTTACCCAGTCTTTGTTTGATCGCTGAGGTAAACGAACCTTTCTCGTGACCAAATAACTCACTTTCTATTAATTCAGAAGGAATGGCAGCACAATTAACTTCTACAATGCTTCCCGTATTCCGATTGCTTTTCTCATGAATCCATCGTGCAACCAACTCTTTACCGGTTCCATTAGGACCTGTTACTAAAACTCTGGCTTCTGTGGGTCCAACTAAATCAATGGTTTCGCGAACCTTCATGATTTGTTTGGATTCTCCGACGATTTCCTGAATTTTAATCTTCGAAACCTTTTTCTGTAAAACCTTCTTTTCTGTAATTAAAGAGGATTTATCAATGGCGTTGCGAATCGTAATTAACAGCCGATTTAAGTCGGGTGGCTTTGAAATAAAATCAAAAGCGCCTTTCTTTACAGCTTCTACCGCTGTGTCAATGGTAGCATGCCCACTGATCATAACTACAGGGGTATCTGGAACCAGAAGCTGGATTTTATCAAGCGCTTCCATTCCATCCATCTTGGGCATTTTAATATCCAGGATGATTACATCAAACTCCTTTTGTTTAAGCTTTACGAGACAGTCTAAGCCATCAATCGCTTCTTCAACCTCATACTTCTCAAGGATTAATATATCCTTAAGCGCTCTTCGGATTGCCTGTTCGTCGTCTACAATAAGGATTCTCGCCATGCAAAAACTGTAATTATAAGTTCAATAACTAAGGAAAGACAAAATTAACATACTGTCTGATATTTAGTTACAAATTAGTAAATTATTTTATATGTAATTTAACCCCACTTATAAAATCAGAAAGCCAGCCTGCATTATATTAAAAAACACAGATACATAGTGGCTTGATGTTCAACATTCCGTCAAACTGAAACTGCGGATTAAAGACTCATTGCCAGGTAGGCCATAGTTCCTGCACCATAAGCGATTGCGGACTCATCGATGTCAAAATCAGACCGATGGACACCCGGCACCTGCCCAACTCCCAGTCTGTAAAAAACTGCCGGTATCTTTTGGGAATAATACGCAAAATCTTCAGAGGTCAAGCGTGACTCCAATCGTTCAACGTTTCCTCCACCTAAATAGTCGGTTCCAATTTGAATTAATTGTTCGGTTAGCCCTGGATTGTTGATCAAACAGGGATATCCAATTTGAATGTCTATATCGCACGTCGCATTAAACGCTTTACAAATTGAAAAAGTCAAGTCCTTGATTCGTTGATGCGCAAACCTTCTCCAATTTTCATCTAATGCGCGAAATGTTCCGGAAAGCTTGACTTCATCGGGTATGATATTCGTCGCTTCACTATTGGTTTGAAAGGTTCCGATGCTCAGCACGGATGCCTGATTTGCTGGTTTTTCCCGATTCATAAAGGCTTGCAATGCCAAAATAAGTTGCGAAGCAATTACGATGGGATCAATACATAAATGGGCTTGCGCAGCATGCCCTCCTTTGCCTTTAATTGTAATATAAATTTCATCACAGGAAGCCATAAAAGCGCCGGGTCCAATTCCAATCCGCCCTACTTCCATTCCGGGTTGGACATGTTGACCGATAATTAAATCCGGAACAGGATGATTTAAAACGCCTTCTTCAATCAGGATCGAGGCCCCACCTGGTAGCTTCTCTTCTGCTGGCTGAAAAATAAATTTTACTTTTCCAGCCCACAGGTCTTTGTTTTGATTGAGTATTCTGAGTGCACCAATCAAACAGGTCATGTGTACATCATGTCCACATGCATGCATCACCCCTTCATGCTTTGATTTATATGAACACTGATTTTTTTCGTGAATTGGCAATGCGTCCATATCAGCCCGCAACGCCACCAGTCGACCCGAAGGTTTGTTGCCTTGTATTTCACCTACGATACCATGTTTACACCAACCAATGGAATGCGGGATTTCCAACTGATTTAAGACGGACTGAATTTTAAGTGAGGTATTCGCTTCTTGAAACGACAATTCAGGATGGGCATGCAAATCTCTTCGCAATTCAATCAATTGTGTTTGAATGCTCGAAACATAGTTTTTTATGATGTCAATCCTGGAATCCATTTAATGTTGATCTAATTTATGAAAGTTACGTAAACAAATATCGAGATCGTTCCATACAGAGTAATTCCATGCATACATACTCAATAATTGTGCCTCTAATTCTTTTATCACAATGCGTTCATTGTTATGGATGGGTACTAAAATACCGGGTTTAATCACTGGTAAATTATCCAAAGGCTCCGGACTTTGTTGGTAGGATACCCAGGTTCGCTTTCCTAAAATTACCGAACTTATGTTTTTTAAAAATTGTCTTTTGCTTTTAAAAATAAAAATAACCATCCAGGAAAATATCAATAACATAATTGAAAACCAAATATCGAAGAAACGTTTTTGTCTTAAATAAACAGGCTTGGATAAATTGTATTCCAATTCCAATGACAAAATTTCACCTTGATTGTTTTTTGATGGACTGCTTATGATACCCGATCCGGAAGCTGTCATAATTTTGTAATTAATCAAATCCTTCATGTTAGACATAAAAGATAAGATATGTTTCCACTCCATTTTATTTTGACAAAAAACCAGTTCTTGAATTCCATGAATACGAATGTAATCTTTCCATTGCTCAGATCCCATTTGTGTTAGATGTTCAACAGATATTAATTGAAACTGATCTGTATGTTCAGTCTTTTGCATCAGGGATTTTACTTTCTCCAATTCCTGAACATCCCCAATTACCAAAACATGTTTTGATTTTACTGTGCCAATCATCCAGGATTTTCTTATGAGCCTGTTTAAAACCAAGCGACTCAATACAGCATATAAAATGACCCATAAGAAAGACAAGATCAACAACATTCTGGATGCACGCCAATCTTCCGGAAACAAGGCATACAGGCTCAGGTTAAGGATAAATCCCCAAATTGCGGCTATTAATAAATCTTTTAGTGCATATTTCTTTTCATAAACTCCCTGAAAATAAAAACAAGCGATCCAAATCAATACAAACAGTGCAGTGTTTACTAGAATTGCCGGACTATTAAAATAATGGATATCTCCATGATAGTATTTTGCCCAATACTGCCGAATCAAATAAAAGCCAACACTTAATACGGTTGCGTCTAATAAAACTACTTGAATTGTAGCAAGGTAATTTTTAATAAGTGTAAAAAAAGCTTTTGCTCCTAAGATCATGGTAAGCATTGATACCAGTGCCCACCGATTCGATTTATCAAAATGTTTCTTCGCAAAGATGATCATGGCTTTATAAAATGCAATCACATAATTCAAGCTTCCTTTGCTGGTACTTTCTCCTTTATAATGAATGATGCTTGTATCTGCGCAATAATAATTGTTATAACCGCTTTGTTCGATTTTGTATGATAAATCAATGTCTTCACCATACATAAAATAATCTTCATCAAATCCTTTGACATGATCCCAAACAGCTTTTGGCAACATCATAAATGCACCTGATAAAACAGGTACTTTGTTTGATTCATGTTCCGACAAATGTCCTTGGTAATATTGATTAAAGAGTGCACTTGACGGAAACAATTTATAGATTCCAGTCATCTTGCAAAATGCTGCCCAAAATCCTGGAAATCCTCTCTTAGATTCAGGTAAAAATTTTCCAGAACCATCAATCATCCGGACACCAAGGCCTCCTGCTTTTGGATGCGAATTAAAAAATTGAATACACTTGGTAAAGCAATCTTCTTCCACAACCGTATCCGGATTTAAAGCAAGTATATATTCACCGTGTGCTTGTTTGGCTGCTAAATTATTGGCCTTGGCAAATCCAAGATTTATTTTTGAAGCAATAACTTTCACTTTAGGAAAGTGTTCCTTTAACATGTCCAAAGAATCATCGACACTGGCATTATCCACTACAATAATTTCTGCATCGACATTCCGGATGGCTTTCTCAACCGAAGTCAAACATTGTTCTAAAAAATGGCGAACATTGTAGTTTACAATGAGGATGCTTAATTTCACGTTTGGTTTATTCACTAATAATATAGGGCGTGCGATTGAGTAGCGAACGACTTAAAGTAAGTTCATCGGCATATTCTAACTCAGACCCAAATGAAACACCCCTGGCAAGCATACTAATTTTCAACGTCGGATTGTTTAAGTGTCTGGTAATGTAATAGGATGTAGTATCCCCTTCAATCGTCGGTCGTATTGCAAAGATCAATTCAGTGATGGGTTGATTTTCAATTCGCTTAAACAAAGAATGTATCGTTAAATTTTCCGGTCCCATTCCATCAATTGGAGAAATTAATCCTCCTAAAACGTGATAAACGCCTCTGAATTGTTGCAATTCTTCAATAGCAAATAAATCCCGTATCGATTCAATTACACAGATGGTCTGTTGATTTCGAACCGGATCACTACAAATCGTACATAATTCTGAATCTGAATAAGCAAAACATTGTTTACAACGAATCAGTTTTTCTGAGATATTCTTTACCGCCACATACAAATCTTCCAGCTTTTTTTTGTCTTGTTGAGCCAGGTGCAAGACCATGCGAAGGGCTGACTTTTTTCCAATTCCGGGCAAGGTACTGAATGCGGCAACAGCCTCATCCACAATTTTCGAGATTGAATTCATGCGTTAAAATTATAGAATTTATTCAACTATAAACGATTGATTATGAATCTTTATATTTAGAATCGTTGCGGTTTATCTTTGAAAACAACCGAATAGATTAATTTTACGCAAAATTACAAAAGATGGCTATTGCAATAAAGATGCCCCGACTTTCTGATACCATGCAAGAAGGATTTATTAAAACATGGAATAAAAAAGTCGGAGACACCATAAAACCTGGTGATATTTTGGCAGAAGTGGAAACTGATAAAGCCACTATGGATCTGGAAGCCTATCAAGATGGTGTATTGTTGCACATTGCAGTGAATGAAGGGGCGGTACCCGTTGATGGAATCATTGCTATTATCGGTCAAAAAGGAGAAAACTTTGAAAATTTCTTAGATAGCTCGAAACAAGTTTCAATTGAAGCTAAAGATGCAACCAAATCCCCGGAACCTCAAGCTTCAGACGCACCTGCTGATAGCCAGGTGATGCCTCCAGAGCCTACAGATACCCGGATCAAAGCATCTCCCCTGGCAAAATCATTGGCCAAAGAGAAAGGGCTTAGTTTGGAACATCTAAGTGGTACAGGCGAACAAGGTCGCATTGTCAAAAGAGATGTAGAAAATCTGGCAAACCAAGTCGCTAAACCTGGTCTCTCCACATCCTACGCCGCACCAACGCAACAAGGCGATCGGGAAGTTATGAATAGCCAAATGAGGAAAACGATCGCAAGACGACTTTCAGAAAGCAAATTTACTGCTCCCCATTTTTATCTTACTACTGAGGTGGATATGGATGCTTGCGCTGAAGCTCGCAATCAATTAAATGCAGTTTCTCCTCAAAAAATATCTTACAACGACTTAATTGTAAAGCATGTGCGATTGCTTTACGCTCCAATTTAGCAGTTAATGTTTCCTGGACGAATGATAAAATGATTTACCACAACGACATCCATATTGGAATTGCGGTTGCCATTGAGGATGGATTGGTAGTGCCGGTTGTCCGTAATACAGATCAAAAAACATTGACCCACCTTAAGGATGAAATTCAAGACAAAGCAGCACGTGCTAAAGAACGCAAACTGAACCTGGATGAAATGCAAGGAAACACCTTTACGATTTCCAATTTGGGAATGTTTGACATTGAGCATTTTACCGCCATCATCAATCCACCGGATGCTTGCATATTGGCGATTGGTTCAATACAAAAGAAAGCTGCTGTAAAAAATGACAGTCTGGTAATTTCAAACAGGATGAAGATGACTTTATCGTGCGACCATCGCGCCGTTGATGGAGCAAGTGGGGCAAAATTTTTACAAAGTTTAAAAACTATTTTAGAGAATCCAATCAGCATGCTTTTATAAAAGCATGCTGATTGAAAACAATCAACTCCTTATTTCTTTTGTGTTGCCTCTTTTGATTCTGTAGCGGCTTTGCGACTCCATGATTTATGACAAGCTCCAGCCTTTGGGCCATCTGGCATTGGCATTTCAGCATCGTCTGCTTGACTGATTCTGAATTCAACGCGACGATTTACATGGTAGTTTTTGTTATGCCCTCCGAGAGGTGCTTCTTCACCTCCATACATTAATTTAAATCTGGTACGAGGAATGTTGAAGGTATTTACAAGATATTCTATTGCTTCATTTGCTCGATTGTAAGAAAGTACTTTGTTATATGCATTGGAATGACGGATATCCGTGTGTCCAAAAACCGTTACTTTCAATGAAGGATGTGTTTGCATTACATGGGCAACGCTGGCTAATTGTGGAACATATTTTAAATCGATACAGTACTCGTCCAATTTAAAATGGATCATAGGTAAAAACCATTCTATGTTGCTTAATAATCCTTTTCCTCCAGTACTATCAAAAGTTCCAGGTGGAACTCCCAATCGATTATCTACAATACGCTTAACATCATCTTCTGACATTCCAGGTTGCACGACTGGCACCTGTGCGATTCCTTTTTCATTAACCTGAAAGCCCGGTGGAGAAAATGGTTCAGCATCTTTATGATCCGGAATGCCATCATTGTCACTATCCAATGCAATTCCTTTAGGATCTACAGGCGCACCGGCAGGCGTTTCGTTTTCTTGATCCAACAAATCAATGACACCATCCTGGTCAGTATCTTTTGGATCAAAGATTGGTCTGCGTTTTAAATCAGCAATATCAGTAAATGCCGCATCCAATGGGTTTAACCAATACAAGGGTTCTTTCCGTTTTTTAAATCTTCCCAAATTGATATTTAATCTCAAATTGGTATAGTGCTGATAATCATTTTGTGTTGTTTGATCTACATCGCTGCGATAAATGATCCCATCCAAATAATCGTTGTCCGAAAAATGAACCTGATGCTCTAACGCAATATTAATCCTCCGGTTGATCTTCCTTGACACTCCTACTCCTCCAATAAAAATCGGATGAATATTGGTCTTATCGTTCAAACGAAAAATTCCTTTTTTCTTGAAGGCTGGCGTTTCATAATCACCGTCATAAAGTCCTCTTAATTTCTTCTTGATGTCTATTCTACCCTGCCTCTTGTTAAATGCGGCATCCGAATATTCGCTTAAAGAAATCAGATTGGTATATACATTGCCATTGGCATCTCTTAAATCTAATTTTGTGTTGTTGTGGTCGAGACCCGCTCCTAAAATCAAATAGCTATTCCATTTGTTGCGGTCTTTATGAAATAAGATATTTCCTATGTTTAGAATGCCTTCAATTGCTCCATAAAAATATTGGGTTTTATAAGCAGGAAACCAGGCATTTTGTGAACCATAGCCTTGAAAAACGGATGTTTCTACTTCAAGTGCTTTGGTATAAGGTTGTGGCTCTAATCCAAAGGCGGTTCCATAAAAGAAATCTACTCTGAATGAAAATGTATAATTGATTGCTCTTCTCAGGTGAAGGGACAAACCATAACCAGGAATTTTAGGGTCTACGTCACCATGAATAAAATAATGTCCGCCTCCAAGACCTAATTCCCACATATGTTTGGGTTTTGGCGGATATTTTGCTTTACCGGATTTCCAGTCAGCTTCATTGCTGTTACCCAATACAATCTTAGATTTTGAAACTTTTGTTAAGCCATCATTGGTACCTGTTGTATCAGAGGTAGAGATCAGACTGTTGTCCTGTCTTACTGGAATGGTATCATGTTGCTGACCGAACGTAAAATTCGCCCATAAGATAAGCAAGAGTACATGGTAGAATTTTGTAGCCATTTAGCTCGATTTTATTAATAAATTCATCTTCACCTAAAACCCCAAACAAAGCTATGCAAAAATTCAGCCATTTTTGTAGGCTGGAATATAAATATTAATATATATGCATTTACTACTGATAATCAATAACTTAAATTAATTTTTAGCATAATAACGCAAGGCGTTTTCTGACAACTTCAGGGCTTGTTGTGTTTGGGTATAAAGTTGGGAGATTGCAGTTTGCATGGTGTCTTCAATATCCTGAAAAATAGCTTCTTCACTGATTTCGACATCTTTTTGCATTAAATAGGCAAACAATCTGGCAACCCCACAATTAGCGATAAAGTCTGGAATCAAAGCGAGCTCCCGGTCGATTTTTTCTGTCAGTGGCCCAAATAATAAGCCTTCTTCCTTAAATGGAACGTTTGCACCACAGGCAATGAGTTCGAGGCCATTCCGCTTCATAATATCATAACTGGATTCAGCGACCAATTTCGATGCAGCTGCTGGAATGAACAAATCAATTTGAAGTTTTTCTAATTCCTGATCTAAGTCTGATGCGGGCCGTTTTTGATCTGATTGTATGGTATGGTTGATTTTTTGATTCATAAAATCGCCGACCGATTCCCGGCCAAAACCTTCGTTGTTTACTATAAACCCTTCCTTGTCTTGTATCAAGACCAGCTTTGCACCGGCCTGAGATAAGTACCAACCTGCTGCTGCACCTACATTTCCCCAACCTTGAATAGCAACCCGTTTACCGCTTACCGTTTGTTGTTTAAATATTTTATAAAATGCAACGATGGATTGATACACCCCGTACCCAGTAATTAAATCAATGGTTGAATAAAGGGTACTTTCTTTAGAGGGATTAAATTTTTCAGATTTTACCAATAAGGCGCAACCTTTCTTCAATTGTTCTAAGACTTCATTTTTGGTGTGATCCGGATAATGAAAATGACCTTCCAATACACCAAATTGTGGGTGATTGATACCCATGTCCAACAGAAAAGGCCTCACTTCCTTTCGTTCATCAATGTTGAGATCCCCGGCAGTGCCATAATAATTTGACAATAAGGGCTTAATAGCTGTAAACCAACGTTGCAAAACCTCTTCTTTCCGAGGGTCTTGAGGATCAAAATCAATTCCTGATTTGGCTCCTCCGATGGATGGACCACATACTTTAAACTTTATTTCCATGGTTTTTGCGAGATCTTCGACTTCCCTGCGGGTTAAGCCTTTTCGCATGCGGGTACCGCCTCCGGCTGCTCCACCGGTCAAACTGTTTATTACCAACCAGCCCTTTGCTTCTGATTTTGGATCGTTCCATTCGAATACAATTTCAGCGGGTTTATTTAAATAATCTTGAAGAAAATGGATCATAATTCAAATTTATATCATTTCATATTAAATATAGATTTAATATGTAAATTTGTGTTTATTAAACTTGTTTTACATGATGGACCACAATGCGTTTCGACAAAAAGACCCTTCTGTCTCAGATTTTCATCAACAAAGCCTTGGATACATTTTGATAAATCAGGATGCAAATTACCATCTTGCAGCCAATTCAAAATTCATAGTTTATTTTTGTTCGCCTGAATTTGAATCTAGCTTCAAAAAACATTTTTACCATCTTACCGCTTCTTATTTTGATGACAGGCTGATTGCAGATGGAGGTAATTTAAATTCACTCACCGTAACAGAACGTGCAAGCAATTTATTAAATCTTGCATACGCAAAAAATAAAACCCTGCTCATTATTGGAGCTGATTTGAAATTAATCCACGAGATCCAATTCCAACAGCAAAAACTTCAAGAGCCCTTTACGCTCCAGTTGCATCAGTGACCATTCCGGATTTTTGGATTCAGTGGATATTGCATCGTTGTATCTGAAAGAACTTAATTTTCTGGCTTTTCAACGCCAACACGTTGCATTCGATATTGAAAAAATAAATTATTACAGAACGGGTGAATTCAGAGCCAGTGCCTCTTCATTTGATCCACCCTTACGTCGTTCGGAATTCATTTATTTTGATTTAAATGCCATAAGATCTAGCGAAAGTCCAGGCAATCGCACAAAAAACCCGAGTGGATTATTTTCTGAAGAAGCATCTACCCTTTCCCGAATGGCTGGAATGAGCGATCGCGTTAAAATGTATTTTATTTCACCCTGGAATGAATCTGAAGACCTTGACGGGATTACTGCTCGATTAGTAGCCCAAATGGCCTGGTATTTTTGGGAAGGCTGTCATCTTAAACAATTAGATCAAAATGTTAAACGGGAATCCCTTACCCAATATTTGGTTGAAATTAAAAATCTGGATTACATCATCAAATTCTATAAATCAGAAAACACGGGCAAATGGTGGTTTGAGGAACCTTTATTGGATAATGAATTTTCCAATCAACTGATTCCTTGCACCTACGAAGAATATCAAGCTACTGCAAAAGACAAAATACCTTCACGCATTCTTGAATTGATAAATAATTAAGGATATCTACAGCTTATTGTAACAATCGTTCTAATCCAGCTGCACGAGATCCTTTTATCAAGATGGCTGTATCTTCTGGCCAATTCATATCCAACCAAGCTTTGCATGAGGCTGCGTTTTCAAAATGCATATCTGGCAGTTTGATTCCGTCCAAACGATAACGGGTTCCAATAAAAATTCGCTTTTGAAACGTTTTATCCATTACCTGATTCAGTAAGTCCTGATGTTCTATATCTGAATAAATTCCCAGTTCGGCCATCTCACCCAACACAATCCATTTGTTTTTAAAATCCATCTGCTCGAAAGCTTGGACTGCTTGTATCATCGAACTTGGATTTGCATTGTATGCATCCAAGATGATGGTATTGGAATTGTGTTTAATAACCTGCGAGCGCATGTTGTTGGGAACATAAGCGGCTATCCCCTTTTGAATGGCTGAAGCAGGTACACCGTAGTAGCTTGCCAAACAACAAGCGGCCACTATGTTTTGGAAATTGTATTCTCCAAACAAATGGGAGTCTATCAAAAATGATTCTTGTTTATTGTAAAATTCCAAAGAAATTTCAGGAAATGATTGAATCAATCTGCCTGAAAATTCGCAAGCATCCTGTTGCGGTCCAAATGCTATTGCATTGGGTTCAATGGTTGCATATTTTTGCAAAGGCTCAGAAAACAAACTACAGAAGCGCTGACCCCCATGCGCTTTGAGGTAATCAAACAATTCAGGTTTGGTTCTAAGTACGCCCTCATAGCTTCCAAATCCTTCCAGGTGGGCTTTGCCAATATTGGTTATCAAGCCACTATCTGGTTCTGCTATGGCACATAATTCGTGAATATCACCTGGATGATTGGCACCCATTTCCAGGATTAAAAATTCTGTGTCTTCCTTAATTTTTAATAGGGTTAATGGCACTCCAATGTGGTTATTTAAATTGCCTTCAGTGGCCTGCGTGCGGTATGCTCTTGAAAAAACTGAATGGCACAATTCCTTGGTGGTTGTCTTGCCATTGGTACCGGTAATAGCAATAATTTTAGCTTTAAATCTTCTTCTATGAATCTTGGCCATTTCCTGCAATTCCTTTAAAGTGTTTTCGACACGAATCAACCTTGGATCTTGAGAAACAAATTGATCTACAATTGCATAGGCCGCACCTTGTTCCAATGCTTCCAAGGCATAGCTGTTGCCATTGTGATTGGGACCACTCAAAGCAACAAAAATACCATCCTTCAATGGCTTTCGGGTGTCGGTAAACACCTTGGCATCTTGGTCGAGAAACCGTTGATATGATTCAGGATATTGCATAAATAAAAAAAACTCACAACAAAGATTGCTGTGAGTTTTTCAAATTTTAATTTTTTATCGATTTATTTATAGTCTCTCTTGACTTTCGGCATTTTGCGTTTGAATTCCAAACCACCGGCATCCTCATTTCCTTCTGGACCACCTGTGCGGGTCATAGCACAACGGAATCCAATGGAACGGTCTGATTTATCTTCATCTTTAAATCTGCGAGCTCCAGGAGAACACCAGAACAATCGATCTGACCAGGAACCTCCTTTATAAACTCTTGATTTTGCATTGATAAGTGATGATTTGCCATATTGGTATTTAATCACTTCGTCGTCATCATCGCGGTAGGTTTTAACATCTCCTTTGTTATAGTTCTCACGGAATTCTACTGCTGAATCGGTAACCATTTGGAATCTTAGATCTCCTAAACTATCTTTTTCGACTGGATTACCAGATTCATCAAGGACTAATTCTTTAAATTCATTACCACGGAATGGATTTAAATCATGGTTTTCAACATCACGCAAGGTAGTTGACGTTAAAGGTCTGAATAAATCAGCTACCCATTCGTTCACATTTCCTGCCATGTTGTAAAGACCAAAATCATTGGGGAAAAATGTCCGAACTGGTGCCGGAATGTGTGCATGGTCATTTAATTTTCCTGCCATACCCATGTAGTCACCCTGGCTTCTTTTAAAGTTTGCCAAAATATTACCCATGTATTTATCTCTTCTCTTGTAACGAGCTGTATTGCCATCCCAAGGAAAATTTCTACGATCTGTGATCAATTCGTCTTTATTGTCCGATTGTTTCCCTTTTAAAGCGAGTGCTGCATATTCCCACTCAGCTTCAGTAGGTAAACGATAAACCGGCAATAAAATACCATCGTCAAACTTAACAGGGCGCTCACCGCCAGTTTGAATGTCCTCCAGGTTTTTACGCACATTGCCCTGATACTGACCGGCTAAATAAGATCCGGTATTAAAGTTATCAGAATCAACCTGGTCTGGATTTGGATTCAAAATGCCTTTTTCAATTAAGATAAACTCATTGACCCTGTCAGAACGCCATTTACAAAAATCATTAGCCTGAAGCCAATTTACACCAACTACAGGATAATCATCATACGATGGATATCTGAAATAAGTTTCTACAAATGGCTCATTATAAGCCAATTCTTCACGCCAAACCAGTGTGTCAGGTAAGGCTTTCTTGTAAACTTCCGGATAGGATTTGTAAACCCTGTTTAACCAGTAAATGTACTCGCGGTAATTGATGTTACTCACTTCTGTTTCATCCATGTAAAATGATGAAACCGTCACCCTTCTGGGGATATTATTCCATTCATAAGTTACATCTTCTTCTGTTAAACCCATTAAAAAGGTTCCCCCTTCAATGAGCACTAGATTTGGACCAGTAGCCTGGCCTCTATAATCTACTTTCTCGAAACCACCCCACTCCTTGTCGTTGTATTTCCAACCGGTAGAGCTTGATTCGTTTTGTTTGCTTTTACTACAGGCTCCGATTACCAATGCAAAGCCCAGCAAAAAGACGATTTTTGAACAATTGCCTTTCATCCTACTACTTTCTTTTTTAGGGGAACAAAGTTATATAATAATTTATTGTATTGACAAAGAATTTTTTCTACCGGAATGCTTCGAAGCAATCATTGATATTTGCCTTTTCCTTACGGATCTCTCCCAAAAACAGTCCCAAACTTAATTCATGGCTTCCTCCCTGGGCAATTCCAAGCTGGGAAAGCGTAAAATCAAAGCTGTACCCCATTTTCCAGGCGCCTTTCTTAAATCCAAGGACTGCAATCAACGCATCCGTATTATTTCGAGCCTGCCGATACCATAATCCGGCAAATACCGTGCTAAATTGATATTGGGCTCCCAGATTCATTTGAAAGAATTCAGATTGTTTGACGATAAGGAATGCTGGGGATAGGATCGAAACAACCCGGTTGGATCGTGCCAAATCAAGTTGTATCCCCCCATGAAACATCCATCGAACCGGAATTCCATTATAACTGGAAGCATTTACTTTTAGAATATCATTTTGGGGGGTATTGATGTGTTTTGCTGAAACTCCCAAATTAAAATATGGATTGTAATAAAGCAGTCCTGTACCAATATCCAAATAGGAAACATTGGTTTTGTCCGGTCTGAACTCATCGGTCGGATATGGGGTTCCTCCTGGCGATATGGGTCCTAAAACCGGATCAATCTGATCTCCAAAAACCAATCGATCCCAGTCATAATTCGTTTGCACAAAGGCCAATTCGATCCCACCCCTTAAATAATTGGATTCACTAATTTGAGCCTGATATCCATAAAGACCAGCCACTTTGATTGTTTTAAGCAATCCTCCTCCCGCATCATCGGCCATTAATTGAATTCCAAATCCACTGTTGAGTTTTTTAAAAAACTGATCGTAACTTAAACCATAGGTTACATACCCTGCAAAAGATTTGTCTATTAAAGGCCATTGATTTCTGTAGATCATTTCAAACCGAGGAGCAAAACTCAAACCTGTAAAACCAGGATTCATATGCAAGGACTGCGCATAATATTGACTAAACACCGGATCTTGGGCGAAACTGGTTTTGGAAAAACCTAGAACCAGCAAGCAACTGAATGCCATCAAGAATCGTTTAATAAATGGTGTCATTGGCAATAATATGATTTTCAGGACGTTTTTGATACATTTGAACAGACTAAATCCTATCTCAGTAAAAATGAAGCTCAAAATTATTTTGTTTTTTGTTTTCGGAACTTTTTTTCTTTCGGCCCAGCAATCGTTTCAATTCTCTGAAAAAATTAACTGGAATCCTCAGTTAGTACGTAATTCCTCAGGTCAAAGTATCCAAAGTCTTCGATTTGATCAATCTTTTAATTCGGCAGACCTACCAGGGATCGCAATTTATAAAAAAGAATTTGAAGTTTCTGGAAACGGTGAATTAAAGGTTCGATTAACTCCTAAAGCCACCGAAGCGATTCAATCTACAGGATTAGAGGCTGCAATTAAACTCCTTAAATCTGAATTTGATATTTATGCACACGTATTCAAAGCCCGCGATAAATATGTTGCAAGCATCGAACTGATTCCATATCGAAATTCACAGCAACTTGAAATTTTGAAGGCATTTGATTTAATGGTCGAATTTATTCCAACAGGGTTCCCTACTAATCCCTTACCGAATTATGCTAATGAATCAGTTCTTTCCAATGGAAGCTGGTTTAAAATATCCATAAAACAACGTGGCATTTATAAAATAGACAAGAGTTTTTTGGAAAAAAACCTCAAACTGGACTTTAACACCTTAGACCCCAGAAACATTCGAATTTATGGAAATGGTGGCAGTCCACTTCCAGAATCAACCGATGCGGTATTCGAAGATGACTTAAAAGAAAATGCAATTTATATCAAAGGGGAAGATGACGGTCGTTTTGATGAAAATGATTTTATATTGTTTTACGCAAATGGACCAGATCTTTTTCAATATGAACCAACATTGTCTGATTACAGTTATACAAAAAATCCATATTCGGATGTATCTTATTTCTTTATTAAAATTGATCAGAATCGAGGCAAACGTATCCCACAACAAGATGGACCGGCAAATCAAAGCTATCAAACGAATTCAAGTTTTGACTTTAAGCATATAGAAAATGATTTGGTAAACTTATTAGATTTAGATGCCGGCAGCGAAGGTTCCGGTAAAAATTGGTACGGAGAAGAACTCAGCAATACCCGGGAATTTGATTTTGGAAATAGCTTTATTTTTGATCATATTGATCTCAACAAAACCGGATTATTTTCATTTGCATTTGCAGGACGGGCTCCTGTAAATCATGGTGTATCGGCTATTGTCGAAAATCAAAAAGTTGATGTATCCATTCCATATGTAATCTACAGCAGCATCAATCGATTTGCAAATATTGCCCGCAAAACTGCATCGTTTCAACCAATCAGTGATTTAGTAAAAGCTAAAATTAACTTTCCACAATCAGGTGGAACGGTTTCTGAAGGCTGGATCGATTTTATGCAGATTTCAGTATGGAAAAAATTGATTTGGTCTAATAAACTGATGTACATCATGGATCCTGCTTCTTTTGCTTTTGATGCAAGTCAATTTACAATTGATAATGTGCTTTCTGCAAAGAGAATTTGGGATATTACCAATCCCCTGGATGTGATTCAAATAAACGGGACACAGTCCAATAATCAACTTCGTTTTACATCAAATACCATGAATAGCTACAAACAATTTGTTGTATTGGATGAATCTTTGACGTTTGATATCCCACAATTTATTGGAAGCGTTGGTAATCAAAATCTTCATGGTTTAAAGGATCCTGAAATGATTATCCTCTACCATAAAGATTATAAAACGGAGGCAGAACGGCTACAAACCCATCGAAGCAAACATTCCAATGTGATTGTTCAGACCGTTGATATTAGTCAGGTGTACAATGAATTTTCAAGTGGCTCACAAGATCCGACAGCTGTCCGAAATTTTATGCGCATGCTGTATTTAAGAAATCCAAAATTTAAATACCTCGCATTGTTTGGTGATGGTTCGTATGATTTTCGTCATATAAATAAACGAGATGCTGATCAGAATTTTGTTCCAACTTATGAGACGGACGAAAGCCTGGATCCTATCACTTCATTTCCAACAGATGACTATTATGGTTTATTGGACCCCGGAGAAGGGATCAATTTAATAGGTAAATTGGATTTAAACATTGGCCGGTTGGTTGCACGTACTGCCGAAGAAGCAAAAAATCTCGTTGATAAAATCATTCGCTACGATACCGATCCAAAAACTATGGAAGATTGGAGGCTTCATGTTGTTTTCTCAAGTGATGATGAAGATTCCAATGTGCATTTTAATCAGTCCGAGCGCATTTCTGAATCAGTACATTCCAACTATCCAATTTACAATGAAGAAAAAATTCACCTGGATGCTTATGAGCAAGTAACGACCCCGGGAGGTGAACGCTATCCGGAAGTTAATAAAGCGTTTGCAAATGCCTTTTTTCAAGGAGCGCTGGTAGTTAATTATATGGGCCATGGCGGTTACAGCGGACTGGCCCAAGAACGCATTTTGCAAAATACGGATATCAAAACACTGGAAAATTATTACAAACTTCCACTGGTAATAGTAGCTTCTTGCACATTCAATGGATTTGATGATCCAACAAAAACAAATGCCGGTGAAGAGGGCCTTCACAATCAACAAGGAGGATTTCTCGCTTTGTTTTCAACAGTACGTGCGGTTTACAGCGATGATAATTTTGATTTGACCAGTTCCGTTTATAATTACATCTTTCAATTTGAAAATGGCTTGCCCTTGCCTTTAGGTGAAATTATGCGTCGTGCAAAAAATGATAATTCTGCTGGATTTATTCGTACCAATTCCCGTAAATTTTTACTGTTTGGAGATCCGGCCCAACGATTGGCAATACCCCTTTTAAAAAACGAAGTAGATTCAATTAATAGTAAGCCATTATCTGCAGTTGCCGATACCTTTCATGCATTGGAAACTATGAATGTAATTGGCCGTGTTACAGATCAAAACGGCGTTTTGCAATCTGATTTTAATGGCAAACTTTATGTAACCGTTTACGATAAAGAAATAAGTTTACGTACAAAGGCAAATGATCCGACTTCCTATACCGCAACTTATAAGTTGCAAAAAATATTATTTACAAAGGATTGGTAAATGTGAATGCAGGCAAATGGAATTTTTCTTTTATTATTCCAAAAGATATCAATTACGAATTTGGCAAAGGAAAAATAAGCTTGTATGCTACTGATGAAAAAACAAAAGATGCAGCAGGTTATGAGGATCGTTTAATTATTGGCGGCGTTTCCAATGACAGCATTAAAGACGATCGGCCTCCGGTCGTAAAGGTGTTTATGAACAATGCTGATTTTGTAAACGGAGGAATTTGCAGTCGAAATCCGATACTGTATTCACAAATAAGCGATGATTTTGGAATTAATATCAGTGGCAACAGCATTGGTCATGATTTGACCGCAGTCATTGATCAAAATTCACAAGCTCCAATCATTTTGAATCAAGTTTATAAATCCAAGCTAAACAATCCCCGGGAAGGTGAATTAAATTATCCACTAAAGAATTTAAGTCCCGGCAAACATACGGTTACCATCACAGCCTGGGATATTTCAAATAATCCCGGTTCGGGTCATCTCGAGTTTAATGTAATCGATGAATCGGATATTACTGTGGATCGAGTGTATAATTACCCCAATCCATTTTCCAATCAAACGGAGTTTCAGTTTGAAACCAACATCCTTGCAAGTGAAATGGAAATCATTATTCAGATTCAATCAATTTCTGGTCGCGTAGTCAAAACCCTAACTAAGAATATCCTAAACAACGGATATCGCATAGATGGGATTAAATGGGATGGAAATGATGATTTTGGCAGTGATTTGGCAAATGGTGTTTATTTGTATCGGTTGAGCATGAATGCAAAAACCGGAAATGAAATCATTCACAAACGGTCTTCATATCAAAAATTAGTCCTTCTTAAATAATAAAAAGTAGCTTTTTTACGATATATATAAGTTCCAGTAATAGCATCATATTAAAAAAAGAATTATATCTAATTGTATGCTAAATTTGCATTTTAAATCAATTATCCCTGTTTTATGCGTTTTCTAACATGTTTTTGCTTTTTAATTCTAGGCATGAATCTTTCAGCTCAAACCTGGAATCCTGCGAAAGGTTGTATCGTCGATGCCAGTGGCGAATGCCTTCAAAATACCATTTTAACAGCGCTGCCCTTTTTAAGGATCAACCCGGATACCCGTTCGGGCGGTCTGGGAGATGCGGGCGTTGCTTTATCAACGGACCCCAATGCGATGCACCACAATGCAGCTCGATTGGCGTGGTCAGAAAACAATATGGGCATTTCAGCTACCTATTCTCCCTGGTTAAGAAACCTTGGAATTGATGATATTTATCTATTGTACTTATCAGGATATTATAAAATCGATAAATTTCAGACGGCTGGATTAGCAGTTCGCTATTTTAGTTTAGGTAAAATTGATTTTAGAGATGAAAATGGGAATGATATCGGTACCGGCCAACCCAATGAATTTGAAATAGCGGCAGCTTATAGCAGAAAACTTTCTGATGTATTTTCTGCCAGCCTTTCTGCAAAATTTGCTTATTCAAATCTTGCAACTGGTAAAACAGTAGGTGCTTATGATATTACTTCTGCAAAAACCTTTGGGGCAGATCTTGGATTTTTATATCGCAATAAATTAGGGGCAAGTGGACGTAGAAATTATTTGAATGTCGGTCTTGCCATAACAAATATTGGTTCTAAAGTAACTTATATCAAAGGGTTGGTGAAAGACTTCATTCCAACCAATCTGGCTTTAGGTGCTGCTTATGAAATGAATTTTGATGATTACAATTCCTTGACAACTACCTTTGAAATCAACAAATTATTAATTCCATCTCCTAGAAAACCAGGGGATCCACTCTACGATGTCGACAATAATAAAATAGCAGATTATCGTGAAAAAAGTTTATTTGAGGGCATCTTTGGTTCATTAAATGATGCACCTGGAGGAGGAAAAGAAGAATTACAGGAATTGATGTATTCTTTAGGTTTGGAATATTGGTATGACAAACAATTTGCTGTTCGCATGGGCTATTTCCATGAAAATGCTCTAAAAGGAAACCGGAAATACATGACCTTAGGTTGCGGTGTAAAGTACAATGTATTTGGACTAAACCTCTCCTATCTGGTCCCTACCACCAATAATAGAAGTCCTCTTGCAAATACCATCCGATTCTCCATCAGTTATGATTTTGACGGAGGTTCAATTGGAAAACAAAGTGGAGAATAATAAAAAGGAGTTATTCCTAAAAACAACTCCAATTTTTAAAAAAGCCAAATAAGCCGGATTCTGTACTTTATGAATAAATCATAAAGTGCTTATCATTTATCTAAGCTGCCTACCCCTCTATCTGCTTGCGCAACCACGGGTCCTGGCATTCTTTCGAACGATAGATATACATGGCATTTCAATTCACAAGGTTTATCCCAACAAGCTGTTACCAGCCTGATGCGTGCGCTCTTACCACACGTTTTCACCCTTATCCCGCCAGGCGGGACGGTAATTTTCTGTGACACGTTCTCTTCAGGACGCGAATCCTGAGCCATCTGTTAAATGGTGTGATGACCCGACATTGTCCGGACTTTCCTCTGCATATTGCTATGCAGCGATAAGCTATGGCTGCACAAATTTACGAAATACCCTGTCAACAGCTCGTATTCAATACATTATAATAAAACTTAATGTATAAATTCCTATTTTTACGGCAAATTACAATGGTAAACCTTTCCATAAATAGAAATTGGTATTTGGTTTGGATTGTGGCTTTGCTCTTGTTGACCTTGGCAAAGGTTTACGAATGGGTTTATCCATCTTTCCAACACGATTACCACCATTTCCTGAAAATAAAACTGGAAGGTGAACTCAATGCACACCTGGACAAGGATTCTAAATACCTCAGGCAACTAAATCCTTTATTAGTTGACGTCAATTCGCTTACTGGCTTTGAAAATTCAGAAATCATCAAAATCGCCAGACAAAGTGAAATCAAGCAAGTAATCTGTAAGGAAGGAGAAATTCGCTTTTGGAATGGCAAAGATGGTTTTTTTGAAGCGCTTTGGTGTACCGATGCATTCAAATCCGATAGCATCTCACTAATTAAATACAATGGTTCATACTTCCTGACTCTTGATACGCAATTAAACAACGACAGTCAAAAGATCAATTGCATCAGACAGTACCACATTAACAGCACCCAAGATATTAAACAAGGGTTTACACTTACAAAAACGCGTAAGACTCAAAAAGATCTACCAATTTTTGCAAAATCAAATACAAAAAAACCATTATTTTATTTGAATGTGGATGGTCCTTTTCTGGCACCCTATTATGGAAATGCATTGATTTTATTTTATTTGCTTACCCTCATCATATTCTACATTCCTTTTCATCGCATTGCACGTGATTTTTTTAATAGAGGAAATTATCCCTGGGCCAATCTCATCCTATCAACTGGCGTGCTAGTGACTGCCAGTATGTGCCAATGGATCGTACATCAAAATGATTTTTATCACAGCATGTTGACCGATAAATTGGTCCATACAAAATTTTATGACTACACCCTATTTGAATTCACCGTATTCTCAGGTATCTTTTTTCACTTAAGTTTTTTCTTTTATAAATATGCCAATATAGATAATACTTTAAGTGTCCTGAAATTTCGCTATGGTGTAGTGTTGTTTAATTATTTAGCATCCATCGTTGCACTGATTATCTATTGCTTTATTTTTTAGCGCCGTATTTATTCATTCTGATTTTTACTTTGACCTCAACAATATTTTTTCAATTCGGGTAGAAAATTATATTTTACTTTTTGATTTATTGATTGCGCTGCTTGCTATATTTTTAATTACCAATAAACTCACGCTCAGTACTGCCAGTTTTGAATTACCCTTCCGTCATAAAATTTTGATTTATCTATTGGCATTTCTTATTCTAGCTGGGTTCATCTATCAATCAAACATTAACATTGGATTGCTCACATTCTTTCTGGGAGTTTCAATCATTATTTGGATGCAGGATTTCTTTTCTGAGGAATATCAAAAAAATATATTGTGGTTGATATCTTGGATCATTGTGATTAGCATTTTAAATGCCAGCATGATTTTTCACTTCCAAAATCAAAAAAAACGCTACGTAAAAGATCAAATGATCGGACAATATGTTGAATGTCTTAAGATCCGGAAGGATTGTGTTCCGGAATTGATTCAAAATTGTACGACAAACCAATATGAACTTTATTTTTTTGAAGATAATTTTTTAAAATATTCCAGCAGTGTATATAAACCATCCATAGATCATGTCCAAAAGGTATTAAAAAAAGACAGCATTCGTCATGTGATACAAGGAGATAAAGACGTATTGTACACCAGATCCAAACCAAATCAATATCTGGTTATCAGCAACCCATTGGAATCTACCCTTAAAGGAATCTCTTTGTTTTCTTATTTGTTTACAGTCCTAATTTTAATATCCTACCTGATCAGTTTAATCCACCAACGCTTGCCTTTTTTACCGGAAGGATTACAAATTACATTTCAGGATAAACCTTCATTAAAAAACAGAATCCAGTTTTATGTAATATTAGGAATCGTCATCAGCTTTTTAATCATTGCAATTACAACCGTATTTTTTACACGTCAATCTGAAGATCAGATTTTTCGTGAAAATCTAGAAAGCAAAACCAATAATCTTTGCAATTTTCTGGAAACCACAATTCGGAATTCGAATACGCTGGATGATGCCAAATTGATCTTATCAGAACAAATCCGGCAATCCAGTCAAATGGTTGATTTTAATGTCAATCTTTTTAATACAAAAGGCGTTGAAGAAAAGGTATATGCCAACAATCAATCAGAACAAGATCCAATTTTTAAATTAATTGATCCCAATGTCTTCTTTAGTTATCCCAGTTTTTCTGAAGACATCACCATCACTGAAAGTCCGGACGATGATCTCAATGCTTACCGCAATTTATTTTACAACAATAAACGAATTGCAATTCTTCAAGTGGAAGCCAAAGCATCTCAGGAAAGTAAATCTGGAAACCGGCTCGCTAATTTGATAAATACATTACTAAACATCTATGTATTTCTCTTTTTAATTGCAGCCAGTTTGGCTACCCTTTTAGCAAATTCAATCACAGCACCTCTGGTAAATTTAGGAAATAAAATCAGACAGATTCGGTTGGGTAAAACAAACGAAAAATTAGAATGGAGCGGACAAGATGAAATCGGCGAACTCATCAGCAATTACAATCAAATGGTAAGTCAATTGGATGAAAGCGCTCAGCTACTTGCAAAATCTGAAAGGGATAGTGCATGGAGGGAGATGGCCAAACAAGTTGCACATGAAATTAAAAATCCATTGACACCGATGAAACTGAGCATCCAATATTTGCAGCAACACATCCGCTCAGGTGCAGAAGATGTTAAAGAAATGGCTCAAAAAGTAAGCTTGACCTTAATCGAACAAATTGACAATTTGACTAAGATTGCTACTGAGTTTAGCAATTTTGCTAAAATGCCAACCGCTGAAAATGAAAAAATCATCATAAATGAAATTGTTTCATCAGTTCATGACTTATTTCGCAAAAGAGAGTATCTTGACATCCTTTTATCCGTCCCAATTGATGAATTATTTGTCTTCGCTGATAAAAATCAAATTATCCGGGTTTTAAACAATCTGATCAACAATGCAATCCAGGCAATACCGGAAACAAAACGAGGTCACATCGATATTCAATTAGATGCCAATTCAAAGAATGCAATTATCATGGTTCGTGATAATGGGACGGGCATACCTGAAGACATGCAAGCCAAAGTGTTTCTACCCAATTTTACATCCAAGAGTTCCGGAACTGGTTTAGGATTGGCAATGTGTCAACAAATCATTGAGTCTGCAAATGGCCGCATTTATTTTAAAACGATACCGGGCGTGGGAACGAGTTTTTATATTGAGTTGCCTTTGATGCGTTCTGTGCCGAATACACCTGAAGATTCTAATGAGCTAGATTAATTTGTATTGAAATAAACAATACAGAACATGATTTGTATATATACTATACCCAATATATGCTCATAAATATCAGCTTAATCGTAGTTTCTTTTTTAGCAATGGAATTTGTTGCCTGGTTTACGCATAAGTTTATCATGCACGGCGTCCTTTGGTCCTGGCATGAAGACCATCACAAACCGCATCAAATGAAAACCGGTTTTTGGGAAAAGAATGACCGCTTCTTTTTGGTTTTTGCCATACCTTCTATGATTTGTTATATGGCCGGATCCTACTTTCCTGAGTTTCGATTTTTGTTATTTATAGGAATTGGAATTTCTATTTACGGTCTCTGTTATTTCTTGGTTCATGATGTGTATATCCATCGGAGATTTAGTTGGTTTAAACAATTGGACAGTCCGTATTCTAAGGCTGTATTAAAAGCCCATGGTGCACACCATGCCAAGCAAACTAAAGAAGATTGTGAATCCTTCGGAATGTTGCTGGTCAATCCCCGTTACTTCTCTAAAAAGAAAAAAGCTACTGCCAACTAAGAAATTGGCTCATTCAGATTTATTTTGATAAAACCTGTTTCATGGTAATGCCAATATTGGCTGGAGATTGGACTACGTGAATTCCACAAGCAGCCATCACTTCCATTTTTGCTTCTGCTGTATCAGCCGTGCCTCCTATGATGGCCCCAGCATGGCCCATTTTACGCCCTTTGGGTGCAGTTTGTCCGGCAATAAATCCAACGACTGGTTTCGTACCATATTCTTTAATCCATTCGGCAGCTTCGGTTTCCATGTTTCCACCGATCTCACCAATCATAATGATGCCTTCGGTTTGATAATCTGCCATCAATAATTGGACAGCCTCCAGGGTCGTGGTTCCAGGAATAGGATCTCCCCCAATTCCGATACAAGTAGATTGTCCCATTCCAGCTTTTGTAACTTGATCTACGGCTTCATAAGTCAAAGTCCCAGAACGGGAAATGATTCCAATATGTCCTTTTTGATGAATGAACCCTGGCATAATGCCAACTTTTGCCTCACCTGGTGTAACGATTCCAGGACAATTTGGGCCAATAAGCCGGCATGGATAATTTTTGAGATATTCTTTAACTTTTACCATGTCCTGAACGGGCACTCCTTCTGTAATGCAAACAATTACTCCGATTCCTGCTTCTGCTGCCTCCATAATCGCATCCGCAGCAAAAGCTGGAGGAACAAAGATTATTGAAGTGTTTGCATCCACCTTGTTGACTGCATCCAACACCGTATTAAAAACAGGACGGTCTAAGTGGGTTTGCCCACCTTTACCAGGAGTTACCCCGCCAATTACATTGGTACCGTACGCTATCATTTGTTCTGCGTGAAAACTACCTTCCTTTCCTGTAAAACCCTGAACTAAGACCCTTGAATGGGATCCAACCAATACCGCCATGTTGTTAAATTGTATTTACTGTTTCTCGATTATAAACACATCCTCATCAGATTTGGACATGTAATACTTTTCGCGCGCAAATTTCTCATAATTATTCTCAAAATCACGTTTATCGTCGCGAACTTTTACGATTAATTTTAGAAATTCATCCCGCTCCTTTTCAAGCGCCATAAGATTCGAGTAAATTTTTAGGGCAACGGGGATCCTGTATTGATCAAAAAAATACATATAGACAAGGAATGACACTGCTGTCAACCAATACTTATGGATCGAAATCCAATGAGGTAAATAGGTAATTATGGGGATCGTTTTCTTCTTTTGAGACACAATCACAGGAATATAAGGCAAATATATATACTATTTATTTATCAAATATCATTTTGCCCGGATAATATGCCTGATTTTCCAATTCTTCTTCAATTCGAAGCAGTTGATTGTATTTTGCGACCCGATCGGAACGGGATAACGAACCTGTTTTAATTTGCCCACAATGAAGTGCAACGGCTAAATCCGCAATGGTTGTATCCTCCGTTTCTCCAGAACGGTGACTCATCACGCACTTATATGAATTGCTTTGCGCTAAATGAACGGCATCGATGGTTTCTGTTAAGGTTCCAATTTGGTTTAGCTTAATCAAAACCGCATTGGCAGCGTGGAGTGAGATTCCTTGTTGGATTCGTTTTGGATTGGTAACAAACAAATCATCCCCAACCAATTGAATCTTATGTCCAATGGCCTTGGTCAATGCAATCCATGCATTCCAATCGTCTTCAGCCAAAGCATCTTCAATCGATACAAGTGGATAATTTGCAGCTAACCGGATCCAATAATCTACCATTTGTTCGCTACTTAAAGACCTACCATCCGATTTATGAAAAACATATCTTTGAGTTTTCTCATCAAAAAGTTCAGATACAGCCGGATCCATTGCCATTGCAATGTCTTGTCCTGCCTTATAGCCCGCTTTATCTATGGCAAGCATGATCAGATCCAAGGCTTCTTCATTTGTATTCAGAGCTGGAGCAAAACCTCCTTCATCCCCAACATTGGTAGAAAAGCCTTTCGATTTTAATACGGCTTTTAAATTGTGAAAAACTTCTGAACCCATCCGCAGAGCTTCTGCAAACGAAGAAGCTCCAATAGGTGCTATCATAAATTCCTGAAAATCGAGCTTATTGTCTGCATGGGCACCTCCGTTGACGATATTCATTAAAGGGACAGGGAGCGTATGTGCATTCACCCCACCTATATATTTGTAAAGAGGGAGATTGGCCTCTGTTGACGCTGCTTTTGCAACTGCCAATGAAATTCCCAGAATCGCATTGGCTCCAAATCTGGATTTATTTTCAGTTCCATCCGCTTCGATCATTGTTTTATCAATTACACGTTGCTGAGAAACATCCATTCCAAGAATTTCTTCGGCAAGTTCTTCTTCAATGAATTGACATGCTTTGAGCACCCCTTTACCCAGAAATTTAGTTTGATCACCATCCCTCAATTCTACGGCTTCATGTTTGCCTGTTGATGCTCCGGAAGGAACCGCCGCTCGCTCAACAATTCCAAATTCAGTTTCTACTTCGACTTCGACTGTTGGAAATCCCCTACTGTCTAAAATTTGCCTTGCACGGATATCTATGATCTCACTCATGTATTAAACTTTCTTGGTTTAGTTTCGCTGTATTTTGATAAAACTGTTTAAACAAGTACCTTGAATCATGCGGACCCGGCCCTGCTTCCGGATGGTATTGCACACTAAAAACAGGCAAGGTTTTATGGCGTATGCCTTCAACCGACTGATCATTTAAATTGATGTGGGTTAATTCAATTTCAGAATTGTGTTTCAGAATATCTTCCGGCTTTACAGCAAATCCATGATTTTGACTAGTGATTTCACCCAATCCACTGATTAAATTCTTTACAGGATGGTTGGTCCCACGGTGCCCATGATGCATTTTAAATGTAGAAACACCTAAAGCCAGGTTTACCAATTGGTGACCCAAGCAAATTCCAAAGACTGGTTTCCGGGTTGCGATCATTGCGGTTACGGTATCAATGGCATACTCCATAACTTCGGGATCTCCTGGACCATTGGACAAGAAATACGCATCTGGATTCCATGCATTGATTTCTTGGATGGTGCTTTTTGCTGGAAATACTTTTATATAAAATCCCATGATTTCAAGTTGCTTCAAAATGGATTTTTTGATACCATAATCCATTGCCGCCAATCGGAGTTTGCTTTCTGAATTTCCTATTAAGTAGGCCGTTTCTGTACTTACTTTTGATGCCAATTCGAGGCCTTCCATGTTAGGCACACTTTCTAAAAATTTCGCTAATTCTTTAATATCACTTAGTTCTGTAGATATGACAGCATTCATAGCACCATGAATCCGAATATGTCGCACCAAGGCTCTGGTATCAATGCCATGAATGCATATTACGCCATTTCTTTCGAGATAATCATTTAGATTCTCTTCTGCTTGGGTCCGACTCAGATGCCATGAAAAATTTCGACAAACCAAACCCCGTATTTGAACATTTGCAGATTCTGCTTCATTATGAATAATTCCATAATTTCCAATATGGACATTGGTATTAATCATAATCTGACCGTAATAACTCGGATCGGTATATATTTCTTGGTAACCGGTCATCCCGGTATTGAAACAAATCTCAGCTCCAAAAGTACCTGTTTTGCCTGCTGCGAAGCCTTTGAAATAGGTACCGTCTTGTAAAAGCAGCCATGCGTTTTGAGTAGAGCTGGTTGGCATATAAATAAATTATATTAGATTTTCACAAATATATAAAGCATTCTTTGAATGCTGATTGTTTTTGTATGTACAAAAAAAAAGCGGCTAAAGCCGCTTTAAATTTTTATTCCTTCTCTTCAGAAACAACAGTCCCGCCGGTTTCAACCGATGGATTGGCTGAATCTGACTTTTTTGTCCGTCCTCTACGAGTCTTTTTAATTTCAGCCGTTGGTGCTTTTGACTGAGAAGCAGAAATCATGATGTCATTAAAATCAACCATTTCAATCATTGCCATTTCAGCTCCATCCCCTTTTCTGAATCCTGTACGGATTACACGGGTATAACCACCTGGTCTGGTAGCAATTTTACCAGCAACTGTCCCAAATAATTCTGTGATTGAATCTTTGTCCTGCAAATAGCTAAATACCGTTCTTCTTGAATGTGTGGTATTGCTTTTTGATTTAGTCATTAAGGGTTCAATAAATACTCTCAATGCTTTTGCTTTTGCAAGCGTGGTATTGATACGCTTGTGTTTAATTAAAGCAGAGGCCAGGTTTCTTAAAAGAGCTACCCGATGTCCTTTTTTTCTGCCTAAATGATTAAATGCTTTTCCGTGTCGCATGCTATTAGTTTATACTCCGCGTTTAAAAATTAATCTTCGTCCAATTTATATTTGGATAGATCCATTCCAAAACTCAGGTTTTTAGTTTGTAATAATTCTTCAATTTCCACCAATGATTTTTTTCCGAAATTCCGGAACTTTAACAATTCATGTGTGTCATACTTAACCATTTCTGCCAATGAATTAATTTTAGCAGCTTTTAAGCAATTGTAAGCACGAACTGATAAATCTAAATCTTCTAAAGGTGTTTTTAATAATTTGCGCATATGAAGAACGTGTTCATCAACAATCGTATCTTCTTTACGCACTGCATCTTCGAATGTGATGTTTTCATCTGTAATCAACATCAAATGTTGAATCATAATCCGAGCAGCTTCTTTTACAGCTTCTTCTGGATGAATCGTACCATCGGTTCTAACTTCAAGGATTAATTTTTCGTAATCTGTTTTTTGTCCAACCCTGGTATTTGAAATGCTGTAAGTTACTTTTTGTATTGGCGTGTAAATGGCATCAACAGGAATGATTCCTATAGGTAAATCCTTAGTAATCATTTCATCCGCTGGCATATACCCACGGCCTTTTGCAATGGTTAATTCCAATTCTAAATTCACAAAAGGCTCCATTCTACAAATAATCAAGTCTGGATTGGTAACTTTAAAAACATTGGTACTGTTTTCAAGGTCTCCTGCTGTAAATTTATCTTTACCACTGATGGTGATGTAAATTTTTTCTTCTTTGATGGTATTGGCATCCATCAATGGTTTTAATCGAACCTGTTTCAGATTCAGAATGATTTCAACCACATCTTCCATTACTCCTTTAATGGTAGCAAATTCGTGTTCAACGCCGGCAATACGTACGTTTGAAATTGCAAATCCTTCAAGGGACGACAAGAGAATTCTTCTTAAGGAATTTCCAATTGTTTGTCCGAATCCAGGTTCCAACGGCTTAAATTCAAAAGTACCTTCAAAGTCGGTTGATTTTTGAAGAATGATTTGATCCGGCTTTTGAAAGTTAAGAATACTCATGCTGTGAACGTTTTTATTATTAATAGGATTACTTAGAATACAACTCGACAATCAATTGTTCGTTGATTGGTTCTGGTACCTGCTCGCGATTAGGATATTGAAGAAATTTACCCTCCATCTTATCAGCATTCCATTCCAACCAAGGAAATTTGCGTGTATCGGTTTTTTGAGCAACGTGGTGCTTGATGAATTCCAATCCTTGAGATTTTCCTCTTACGGTTAATACATCACCCGGTTTTAAACGGAATGATGGAATATTTACCAATTTTCCATTTACATTGATGTGACGGTGTGAAACCATTTGACGAGCCCCTTTCCGGGTTGGAGCAATCCCCATCCGGTATACGGTATTATCAAGACGTGCTTCCAAGTATTGGAATAAGTTTTCACCAGTTACACCTTCTTTCTTATGTGCATCATGGAATATATTTCTAAATTGACGTTCTAAAACGCCATAGGTATATTTAGCTTTTTGTTTTTCAATCAGCTGCAAAGCATAGTTTGATTTTTGCTTCTTTTTACGGGAAGGACCATGTTGCCCCGGAGCATATTTTTTCTTTTCAAAAGACTTATCATAACCAGTCAAAGACTGTCCGAACGATCTTGATTTTTTAGTAACCGGGCCTGTATATCTCGCCATATCTTAATTTCTACTATTGAAGGATTATACTCTACGATGTTTAGGAGGTCTGCAACCATTATGCGGAATCGGTGTCGTGTCAATAATTTTAGTGATTTTAATTCCAGAACTATCCAATGCTCTAATGGCAGCTTCACGACCTGAACCAGGACCTTTTACCAATACTTCTGCAGAGCGCATACCGGCATCAAATGCAGTAGCCGCAGCTGTATTTGCAGACATTTGTGCAGCGAATGGGGTATTCTTTTTTGAACCTCTAAAACCAGATCTACCGGCACTTGACCACGAAATAACTTCACCTGCTTTATTGCACAATGAAATAATGATATTGTTAAAAGTTGCTTGAATGAATGCAATTCCTTCAGAATCAACTTTAACTTTTCTCTTTTTAACCTTTTTTCCTTTTGCCATAAATGAATGGAATAAATAATATTACTTGGTTGCTTTTTTCTTGTTTGCCACGGTTTTACGCTTTCCTTTTCTAGTACGCGCATTGGTTTTTGTACGCTGACCACGAACTGGAAGGCCTTTTCTGTGACGGATTCCACGGTAGCATGCAATGTCCATTAATCGTTTAATACTCAATTGGACATCTGATCGAAGTTCCCCTTCGACTTTAATTTCTTCCTGAATCAATTTTGCAATTGATTGGACTTGATCATTTGACCATTCCTGAACCCGGACACTTTCTCCGATCCCAACTTTGGACAATATGTTTTTAGCTGTAGTCGAACCTATCCCATAGATATAGGTTAAGCCTACAACTCCTCTTTTATTTCTTGGTAAATCAACCCCTGCAATACGTGCCATAGAATTTCTTGTTTTGAATTAACCTTGACGTTGTTTGAATTTAGGATTTTTCTTGTTGATTATATACAACTTCCCTTTCCGACGTACAAACTTGCAGTCAGCTGTTCTTTTTTTAATGGAGGTTCTTACTTTCATTTCTTTTTATTTATATCTATAGGTAATTCTCCCCCTTGACAAGTCGTATGGGCTCATTTCAACCGATACTTTGTCACCGGGAAGAATTCTTATATAATTCATCCGCATTTTGCCCGAAATTGTCGCAATTATAAGATGATCGTTCTGAAGTCTTACCCTAAACATGGCATTTGAAAGTGCTTCTTCTATCGTACCATCCTGGGTAATCAGGTTCTTTTTGGTCATCTTAAAATTTTCGGAGTGCAAATATCTATCTTTTTAATCAATTTTTGTCAATTCTATGTTATTTTTCACAGATTTTTCAATGATTTTGTGATCTGAAAGCTTTTCTCCCCCATCCCTTCGAACTGCAACGGTATGTTCGAAATGTGCGGAAGGTTTTTTGTCCTGAGTAACCATGGTCCACCCGTCTTTAAGTTGCTTGACTCTTCGGGTGCCCAAATTAATCATGGGTTCTATCGCAATGACCAATCCTTCTTTTAGAACCAGCCCACGACCCTTTTTTCCAAAATTTGGAATCTCTGGGGGTTCATGCAATTGTTTTCCAATTCCATGTCCAACCAATTCCCGAACAACACCATAGCCATATTTTCCTTCTGTGTGATCTTGAATGGCCTGACTGATGTCTCCAACTCGGTTTCCAAATTTGGCTTCCTTAATTCCAAGTTCTAAGGATTCTACCGTCACCTTCAATAATTGTAAAATTTCAGGGGCAACTTCTCCCACCACAAAGGTGTATGCTGAATCTCCATAAAAATCATTCAAACACACTCCACAATCTACAGAAACGACATCCCCACTTTTTATAGGTTCCTTTGATGGAATTCCATGCACCACTTGTTCATTAATTGAAATGCACAAACTGGCAGGAAAACCGTGAAAACCTTTAAATGCCGGAAATGCTTTATGATCTCTTATATATTCTTCTGCTTTTTTATCCAAAGCCAGGCCAGAAATCCCTGGTTTCAAAAGGCTCGCAACTTCTGCTAACGTTGCACAAACCAGCAGCGAACTAATTCGCATTATTTCGATTTCCTCTTCTGTTTTGAGGTAAATCATTCAATTCTCGATTAACCGTTTACAATCGGACCAACTCCTTGACTAAAGCGTCCTTCAATTCTTCCTGATTTCACCAAGCCATCGTATTTTCTCATGAGTAAATAAGATTCCACTTGAGACAAGGTATCCAGAATAACCCCTACCATGATCAGAACGGAAGACCCACCAAAGAATCTTGCAAATTGTGGATTTACACCAAATACCACTGCAATGGAAGGAAGTATCGTTAAAAAACCTAAGAAAATGGCCCCTGGCAAAGTAATCCGGGTAGTAGTCGTATCAATGTATTCTTCTGTATCTTCTCCAGGTTTAATTCCTGGAATAAATGCATTCTGCCGTTTAAGATATTCGGCATAATTCTGAGGATTAACAATTAAAGCGGTATAGATATAGGTAAACCCAACAACCAGAATAAAAGTCAGAAAATTATGCCAAAACCCATAAGGATCTGTCAAAGTATGCATTACCCCTGTAGTTCCTAATGTTGGATCTGAGGTCATATATTGTACTGCTGTCAATGGCAAAAACAATATAGCCTGGGCAAAAATGATCGGCATAACACCGGCTGCATTTACTTTAAGTGAATGTAATCCCGGTTGGTAGCCATTGGCATCGAACCGGTACCTCTTCCTACCATTCGCTTTGCAAATTGAATGGGTATTTTTCTGACTCCCTGAATGACCAGGATCGTGGCTATTACAATCAGGAATAGAATGATAATCTCCAATAAAAAGAGTAAAAATGACTGTGAATTCAATTCGAATGCAAACGCAGATGGCAAGGATGCAATAATCCCGATCATGATGATCAATGAAGTACCATTTCCAATTCCGCGATCTGTAATCCGTTCACCCAGCCACATACAGAATACTGTACCCGTAGCCAGAATGATACTATTGGAAAACCAGAAAATGAACGCGCTAACATTTGGATCAACGGCACCCATGGATTTTACATAGGTCAAATATCCACCACCCTGAACCAGGGTAATAAACACCGTAAGGATCCTTGTGATTTGACTTAATTTTTTGCGGCCGGACTCTCCTTCCTTTTGTTGAAGTCTTTGAAAATATGGCACAGCAAAACCTAATAACTGAACAATAATGGAAGCCGTGATATAGGGCATAATCCCCAATGCAAAAATAGACGCCTTATCAAAAGCACCACCTGTATAGCTATTAATTAATCCAAACAAGCTATTTGCAGAATTTGATGCTTTTTGATTCAATATTGAAGGATCAACTCCCGGTAATACGATAAATGATCCTACTCTGAAAATTATAAGCAAGGTAAGCGTATAAATAATCTTATCCCTTAGCTCTTGAATGCTCCAGATATTCTTTAAAGTTTCAATTAATTTTTTCATTCAGAAAAGTTAAATGAGTTCGATGGATCCACCTGCTGCTTCAATTTTGGTTTTAGCAGAAGCAGTGCATGCATGTACTCTTAATTTGAAAGCCTTAGTAATTTCTCCACGTCCCAAAATTTTTATTTTGTCGTTGACATTAAAAATTTTGTTGGAATTAAAAAATTCCTGATTTATTTCAGTTACCTGATATCTTTCTGCATAGTTAGAAAGTGTATCAAGGTTGACTTCTTTATAATTAATCCGGTTGATGTTTCTAAATCCAAATTTCGGAATACGTCTTTGCAGCGGTGTTTGACCCCCTTCAAACCCTTTAGTGGTTGTTGCCCCAGAACGGGCTTTCATACCCTTATGTCCTTTTCCTGAGGTTCCTCCGTGACCGGATCCTTCACCTCTAGCAATACGTTTTTCCTTATGGATGGCTCCTTTAGCCGGTTTAAGATTGTGTAATTCCATGATACTTATATCTTTTCAACTTGAACAAGATGTTTAACTTTATTAACCATTCCCAAGATCTGTGGCGTTGATTCAACTTCAACAGAATCATGAGGGTTTCTTAAGCCCAATGCTCTTATGGTCAATTTTTGTCTTTCGCTCGTTTTAATAACGCTTTTAGACTGAGTAATTTTTATCTTTCCCATGATTCAATACTAAATTATTAACCTTCAAATACTTTTATCAATTCAATTTTACGCTGCTTTGCAACTTCATAGGGACTTCTGATTTTTGTCAGAGCATCCAAGGTTGCTTTTACAACATTGTGCGGATTGGAAGAACCAATTGATTTTGCTAATACGTTATGAATTCCGGCAATTTCCAATACAGCTCGCATCGCTCCACCTGCTATAACTCCTGTTCCATCTGCTGCTGGCTTTATAAATACCCGACCGGCACCGAATTTTCCTTTTTGTTCATGTGCGATGGTCCCTTTTTGAATTGGGACTTTGATTAAATTTTTCTTTGCATCATCTACCGCTTTAGAAATTGCATCAGAAACTTCTCTAGCTTTTCCAATTCCCTGGCCTACAATTCCGTGGCCATCTCCTACTACAACCAATGCCGAAAAGCTGAAGGTTCTACCTCCTTTGGTAACTTTTGCTACCCTGTTTAAGTTAACCAGTTTTTCTTTTAACTCCGTTTCACCAGCTGCCTTAACTCGTACTACATGCGATTTTGCCATGATCTTTATTATAGAAATTTAATTTTAAAAATTTAATCCACCTTCACGGGCTCCCTCAGCCAATGCTTTAATTCTGCCATGATATAAAAATCCACCGCGATCAAAAACCACTGCATCGATATTTATACTTTTAGCTTTGCTGGCTATCAACGTTCCAACCTTTTTTGCAAGATCACTTTTGCTTGCTTTTCCCAAGCTTTTATCACTGGATGAAGCTGCGCACAATGTTTTTCCTGCTGTGTCATCAATAAGTTGACAATAAATTGCCGTATTGCTTTTAAATACCGCCAATCTCGGACGCTCTGGAGTTCCGACAACTGATTTGCGAATTCTAAATCTTATCTTTTGACGTTGTGTATCTTTATTTTTTTTCATGTCAATCGAATTACCGATTAAAAAACTAATTATTACTTACCTGCAGATTTACCAGCTTTTCTACGAAGAACTTCACCAGTAAATTTGATACCTTTCCCTTTAAATGGTTCAGGTGCTTTGAATGAACGTATTTTAGCACAGATCTGACCGATTAATTGCAAATCAGAACCTTTTAATATTATTTTAGGATTCGAACCTTTTTCTGTGATCGTTTCCACTTTTAATTCACTGGGTATATAAAACAAGATTGGATGTGAATAACCAATAGACAATTCCAATAAATTTCCTGTATTCGAAACCCTGAAACCCACACCGACCAATTCCATTTGTTTTGTAAAGCCTTCATTTACTCCAGTGACCATATTACTTACTAATGCACGGGTTAAGCCATGAAGCGATTTGTGTCTCTTTTGTTCTGTGGGTCTACTGATGCTGATATTTCCATCTTCTGTTGTGACTTTCATATCCGGATCAATCGCCTGAGTCAACGACCCTTTAGGACCTTTAACCGTGACAGTCGATTTATCAATTTTAATTTCCACTCCGTTAGGGATTGGAATCAACTTTTTTCCTATTCTTGACATCTTAAATCAATTTATTAATATATGTAACAAAGTACTTCCCCACCAACATTTTCTTTCTTTGCTTCTTTGTCAGTTAAAAGTCCTTTTGAAGTTGAAACAATATATATTCCAAGACCGCTTATAATACGTGGTAATTCATCCACATTACTGTAAACTCTTCTTCCAGGTTTACTCACCCGTTTTAATTCTCTAATAATGGGTAATTTTGAAACAGGATCATATTTTAAGGCAATGCGGATCAAGCCTTGCTTGTTTTCAGAATCCTCAAATTTATATTTTAAAATATAACCACTTTTATAGAGTATTTCCGTAATCGCTTTCTTTGTATTGGATGCAGGAATATCTACGATCCGAAAACCAGCTAACTGCGCATTGCGAATTCTGGTTAGGTAATCTGCGATTGAATCTGTTACAATTGACATAATACTAATTTATAAATTTAAAATTACCAACTTGCTTTTACGATACCAGGAATCTTTCCATCTAAAGCCATCAAACGAAATACATTTCGTGATAGTCCGAAACGACGCATAAATCCTTTTGGACGACCTGTGAGCCCACATCTGTTTTTTAAACGTACCGGAGATGCATCTCTTGGCAATTTTGAAAGTCCATCATAGTCATGGTCTTTTTTAAGTTGAGCACGCACATCATGGTATTTTGCTACCACACGTTCACGCTTTGCCTGTCTTGCTATAATTGATTTTTAGACATAAAAACGAAACTTAAATTTTTTGATTTTTAAAAGGCATACCCATATGTTTTAGCAATTCAAAAGCTTCCGCATCTGTTTTTGCTGTAGTAACAAACGTGATGTCCATTCCTGCAATCTTATTAATTTTATCTAAATCGATTTCAGGAAAAATGATTTGTTCTGTAATCCCCAATGTATAATTCCCTCTTCCATCAAAACTGTTATCAGAAACTCCTCTAAAGTCCCGAACACGAGGCAACGCTACTGTAATGAGTCGATCCATAAATTCATACATCCGGTCGCTTCTCAAAGTTACTTTTGCGCCAATGGGCATTTTTTCTCTTAATTTAAAGTTAGAGATTGCTTTTTTAGATTGGGTGGCAACTGCTTTCTGACCAGTAATCGTCGTGATTTCATTCACTGCAATATCCACTAATTTTTTATCCTGGGTTGCACTTCCTACTCCTTGATTGATGCTTATTTTCACCAATTTAGGAGCCTGCATAATAGAAGAGTATTGAAACGTTTCCATCAATACCGGAACTACATTTTTTTGATAATGTGCTTTAAGTCTGTTTGTGTAACTCATCACTTAATTATTTCACCTGATTTTTTAGAAACACGTACTTTTTGGTCATTGCGAATTTCATAACCTACACGTGTTGGTTTTCCACTCTTTGGGTCTAACAAAGACAAATTGGATATGTGAATTGGAGCTGAAAATTCTACAATTCCACCTGGGTTGTTGTTTGTAGGTTTCATATGTTTTTTAACAATATTGATCCCTTCAACAACTGCCCTGTTTTTTTCACTTACAATCTGGCTTACGATTCCTTCCTTTCCTTTATTGGAACCGGAAATGACCCGGATTTTATCGCCTTTTTTTATTTTAAATTTCATAATTCCTATTCAAATTAATCTTGTAAAATAATCAGAGTACTTCTGGAGCTAATGAAACAATCCGCATATAATCTTTTTCACGAAGCTCCCGTGCAACTGGCCCGAATATACGTGTACCCCTTGGTTCGTCAGCAGCATTTAAGAGTACTACCGCATTATCATCGAAACGGATATAAGAACCGTCTTTACGACGAATTTCTTTTTTGGTTCGAACAATCACCGCTTTTGAAACAGTACCTTTTTTTACACCACCTGGTGTAGCTGATTTTACCGTTACAACGATTTTATCTCCAATAGAAGCATATCTTCTTTTGGTTCCACCTAACACACGAATACAGAGCACTTCTTTTGCACCACTATTATCCGCTACGTTTAGTCTTGATTCTTGTTGTATCATCGCTGCTTAAATTTATTATTCTCCTTTCTTAATAATTTCTACGAGTCTCCAGCATTTATTCTTGCTGAGCGGTCTGGTTTCCATAATACGAACCAAGTCGCCTATTGTACACTCATTGTTTTCATCATGAGCAAAATATTTTTTACTCTTATTCATTCGTTTGCCATACTTGTCATGCAACAAACTTCGCTCAACCTTAACTGTGATAGTTTTGGCCATTTTATTGCTACTGACCACTCCCACTTTTTGCTTTCGAAGATTTCTTTCCATTATAATTGCGTATTATGCTTGTACTGTTGATCGTTTAGTTAATTCAGTTTTCATCATTGCAATTTCTCTTCTTAAAAAGAGGATTTGCTTTGGATTTTGCAGCCCTTTTACTTTGTGCTCCAGTTTTAATGAATGCAATTGATTTAGTGCACCGGTAAGATCTTTCTCAAGCGTCTCCTGATTCATTCCGGTAAATACCTCATATTTTCTTAATGCCATGTCAGTTTATTTAAGCGGTTGCAAGATTTTGAAATTCTCTTCGTACAATCGTTTTCGTTTTTATTGGTAATTTTTGAGCTGCAAGTGCAAAAGCTTCTACAGCAACATCATAAGGAATGCCGTCCATTTCAAAAAGGATGGTACCTGGTTTGATTACAGCTACATAATGATCCAAGGCCCCTTTACCTTTTCCCATACGAACCTCTGCAGGTTTGGATGTGATGGGTTTGTCTGGAAAAATTCGAATCCAAACCGTCCCTTCTCTTTTCATATGTCTGGTCATAGCCACCCTTGCGGCTTCAATTTGCCGACTGGTTAAACGAGCAGAATCCATTGATTTTAAGCCATATGTGCCAAAAGCTATGGTACTTCCACGGTGAGCCATTCCCTTATTTCTTCCTTTCTGCTGTTTCCTGTATTTCAGGCGCTTTGGTTGTAACATGATCTTATTTTTAAAAAAGAGTCGCAAAATTACGATAAATTATTAAACCTATTTTCTTCGTCCACGGTCTCCACCTCCGCCTCTACGATTATCACCTCCACGATCACTTCCCCCTCTGCGGTCTCCGCGATCCCCTCCACGATCTCCCCGGTCATTACCACCTCTACGGTTTCCACCACCCATTCCTGGTTTGGTTTCCTTCTTTTCTAATCCAACCAATGGAGAAAGATCTCTTTTTACAAACACCTCCCCTTTACAGATCCAGGTTTTAATTCCTATTTTTCCATAAACGGTTTGTGCTTCTTTAATAGAATAATCAATATCTGCACGAAACGTGTGCAATGGAATCCGTCCTTCTTTGTATTCTTCAGAACGGGCCATCTCCGCACCATTTAAACGACCGGAAATTCTAATCTTAATTCCCTCTGCTCCTGCCCGCATGGTTGATTGAATAGCCATTTTAGCGGCTCTTCGATAGTTGATACGGGATTCAATTTGTTTTGCAATTGATTCTGCAACGATCGCAGCATCCAATTCAGGTTTCCGAATTTCAATGATATTGATTTGAATATCTTGATTGGTGAGTTTTTTCAATTCTTCACGCAAGCTATCTACTTCACTACCTCCTTTACCTATGATAATACCCGGTCTTGATGTTTGAATGGACACTGTAATTCTCTTCAGTGTTCGTTCAATGATCACTCTGGCGACTCCTCCTTTGGCGATACGAGCATTTAAATAGATTCGGATTTTTTCATCTTCCACTACTTTTTGTGCAAAGTTCCTACCACCAAACCAATTGGATTCCCAGCCTCGGATAATACCTAAGCGATTGCCTATCGGATTTGCTTTTTGACCCATTGAGAATTTATTTTAAATTTTAATTTTCTGATTGTGTATTAATAGCCTGACTCCCTGCAACAATAAGTGTAACATGGTTTCTGCGTTTGCGAATTCTATGTGCACGTCCGTGAGGTGCGGGTTGAAATCGTTTGATAACCATGCCCCCATCCACAAATGCTGTTTTAACATAAAGTTTTGCTGCTTCCGCACCGCCTTCTCCATGTTTCTGCTCCCAGTTATTAATGGCAGAAAGCAACAACTTCTCAAGCCAAATTGATGCTTCCTTTTTGGTAAACTTCAATATATTGAGTGCGTCGTTTACATTTTTACCTCTGATCAAATCCACCACAAGTCTCATTTTCCTAGGAGACATTGGGCAGTTTCTCAATTTGGCTACAGCTTCCATATTATTTATTTTGCTTTATTTAAGTTTATCTGTTACCTGCGTGTGATCTAAATGTACGCGTTGGAGAAAATTCACCTAATTTATGTCCAACCATATTTTCCGTCACATAAACCGGAACAAACGTTTTTCCATTATGTACCGCAATGGTTTCCCCAACCATATCCGGAATAATCATAGAAGCCCTGCTCCAGGTTTTGATCACGGTTTTTTTACCGGCTCCTTTTGATTTTTGGATTTTTTCCATCAACTTATGATGTACAAATGGACCTTTTTTAATTGATCTTGCCATAGGAATTCCTATTAATTAGTTGTTTTTCTTCTTGTTATAATAAGTTTAGACGATTGCTTATTCCGCGATCTGGTTTTTGCTCCTTTTGCAAATTGACCATTTCTGGAACGAGGATGTCCTCCGGATGCACGTCCTTCACCTCCACCCATTGGGTGATCGACTGGGTTCATTGCAACCCCTCTGGTCCGTGGTCTCCAACCAAACCATCTGTTTCTTCCTGCTTTCCCTACTACCTCCAAACTGTGATCTGGATTTGAAGTAGATCCCATAGTAGCTTTACAGGTTGTTAAAATTCTTCGGATTTCACCAGAAGGCATTTTAATTACTGCGTAGCGATCTTCTTTTCCCATCATCGTTGCAGCAGTACCGGCACTTCGTACCATCGTAGCTCCTTGTCCAGGATGCAATTCAATGGCATGAATACTGGAACCGAGCGGCACATCTCCAAGAAACAGGGTGTTTCCTACATCAGGAGTGGCTGTTTTTCCACTTAAAATTTTTGCCCCAACTTTTAATCCATGTGGCGCAACAATGTATCGTTTTTCCCCATCTGCATAATTGATCAATGCAATATGTGCTGAACGGTTTGGATCGTACTCAATTGTTTTCACAGTTCCTGGAATACCATCCTTATCTCTGTGAAAATCAATTTTACGATATTGCTTTTTATGACCACCTCCACGATTTCTCATAGTCCGGTGGCCCTGATTATTTCTTCCGCCTGTTGAAGAGATACTTTCTACCAATGATTTTTCAGGACGATCGGTAGTTAACTCTTCATGAGTCAGCTGCACGCGAAAACGCATGCTGGGCGTAATGGGATTTAATTTTTTAACTGGCATAGTCTGATTTGATTAATACTATTCACCAAATATGTTTATTTCATCACCTGCTTTCAAGGTAACCATTGCTTTTTTATAGGATGGCTTGCGTCCTTTGATCACTGCATTTCTGGAGTTTCTGGATTTAGCTTTGCCGGGCATCATCAGGGTATTTACTGATTCTACAGAAACGTTATACATTTTCTCTATTGCTTTTGATACTTCAATTTTATTGACATCTCTTGCAACAACAAAAGTGTATTGATTTCTTTTGGTAGAAAGTTTTTCAGCTTTCTCCGTAATCATTGGTCTTATAATTATTTGCTTCATGATTCTAATAATTTATGCAAGCGTTTCTGCTATTTTAGTAATACTAGATTCCAACAATACCAGTTTTTTGCAATTTAATATATCATAGGTACTTAAATCCTTTGCTACCTGCAATGCAGCATATGGAATGTTTCTGGAAGACAGATGTATATTCTCATTATAGTCTGGTGTAACAAATAAGGACTTTACATTCACCATATTGAGATTTTTCACAATTCCTACAAACTCACTTGTTTTAGGAGCGTTGATGTTAAAATCTTCAACAACCACGATCCCATTTGCAGAAGCTTTTTGAGAAAGTGCTGATTTTCGAGCTAATACCTTTACTTTCTTATTCAACTTTTGAGAATAATCTCTAGGATGCGGTCCGAAGGCACGACCTCCACCCTTAAACATGATATTCTTCATTGAACCTGCTCTGGCTCCACCGGTTCCTTTTTGTCTCTTTATTTTACGAGTTGATCTAGCAACCGCATGACGCTCTTTTGAATCATGTGTTCCCTGACGTTGATTTGCCAAATATTCTTTTACCGCCAGGTATAAGACATGCTCATTTGGTTCAATTCCAAAAACACTTTCAGG
This sequence comes from Saprospiraceae bacterium, assembly GCA_016712145.1. Lineage (NCBI taxonomy): Bacteria > Pseudomonadati > Bacteroidota > Saprospiria > Saprospirales > Saprospiraceae > Saprospiraceae bacterium. The sequence continues at coordinate 1,075,659 of JADJRO010000001.1, forward strand.
AAGTTCGATACTTCTTCCCGTGCTGGAACCATTTACGCTAAGTATATCCAATTTCATGCGATTACTTTTTTTCTATGATAACAATAGAGCCTTTGTGACCTGGAATGGCTCCTTTAACCAATAATAAATTCTTATCTGCCAAAATGCGAGCAATTTTCAAATTTCGCACTTTAATGTTGTCAGTTCCTGTTTGTCCGGCCATACGCAATCCTTTGACCACCTTTGATGGATAAGAAGATGCACCAATTGAACCTGGAGCCCGTTGTCTGTTATGTTGACCGTGGGTAGCATTTTGAACTCCACTAAACCCATGTCTTTTAACTACCCCTTGAAATCCCTTTCCTTTTGATATACCAGAAGCATGTATGGTGTCCCCTTCATTAAAGATGTCCATCAAACTAACTTCTTCGCCAAGTCCTTTATTCAAAGAGCAATCCCTGAATTCAAATGAATTCTTCTTTGGACCTGTGTTTGCTTTGGCAAAGTGTCCGGTTATGGCTCTGTTGGCATTTTTTGCCTTTGCTTCACCATAAGAAAACTGTAAAGCAGAATAACCATCCGATTCTTCTGTTTTAACTTGAGTGACCACGTTTGGAGAAACTTCTACAACAGTACAGGCAATAAATTTACCGTCTGCACCATAGATGCTGGTCATTCCGATTTTCGTTCCAATTATTCCATTCACGATACGTGATATTTTAATTGTTTTTAAATCACCTTTCCAACAAGTGAAAAGATGCTGAATAAAAAATTAGGATTAATAATGGATCAGGATAATTTAACCTGAATATCCACCCCGCTCGGCAATTCGAGTTTTGACAATGCATCCACCGTTTTATTGGTGGGTGTGTAAATCTCGATAAGGCGCTTGTGCGTCCGAAGTTGAAACTGCTCCCGAGCTTTTTTATTCACGTGTGGCGAGCGCAACACGGTAAATATTTCTTTCTCAGTTGGCAGCGGAATCGGACCGGCAACTACAGCACCGCTGTTGCGCACGGTTTTTACAATTTTCTCCGTACTTTTATCAACCAGGTTATGGTCGTAAGAACGAAGTTTGATCCGAATTTTTTGATTCATGCCTATTACTAATTTGTTTTTTTATTTATTTATTAAACGTTTTATACTTTAACTGAACCCTTTGCCTTTGCAATTACATCTTCTGCAATTTGCTTTGGCACTGGTGCATAATGTGAAAATTCCATGGTCGAACTCGCACGTCCGGACGTAATTGTACGCAATTGTGTTACGTACCCAAACATTTCTGAAAGCGGTACATCTGCTTGAATTGCTACAGCACCACCCATTCTTTGCTCTTGTCCTTTAGGCATCCCCCGACGACGGTTTAAGTCCCCAATAACCGGACCAACATAATCTTCAGGTGTGATCACCTCTAATTTCATAATCGGTTCCATTAACTGCGGACCTGTTTTTGGCGCAGCTTCCCGGAAACCGTCTTTAGCACACAATTCAAATGCCTGTGGCTTAGAGTCGACCGCGTGCATAGACCCATCAAAAACCCTGATTTTCATGTTTTCGATGTTATAGCCAGCCAAAATACCGTTATTCATCATTGAATCAAATCCCTTGGTAATTGGGGCTATATATGTTTTATCAATGGCTCCACCATATACATCCCAAACAAATTGCATCCTGGTTTTGCCATTTTTATATTCATCACTTTCAAGAAACACTTCATCCGCTGGGCCAATTTCAAATTCCATATCGGCAAACATACCGGAACCTCCAGTTTGCTTTTTGAGTCGCTCGCGGTGGGTAATGGTTTTGGTAAGTGTTTCTTTATAATTTACTTGAGGAGCTCCTTGATTGCATTCAACACCAAACTCTCTTCTCAAACGATCTACAATAATTTCCAGGTGTAATTCACCCATACCACTAATAATCGTCTGGCCGGTGTTTTCATCTGTAAATACCCTGAACGTTGGATCTTCTTCAGCCAATTTTGCCAAAGACATCCCTAATTTATCTTGATCTTTTTGTGTTTTAGGTTCAATTGCAATGGAAATTACCGGTTCAGGGAAATTCATTGCTTCAAGAATAATTGGATGATTCTCATCACAAAGAGTATCTCCTGTTTTAATATCTTTAAAACCTACTGCCGCAGCAATGTCTCCAGCTTCGATAGAATCAATTGATTTACGGTCATTTGCGTGCATCAGGAATATTCTTGATATTCGCTCTTTATCCATATTGACCCGGTCTTTTTCAGAACGCACTTTCATTACATAGGAACCTGCATCCAGTTTCCCGGAATAAACCCGCATAAATACAAGTCTTCCAACAAAAGGGTCTGTTGCAACTTTAAAAGCTAGCGCTGCAAATGGCTCTGTTACTGATGGTTTTCTCCATAATTCTTCATCCGTTTTCGGATGTGTTCCTTTAACCGCTTCCACATCCAATGGAGATGGTAAAAATGCACAAACAGCATCTAATACCGCTTGAACTCCTTTATTTTTAAAAGCAGAACCACACAGCATGGGTACGAATTTCATATCGCAAACTGCAGCACGGATCGCTTTGATCATTTCTTCTTCTGTAATGCTGTCTGGATTGTCAAAAAACTTGACCATCAGATCATCATCATATTCCGCAATCGATTCTATTAATTCTTGACGACAGGTATGCACTTGTTCAGCAATTTCTGCTGGAATTGGAATTTCCTGATACGTCATGCCACGAGATTCTTCATCCCAAACAATGGCTTTATTTGTTATTAAATCAACGACTCCTTTAAAATGCTCTTCTGAACCGATTGGTACTTGTAATGGAACGGCTTTAGAACCTAACATGGATTTAACCTGACTGATGACATTAAAAAAGTCAGCACCTTGTCTATCCATTTTATTTACGAATCCCAAGCGAGGCACCTTATAATTGTCAGCTAATCTCCAATTGGTTTCACTTTGAGGTTCTACCCCATCGACGGCACTAAATAAGAAAACAAGGCCATCCAATACCCTTAAAGACCGGTTTACTTCGACTGTAAAGTCAACGTGACCTGGTGTATCGATTATATTTACGATATAAGGAGAATCTTTCCAAATCCAATTTGTCTGAGTGGCAGCAGAAGTAATGGTAATTCCACGCTCTTGCTCTTGGGCCATCCAGTCCATAGTTGCTGCACCATCATGAACCTCTCCAATTTTATGCGTGAGACCTGTATAATATAATATACGTTCTGTAGTAGTTGTTTTGCCTGCGTCAATGTGTGCTGCAATCCCTATGTTTCTCAAATATTTTAAATCCCTTGACATTCCTACTTACTTAATATTCTATTGAATTACGATTTAAAATGGGCAAATGCACGATTGGATTCAGCCATTTTATGGGTGTCTTCCCGTTTTTTAACAGCCGCACCTTCATTTTTACTTGCTGAAATAACCTCATTGGCTAATTTGTCTGCCATTCCTTTACCAGCACGTGCTCTTGAATATTTAATTAACCATTTAATGGCGGTGGATATTTTTCTAGCTGGACGCATTTCTTGAGGAATTTGAAAAGTGGCTCCTCCAATACGTTTAGGTTTTACCTCAATATGAGGCATTACATTATTAAGAGCTCTTTGCCAAACTTCATGTGGATTTTCAGTTGTTTTCGTTTCAACTGTATCCATAGCCTTATAGAATATGTTATAGGCGGTACTTTTTTTACCTTCCCAAATCATATTATTTACGAATTGAGTTACCAGTGGATCATTGAAACGCGGGTCGGCTTCTATAATTCGTTTCTTTGGTTTATGTTTTCTCATGGACTATTGAAAAAGAGATTTTATCAAATTATTTTTTAGGCATTTTAGAACCATACTTCGAACGGCTTTTTTTCCGGTTGTTTACCCCGGCTGTATCTAATGCACCCCGAACAATGGTATAACGTACTCCTGGAAGATCTTTTACCCTTCCCCCTCTTACTAACACAATTGAGTGCTCTTGAAGGTTATGGCCTTCACCTGGTATATAACAAATAACTTCAATACCGTTGGTCAAACGAACTTTGGCCACTTTACGTAAAGCGGAATTTGGCTTTTTGGGAGTTGTAGTATAAACTCTGGTGCAAACACCCCTTTTTTGAGGGTTGGATTGCAGTGCACGAGATTTACTTTTGTACACAACTTTTTCCCTTCCTTTCCGAATTAGCTGGTTAATAGTAGGCATAAATTGGCTTGTACTTAATTTTAATATTTTATATATAACAGATTTTCAACGCCTTATGACATACCTATCCCATAAGGAGACGCAAAAATAGAACTCTTTCGATAAATAGCAAAATCCAATTGCATATTTATTCAATAAGTTTGCAAGACCTTAACACACATAACCATCAGAAACCATGGATTTTATAAAAGAGATTTGCCTTCGGAAGGCTACAGCGCTGGATGCACAAGCTATTCTGGACCTAGTAAAAGAACTGGCGGTTTATGAAAAAGCTGCCCATGAGGTAAAAACGGAGCCTTCAGATTACCAAAATGGGCTTCAAACTGGTCTGTTTCAGGTGTTATTAGCAGAACACCCGAATTTTGGAATCCTCGGAATGTGCTTATACTTTCCCTATTTTTCAACCTGGGGTGGCAAAACAATGTATTTAGAGGACTTTATTGTTAAAGAGTCTTTTAGAGGATTTGGATTGGGCCGTATCCTTTTTGAGGCATTTATTAAAGAAGCAAAAGTTCAAGGAGCCCGAAAATTAAAGTGGCAAGTCTTGGATTGGAATGAACCCGCTAAAAATTTCTATCGCCACTACTCCACTAAATTTATCTCTGGTTGGGAAAATGGAATCATCGAGTTTGAACCCCTTTAACCAGATGTTGGATAAATTGAATTTGGCTGAATTTCGATCTGCCTTCTAATTCGACAGGATTCTAACCACCGATAGATATTTTATATATATTTGCCCGAATATATGACTACAGGCAATCATATAATCCAATCCCTAATCGGACTGCGCTTAAAAGAAAATTTTGAATCAATTTTTAAATTCAATATTTTCGACACAATTCTGATCTTCTTGACTCGGATTTCAATTCGATAAAATTTAAATTAAGACAATAGGATCAGTATATCGGACGCATGAAACGCTACAAAAAACATATTACCATCCTCATACTAATTGTAATGAGCGTAATTTATACGGCCATTCATCCGCATGCCATCCATTATTTTGAATCCCGCCCCGGTGCCCTGCTTAATGATTATTTACTTAATATTATTCCTTCACATAATGTTGCATTGTTTGTATTTCTAATTCAATATTTCAGCATCGGTGTGTTTTTATTTTTCAATATCAGGAATTACGATACCATGGTTAATGTAATTGCTGCTTTTCTTCTTCTTCAGACCATTCGACTTTTCACTATTTATTTATTGCCTTTAGAACCACCTGAAGGGTATGTCCCGTTAAAAGATGCGATTTTAGGAGCCGTTGTTTATTCAGGCAAAATCTATAGCAAAGATTTGTTTTTCTCAGGTCATACGTCCGCAATGTATATTTTGTATTTCTTTGCTAAAACTCCTAATCAAAAAATATTTCATTTGTGTAGTTTAAGTTTGATCATTCCATTAATTTTGATTCAACACATTCATTACACCATTGATATTTTAGGTGCTATCGTGATTTCATATCTTGTCTGTTATTTCCTTAGAAGATTTTATTATTACACGCATCCTGAAATTTATGACAAGGTGAGTACTTCCAATTCGAAAGATGATGAATTGCCCCCTTTGTGGAAATTTAAATTATAAATTAATATTCTTGTATTTTAAAAAATGATTTTTAATTCTGCATATGTTTTATTTCAATCTAGTTCAATAGTTCAAATTACATTCACATGATTTTATTAATACATGATCATGTCAGAAATTAAAAATGGAGTTGAACAAGAAAAATTTTATTGGTGGTCTTCCGGACTTTCGGTTGCAGAAATTTTAGAATTATTTCAATACAGAATTTTAACTCCACGGACACAATATCGCAACAACTTTCATTTTGAAATCAGTCCTGAACAACTTCAAATTCTTTCAGAACCTTCTGACTTTAATATTGGATTTATAGGAGACTTAATGCCTATTAATGGTAAAAATTTTGTTTTATCTCCTGAATTATCAGACCACTTGAAATCACTTGATTTGCTTGTAGTAAATTTTGAAGGTGTCATTACAGATTCGAAGCGGTTTTTAGCACAAGTTCATCATCCGGAAATCTTAGAAAAGCTCAGAACAATTTATCAGGGACCTATACTATTGAATGTGGCCAATAATCATTCCGGTGATTTTGGAGAAAATGCATTTTATAAACATCTGGAATATTTAAACCGGAATAATTTTCCTATTTTTGGATATCGTGAAAATCCGTTTTTTGAACTAAATAATATCCGATTTTACAGTGCATCACTTTGGTCCAATCAGGAATTTAATGTGATCAACCGCTTTACTTACCAAATGCATGAAGAAATTAATCGGAATATTTCAAAAAATTATTTTAATATTTTTTTACCTCATTGGGGCTACGAAATGCAACGCTACCCCATTAAGAAACATCAGGATTTTGCATATAATTTATTAAATACCTGGGATATGATTATTGGAAATCATACCCATTGTCCACAACCTGCAGAATTGATCCCATTTGAAAATGAACAAAAATTAATTGCATTTTCCTTAGGCAATTTTTGTTATGATATTTTTAATTCCAATCAATGGCATGGAGCTTTCTTGATTGCTGGAATGTCTTTAAAACATGTTAAACCAAAATTGGTATCTTGTAGTTATTATTATACACATCAAGAAATCCCTAAAAATGAAATTCGAATTAAATTGTGCTCCGAACTCAATTATGCTAAAAGACGGCTCGAAATGCTGAATTATTTAAAATTTTAACACGAAGTAAGTTAAGAGAATCTGCAATCAAACTAATGCCGTCGATCTAAAATAAATTGCATCCAAAGTTTTAATTCATTTTTTTGTTCGTCGTTTATATATAAATCATCTAATACGGATTGTGCTTTTAATTTATAATTCGTAATCCGCTGCTTTAGTTTTTCTTTAATTGAATATTGATTCAACAAGGAGGCGACTTCCTGTAAGCGTTTTGCTGGATCATTACCCGTTACGTATTTTTCTAGAAATTCTTTACGAACTTCCGTATTCATGGCTTCACACAATTCTAAAATCAAAGCTGATTTTTTTGCCCTCAGAATGTCTCCTCCCTTTATTTTACCAAAATCCGTGGTTTCAGAATAAAAATCCAACCAATCATCTTCCAATTGAAATGCCAATCCTATTTGAATTCCAAGTGAGTAGAGCGCATTTGTTAAATCTTCACGTTTAGAAATTTTGGCAGCCAACCCAAAGCAACACGCCAATAAAACAGCTGTTTTAAGTCGAATCATCTCCAGATATTGTTCCAATGAAACATCCAGCTTGATTTCAAAACTCATATCCAGAGACTGGCCTTCGCAAACTTCGCGTGCCGTATTTAAAAATAAATCCATCAAGTTGATTTTAGTATCTCCGGCTTGCGCCTTCTGTATAAATGAAACACTTTCAATCAACATTAAATCGCCCGACAATATGGCTTCATTTTGTCCATATTTCACATGAACTGTATCAAAACTTCTTCGCTTGGAAGATGCATCCATAATATCATCATGGATCAAGCTGAAATTGTGAAAAAGTTCGATACCATAAGCCGCATCCAGTGCACGGAGCTTATCCCCTTTTAAAATATCAACCAGATATAATAAGGTAATTGGCCGAAGTCGTTTCCCGCCTATCGATAAGATATACGTTACCGGATCATACAATTCAACAGGTTGTTTAGTCCATTGAACTTTGGCCATATACATTTCAAAGGATTTGAGTAACTCGCCGATTGAATTTACATTTGTCATAATAAAATGGGCATGCTGATGATTCAAAAATATGGATTGATACTGATTATTTTCTTTGTTCAATGCAAGGTAGAAGAAAAAGCGGACAGTATATTTTTCAACGGTAAAATTTATACCGCTGATTCTAAAGATGCAGTTGTTCAGGCCCTGGCTATAAAAAAAGGGCAGATTCTGGCAGTTGGGACTGATCAAGACATTCTCAAATTCAAATCGGATGTTACGCAAATGAATGACTTGGAAGGTCAATTTGTGATGCCCGGATTGATTGAAGGGCATGGTCATTTTTTTAAGTTTAGGCAAGAGTGTTTTGAATTTAAATTTGCTTCAAACTAAAAATTGGAATGAAATTACCCAAAAGGTTGCTGAAAAATTAAAAACGATCCCTGAAGGTGAATGGCTTGAGGGTATGGGGTGGCATCAGGAAAAATGGAATGAAAATCCTGGCTTAACAGTAAATGGTTACCCATTTCATGATGATCTCAGCAAAATAAGCCCTGATAATCCTGTTATTTTAAAACATGCCAGTGGTCATGCATTAATCGCAAATCAAAAAGCGATGGAACTTGCTTCAATAAATTCTGAAACCAATTCACCTGCTGGAGGTCGAATTGTAAAAGATGCAAGTGGAAAACTCACCGGAGTCTTTGAAGAAAATGCCATGAATTTGATATTCAATGCATTTCAACAGTCCTTTCAACAAAAAACCAAAAGCCAGCAACTGGATTTATTAAAATTACAGGCATACCATGCAAATACCTTATGCAATCAATTTGGGATTACTAGTTTTCAGGATGCTGGCAGCAGTTTGGAAGAAATTCGGGCATTGAAATCACTTTGTGATTCACAACAACTTTCCATAAGGCTTTACGTCATGTTGCTGAATGATACGGACAGCACTTTAACTGATCTCGACCAATTACCAATTCCAATGAATCAGAATCAATCGTTTAGTTGTAAAGCAGTCAAAGCCTATTTGGATGGAGCACTGGGAAGCTATGGTGCCTGGCTACTCGCCTCTTATGCTGATAAATCTGATTTTTATGGGCAAAACACCTTGCCCATTTCAAAACTTCAACAGATTGCTACAACCTGCAAGCAGAAAGGACTCCAACTTTGTGTACATGGAATTGGCGATCGTGGAAACAGAGAAATACTAAACGTATTTGAAAACCAATTAAAATCATCAAACTACGATCAACGCTGGCGAATCGAGCATGCTCAACATTTGGATTCATTAGACATACCCCGTTTTAAAACTTTAGGCGTCATTGCCTCCATGCAAGCAATCCATTGCACATCAGATGCGCCATTTGTAATCAAACGACTTGGATTTGAAAGAGCCCGACAAGGAGCTTATGCCTGGAGATTTTTATTAAATGCTGGAGCACATTTAGCAAATGGTACAGATTGTCCGGTAGAGTCTGTAAATCCTTTTGAATGCATGTATGCTGCCATTACCAGAAAGCGATTGGACAACGGACTGGAGTTCTTTCCTGAACAAAAAATGAATCGGATCGAAGCCTTACGGTCTTATACCATCTGGAATGCTTATGCTGCATTTGAAGAATCTATTAAAGGCAGTCTTGAAGTTGGAAAGCTTGCTGATTTTATAATCTTGGATAGGAACTTGCTGGAATGTAATGATGCAGAGGTGGCCGGATGTAAAGTGACTAAATTAATTTTTGGTGGAAAAGAACGCTCAATTAATTAATCTTGAAATCTGTTAATTTACTTGATCAAAAAGGGCCTCAGGGTTATTTGTTTTTAATGAATCTGGATGGACTGTTAACAGACAGTTTATTTGCCCATTATACAAGCTGGCAAGAACAATTAAAAGAAATTAACATTGACTTAAATCAAACTCAATTTTACAAATTACAAGGTCTTCGTGATGCAGAATTTTTAAATCATCTCTTGAAATCGTCAAAAATTTCGCTTCCTATTTCCGATCGCGATGAAATCATAATAAAAAAGAATCAAAAATATCTCCACAACATTCGATATCTCAATGAAGATGATTTGTTGCCCGGTGTACGAAATTTTTTGGTTGGTGCAAAACGCATTCAAATTCCGATTGCAGTTATTTCAGAAAATGTAAATGCCCACTTTGTAATTGAACAAACCGGCTTAAAGCCTATGATTCAGCTAGTTATGGATGGAAATCAGGCTTCGCCTCCAAAACCTGATCCATCTATTTATTTAACTGTAGCAGAAAGGTTCAAATATCCAGTAAAACAATGCATTGTATTTGAAAATTCACAACTCGGATTGGAAGCTGCCATCAGGGCCAAAATGAAAATTGTTTGCATTGGTGATTTTGAAAAATTCCAGGATGCAGATCAGGTATTTCCAGATTTTAAAAGGATCAAAGCATATGAAGTCATCAATTGGTTTCGGATCATGTAATTCATTATTTTCTGAAATCATGAAAAGATCCAACGAAATGCTTGAATATTACAATATGAAGAATCTTCACAATTGCAGGTTTCTATAAATCAATAGCAAACAATCTGATTGCAAAAGTTATTTTAAACCAAGTAAAAACCCGATTGTAAAATTAGCATCCCAGTCAAAAACGAATTTCTTACATCCGGTTTCTTCAGCTATCGCTTTGTAAATGTTAATTCCAGCACGTTGTTTCTCTCCGTTTACTTTGTAATCAGCTGGGGCATTTAATACCGTATAACGCTCTTTTCCAGTGCGGACTTGTTTAGCCAATTCGAAGGGAATTCCACCTATTATAAAACAATAACCTCTGTTTGCTGAAGGTATCTTTGAAATTGTTTTACGCACATCCGTGTAAACCTGATCGTCTGTCAAGTTTTTTTGAAAATACTTTGACCCATGGGATTCCAAAGCTTGAATTGCTGTTCCGGTTTTCCAAGAAATTTTGGTGTTTCCTGAACCAATATCCACCATAAAGGATTCAGACTCAAGGCTTGCAGGCATCACGCATTTCAAGCCAAAGGTTCCTTCCTGTTGGGGAGTCACCTCGTTGACGAAATATCCCAAGGCCTTCAGACCATTCGATATTTTAACCACATTCGGTTCAGATTTTGCACCGGAACTTACCACAAAATGGATGTCCTTTCCAGGAACTCCAAAATCCAGCATTCCCCTAATATAGTTTTTAAGTCCTCCACGCACATCATCGTCTGTTGCCATGTGTTCATGAACCAAGCTGGAACCAAATTCTGATTTTTCCAACTTCCAGTTTTTATCTTTATCAATACGCACTATAAACGAATTAAACCCAGCAGCCCCTAATTCCACCACTCCTTTTAAACTGCCATTTACAGGTTCTGGAGCTTGATAGTCAAAAGATGGCCTAGCCGCGGCAGCAGTATTTTCGCCTTGTTTAGATGCATTTGCATCGGGAAGCTGCGATTCGGGAGTTGTATTCTCATTCTGTGCAGGTTCTTCAGTTGATTGAACGGCCCCAAATTTTTCCTGCAATGAGGGTGCGAATTTTTGATAGGCTAAAAAAACAAGCCCTAAAATCAATAATACGATGAGAATTCTAGAAAACCGGGTTAGTTGCATATTTTACTTTTTTATTTGATAACCAAACAACGAAATTAAAAGTTTCCTTTAAATTAAAATATTTATAAATTTAGACCAAGAAGTCAGAATGTTCTATAGAATGACCTTATTTTACTTAATTAAATAGTTAGCTAAACTTTGCAGATGCCCGACCAAATTAACAAGAAAACCTCGCTTATTTGCCTGATCATTCTGTTTTCAGCAATCTTTATATTCAGGATAAGCCATATTCATACTAAAGAAATTTCCTGGGATGTACTTGGATATTATCTCTATTTACCTGCCAGTTTTATTCATCATGATCCCGGTTTGCATTCAATTGAATGGTTACAAAAAATCAATGATGAACAACAATTAACGGCTACTTTTTACCAGGTCGGATCAAATTCAAAGGGAGAGCCCATGTATTTTTTCTTGATGGGAATGGCTCTGTTTTATCTTCCGTTTTTTTTATTGGGACATGGAATAGTCCAATTGACCCATTATTTGCCCGATGGATTTAGTCCGCCCTACCAAATTGCTTTGGTTTTTGGTGGTTTAGTCTATACACTGATCGGATTAATTTTTCTACGCAAAATTTTATTGAACTTTTTTTCAGAGCGCACTACCGTTTTTACGATGCTGATCATTGTCCTTGGTACGAATTACATTCACCATCTCACAATTGACAATCTTGCTACGGTAAATGTATTGTTTATGCTGATGAGCATATTAGTTTGGAATACGATCCAATTTCACAAACAGGCGAATACCAGAAATTTAGTTTGGATTGCCGCTCCTATTTTTTTAATGGGTCTGGTAAAGCCAAGTGAAATTGTTGCACTGTTAATTCCACTCTTTTGGAATGTAAGTTCAATTGCTGCATTTAAAGACAAAATGCGTTTGATAGTTCAATTCAAAGGAACGATTCTACTTTGTCTACTTGGCGGACTGCTTTTGTTTTTTCCACAAATGTATTATTGGCATGAACGCACAGGCAAATGGTTGTATGACAGCTACAAAAATCCGGGTGTAGGCCTGGACTTGTTTTCACCGCATATTTTAGAAGCCTTATTTAGTTATCGGAAAGGATGGTTTATCTATACACCGGTTATGGTTTTTTCAATCGTAGGATTTTACATTTTAAAGAAACAAGACAAACCTTTATTTTCAGGAATATTCATTTATTTTCTGGTAACATTTTACATTATTTGCAGTTGGTCGGAATGGTGGTATGGCGCTGCGTATTCACTAAGACCGATGATTACCAGCTATCCACTATTGGCAATAAGTTTAGGTTATTTTCTGAATTTTATTTCTGAAAAGAGTAAACCAATTAAATATTCTGTTTACTTAAGTATTTGTATTTTAATTATTTTAAATCAATTTCAATGGTGGCAATTGCGTCATTTTATTTTAGATCCATATCGAACAACAAAGGAATATTACTGGGCAATATTTGGAAAAACACATAAAAATCCAGAATGGGACCAATACAAATTGGTTGAACGAGATTTTTCCGGAAAATTTGAATTTAAGAACAGAGAAAATTACTTGCATAAAGTATTAGCATCCTGGGATTTTATTAATGAAAAAGACACACGTTTTGAAAAGGATAGCGCTGGCATTGGTATCTATCGCATGGTAAAAGATGAAGAATTTTCAAAAACATTCTCCTATCGTTTTAATGAAATCACATCTAAAGATCATGCATGGATAGAAGCAAGCATTTCCATTAGATTTCCGGATTACTCTGTTGAGTCAAAACAAGATCCCCTTTATTGGTTATGTCTATGGAGCACAAACATGGAATCTATGCATATCATGCCCTTGAGTTAAAACCAGACAGCCTGCCCATGAATTGGGTAAATTATAAAATGGTATTTCTCACCCCAGAAATGAGATCACATAAAGATGAATTTAAGTGTTATATCTGGAATAGGTCCAAGCAGCTCCTAGAAATAAGTCAATTTAAACTTGACCAATACGAACCTAAATAAGATGATCTTTCAAGGATTCTTTTTGTGAAAATGAATTGTTTATTTGATCTTTGTATTTATTAATGACAGAACAAACAAAAAACGGAGCGATCAATCTGGAAGAATATTTTTCAGTTTTTCGCAATAATATAATTGGCATTGATCAATGTCTGGAGACGCCAGATGGACATACGCATCCAATTGTATATGCTGATTGGACTGCAAGTGGACGAAGCTATCAGTTGATTGAAGAACGCATCCAAAAGGAAATTATGCCTTTTGTAGCTAATACCCATACTGAGACGAGTGGCACCGGTATGGCCATGACATTTGCCTATCATGAAGCGCATCAGATTATCAAAAAGCATGTAAATGCGCATAATACAGATGTATTAATTTCATCAAATTCCGGGATGACCGGAGTCGTCAATAAATTTCAACGAATTCTCGGATTAAAGTTACATGAACGATTTCGTTCTAAGGTGCAGTTGGATGAGGAAGAACGTCCTGTAGTATTTATCACCCACATGGAGCATCATTCAAATCAAACCAGTTGGCTTGAAACCATTGCAGATGTGGTTGTTATTCCACCAGCAACTGATGGCTTGATTTCATTAGAATCTTTTGAAAATTGCATCTTCCAATACATCAAAAGACCCTATAAAATTGCTGCAATAACTGCCTGTTCAAATGTAACCGGCATCATCACCCCTTTTCATGAAATTGCAAAATTGATTCATAAATATCAGGGGTTGTGCTTTGTTGATTTTGCCTGCTCTGCTCCTTATGTTCAAATTAATATGCACCCTGAGGATCCGGATGCCAGCTTGGATGCAATCTATTTTTCACCACATAAATTTTTAGGAGGTCCCGGAAGTTCAGGGGTGTTGGTCTTTGATAATAAATTGTATTCAAATACCATTCCGGATGATCCTGGAGGAGGCACTGTAGATTGGACCAATCCCTGGGGAGAACATAAATTTCTTGAGAATATTGAAGAGCGTGAAGATGGTGGAACCCCTGCATTTCTCCAAACGATTAAAGCGGCCATGTGCATCTTACTAAAAGAAGAAATGAATGTTCAATTGATGTTATTGCGAGAAGAAGAGTTGATGCAAATATTATGGAACGGTTTATCACAAATTCCCAATTTACACATTTTAGCATCACAACATAAACATCGGCTTGGTATCATTTCTTTTTACATTGATGATTTACATTATAATGCAGGAGTTAAATTATTAAATGACCGATTTGGAATTCAAGCTCGCGGCGGCTGTTCATGTGCCGGAACCTACGGACATTATCTGTTAAATGTTAGCCCGGAAATTTCTCATAAAATTACGGATCGAATCAATACTGGAGATTATTCCACCAAACCTGGTTGGATCCGCATATCCATCCATCCTTGCATGACGAACCAGGAAGCCCATTATTTAGTAAAATCCATTCAAGAGCTTGCTGCCAATTTTAAAGAATGGGAGAAAGATTATATTTTAAATTTCACAAAAGGAATCATACGTTTTAAAGATGATGAAAGAGACAGTTTGTTAAAAGGCAAAATGTATTCTATTTTACATCGCCGATTTTGTGATCTGGAATCGTAGCTTGTAATTTCGACATCCTATTTTTTAAATCCAAAACAACAACACATGCAATTAAAGGCCAGAAAATATTATTGGCTTTGTCTGTGTCTAGAAAATTATTTAAAAAGCCATGCACAAAATATGTTAACAATGCACACAATACTGTGCATAAAATAAATCGATCTTCTTTATTTATTTGCGGATGATAATATGCTCTAAATCCTATAATGAATACGCTCACAAACAAAGCCAGAAACAACAGCAGACCGATCAATCCAGATTCAGCCAAAGGTCCCAAATATTCACTGTGTGCATTTCCTACATCACCAAAATTGGTACTGATACTTGTGAAATTTCCAGATAATTGGTATGGGGCATATTCAAACATATAAGTTCCAGGACCAAAGCCAAAAATGGGTTTGCTTTTCCACATTTCAATTGCTGAAGACCACCTGTTGATTCGCTCCAGGTTAGACGGATCTGAACTAATATTTGAAATAGATTCTGCATTTTGTACTATGTCATCACTGCCTGCTACCTTGTTACGCTCCATTTCCATAATTAATGGATCCAAATTGACTATCAGATAATAGAGCCCGACAGCAACCCCTGCCAATACCCATTTCATTCGAATTCTAAATAAAAAAATCAAGAACAATAATAATGCAGGCACAATACTAACCCAAGCCGCTCTAGAAAAAGTTAGTACCAAGCCAGTAATTAAAACTAAAAGCACAATACGTAAGAACCATTGAAGGATGAAATTTCCTTTATACCATTTGATTAATCCAATACTCAAAGGAATTACCAATGCTAAAATAGCCCCAAATATGGTGTGGTCTTTAAAAAATGGTTGCATGGTCCATTGTGAAGGTTTATCTTCAAAACCATAGGAAGACAAATGAACAATATTAAACAGGCTTACAAAAAACATCCCTAATACAAATAGAAACAAATATTTCCGAATAGCTAAGTTGTCTTTAAAGAATACACCCGCTAAAAAGTAACATGGTATAATAAACCAAAGTTTTGCAATAATAAATTTAATGGATACTAATTTGTGTACACTGGTAAAACTTGTGATTACCCACCAAATAAAAAAACAATAAATTAAAACTGTTATAGGATGTTTTAGAAAACTTGCATCCACTTTATCGCTGGTAACAAAGAGAAGAAAAAAGAAGAGTACCAGAATTAATCCTAAAGGTTCGGAGGGTAATGCAAGACTCAAATGAGACCATTCTACATCCGCAGGGTTAATTGATAAAGGAGTTATAAAAGCCAATAGAAAAAAAAGAAGATCCGGTTTTTTAATTATTAAAGGGATAAACAAAATAATTAAAGGCAATCCGAGCAAGGGATATAATTCAAAACGAAATGCAAAATAAATGGTTCCCAATGAAAGAATGAGACTGCTGTAAAATACAGATCTACTATTTTCCATGTTTACGGAATTAAGCCTCCAGGTTCTTTCTGTACTCTGGCCAACTTTGCTTAATCAATAATAAGCCAATGGAAATAAACATTGAACTAATCAGACTAACTAAAACAACTAGCCAACGAACAGGGTATGATTTTCGTTCAGCTGGTTCTGCTGCATCGACAACAAATTTTTGAGAAAACTGGATCTCTCCATCTGCTTTTGTTTGAACTAAATATTTATTAATTAGCATGATGTTTTCTATTTCACGATCAAATATTCGTTCCACTTTATCAAATTCTTCTCCGTATTTAATATTTGAATCAACCAGCGTTTTTAATTGATTTCGCTCGGCTCCTACTGCCTGTGCATATGCTTCTAATAAATAGCCCCTTTGAAACTGACTCATGATTCCTTTATTGGTCAGATAATCCATTTCTAATTTAAGACTGTCAATTAAATCTTGTTGAATTGTATGTTGACGCTCTAAATTTGTAACAAGTTCATTTGCACGAAGCTGAACCATTTCATATTTTAAAGTATCAAGATAAGATGCAATTGCATTGGCCATATCAGAAGCTATTTTTGGATCTTTATCCTTTACTGTAATTTGGATCGAATTAAATTTTGTTCGCTTTATGTCTACATTGCCTTCATATGTTTTAAAAACAAAAAACTTAGCTGCAGCATCGGATTGTTTGATTTTGTAATGTGTATAAAGGTCAAATTTATTTACGACCCGTTCCATTAAACTCGTAGAGTTTAGCAACTCAAGAGCTTGTTCGGCCTCCCCTGTTTCTCCAAAATCACTGATATTTCCTCTTCTGAATGCAGTTTCATTTACAGGAACCTGGGCAAGTTTTACCGGAAAAATTGTTGTTGTTGATTTATAATATACAGGAAGAACTAATGCAATACAGGCTGAACCTATTACTGTCAACAAACCAATGATAAATAACAGTCGGAAATTTTTCCAGATCAATCTAAAGAGTTCATTAAAACTTAATACCTCCATGTTTCGTCGTTTTGTGTATGCTGATATTACGAAAAAAGTCCCAAATTATTGGGTAAAATTCAAAAAACATGCGAATATACTCATGAAAAAGGCTTTCAATTGCTAATTTTCAACAATGCTTATAATTTCAATCTAAGAAAAAGTTGTTTAAGTTCTTGATGTTCTATCGTTTCAGATTCACTCGTAGCCATACGTAATTCAATGTATTTAATCCGATCCTCTGTAACTGGATGCGTACTTAAAAATGCTGGCACCGATAAGCCTTTATTACCTATACTTAAAAACACTTTAAACAAATCAAGCATTCCTGTCAATCCTATTTTACGATCCAATAGGATCGAAACCGCATACTGATCTGCTTCTTGTTCAAATTTTCTAGAGTAACTCAAATTTTGAATTGAATTTGCATTTTCCAGGATGATTCCGGCTAAACCAGTTAAATCACCAAAGACCGCTGCCAAAATCAAATAAGAGGATGCGGATCTCAAGATCGTTTTCAAACTGTGCTTCTTATCAACATGAGTGAATTCATGTCCAAGCAATCCTGCAAGACTTTCGTAATTGTTTAATTTATTTATCAATCCTTTATAAACCACAATGTGACCTCCAGGAATGGCAAATGCATTCACAATCGTATCCTCAGAAAAATGCATGCGAATAGGATACTCTGTAGCTACATTCATTAATTTAAAAAAAGAATCCAGCTGCATTGATTTTAGCTGATTTTCTTTATTTGCAGACATAAACTGCGCAAAAATTTTGTCGCCCAATTCAACTTCCCATTTAATCGGAATTGTTTTTGTTAACCCATCTGAAACTTTTGGAGCAATTAAGAAATAGAGTCCTAAAATTCCTATGACCAATATGGCTATTCCCCCAGAAATTAATCCAATTGCATGTTTGTTGATCCAATCATCCTTTTTTATCCATTTATAAAATGGATATTTACTTTGAAGGAAGTCCAATATTTCTATTGAATCAAATTCTAAATATTCAAAAGGTGGTTTGGCACCATGCGAAAGGATCAATTTAGTACCAGAATAATTAGAGTCTGGTTTTATTTGATTAATAGGCCATTCAACCGATTGAACCTGATTATCTTTTTGAATTATAAATTTAAATGAATCGGGTTCGAAACTAACTTCAACTGGTATAGGATTTGGTTTTATACCAGAATAATAAAAAGCTTTTTTCATCACATTTCTAAATCTAAAAGGTCTGATGTAATCTGCTGTTGCATCATGCAATTGAAGTGATTCATAGGGCATTTAGGAAAACCTAACTTCGAACATGGACGACAGCTTAAATTCAATACTTCATGATTACGATGTATTCCTGGTTTTGTTCCGTAATAAGGATACATACCAAATTGAGGAATGGTATTTCCCCAAAACACATGCATGGGTTTCCTTAAGGCTGCTGTGATATGCATCATTCCAGTATCCGGTGTAATAACCATAAAGGCATTTGCTATGATTGCAGCTGATTGCTCTATTGAAAATTGGCCGGCATGATTTATAAATCCATCCGGAAATTCCATTTCTAATTGCCTCCCTAAATTAATTTCTTTTCTTCCACCAATTAATACAACTGGAAATTTTACGCTGCCAATTAAATCTCGCCACTTTTCTAAAGGAATTTGCTTAGTATAATGAGCAGCTCCCAAAACGCCGACTATATATTTTGGAGGCAAGCTCTCAATAATTGCATCAAAGTTATAATTCTTGTTAAAAAAATAATCAAGTCCCTTGCCATCATTCTTAACATGTAGTGCTTGCAACCCTTCAAAATAACGATCTACTAAATGTTTATCAGGCATTAAGTTGATTTTAAATGCACACATAAGCCATTTCCAGAAATTAATTTTATTAAAACTATAAACTGGTTTACGAAGTAAAATTCTCAATAAATAGGATCTGGTATTTTTGTGTAGATCGATTACCAGGTCGAAGGACTCAGATTTCAGATCATTCAGGCATTCTAAAATTGACTTTTCAAAACTCCAATGTTTCTCGATATAAGGATTATTACCTAATACCGATTTAAATCCTGCTTTAGTGATTAAATGGATTTCTGCATCCAATTGCATTTTTAAACAACGAGCTATTGGTGTAATTAGAATCAGGTCCCCAATGGAACTAAAGCGGATAAGCAAGATCTTCCGTTTCAACGATTAAACTGTTCTAATTCGCTTAAAGTAAACTATTTAAAACCGAATCAATGTCCAGATTTAATCAAGCTTAAGCTAGCGAATCCATCTTTGGTAGTCAAACTCAAAAAGTAAACTCCTGAGGTCAAGTCATCTGTGTTCATAACAAATTGATTTGAACCAGATATCATACTAAAATTCTGATTTTTAACAATTTCACCTGCAGCATTCACTATTTTAGCATTGACATCCAACGCTTCTTTTGATTCTAAATTGATTACAATGTGATCGACAAATGGATTTGGAGAAACGGAGACCGCTGTTAAACCAGGCAATGAAACCGTCTTTACCAGACTTCTTTTTCCATCGGCAAACCAACTGCCGTAGCGTGCACCCTTTACAAAAAGCAATTCGTTGCCATTGGATGCAATTTT
Organism: Saprospiraceae bacterium; assembly: GCA_016712145.1. Classification (NCBI taxonomy): domain Bacteria; kingdom Pseudomonadati; phylum Bacteroidota; class Saprospiria; order Saprospirales; family Saprospiraceae; species Saprospiraceae bacterium. Next base: position 1,095,664 of record JADJRO010000001.1, read on the forward strand.
GCTTTTTGCTAGCGGTTTGTATTTTAGTGAGATATCCCCTGAAGTATTTACTCCGTCGTATAATAAGAAATCATCATGTACAGAATAACTTGCAAAACCAAGATCATCTCTATTTATTGCGATCTCACCTACATCTCCCGTCTCTACATTCGCTCCCAACAGTGAATACGTATTGAATGAAGATTGGGCTTCAACGTAATCAAACGCTATAATATAAGGTGAATTTTTTGAAAATACCGGATTCCCTATACTTACATTTTCGGGGATATCTCCAAACAATTTTTCAATGTGACCGTCCCCTACTGTTTTAGAAACCAAATCAAACACTCTCACAAAGCCAATATCCCAATATTCATATGGATTTAAGGTACCGTTGTCAAGTTCACTTAAGCAGTCATACATGAGGTATTGCCCTGAGTGTTCAAAGTCTAAAAAGTCTGCGTACTTTACATTGGATGTATTTACACCAGAGCCCGTTGTAGGATTACTAAGTGTGAATGTATTCCATTTTTGATTTGAAAATTGGTAAACATGGATTTTATTTTCTGCTTGTTCGTATAAAACGGCAAGAAAAGAACCATCTTTAGAAATACAAGCATTTCGATAAATTGGGTCGCTGTCCAATATAAATTCCTGATAAAGTTTGGTACTTGTATTATAAAAGAGTCCATACAATTTTGAATCATCTCCTACATAGTAAATTTCTGAACCATCATCAGAAACGCTTGGCTTGCTTTTAACAGCATTTTGGCTTAATTGTGTAATTGCACCTGAACTCCGATTGATTAAATAAACACCATCAAAATTATCATCCGTGCACACAACGAATTCTTTACCAGGATTAACAGGTAAATCTTTTTGATAATTAGTACCACCTCCTCCAGGAGTACCGCTTGAACCAATTCCTACCATATCAAATGCTTTTTTAGCCGCATTGTGCACAGCAGAATTATTTCCATGTAAATCAATGCATGCTTGTTCGACAGCAGGACGTAGTTCTTTAAATTTAGACGAACGGGTTAAATATTGACTAAGAGCTTTATAGTATACTTTTTCAGCGACTCCTTTTGCTGCTGCTTCATTAGATGTTTTTGCCAACTCTTGAACAAATAAATAAAATGCATAATTTGGAATCCCGCTATTAATATGCACGCCACCATTATCAGCGGTGCCTTTATATTGTTCATTGACATGTCTGGGTTGCCATCTTCCAAAGTCATTTGTTTGCGCTCCGTTGTGAGGGTCACTCATATTGCGCAATGCTCCAGATGGGAACTCACTTAATCGAACCACGTCTTCACCAACTTTCCAATCATCCCGATCAATTAAAACGCCAAATACATCTGCAAAGGATTCATTGATTGCGCCTGATTCACCTTCATAGTCCAAATTGGCTGTACTTTCTATTACACCGTGAGACATTTCGTGCCCTGCTACATCCAATCCTCTCGCTAAAGGCATAAAAGATTGCGCTCCATTACCATAAAACATAGCTTGTCCATTCCAAAAAGCATTATCTAAACCTCCACCACTTTCATCATTAACATTTACAACTGAAATAATGGATCCTCCGATTCCATTGATTGAATTTCGTGTATGGGTATTGGTATAATATTCAAAAGCGATTCCTGCATTGTAATGAGCAGAAACTGCATTTTTGGCCCAGGTATTTGTAGTTGATTTAATTTGATCTACTTTAAGATTGTTTGGATTGGTACTTTTTGCATCTAGTGTCCAGATAGCACCAATCGGGTTGTCCAATTTAAAGGAACCAGGTTTAAACATTGGTCTGGACCCGTCGATTAAATAGACTGTTGAATTCTCTCTCCACACATTCAAGCTTCGAGTTACATCCAACAAATCTTTGGCAGTGGTCACTTCAGCACCCTGTGGTGGAGCTGAATTCACTGGTGTTTCGTGTTTGTGTTCGTTATTAGAATGCGACAACAAACAATGTTTTTGGTAATATTTTACAACTTTTCCAGAAACTGCATCTGTTAATACAGTATATCGAGTCATTGCAGTAGGAAATACATCCAATTCATAAACTAAATGCCATTCGCTTGTTGCTGGATTAAACCAATATACCAATCTGGATTGTTGCAGGCCCAATTTGATAAATGCTGGTTGCTCTATATTGTCAGAGGCAAAATGAATTCCAGATTTTTTAAGTTCAATCTGAGCTTGATTATAGGCCTCTATAGCATCTATTTTAGCTTCAAAATAACGATCTGGTAATTGAACCACACCGTGAGCCAAAACTTTTTGGTCAGGATAAATATGCACGAAATACTCGCCATTAAAAACTGGTATCCCTTCGAAGGTTTGGTCATACTTAATATGAATAATGCCTTGTTTATCTTTTTCTTCACTACGCAATGTATAAGCTGTTCCAGCATATTCCGGCAAACTTAAACTTTTAGGAAGTTGTTCTGCCCAATACTGTGCATCAGACATTTGGATTTGTGTACGCTTGTTATTTGTTATAAAACGAATGGGAATTCCTTCCTCGTTCATTTGAATTACCTGCATTGCAGTTTTACCTGTCTGCAATTGGTGACCTTGCAATGATTTGTAGGATGGATTGATTACAGGAACTATTGAAGATTCCAGTTTTGGTAAAAAACCAGATGGCTTTGTCAAAATTTTATTTTCAATTTTAGCCCCGCTGCTAATTGTAAACTGATGTGATTTTTTGAAAGCCTGTGCCGTAACTACTTGCAGAATGAGTAAACTTAGCAATGTGCTAAAAGTAAATTTTTTCATGAATTCAATTTTTGAATAAGGTGAAGGGCGTGATTGTAAAATAGATTAAGATTATTATTTACATCAGGTGAATTGCTATCCCAACTCATCCGATGCATTTTGGTTCCCAGTTTGTATTCAATAAATTTATACATATTTCCAGGTTGATTCCAGTCCAATTGATCCAATTGCAACACGTCTATATTTCGAGTCAATTGGTTGATATCGGCCTTTTTCAAACTCCCAATTTTGGCTCCACCCTGATCAACTGAACCTTTCAGGTTTATGGTGTAGACCGTTTCAATCCCGGCAAAACCACCCCCATTTCCAATTCGGATGTAGTCTGGATTGGGATCTTGCTTCGTCGGACCGCAGGAATTTCCAATGAGAATAATAGATAACAAGCTGATAATGTATGCTTTAGTAAAAATCATTGTAATTAGATTGTCTTAAATTCTCGTTAAATGCTTAAACAAAGAACTAAATATAAATGTAGGACGTTTTATCTTTGTAAAACAATTAAAAAACAGTTAAAAATATGAAAAATTTATTTCTTTTATTAGGTTTTGCCTTCTTGATTTCAGCGGGAACAGCTTCTGCTCAAACTTGTTCTCATGGTGCTAAATCTGCTGAGGCTAAATCTTGCGCTAAACCTAGCGAAACTGCAATGAAAGCTGCAGCTAATGATCCAAATATTGAAACAAAAGTATGTGAAAACGGAAGTGTTTGTTTCTTTAAAGTATCTAAAGATGCTGCAGGATTGGCTTCTAAAACACCTGTTCGTTTTGATGATGCAACAGCTAGTTTCGTAAGCATTCCAAGTACAGAAGCTTCTGCAACGGGTGCGACAGGAAAATCTTGTTCACCTTCAAAAGCATGTTGTGCAAAAGGTTCAGCAAACGGTAAAGCATGTTGTAAATCTAAATCTACTGCTGCAGTTCAAACTGAAAATGTAGCACCAGCTCCTCAGACTAAATCTGAATAATTTTCAATTCAATTAATAAAAAAGGCTTTCCTTTCCGGAAAGCCTTTTTTATTTTGCGTCCTATGCATCGAATTTCATATAGTTTTGTTCTGATTCTCTTTCTTTTGGTTAAACTTTCAGGCCAAATGCACCATCAATTGCATACAGATTGGTTTTTTAGTCCTGGGGACAGCATTCGATGGCTCCCTTGCAACATTCCAGGCAACAGCTTTACAGCCCTTCTTGAAAATTCAAAAATTCCAAACCCCTACTTCTCTCAAAATGAAGCAACAGTTCAATGGGTAAGTTATAAAGAATGGTGGTTTAAATCCTTGATTCAGATTGAACCTGAATTTTTATTAAATGAACATATTTATTTGAATTGCCCAGGTCTGGATACCTATTGTAAAGTATACCTTAACGATCAGTTTATTGGTAATGCTGAAAATGCGTTCAGGACCTGGAAATTCGATATTAAATCTACATTAAAAGTTGGAACCAATGAATTACTAATTAAAATCCAGTCTGCTAGTCTTCTTGCAGATTCATTGTACCGTCAGCTTGAAACTAAATTACCTGGAGAAAAACGTGTCATGGTGCGAAAGCCTCAATACCAATTTGGTTGGGATTTTGGACCTACCTTAGAAAGTGCAGGAATTACAAAGCCAATTACAATAAATGCATGGCATGAGTATCTATTGGAACATGTTTCCTTGCACACCAAAGAAATCGGATCCGGTTATGCGGAATTAAAGCTAGAAATGGATTTTAATTCTGGCATAGATAAACTTCAAAGTTTCGAATTAGAAATTGGAAATCAACTTTTTAACTTTGATTGTTCTTCTCAATTTGGACAAAATCATTGTACACAAACTCTGGTCATTAAAAATCCAGAATTATGGTGGCCTAATGGACATGGCGACCAAAAACTTTATTCATGCAAATTATCGATTCTTGAAGGGGGTCATAAACGATTGTTGAAGGAATGGAAAACAGGTATCCGTTCGATTACATTAATGAACCAAGCAGATCAATTCGGATCTTCATTTTATTTTTAGTAAACGGTAAAAGAATCTTTTGTAAAGGTGCTAATTACATACCCCAGGATATTCTGTTTTTAAAAAGTGATCACCCCTTGCGCATTATTGATCAAGCTGTGGATTGTAATTTTAACATGTTGCGGATCTGGGGTGGTGGCACTTATGAATCTGAAGCTTTTTACGAAGCATGCGATGAAAAAGGGATCATGATCTGGCAAGATTTTATGTTTGCCTGTGGCATGTATCCAGGAGATTCGTCTTATCTTACAAACGTAGCACTGGAAGCAGAAGAACAAGTAAAACGACTTAGCAGTCATGCTTGCATCGCATTGTGGTGTGGTAATAACGAAAATAACGAAGGATGGAATCGATGGGGATGGCAGTTGTTAATTTCGCCCAATAATCAAAAACGCATTTGGAATGATTATCAACTTTTATTTAATACTATTTTACCTGATGCTGTAAAAAAGCACAGCAACTTCACGTCTTATTGGGAGTCATCGCCATTATACGGAAGAGGCGACAAACGATTTACTAACTATGGAGATGCCCATGATTGGGGTCTTTGGCATGATGAAATGCCATTTGAGCAATTAGAAGATCGAGTCCCACGATTTATGAGTGAATTTGGTTTTCAATCACTCCCTTCACTGGTTACATTAAAAACAATTGCAGATGATAGCGATTTGCAATTAGAATCAAAAAGCATATTAAACCATCAAAAACATCCCAGAGGAAATAAGCTTATCCGGAAATACATCTCACATGATTTTCCCGAACCAAAAAATTTTGAAGAATTAATTTATCTCAATCAAATTTGTCAGGCTGAGGGTATTTGCAAAATTCTTCGAAAACATCGGCTTTCAAAACCATATTGCATGGGTACATTGTATTGGCAATTTAATGATTGCTGGCCTGGAATCTCATGGTCAGGAATTGATTATACAGGTCGATACAAAGCCTTGCAACACCTGGTTAAAAAAACTTTTGAACCCGTACTATTTGTCGCAACACCCATCGAAAATGGCATTTCAATTCATGCACTGTCTGATTTAATTGAAAATGAATCGTATGAATTAGATATGCATCTTCAGGATTTTTCAGGTAATTTTATATTTTATGATCATTGGGAAGGTCCTATAATTAATGATAGTTCTCAATTAATCTTAACCATACCACTTGATTTAAAAAACTTGAATTTACCCAAGATTATTACCTCTTATTAAAATGGAAAAATAAAACGCAAAGCGGAAGCAGTGCATGTTTTTTTGATAGGTTTAAAAATTTAAATTTATTAGAACCTGCTGTTCAAGTTTTGGATTTTGAAAAAACCAACAACGGATATCGTTTCAATTTACGTGCTAAAAATTTTGCAAAAAGCATCTATTTAGTTGAGACTAAATCGACACAGTTCTACCCTAACTATTTTGATTTAAACCCTAATGAATTATTAAAGATTGAATGCATTAGCAAGGATCCAAAATTAAAAAGTCAGGATATTCAATTTTTTTCATTGTACAATTTACTCCGGAATTAATTTGAAATTTATGGAAATGAATGTATTAAAAGAAGGTATTCCAAAAGTTTTGCCGGATCATCCTGGATACGATCAAACGGTACCGCATGCTCCGAAGCGGAACATCGAACAAACTTTACGACACGATGAAAAACAACTTGCAGTCAGAAATGCACTTCGCTATTTTCCCCATCATTTTCATGAAATTTTAGCCCGTGAATTTGCTGAAGAACTTAAAAATTATGGTCGTATTTACATGTATCGATTCCGTCCAAAATACCCGATGCATGCACGTGCAATCTCTGAATATCCAGCCAAATCCAGTCAGGCTGCTGCAATTATGTTGATGATACAAAATAATTTAGATCCCAAAGTTGCAAAATATCCACACGAACTTATAACCTATGGTGGCAATGGTTCTGTTTTTCAAAATTGGGCTCAATATAAATTGACCATGTTTTATTTAAGTCAAATGACTGATTTTCAAACATTGGTTTTATATTCTGGTCACCCACTTGGGTTATTTCCATCACATCCGGATGCACCTCGCGTAGTAATAACGAATGGGATGATGATTCCAAATTATAGTAAAAAAGAAGATTGGAACAAATACAATGCCTTGGGGGTAACTCAATACGGACAAATGACTGCCGGTTCATTTATGTACATTGGTCCACAAGGGATTGTACATGGAACCACGATTACTTTATTAAACGCAGCAAGACGATTTCAAGCAAATTTGAATAATTTACACGGCCAATTATTTATTACATCCGGTTTGGGAGGCATGTCCGGTGCACAATCTTTAGCTGCAGTTATAACCGGGGCGTGTTGTTTGTTGGCAGAAGTCGACCCTGATGCTATAAAACAACGATTAGAAGATGGATACATTGATCCAAATAATATTTTTAATTCATTGCCTCCGCTTTTTAAAGCAGCCAAAAATTATAATAATCAGGAAAGGGGCATTGCTTTGGTGTATGCAGGAAATATCGTCGATTTATGGGAATATGCTGTTCAACATAACATTAAGGTTCATTTAGGTTCAGATCAAACATCTTTACATAATATTGATGACCTTGGTTATTGCCCGGTTGGTTATAGTTTTGATGAAGCTAAAAAGTTATTACTTCAAGATAAACCCGCATTTTTAAAAGCAGTACAATCCAGTTTGTGCAGGCAAGTAGATGCCATCAATACCCTTAGTCAAAGAGGCATGTATTTTTGGGATTATGGGAATGCTTTTTTAAAAGAAGCGGGAGCAGCCGGAGCTAAGGTTTGGAAGGATGCCGATCACATTCAATATCGATATCCCTCTTATGTTGAAGACATCATGGGGCCCTTGTGTTTTGACTATGGCTTTGGACCTTTCAGGTGGGTATGTTGTTCTGGAACCCTAGAGGATTTGGAGAAAACCGATAAAATTGCAGAACAGGTAATTATTCAGCTTATAGACGTATTGGATGGAAATCCGAAGCTTCAATACCAGGACAATTTGAAATGGATTCAAAATGCGGGATCCAATTTACCGGTCGTTGGAAGTAAATCGAGAATACTTTATGCAGATGCCCGGGGACGGATAGCAATTGCCAAAGCGTTTAACAAAGCCATCTCAGAGGGTGTACTGAAAGGAGCGGTGGTTTTAGGAAGAGATCATCATGATGTATCTGGAACGGACTCCCCTTTTAGAGAAACATCCAATATTTACGACGGCTCCAAATTTACAGCAGACATGGCCATTCACAATGTAATTGGTGATAGTTTCAGAGGTGCTACCTGGGTTTCCATCCATAATGGAGGCGGTGTGGGTTGGGGTGAGGTGATAAATGGAGGATTTGGAATGGTCTTAGATGGGAGTAAAACTTGCGATGACAAAATCCAGAATATGTTGCACTGGGATGTTAATAATGGAGTTGCAAGACGGGCCTGGGCTAGAAATGAAGGAGCTCTTGAGGCTATCCAAACGGCCATGCAACAAGAACCCTTATTGCAAGTATTCCTTCCGAATGCAGTTAAAGACGGCGACTTAGAAAATTTATTTTAATTTAGCCCAATATTCTACAAACTTTAATATCTTTCGTGCCTTAAACTCAAAATGTATGATGAATGAAACGGTCCAGGAAATTATGGTTCGGGACGTAATATGTGTAAATCCAACAGACACACTTCAGAAGGTCAAAGAATTACTGATCAACAACCGGATTCACCACGTACCTGTGGTTGAAAATGATATGAAGTTGGTTGGTATTGTTACTACCTATGATCTTTTTAAATTAGCTGTGGATCATAAAGATTATCCAACAACAAAAGTTGGAAATGTAATGACCAAAATACTTGCAACCATAGAATCTACTGATAAAGTAGGGACTGCGGCAGAGGTATTTATGGAGCATTTATTTCACGCATTGCCTGTTGTAGATAATGGAAGACTGGTAGGCATCGTGACTTCTTTTGATGTATTACGCTACGAATACAACAAAGAATATCCAAAGAGATTTTAATTTGCATTTATAGTATGAAGCCTAAATTTAGACTTCAATATGTATTCTGATCAAGCTTAACATGTCTATTGCACCGGTATTTTTATATGTTTTTTTTGGAATTCTGGTAATTTGCTCCCTCGTTGCTTTGTGGATTGTTGCCAGTAAGTACCGTATGGAAGCACGGGATGCCATTCGTGACAAAAATGAGTTACGTATAATTTACGATCAATTGCGTAAAGAAAAATTTGATCTTGATGAAAAAATTCTCCAAACGCTTGAGCAAGAAAGAACTTATAAAGTTGCTTATGAAGACTGGAAATCCAAATATGTCATATTAGAAGAAAAATACCTCGAAGCAAAGCGTAAATTCGATGATCCCTCGATAATTAGTGATTTTGAACAAACAAATCAAGCGCTCAAGCTTACTCAAAATTTAAACCAGGAATTAGAACTGAAAGTATTTGAGCTTGAGCAACAGATCTTGCGTTTAAAAACAAATTCGAAATTGTCAGAATCAGAATCCGGAGATTCCAAAATTGTGGCTGATCTTAAATCCATTTTAGATCAACATCTAATGATTATAAGCAATATTATCGGTGACGAAAAAATGGAGCAATATACTTTGAAGGCCCAACCTTCGGACCCATTGCATTTAATTAAAGGAATCGATGAAGATGTTGCAAGTCGATTAATCTCAAAAGGAATTCGCAGTTTTGATCAAATAAAAAACACATCTAAAAAGGATTTAAGAAAATGGATGGTAGAATTTGATGAAATTGATGATAAACTAATTGAATCTTGGCCATATCAGGCAGAGGCAATACTTAATGTAACAAATGAGCAAACTGTTCGTAAATTATAACATCCTCAACTTCTTTTTCGATAGTTCCATACAGCCCAAGGTATTATAACGGTTGCCATCCCAAGTATAGCTATTATATGGGGTAAAATATCTTTTAATCCACTACCCTTCATGATGACCAGTCGCATGACTTGTACGAAATATGCAATGGGATTAATTTTAGTTATCCATTGAGCCCAAAGAGGCATGCTGTCAATTGAGGTATAAAGACCGCTCAATAATATAAATACCATCATTACAAAAAATGAAATCAACATTGCCTGTTGTTGAGTGTTTGCATAGGTAGAGATCAAAAGCCCCAAACCTAAAATGCAAAGTAAATAAGCAGAAGAAAACAAATAAATTGATCCCACGTTACCAACCGGCACAATGCCATAAATTAATCGCGCTACTAATAAACCAAGGGTCAATACCACTTGTCCCATAATCCAAAAAGGAATTAACTTCCCAATAATAAAATGGTACTTCTTTATGGGTGAAACATTTATTTGCTCGATCGTTCCCAGTTCTTTTTCACGAACAAGATTTAAAGCAGACATATTTGCACCAACCATTGTCAGCAGAATAACCAAAATTCCAGGAACCATAAAATGCTTATAATTCATCATTGGATTATACCAATATGAATGTTCAATTTTTATAATAGGAACTGGATTAAATTTAGGAAATTGAATCCAGTTCAATCTAATTTCACGATTAAAATCGCGAAGGATAGCCAACAAATATTGTGCTCCCAAACTAGCCCGTTGTCCATTGACTGCATTTACTGATGCTGAAAGAATTGCTTCATTTTCCCGTATCAGTATCTTTTCAAATCCAGAAGGAATTTCTAATATAATATCTACATTATCATGTTCCATTCGTTCCAATCCTTCATTATAGGAATCAACATAAGAATTTAATTTAAAATATCCGGATGCAGTAACTTTTTGAATCATTTCGCGAACGTACGTTGAATGATCGTGATCAACTACACACAGTTGTATATTTCTAACTTCATAATTCGCTGCCAATGGTAACAGTATCAATTGGATCACAGGCATCACCAACAACATTCTGATGTTGGTTTTTTCACGAAAAAACTGACTGAATTCCTTTTGTATGATGAACTTTATGGTTCGCATTAATTAAAGGGCTAATCGCTTATCAAATTTTCGAATGCTAATTATAAAGAGAAGGCAGGTCATTCCAAATAATATCAACGTCTCTTTCCAAATAGCTGAAAAACCAAGACCCTTTATCATAATCGCCTTTACAATATTAAAAAACCATTTTGAAGGAATTATATTTGAAAGCATTTGTAATGGTATTGGCATGTTATCTACTGGAAACATAAATCCACTAAACATCAATGTTGGCATAAATAATCCCACCAACGTGCCAAACATAGCCGCTGTTTGAGTAGCTGCAACTGAAGAAACAAACATACCTAATGACAGTGAGGTAATAATAAAAAGGATTCCTTCAGCCAATAATAAAAACAGATTTCCCTTTACAGGAACTCCTAAAACAAAATAACTCAATAGCAATATACTACAGATATTAATAAATGACAATACAAGGTAAGGAATGGTTTTAGAAATAATCACCAAAGCTGGTCTTAGAGGGGAAACGAGCAACACTTCCATGGTTCCCATTTCTTTCTCTCGGACGATCGCAATAGAGGTCATTAATGAACAGATCAATAAAAGCACCATAGCCATAACTCCAGGCACAAAATTATATGCCGCTTTTAACTGAGGGTTATAGATCATTCTCACCTCAGGCTTTATTGTATAAGGCAATTTATTGAGTGCAATCAATTCATTTTGATAATCACCAATTATTGAACTCATGTAATTAACCAGGGTAGTTCCCACATTTGGATCAGAAGCATCTGAAATCAATTGGATACGAACATCATTCTGATGATGTAAGTCATTACTCAACGAGCTAGGAAAAACTACTACAAGCCGAATAAGCCCTTGTTTAAAAACAGGATCAATTTCAGAATCGCTGTGGAGCACATGTACTATTTCAAAATATTTACTAGCCTCAATACGCTCAATCAATTTATGGCTTACATCGTCAGTTGCATGATCCAGTATTGCTATTTTGGAGTTTTTTACTTCATTAGAAAGAGCAAATCCAAAAATCAAAATCTGAGCGATAGGCATTCCAAATAAAATCAATAAGGTCCGTCGATCTCTTAAGATGTGAAGCCATTCCTTATTTACAAATATCCAAAACTGCTTCATCATACTTCAATGCGACTAGATTTTCTTGCGAGACTTAAAAAAACGGCCTCCATATTGGGTGCGCCGATCTGTTGTCTCAATTCTAATGGGGCACCCAATGCTTCTATTTTTCCATCAACCATGATTGATACCCGGTTGCAATACTCGGCTTCGTCCATATAATGCGTAGTGACAAATATGGTTGTACCTCTATGAGAAGCTTCCATAATTAGCTCCCAAAATTCACGTCGTGTAATTGGATCCACCCCACCGGTCGGTTCATCCAAAAAAACAAGTGGTGGATTATGTAAAATTGAAATTGAAAATGCCAGTTTTTGTTTCCAGCCAAGCGGAAGCGATTTTACCAATACATTTCTTTCATTTATCAGATTCAAGATATTTAAGATATCATCTGCCTTTGAATTAATTTCTTTCGAGCGCAACCCATAAATTCCTCCGTAAAAACGCATGTTCTCAAAAACAGTCAAGTCTTCATAGAGCGAAAACCGTTGACTCATGTAGCCAATATTTTTTTTAATCTGCTCAGCCTGTGTCTTTACATCAAAACCAATAACTTTTGCTTCCCCCGAACTTGGATTTAATAACCCAGATAACATTTTAATCGCAGTAGTTTTCCCTGCTCCGTTTGCCCCTAAAAATCCAAATATTTCACCTTGCTTTACATTAAAGCTGATATTATCAACTGCTGTAAATGCCGCAAATCTTTTAGTTAGATTTGTAACTTCGATCAAATAATTTTCAGGCACTCTTTTTCATTAAATACATAAAACAATCTTCAATTCCTGCCTTTATTTGAAATATTTCAATGAGTTCGTGCTGCTTTGAAATCAGATAGGTCTTACAAGAAGCTATTTCATCTGTTAGATTTTTAAAAACTACATGACAACTATCTCCAAAAGCATAGCAAGAATAAACGAATGGCCAAGATTTTAAGTCTTGAATTAGACGATACATATCCTTTGTCCGAACACCAAATAATTTTTGATCAAAATCATCTACAATGTTTGCAGGCTTATCAACCTTAAATAAGCTTCCATCTAAAATCAATGCAACCCGATCGCATAAAGCAGCTTCATCCATGTAGGGCGTCGAAACCAATATAGTAATCTCGTTAGTTTGTAATTCTTTAAGCATGTCCCAAAATTCCTTTCTCGAAACAGCATCAACGCCTGTAGTAGGCTCATCAAGAAATAAAACTGAAGGCCTATGAATCAGCGCACAAGACAAAGCCAGTTTTTGTTTCATGCCACCAGAAAGCTGGCCGGCTCTGCGGTGTTTAAAAGGTTCAATCTGTTGGTAAATTGATTTTATTAAAGAATAATTTTCGCTAATGGTGGTATTAAACACCGAAGCAAAAAATTGTAAATTTTCTTCTACTGTTAAATCCTGATATAATGAAAACCGACCCGGCATATACCCAATTCGTTTTCGAATTTTTTCAAAATCGTCTACTATATTTAAGCCATCAACATAACCCGTCCCTTTATCAGCCAAGAGCAAGGTATTTAAAATACGAATCAGACTTGATTTTCCTGATCCATCAGGCCCAATCAAGCCAAATAATTCAGCTTTTGAAATTTGCAAATTAATATCTCGAAGTGCATTAACCTCCTCCCTTTTAAACCGGTATGATTTTGAAATGCCAATCGCTTCAATTGCAGTCATCTTTTAATTAAATTTCACTTCACCATACATACCTAATTTGAGGTATCCATCATTTTTAACACGAATTTTAACAGCATATACCAAATTGGCCCTTTCATCCTTGGTTTGAATGGTTTTTGGTGTAAATTCAGCTTTGTCACTGATATAACTTACTATTCCAGGAAATTCTTTAATAGCAGAAGCCGCATCGTCAACATATACTTTAACCTCTTGATTTAATTTTATTTGAGTCAATTGACTTCCCGTGATATATGCTCTTAAATAAAGTTCATCGAGATTTGCCAGTTTATATATTGCTTTTCCAATGGTGACAACTTCTCCCTCATGAATATACTTAGTCAATAGCGTACCTTTGATTGGATTTCTAATTAGCGCTTTTTTCAAATAGTCATCTGCCATTGCCTTCCTTTTTTCAAGTGGTTCCTTCTCACTGGTTATTGCACGATTTTGAATCTGAACCAAGTCTTTCTGTGATCGAATTTGCTGTTTAATTAATGAAACTTGACTCTGAGCGGTTTTAATCTGTTGTTCCAATATAGCAATTTGCGAAGTTAAATCATCCAATTGCTTTCCAGGTGCTGCATCTGCCTTAACGAGTTTTTCTAGTCTGATTTTTTCATACAAAGCATTTTTCAATTGCAATTGCAATACTTTTATTTGTTCTTCTTGCGATTCCATTTGAGATTGCAAAATTTGCACCTGAGGAACAGCGGATAAGGTTTTATTATCCATTGCTTTAATAGATGAAGCAATTTGCTCACTTTGCAATTCATATTGAATCGGGTCAATTTTTCCAACCACAGAATCCTTTTGCAATTCAGAACCTTCTTCAACTTTAAATTCAATGACTTTGCCGATCACTTCAGATGATACAATAATTTCATCTGATTCAAATACTCCGGAGGCATCTCTTTGCATACCATTATGATTGCAAGCTTGCAACAAGCTGACCAGAAGAATTATTGAGAATTTAGTACCGTACTGCTTCATAAATTTATTCCTGAATAATAGTAAAACAAATATTGGGCTTGAAGAAACTGAACCTTATGAATATATTCTGTAGTTCTGGCTTGCTCTTCCGCATTCAATTCACGTAAATAATCACTTGTTGTTATGATTCCATTCTCATATTGTGATTTAGAGGCATTTTTAATTTTAATACGCAATTCAATTAACTCCTTATCAGATTTTAAAAGCTGGACATACTTTTGAATTTCCTGGTTTTGCTGCATTAAATTGAGTCTGGTATTAAATAAAAAACTTTCTCGTTGCAATTCAGCCAAATTTTTATTTAAAATTGATACTTTATAGTCACTTCGATACTGATACAAAGCAGAAAAATTCCAGTTCAATTTAATTCCACCTAAGTAATAGAGTTGGAACTCATTTTTTAAAAAATTTAATGCAGGGTTGGAGTATCCAAATTGACCAAATAAATTTATTTTAGGAATTGATTTCGATCGATTAAACTTCCATTGCAAATTTGCCAAATAAATTTGTTGATCCACCAGCTGTAACTCAGGTCTCTGAATAACCGGACTTAATACTGGGTTCGATGGTTCAAGCAATTCAGCATTTGCTTCTAAATTTCTATTAATAAAAATACTAAGGGTTTGAAGCAGTTGAATCTTTTGTGCATTCAGCTCAATGCGTCGCTGATCCAATTTCAATTTTTCTGCTTGAATTAAATAAAGTGTATTCGCAGCTATTGTTTTTGCATTAAAAGCAACTGTAGCTTTATTAATTTGCTCGACTAAGTCTTTCTCAAGCAAATCCAAACTCTTTTGATGGAACTGGCTGAGTAATATCCCAAAGTATAATTGCAAAACTCGATCGTTTAATTTGTAAAGCTCTGTTTCAACTTTACTAATTTCGAGCTTTGCATTCGCCCGGGTCAATTTTTTTTGTAAACTTATGCTACCTCCATCATAAACGATCTGTCCAATATCAGCATAAAACTTATATTGATCTTTATTAGGTGGATTCGGTGTTGGAAATCCAGGAATATTGATATCAAAACTTGTAACATCTGATTGGTATGAAGCTTGGGCATTGACATTAACTTGTGGCAGCCAGGCTTTGTTTAGAATAGTTACCGTCGCCTCTCCTGTTTTGACCAAGAGATCCAACTGCTTAATTTGAGGATAATTTCGGCGAGCTAAAATAAGACAGGAATCCAAACTAATTTTAATATCCTGAGCAACCATCTGATTACAAAGGCTGGAAAAAATTAGGATTAATAAAACAAACGTACGCAAGGAATAAGTCATTAACGGAATGCTTAAAAGTACAAATGTACTAACAAGTATAAATGTAAATAGTTTTCAATTCCCATAATTCAGAACTGTTATAAATTTTTCTAATTTTTCAAACTATCCTGATGCATGATCAATTGAATTTGATTCTGCAAACTTGAACAAATAGAATCTACTTTAAAGAGGCCTCTTTCAATATCCGGTGCCATAAATTCTTCCACATCATTAAACATCATCACTGGCCTTAATAAAAAGGAATTTGTCCGTGATCAGTCCAAAGCACGGTAGTTCGTTTAGAATTTTCAGCAGAAAGTATGAAGGATCCTTTTGAATTTAATTCAAAAGGAAGCTTTCCTTTCAATTTATAGACCATTGAATAAGGTGGATCTGCCTGGACGATCTCTATTAAACCTGCTCCTGATTTTTCTGGGTCCCCTTTCCAATGCATAACGGCACCATTTTCAGCATCCTTTCCTTCAAATGTAAATTGAATCGACTGATCTTTCTCTTGCCAAGCTGACCAATTCTCCCAATTTTTAAGTATGCCTATTTGATTGTACACCAATTTTTGCGAGGCTTGAACAACTCTGGTTCGCTCTACTTTGAAATTTGATTTAGCAAAAAACGCACTGAACAAATAAACGACTACTATAATGAAAAGAAATTTTGTAAATCCAAATATATAATTCATAATTTAGATGCTAATATTAGTTAAAATTAGTCAATTCTATTTATACCACAAATTAATGCTAAATTTATGGATATGGGTTCAGAATTGCTAATACGACTCCCATTCAGGAAATGTATAATTTTATTGATCGCTTATAGCTACCAGTCCAGAAAGCCCAACGAATAAATAGTCTATTAGTGCATCCATGTCCATACACCATATAGTTAGAACTAATTTAAGTACCCGTTAACCTACCTATAAAATTACGCACGAATGACCCAAAATTAAGCTTCAAGCCTGAATTACATGGATCGATTCAATATACCAATGGCAATGGCAGTATTTAAATTTGAGAGCGGTGCAGTATAAATCCCAGAATGTTCTTCAAAAGCACCAATTACGAATATTGTTTTCGGCATAACCCAACCTAAAACTCACATTGCCCTGAGCATCAATTAATTTATTGTATTTAATAATAGCTTTAAAATACTAAAAAAAAACAGATCTTGTTGCTGTTTTTACAATCCATTTGCATGGAAATTAAAAGTAAAATAATCTTATTAATTGTAGCCTGTTTGGCCTTTGGGTTGTTCTCAAATCTTTACACCCTCGAGCTTCGTGCTGAAGAACCAAGGCGTGCGGCTACCGCTATTGAGATGTATCTGACCAAAGACTATGTGGTCCCTCATTTGAACTCCTATAATTATTACAATAAACCCCCTTTATTCAGTTGGGTACTTAGCTTTTTTTTTACTCTATTTGGTTCATTTGATGAATGGGTGGTTCGATTACCTTCCCTATTATCATTTGTATTAACGGCATTGGTGCATTTTTTAATAAGTAAAAAACATATTGGATTTGAAGCAGCCTTGTTATCTTCTTTATTTTTTTTAAGCTCTGCAGATTTATTATTTTATGGTAGTTTAAATTCAGGTGAAATTGATTTATTTTATTGCCTGGTAAGTTATATTCAGGTCATTTCGCTTTTTAGTTATTTTCACAAAAATAATTCCTGGTTATTAATACTATCCTACTTAGCAGCATCTGTAGGGTTTTTAACAAAAGGATTTCCAGCAATTGCTTATCAAGGATTTGGACTATTGGCACTTTGTATACAAACCAAGAAATGGGAAAATCTGGTAAAACCGGTTCATTTCATTGCAATTTGTTGTTTTACAATTCCTGTTTTCACTTATTATTACTTGTATTATCTAAGGGAAGGCACAACTGT
This sequence comes from Saprospiraceae bacterium, assembly GCA_016712145.1. NCBI lineage: Bacteria > Pseudomonadati > Bacteroidota > Saprospiria > Saprospirales > Saprospiraceae > Saprospiraceae bacterium. The sequence goes on from JADJRO010000001.1 coordinate 1,113,332, forward strand.
TTTTTCTTATATCATTCGCTTGTTTGAAGAAAGTTCGCAACGAACTGGTTTTGGAAGTCGGCTTCACAAAATCAGTATTAACCTGGTTAATTTTCCAATTAAACTGGTTCGCTTTTTATTTCCTTGGTCCTTGTTATTTCTATTGGTATGGAAGCGAAGTATGTGGATCAACTTATTTTCGAACTCTTTTTTAAAATTTGCATGTCTATTTCTAGCATGCAATATGCCCTTATATTGGCTCAGCGGAGAAACGAAAAGCCGTTATCTCTATTTATTCTACATATTAATCTTAAGCGTTCTGGCGTATCATTATTTGAATCATCCCGAACGCTCAAAATTCCGGAAATCGTTTGAAATCTCAGGATTCATAATACTCGGATGTATGACGGTGGCGCCTTTGTTTTTAAATTTTATTCCAAACCTAAATGCCATTCCCCATTTATTTTTAAAGACTATTCTCGCTATATGTGGCTTTGCAAGTATTTTATATGGCTATTCTCTAACAAATGCATTTAAAATCTATTATTTAATTTTGTCAATGGCCTTCTTCCGGATTGCTTTAAATGTATTTTATCTACCAGCAATACCTCAAATTGAGTCCAGATTATTTCGACCTACAATTTCTGAAATATTACAAATTACAAAGTCAGAACCTATCCACCTTTATGGTAAATCAAACAAAATTCATACAAATTTATTTTTGGGGAAATTAGAACTCACAAATTCCAAACTTGAAACAGCACCTTTATTGCCTTATCAAATACCCTATTATATTACAAAGGCCAATAAGCATATTATGCAATTTGATTCAGTATTAAAAGATCAAACCTTTTACATAGGTCATAAATATGATTTCAGAGATCAGCCTATTCAAATTTATTTTCGATTTTATGACTTTTGGTTAAAAGACAGCTTGTATCTAGCAAAGCTGAACAAGCCCAATTGAATTTACGTTGAAGAAAACCTTAAAAACAATACGATTTTTTCTCTATGAGTGCCTCTGCAATTCTACGTCGATGTGCTTTAACATTGACCGGTTCGTATCTAGAAAAACGTTTTATTCCAAGTAACATGATTCGAAGTTCATCACCACTTGCAAATGAAGCTAAGGCATCCTGTCCATTTTTTACAAGTCTTGATTGTGCATCCCAGAAAAAAACCTTCATAGCAGATTCATGCAAATCTGTCAACTTCTCAGGGTATTTCCCTTTTAGTTTTTGAATCCTTAGGACAATCGATTCAACCAGATATAAATCGATGATCATATCTGCGACATTGATCAAAATTTCCTGTTGCGTTTTAAGATCATGTTTTCCATCCATTTGATACTTAACTGCAGCCCCGGCAACCATTAGCACCATTTTACGAAAATCCTTAATACTTCTGATCTCCAAAGCATAGTCTTCATCAGAAAGATTCGTAGAAGGCAGGCTTGTCAATTCTTTTTGTACTTCCCAGGCAGGTCCCACCAGGTCCAATTGACCTTTTAGGGTTCGACGTAAAATCATGTTGATAATCAACATTCGATTAATTTCATTGGTACCTTCATAAATTCGATTTATCCGGGTATCCCTATAGATTCTTGCTGGTGCATATTCTTCACTATACCCATACCCTCCATGGATTTGTATTAATGCATCAACAACATAATCTATCATTTCGGAGCCGCTGATTTTAATGATAGCACATTCAACTGCATATTCTTCAGCAGAAGTTAACATAGCTGTTGCGGCATCTTTGCCTGATTGAGTTGAAACTATTTTTCGATCTTCCATTAGATCTGCTACCCGATATACGGTTGACTCCAATGTAAAGATGCGGATGGCTGATTCCGCCATTGTAAACTGAATGGCTCCGTAACTGGAAATTGGGTGATCAAACTGTTGCCGTTCATTTGCATACCGAATTGCCATTTCTAACAAGCGTTTGGTGCCACCCATACAAATAGTACCCAATTTATAACGACCAATATTCAATACATTAAAAGCAATTAAATGACCTTTTCCTATTTCTCCAAGGATGTTAGAAACCGGAACAATTACTTTATCAAAATAGACTTGTCGTGTCGAAGAACCTTTAATTCCCAGTTTATGCTCTTCTGCACCAAGACTAATCCCTGACAAGTGGCTGTCTACAACGAATCCTGTAAATTTATTTCCATCGACTTGTGCAAAAACGATGAACACATCTGCAAAGCCAGCATTTGTAATCCAGATTTTTTGACCTGTAATTAAATAAGCACTTTTATCATCCGTTAAAACGGCTTGAGTTTTAGCAGCGAGCGCATCGGAACCTGATCCCGGTTCTGTCAAACAATAAGCAGCTTTAATAGATCCGTTACACATGCCTGGCAAATACTTCAATTTAAGTGCTTCCGAACCGAAATAAAAAATTGGGAGCATACCAATCCCTGTATGAGCCGCTAGGGTTGTATTGAATGAAGCTTCTCCTCTACCCAATTCTTCGGAAATGAGGGTATTACTAAATGTATCGAGAGGATTCCCACCATAATGTTCTGGTATATGTGATCCTAATAGACCTAATGATGCTGCTTCCTGTAAGAGCGAAACTTGTTCGTTGATGTCATTCCCTCTTGCTAAAACTTCCTGATTAACAAAACTTCGTACAGATTGACGAATCATTTCCTGATCTTCATTGAGATCTTCAGGAATAAAATTCAAATTAAAATCAGTATCCTTAATTAAAAATTCACCTCCATTTAATAGCAACGCACTCATGTTTGATCTTATTAATCGGAAAAAACCATCCGTATTAATAAAACGAAAATACAAGCGAATAGATGTACAAGTAGAAAGGTATTTTTGGAATGCCTGACTACATATTCGTTTTTGAATGGTAGATTCAATAACAAACAAGACCTTAAAGGAAAGCGCTTAAACTAATTCTCTATATTTCTTTTGATTAAAAACCATTTGAACAAATGAACCGGATAAGAATTCCTGTGTATCAATTTGGGATTGAAGCATTGGACCTTTATACTTTCCAGACAATAACATTCTGGCAGCTTCCAACATAGGAGCAGCCGTTGTTGTTTGGATGGCTTTTAATTTATGGCTTCCCACAAAAGAAGGTTCAATGCGAAGACTACGCTCTTTGATGCGAATGGAACCCGAAACATCTTTTCCAATGATCCCAACATATAAAACTATAAGGTCCTCATCAACATTGGGGATTACTTGTTTCATTTTATCTAACAGTGCAATTTCAGGATTGGGTTGCGATCCGATTTCGGCCAACTGATTTTTAACCCATTGGTAATGCCCTGGATATCGAATGGTTTTATAATCCAGATTGCGAACCTTTCCTGAAAAATAATCAGGTAAATCAGCAGCCCCTCCACTGGTAAAATCATCTTCATAATGAATGCCGTCTATTAATATATCAGTAGTTTCTGTAAGGGAGGGAATGGTCGTTTTAATTCCATTGCGAATTACAATGGCATCTTTTACGTATTCTGTTGCAACACCAATAGGACTCCAGGTAAACCCATAATAATGTGGGTTGGTAGTAATCCGAGTCAAAGCTCCTACTTTCATAGCAATATGGTCTACCTGTTGATCCCCATACTGTAACACAAAATCCTTATATAAATGATTGGCAAGAATATTAACATATCCTGGAGCCAAACCGGATTGTAGGATAAATCCAGTTTCAGCATCTTTTGCTAATTCAAGAATTTGATTGGTTTCATCCACATATTCGGTAAGATTCACATAGTGCAACTTGTATTTTTTTGCAAAAGCAGCCATTTTGGGTGCTTCTGAACCTGGAAGGCAATCCAATAGAATGTCTGCAGATTTTAAAATGTAGTCCATATGTTCCGAAACAACATCCTGTTTTATTTCAAAGGATTCAATATTAACGAGACTAGAGGCTCCCTTTTGAATCCATTGACATGCTTCTTCTGCAATATCAAGCTGGATGTCTCCAATAAAAATTTCACAATCAAAATCAGGTTGTTCAGCCATAATCAAGCCTGCAGCACGTCCAATTCCACCAGCTCCGGCAATGATCACTTTGTGTTTTATATACATGTTCAATCGATTTAGACTGCAAAATTAAAAATGCCAACCCAGTGCGAGCCAAACTTGGGAACAATTAACATATAAAAGGGATTGAATGTATTGATATTACACATTATTAATATTATATATATGTATTTTTAAAACATATTATTAATATTTGTAATATTTAAAATGCAGATTAATAGCAAAAAATAAATAATTTTTTAGTGTAATATGTAAAAAACACATACATTAGCGTCTGATTTAATATATAATCTACTATAGTCCTATGGCGCGGTCAAAAAAGAATAAAGAGACTGCCTGGCAATCCTTTGTCGCCATGTTAAAAGATGAACGTCTCTCCAAAATTATTGCCATCCTCTGTTTTATGATGGCACTGTTTATCCTGGTTTCCTCTATTTCCTATTTCTTTACCTGGAAAGCAGATCAGGATAAGATTTTTAGCTATTCCTGGCACATCTTATTTAACTCTAAAGTAAACATTGCCAATAGTTTAGGCAAGTTGGGCGCATTGAGTTCGCATTTCTTATTTTATTATGGATTCGGCATTGCTGCCCTCCTCATTGTGCCAATTATAATCCATTTAGGATTCCGGTTTTTACATCGGTCCGGCTGGCTATCCTTCCTAAGATTTACAACCCATACGTTGGTGATCATGTCACTTTTATCTATGATCTTTTATTATGTGTTTCAAAATTGGAGTTTCCCCTATGGAGGAGCTTTTGGCGCACGAAATTGTTTGTGGATGGAAGGAATCATGGGACCTATTGGAGCAGGCTTGGGTTTGGTTTTTGGATTAATTGCACTTGTTGTATGGTATTACAACCCAAATTTGCAGAACTTTCAAGCCGATGCGGTTGGCCACACCGCAGTTTCGTCGATGTGGAATGCTGATTGGTTTAATTTTAAAAGCGCATTTCAAAACGTTACGAATGATGGCGGCCACAATCCGGAGCAGTTTTTAAAAACTACTCCAAATCCAACACCGCAGCAAAAACCTATCATGGTAGACTGGAGTGAACATCCAGACCAGGATGATCTTTTGGCATCATTGGCACCAAAAGAAGACAAACCAAGCCAAACACCAGACCTTGAAATTGCCATTTCTGATCCCACAGATTTTCTAATGGAACCCCCTGTAAGAGCAACAGAACAAAGCGATCATCAGTTTTTCCCACAAGCCGTCTCAGTAGATGACGACGGCTGGGAAGCTGAGGATCTTACGCCCTATGACCACAAAGCAAATCTTTCAGGATACAAAGCCCCTCAGCTTGACTTACTCCATGATTATTCGGATCAAAAATTTGAAATTGATCGCGAAGAATTGGAAACCAATAAAAATTTAATTATTGCAACACTTCAACATTATAAAATTGAAATTCAAAAAATAAAAGCAACCATCGGACCAACGGTAACTCTTTATGAAATTGTTCCCGCTCCGGGTGTACGGATTTCCCGGATCAAAAGCCTAGAAGATGACATTGCTTTAAGTTTATCAGCTCAAGGCATTCGAATTATTGCACCCATTCCAGGCAAAGGCACGATTGGGATTGAAGTAGCAAACAAAAATCGCCAGACTGTTGCTTTAAAAGAATTGCTTCGTTCAGAACGATTTAATGATCAAAAATTAGAATTGCCAATTGCATTGGGTAAAAATATTTCAAATGAAGTAATCGTTGCGGATCTTACCAAAATGCCTCACCTATTAATTGCTGGTGCAACAGGTCAGGGAAAATCTGTAGGGATCAATGCCATCCTGATGTCTTTACTTTACCGCAAACATCCATCTGAAGTAAAGTTGGTCTTAATAGATCCTAAAAAGGTAGAGTTGCCAATTTATTCTGAAATCAGCAAACACTTTTTAGCTCAATTACCAAATTCAGATGAAGCCATTATCACGGATAACTCCAAAGTTATTTATACACTCAATTCGTTGTGCATTGAAATGGATCAACGTTATGGTTTATTAAAAATGGCTCGTGTTAGAAACATTCTAGAGTACAATGACAAATTTACCAAACGCAGATTAAACCCTGAAAAAGGACATAAGTACTTGCCCTACATCGTACTTGTAATCGATGAATTTGCCGATTTGATCATGACGGCAGGAAAAGAAGTAGAAATGCCCCTGGGTCGTTTAGCGCAATTGGCTCGTGCTGTAGGTATTCATTTAATTATTGCAACACAGAGGCCTTCCGTAAAAATTATAACAGGTTTGATAAAAGCAAACTTCCCGGGAAGAATCGCATTTAAAGTTTCTTCTAATATTGACTCCCGCACCATTCTGGACTATGGAGGAGCAGAACGTTTAATTGGACGTGGAGATATGCTATTTAATGTAGGTTCCGATATGATTCGTTTACAATGTGCTTATGTTGACACACCGGAAGTTGAACGGGTAATTAAATTTATAGGAAATCAACAAAGCTACGGTACGCCCTACTTGCTTCCTGAATATAAAGGTGACGAAAACGATAACGACAATGGAGGTTCATCAATAAACATAAACGATTTAGATGAAAACTTTTTTGAAGCAGCACGCCTCGTCGTTCAGTCTCAACATGGAAGTACCAGTATGATTCAACGCCGAATGAAACTTGGATACAATCGTGCAGGTCGTATCATGGATCAACTTGAAAGCCTTGGAATTGTAAGCACCGGGGAAGGAAGTAAACCAAGGGAAGTTTTGGTATTTACAGAACCTGAATTGGATAATATCCTATCTAAATTGAAACGCTAAAATGAAAACAGATTACTACACCATACGACTAAAGACTCTCGAAGATCTTTTTTGATTTTCCAACTGAGAATGATAGTAGATTTTTGCCCCTGCTGACCACAGGGGCTTTTTTTAAATAGTGATAAAGTGAAAAGACTAGAATTAATTACGAATTACGAATGATTAATTACGAAAAAGGAATGAAATACGAATCAATAATTAATTTGTGTACAATAAACTTTATTTAACGATTAATTTATCAATAGCTACTTGTTCCTGCTTGGCGTTTCTAATACTCAACAGATACATCCCGGGTACTAAATTTTCTCTTTCAATTTGAATTGTATTTGATAAAAAGGATTTAGTCCATAATGTTACCTTATTTAGATCTTGACAGCTCAAAAAATATTTTTCGTATTTATCGCAATTGATTAGGTTTATTACTGCATGCTGAGACATTGGATTAGGTTGAATATTAAATTGCAACTTGCCAACTTGAGTCGAATTGATCACCTTAACCTGAATCGGAATACCAACTGTATGGAATTCTTTATTGGTTTTTACAGCATCATTAAAGTCAAAATAAATAAATGCCTCGTTTTCAATTTTAATTCCATTTCCTAGTTTCTGTATTGGTTTTATTTTGTAACTAACAAATCCATGAGAAGCTTTTTGATCAATCGCAGAATCGGGTAATAATATATTCTGAAAACTAAAATTCAGTTTTCCGGTTGGGTCAATCAACAACTGATATGGATGTGATGAGGATCCCAAAGAAAGCGTGGTTAAATCTAGATTATTGATCGGTATTTGATTAGCAATTCTGACATTAAATGCAGTATCCGTGCCCGTATTTTGAAAACGGATTATATATTCCAATTCCTGTGTTTGATCAATATATTTTCTATCTGATAAACCAACAGGGTATCCGGTTATATCATTTGGATCAAAACTACCCCGTACTTGCAGGCAAAATTTTGAAATAAAAGGTTCGCCTTCATCGAGATTGTCAATTCTTGAAACTGGGGCCCCTGGAACCGGATTTGCAGAACAAGAGACAATTTCTGTACGAGAAGCTTGTTTATAAGGATTTGAATCATCCTGCTCGGCTATAAACAATACGCGTGATGCAGTTGGAATTTTAATATTGAATTCTTGGCCGGCATCTAAGACAAACAGCCCCGAAGCAATGGTAGATGCTTTGAAATTTGAAATGGATTGATCAATAGCTATCCATTTTTTAGGACCCAACATGGCAGCAGTTCCTAAATTTCTTATACGCAATTGAATAGAATCTCCCAAACACAAAGCTGAAGTTTTAATATCCGCATGGGCGGATAGATTGCAGGCAGTATCAGGATAAATATGCGCTTCCGCACAATGAAAATCTCCCAATTTAGTATTACAAGAAACTTTAATCCGAATTGTAAATGCTCCAGAAGTATTTTCTTCAAGATCGCCAATTAAGAATCTATATACGTTTCCATTTATACTGGCTACAGGTTTTCCTGAGCTTATATAAATAAAATTTGTATCCAAAGCAACATCTATGTAGGCATCTTTAGCTGCAATCGTTCCTGAATTTTTATAATACACATAGATGTCCGATTCAAAACATCTCCTTAAGAACGGAGCTTGAATATCGACCTCCATAAACGGACATTTGCTCAAAGCTTGCAATCCGATATATAAGGTATCATTTAAATTATAGGTGCTTGCACTAATTGATTTTATACATGAATTCCAATAGGAATTGCTTGAAGGCACATTAAATTGATAATCACCCTGCTCTATTGGGAATCGGAAATTTCCATAGGCATCGGTATAGGCAAAATTAATTTTAGAGCCGTTTTCAACTTTTACGATTCGTTTAGGTAGTTCAGTTTCTCCATTATCTTTTACGCAATTTTTATTTGCATCGTCAAAGACATTGCCTGTAAGTAATTTTGTCGAACTGGTTGCAATGCGTGTGCGGTATAGCCCATTTTTTATTGTCAGCATATACAATTTCTGAGCAGGAGAAATGGTCAATGCATTTAAATTATATTTTAAATCAAGATACACATTAAATGTTGCCCCTTGATTGGTGGAAGTATATACTTCTCCGGTAAGACTTGCGGTAAAAAGGCTTGCAATATTATTACATGCTTGTCCGCTATTTGCATTAAAAAGCAAATTCCCATTGCCATTCAACAAATCAACTTTTTCCCAGGTGATGCCTTGATCATTGGAACGAATCAAACCACTCCCAAAAGGATCCGGATAAAACATAAAAGCGGTTGAAAACCCATCGCTTAAAATTTGATTGGCAATCAAGTCTCCGCCCGGAAATACAAATGACCAATTTAATCCTTGATCCACAGAGCGGAATACCCCATCTCGACCTAATATCAGCAAGGAGCCATCTGGAAAAATTCTCAGGTCAATTCCTTCCACACCCAAAATGGATATCCAGGTTTTACCTTGATCCGGAGATCGATATAATTTTTCGTTTTCAAGAAAATACAAGGTGTTCGTTGCATGATGGTAGTAGATCTTATTTCCAACTCCATAGTTACTGTTTTTTATTTTTTGCCACTTGCATTTACATCCGAAAAATAATAGATGCCATCATTATTTAAAAAATAGTAATCCTTATCCATCACTTGAATTCGTTCGAATTTAGAAGCGTATTCAAAGTCAAACTCTCCAAATAACAATGGATTCCAAACGAGTCCGCCATCTTCTGAATAAAAAAGACCATCTACTGTCAGTGCAAAAATTTTAGATTCTGAAATAAAATCTACTTCAAGCGGTGTTGCGAAATCGATGCCTTGAGCAGAAAAACTCCAGGACGCCCCATTGTTATCAGAACGATATAAACTACCTGAATACAGCAAGCCAAAAACTGCGCCATTCGTTGTTGCAGCAAATGTGCGGATGTATCGATTAAGAATTGGATTCGAAAAGAGGGGCAAAAAATTATCTCCATAATCATCCGAATAATAGGCTGCATATTTTTCAAAAGCAAACAATCTCCTGTTTTAGAAACAGCCATTTCCACATAAGTATCCTCCCCTGCGGATACCCCAATGGTCCGTATTAAATTGCCCGATTGGTCGAACTTCCAAATTTGTCCTTTACCGGACACCAATACCAGACCATTGCTGGTTGAAATAATTTCTTTAGATCCATCTCCGAAATCATCGAAATAAAATGGCAGCCAGTTTAATCCGCCGTCATTGGATACATAGATGTTTTGATTGCCAATTGCATACACTTGATCCGTATAGCTGTTGTAATAAAATGCATCGACGTCAGTTTGCAAGACAGCAATCCAGCTTTGTCCATTATTGATTGAACGATAGACTTTTTCGTAATCTGAAACCAATAAAACCCCATTTGGCAATGCATTGACATTAACAATCGCCTCAGCAGTAGGACTATTGAGTCCTGACCAGGACTGTCCGTCGTTTACAGACACATATAAATTCTTGCCAGCGGCCCCATAAAGATTGCCATTATATGCTACCGTAAACGGGTCGTACACTTGTCTGGCTGCAGGAGTCGGCATTTTTTTCCATGTGGCGCCACCGTCAACAGAACGAAACAATACGGCCAGATCATCGTCTTCAAATAAGCGTTGAAACAGAATGCCATTTTTCCCTTCATAAACCTTTGAGCCTCCGCCATAAGGTCCGTTCAATCGTTCATAATTTTGGGCACTTAATGATGTATGAAAAAGTAATAAGCACCAGAATAAACTTACGGGAATAAAGATTCTCATAATTGATTTTTTTTTTGTGGGTGATAAAGACGTGCTAAAATAAGAAATAACAACAACAAATAAAAACATTCCTTTGTATAAAGCCCCATCATCACAACAGGTACTTTCCTTCAAGATTTTTAACTGTTGCAACAAATATATAAATAATTTATGCTTGAATAAAGGGTAATTTTATCTAAATGTCTAAAGATGAATTGGTCAAAGCAACAAATTGCAGATGAGCTAAATGTCTATAGTAGTAATATTTTTCGTGAATTAAAGCTCAATTCATAAAAAGGATGCTATAAGTAATATGCTTATAATCAAATAATTGTGAGATCTGACCGGGACGCAATAAATACAATACCTACAAGTTGATTCTTGAATGGATTAAAAATATAATCAATTTTAAAAAAGGATTAGTAATTTGGCAAATAAATTTGTCAATTATGGTATACAGAATACAAAAATTTCTTATTTCAATTTTTGCTTATTATATACTTTATGCTATTCTCAAAATTGGCAAATTCAGAATACTGCTACTAATTTTAACGACATATTTCTACTAGACAATAATAAAGGATGGATTGTCGGTAGGTCTGGAATTATACAGCATTATGATGGCAATAAATGGGTTTTTCAGAATTCTAATAGTACTAATGACCTAGCTTCTGTTTGGGCAATAGATGAGAATAATGCATGGGCAGTTGGAAAGTCTGGTACTATTTTAAAATATAATGGCAGTAATTGGAGTATCGAAAATTCTGGGACTACATCAGATTTACTAGGTGTGTGGGGCTTAAATAAGGACAATGTTTGGGCTGTTGGTCGTTCGGGAACTATCCTTAAATATGATGGAAACAGCTGGATTCCTCAAGCTTCTGGAACAACCAAGAATCTTCAATCAATTTGGGGTCCTGATATGAATAATATATGGGTGGTAGGAGCAACAATTCTCAATTATAACGGAAACAACTGGTCTCAAATAAATGCTGATACCACAAATTATCTTTATAAACTATGGGGAGTTGATAAAGATAATATTTGGGCCGTTGGTGCAGGGGGAACTGGAAATGGTGCGATTTTAAAATTCGATGGTACAACATGGTCAAAACAAGCTTCAAATACAAATGCAATACTTTTCAATATTCATGGAACTGATGTAAATAATATTTGGGCAGTTGGGACAGGTGGAGTGATCTTGGTTTATAAAAATAATCAATGGGTAACTCAAAATTCCGGCACTACTGCATATCTCACTGGGGTATTTGCAACAGATGTAAATAATATATGGGTGGTTGGTTGGTCAGGTACTAAATTATTAGGTGATGGCTTTAAATGGAATAAGCAATATATAAATTCTCAGTCCCTATTCAATGTTTGGGTATTTGACCCCAGAAATGTTTGGGCTGTAGGTAGCAAAGGACTAATTGTTAAATATGATGGATCAAATTGGATAACTCAAGATTCAAAAACTGTGAATGATATTTGGGGTATCTGGGGCAATGACTCCAAAAATATTTGGGCCGTAGGAAGTAAAGGTACAATTCTTAAATATAATGGTAACAGTTGGTTAAATCAAACAATAGCCACAACTGAAGACTTTCAAAGTGTCTGGGGCATTGATAATAATAATGTATATGCCGTTACTTACAGAGGGAAAATTTTTAAGTATGATGGATCTGCCTGGGTCAACCAATTGGCAAGCAGTGGAGATTATCTATTTGGAATCCATGGTATTGATTCTAATAATATTTGGGCTGTAGGTTATAAAGGTAAAATTTTCAAGTACGATGGAACAAATTGGACATCAATGATTTCCAATACAACGGAAACTTTAAGGAGTGTTTGGGCTGCAGATGATAAAAACATCTGGGCTGTGGGAGATGGTGGAGTCTTGTTAAAATATGATGGTGTTAGTTGGACTGTTCAAGACCCTGGTATTAGATTAAATGATTTGTATGGGGTTTGGGGAACAGATGCAAATAATGTATATGTTGGAGGTACTCAAGGTATTCTTTTCAAATACGATGGAACAAAATGGAAAAAACAGAGTGTACCAAATGTAAGATATTATTCTATTCATGGTTACCAATCCGATATCTGGGCAGTCGGCACGGGTTCAACCATTTTATATTCAAATCAAAGTTCTGTTAATGTAAGAGATCCTAAGAATAAAATGAACGTTTTAATGTACCCCAATCCTGCAAATGATTATGTGCAGTTCTCTTTCGATCAGGAAAAAAGTGGTATGACGGAAATTACTCTATACGATCTATTAGGAAAACAAATCATGACTAAGGCAACTATATTGAATAATGGTAAATCAAATGTAAATATTGATCTGGCTGGGCTTCAAAAAGGAGTATATCTGACAACAATTAGCTTGGGTCGAAATAAATGGAAAGGTAAACTTGTTGTAAATTGATTTAGACTAAGATAAATGAATAATGATTAGTTAATTTTATTTCTTTAATAATTCAAATAGATATAACAATCTCAAAATATAAAATTGCTAAAATGCTTTTTGAAGTTGAATTACTCTAATAGAAATTATAATTCAATGAAACTCGATATGAATGCTCCAAATTGCACTATTCAACTTAGGAATTATCTAAATAAATAGCAGTTGTATTTTTTTAAAAAAAAAAAAAATAACAAATTGAAGTTGCTGACGAGTTAAGATAAAAAAACAAAAATTATACTGAAGCTCAAAAACTTGAATCAAATTTAATTCTGAATCAGGGTTTACCCTGATTCCCACTCAGGGTAAACCCTGATTTTTATCAATATTTTGCATTAAAAATAGGATTCCCGATGCAAGCTCATTAATTTTGAAGCATCAACATTCGAATATCAACATGATGAAAACCAATTTACTTTTTGGATTCTTATGTTGCTGCTTATTCTACCATAATGGATATTCCCAAAAGCTGATTTTGGGTGGCTCCTCTGGCAGCGACATCAAAGTATACAGCAGCGACAGCTGGAAACCCCGCAATCGTCCGGACAGTTGTCCACCCACTGCAACCATCAACGGCCAGGGTATGTTGTTTGACATACTCAATGCCAGTCGATTTTTATTTCAATCTGGTATGGGGGCTGGTTACGATGACATTCGAAATCTTGCTGGCATTGACTTTGCTGATTGGATAGACCAACAAATCAAGATTCCAGCTACCAATTATTTAAAAGAAACTCGGGATGTACATCATGAAGTACTTGACTGGCATTTTTCAACCGGAGGAGATTCAGCAAGCATTGCACTCAGTCCAAATTGGATTCATTTTCAATATGCCTGGTGGACAGCACATCAAAAAAACCAAGACCGCTTAAGACAGCGCGTTGCGTTGGCTTTGAGCGAACTTTTTGTGATTTCTCTGGATTCTGATTTGCAAGGTTTTGGTGAAGGGTTGGCAAGTTATTACGACATCATGTCAAGAAATGCTTTTGGAAATTTTAAAGATATTTTAATGGCAATAAGCCTCCATCCGACGATGGGTTTTTATTTAAGCCATCTCAACAATCCAAAAACCGACAGCATTGAAAATACGCGTCCAGATGAAAACTATGCCCGTGAAATCATGCAGCTTTTTTCAATTGGACTCAGCGAACTGAATCCGGATGGAAGTTTAAAATTAGATAGCCTTGGACAAGCCATCCCAAGTTATGATCAAAAAGACATTAAAGAACTAGCAAAAATATTTACAGGATTGGGTCTGGGTGCGGTTGTTCCCAACATGTATACTGATACTGCTGTGTTTGGCATGGGCATTTATCTTGCAGATATGACCAAACCCATGCGTATGTATGAATTCTGGCATGAACCCGGTGAAAAAATAATGCTTGATGGAAGTATTATTCCTTCCGGTCAACAAGGCATGAAAGACATTCAAGATGCTGTGACCTATTTATTTAATCATCCAAATGTAGGCCCTTTTATAGGGAGACAATTAATTCAACGTTTAATTAAATCCAATCCTTCTCCTGATTATATTGAACGCGTAACAGCCGTTTTCAATAATGATGGAAAGGGTGTCAGAGGAAATATGGGCGCTGTAATCAAAGCAATTCTTCTGGATCCTGAAGCACGGGATTGTGATTGGATGTTGGATGCTACTAATGGTCAACTTCGTGAACCGATCGTACGCTATGCTCATTTTACTTCGGCAATGGACATCGAACAATACTACGATCGATTTTGGAATATCGGATATGAATTTTTTACAAACACGGGTCAAATTCCATTAGCAGCACCTACCGTTTTTAATTTCTACTCTCCTTTTTACAGACCTAAAGGTGAACTAGATAAAGCTGGTTTATATGGACCTGAATTTCAAATTCACAATTCCAGAACCAGCATCGGTTTTATCAATCAAGTTAATAATTGGGCTGTTTACGATTATGTTATGTACAGTTGGGAACGAGATGATCCTTATACCATTTTAATGTTAAATGAATTAGAAGATCTTGCAGCAGAACCAGAAGTGTTGGTAAATCGATTGGATATTTTATTAACGCATGGGAATCTCAGTGATCGTACCCGTGGAATTATCAAAGAAACCATCAGTAAATTTATTACCGGTAGTTATCGAGAGTCAAGGGTGCGAATGGCTTTATACTTAATGATGATTTCGCCCGATTACGCCATCTTTAAATAAAAACAACATGAGTCAACATAAACTATCAAGAAGAAAATTTGTAGGACAGGTCAGTTGTGCTGCGCTTGGCTATACATCCATAATGAATTCACTGATCCATTTAAAAGGAATCAATGCATTGGCAGCATCCAGTTCGATGATGGATCCTCAATACAAAGCATTGGTTTGTTTAATGCTTTCTGGTGGGAATGATTCCTACAACATGATCGTGCCTATGGGTAACAAGGAATACAACGATTATGCTAAAACACGATCCAATTTGGCTTTGCCTAAATCTGAATTATTGCCCATTCAGGTGAATAATACACCTGGACGAACCTTTGGATTACATCCGGCATTAAAAGGCTGTCAGAAAATGCATGAGGATGGCAAAATGGTTTTTGTTTCTAATGTCGGTACGTTATTAGAACCTACCACCAAAGATGGATTTTACAACAACTCAGTGAAATTACCATTGGGACTTTTGTCACATTCCGATCAATCCATTCAATGGCAGTCTTCCTTAGCAGATAAACGTTCTACATCCGGCTGGGGTGGACGCATGTCTGATTTAATTCGAGACATGAATTCCGCAACAGAAATCAGTATGAATATTTCTCTTGCAGGAACTAATTTATATCAAACCGGAAACGAGACCATCGAATTTGCGATTGATCCCCGTTATGGAAGTATTGGGATCAGTGGCTATCGTCCTGATAACACCTACGATCAGTTTAATATACTTCGAACTTCGGCGATTGATACCCTATTGGATTATGAATACAAAGATATTTTTCAAAAAACCTATATCGATGTGGTGCGGAGTTCAAGAGATGGTCACATCAAATTTACTGGAGCATTAGACAAGGCTCCCACTTTACAAACACAATTTACCGACAATGATATCTCCCAAGCATTTAATATGATTGCGCGTACGATTTCTGTACATGAAGATTTAGGATTTAAGCGTCAGATATTCTTTGTGAATTTTTATGGTTGGGATCATCACGATGAAGTATTAAACAATCAGAATGAAATGTTGGGAATTGTAGATGGTGCTTTGTTACAATTTAATGCTGCGATGGAAGAACTGAATTTGTCTAATCAGGTTACCACATTTACTGCTTCAGAATTTGGACGTTCCTTAATTTCGAATGGTAATGGAACGGATCATGCCTGGGGTGGAAATGCGATGGTTATGGGAGGCGCTGTGAATGGCAAGAAGATCTATGGAAAATTTCCATTACTGGCTTCCAACAGCGATTTGAATGTGTATGACGGCATCATGATACCAACCACTTCGGTTGATCAGTATTTTGCTGAATTGGCATTATGGATGGGTGTACAAGCCTCCGATCTTTCGTATGTACTTCCAAACATCGGACATTTTTATGATCCGAATTCCGGTAAAGCCCCTATTGGATTCTTAAAAATTTAAACTGCAGACATGAAAAAAATTATACTTTTTATAAATATTGTATTTTGTCTTGAACTAAATGCACAGTGTTTTCCGGACCGCCATTCTACCAATTGGTTTGATGCTTGGGTTTCTTGTCAGGAAAAAGAAAACCCCAACCCGGTAAATAAACCAGGACATTGGATTTTATTTGATTTAACAAACCAATATGAAATTGATAAAATAAAATTCTGGAATATCAATGATCCGGATCGGTTGAACTGGGGAATGAAAGATGTATTGATTGATTATTCTGTAGACAGTATTTTATGGTCGAATGCAGGAACGTTTAGCTTGCAAAAAGCAGATGGCACCAATCGTTATGAAGGCATGGACTGGACCGATGTCGTCATTCCTAAAGCACGCTATGTATTAATCAGTGGTTTAACCAATTATGGTGGAAGCTGTGCTGGTTTTGCTGAAATCCGTTTTTCAGCAGAGAAAATCAATATGGTAACAGACAACAATAATCCCGATTTGCCAATTGCTAATGAATTGGATATAAAAATTGAACCCAATCCGTTTTCTTTGGCTACCCGTTTAGAATTTAAGGGCAACTCGAATGAGCCGCTTGAAATTCAAATATCCGATTGGTTTGGAAGACCTATTTACTCAGAGCAGTTAACACTCAATAAATCGTATCAAAGTATTCGTATTCATACTCAACAATGGATTGCAGGTGCCTATTTATTGACATGCAAACAGGGCAATCAAATAACTCGAAAGCAATTGATTAAGATATAGCATTGCATTTCACTTGAAATTTATGCAATAAATGCTAAACGTTTATTTTATAAAATATAAATTTGAAAGCAAACTAATTGTCTAACAAATTAATAAATGCATCCATTACATCACCTCCTCCATTTAATTGGGAAGCATGGTATCGTGAAATCGGAGGCCGCAAGATAAAGATCGAAGAGGTAGATCAAATCCTTAAACAGATTTACGAAGAACAATATAAGCAGTTTGAAGGTGTAATAAATCCGGTAAAAACTGATTTTGATTCTCCTCAACATGCTGCACTATTGATCAAAGAACACGCACTTAAATTCGGAGCTGATCTGGTTGGAATTTGTAGAATAGAAGCCAGTGATGTTTATCGCGGAAAACAAGTAACACATAGCCATGCCATTGCTGTGGGCCAACGAATGCTCTGGCGTAAATTCCAAGTGGTCCCCTCTCAAGAAAGTGCCATTGAATGTTTGCGAGTTTATTATAGTTTGGGTGAAACCGTTATTCAACTTGCATCTTATATTCGAAGCTTAGGTTATTCCTGTAAAGTTGAACATCCGATTGGAGATAGTGATATTTTGCACATCCCTATAGGATTAAAAGCAGGATTTGGTGAATTAGGAAGACACGGCTCTATTATTAATCCGAAATTAGGTCCCCTTTTTCGTATGGGTAGTGTGATTTGTTCTATTGAAATGGCATGCGACCAACCCATAGATGCAGGCATAGGTAAATTTTGTGATATTTGTAAAGCTTGCAGAATTTATTGTCCCGCGAAAGCGATTCCTGATAATCGCTCACCAGAAGCAGGTAAAGATCACCTTGGATTGGATCGTTACATAGTTGATACAGGAAAGTGCTTCCCTTATTTTGCATCGCATTATTATTGTTCAGCTTGTCTGCCAGTTTGTGTTTACAATCACAAAGAATGGGCCCGCGATTTTGAAGGCCACCAAACAAAATTATTTCCTGAAGTCATTTTTGAAAAACCTCTGGAACCTGCGGATGGCGTCCCTGAAAATTTAAGGCATGAATACAATCGGGTGCATCGCTAATTTATTTATTGAATTACTCGATATTTAATATTTTCTTCAAAATCAGAAAATCCTAAAATCAAATTATTCTCATCGATATGAGTTAAATAATAAATCACACTGTCTTGTTCGATAAATTTATCATTACCCAATAGTTTCCATTTTGAAAACAAAACATCAGGATCCAGAGAATCACATTTATTAACTCCTTGATGAAATTCTAGAATATTATTGGCTGCATACACATTAAAATTATCTAAATCACAGGAATCTAAAAAATCATTGGTCACATCGTTCCCATTCACTTTGATGGAAACTAGCATCCATTTATTATCAAGGAGTGTTTTATGAACGTCTATGGGTAAGGATTCATTTCCACACGAAAATCCAATCAGTAAACAAAGAAAAATAAAATAGAAGGTAGTTGGTTTCAATTGGATAATTTAAAATACTAATTACGAATGTATAAACGATAATTCGTATAAATAAATTCCCGATAAAAATTAATTTACCGGGAATTAAAATTTAATTATTTGAATTTAAAATTTATCTCCATGCGCTCAATATACCCTGCATTATAATTAAGCAAAGGCCCCAATATCCAACGTTGATAAATGCCCAGGTCCAGGATCTTTTTTCAAAAATGGACAGCGTTCCAAAAATAGGCAGGATAATCATGATTGTATTAACGATCCCATGTGCCATACCATGTTGAAACGTTACATAGCTGTGTCCATCTGGTGCAACATCCTGACCAGGTCCAGTGACTTCTACAGCAAATTTTACGGCAAAAAGAAAAGAAAGCACCAATGCAACCAAATACCAAATCGGTTTAGGACCATTGCCCAAACTCTCTTGTGAAAATCCATTTGCATTCATCCAAGCATTTCCCATAACTTTTGGATGGTAATAAATAAAACCCATGATCATGGGAATTAAAGAGGCTACACCAATAGCCATCATGTTTAATTGTGGTTCCATATAAAAATATTTTGTTTGATTTAAAATAAAAGATTAATTCATTTTTTTCTTATCAATTTTCATTAGCAGGTCTCGGAAATTGAGTCCAAACATCATCCCCTGCCCGATCTATTGGAAGCTCCGCTAATTTGTTGTAGCGTCTCATATCAATCCATCGATGTCCTTCTCCATACAAAGAATACCTGCGTTGTTTCAATAGTTCCCTGATGAGTCCGTCTTTATCAGAAGCTCCGCTGTAGTCGGCTAATCCAGCAGCATTCCTGATAATATTTAATGATCGCACTGCATCAATAGTCAGCCCTTTTTGAATATAGTATTCTGCTTGTAATAATACCAATTCCTCATTACGTATTATTGGAATGGGGTCGGTATTTGTCGTATATAAAGCAAAATCAAATTCACTGGTCAAGCCATTTGATGTTGTTGGTGCGGTGCGCTTCTTTGCCTTATTAACGCGAGAATCATTTGCATCTGAATCTGCAATAAAGTTTGGATGCGCTAAACGCACCTCGCCACTTGCATTCAATGGATAAAATACTTCATTGAGAATATCGCCTCCTGATTTAGAGAATATATAATAAACACCAGTTTTAAAATCACCGTTTTCATTGATAAAGCTTTCTAATAAAGAAGCATTTACCCCATCCCAATTTTCACGGTACGCATTGACACGTGCACTCAAAGCCCGATTAAATTTCAAGAATGTGGCCGGATTATCAAATCCAGTAAAGCCTTTTCCAAGTTTCAAAGCAAATGCAACACCACCTAATTTTAGATCAGCAGATGCTTCATCTAATAATGCCGCTATTGCATTTAAGGAAGCAGCCTTATCTAAAAACGGACCTAGATTATCCGGATCTTCTACCTGTACTCTGATTCCGTTATCGTATTGCTGGTTAAACGCCATTAATAATTCATGTGCTTTAATTGTTTTAGCCAAGCCGTTTAGTGCTTTACGTTGTTCATCACTAAGTGCTGCTTTTGTATTTTTTACAGCAGTTAATAAAATATTACAATTTTTGATAACACGGTACCTCGCATTGTAGGTATTTTGAGTATAAAATGCCCCGGCGTCCAGTATTCCGGAAGAAGCACCCATCAACTCTCCTGTATATCTTGGGTCAGATCCAGAAAAGCGATAGACCTCTCTCCCAATAACACTGACTCCGTCAAAATAAATACCGTATTCATTCCGCATTGCTGCCTGGATTCCATCTAATAAATTTTGAAGTTCACTGATGGTTGCATTTGTTTCAATTGAGCCAATGCTTGGATTGTTAGGATCTTGAATATCATCTAATTCGCAACCAGATATTACTACCAGTAAACAAATTAACAAGCTCCAAATTCTATTTTTAATATTATTCACTATTGTTTTCATGACTGTAAATTTTTTCATTTAAAAAGTTGCGCCTATTGTAAAAACCAGACTCTTTGATGAAGGAAATGGAGTTACTTCAATTGCATTTGAAATTGCTCTAATTCCAAAATTAGATACTTCCGGATCATAACTATTGTAATCAAAAATGTTAATTAAATTTCTACCGGATATTCCAATTTTAACTTGAGCTTTATCATTAAACATAGCTTTTGGCAATTTATAAGTGAGTCCAATTTCACGCAAGCGAATGTAACTTGCATCTTCAATAAATACATGAGCACTGGAACCTAATTGGCTTACTCTATAATCACCATTGTTTAATTTATTGGCGGGGTCCAGGTTTTTTTCATCATAATCCGCACTGGTACCGGACAAGTCAGATAACAAAGTAGTTAAATTGATATTTTCACCTCCCTTCTTCCAATGAAACAAAAATGAAAGATCAAAATTTCCAAAACTTAAATTATTTGACCAGGAAAGGTTAAAATCAGGTTCAGCATCTCCCCATACACGCAATCCATCTGAATCAGAAGTATCCGATGTAGTACCAACAATTTGAGTTGGACTTTTTCCCTCTTCAATTTTAAATACACCTAAGATGGGGGCAAAACCTCCTTCATTAAACGCAGGAACTTTTAAATTTTCAATGGTTGCTGTATTTTTCCAAAAACCAAAGCGCGTATTCCAATTAAAATTTCTTCTTTGGATAGCATTTACAGCCAAGCCAATTTCAATTCCATTGTTTTTTAATTCTGCTGCATTTAGCCATCGATTGGTGAATCCAGTTGATCCGGGCACTTGAACTTGTAAAACCAAGTCTTCAATATTTTTTATATAATATGTAAAATCCAATAACATTCGATTCTTAAATAAGCCCAAATCAAACCCTGTTTCAATTTCAGTTTGTTTTTCTGGACCTAATTCACTAAAGCCTAAGGTACGCCCAATGATTGATCCTGTTGAACCATCAATAACAATTGAATTTAATGGCGTGTAAATAGAACCAAATCGCGCAAAATTTCCGGATTGTCCATAAGCAACGCGCAATTTCAAATCGCTAAGATGATCATTTGCACAATTTGCCAGTTTTGTAATGTTTGCTGCTATAGATGCTTTAGGATAATAATATAATTTATTTGCATCCCCGTTATTTGAGGATTTATCAGCACGCAAACCTACAGTTACTATAAGTTTATCGTCCCAGTTGACCTCTTCCTGTGCAAAAAAACCACGGTCCTTTTGAATCACTTTAGTTTGCAACACAGAAACAGATCCAGCTTGATTTAAATTAGATTGAGACCCAATCAGAAAGTTGGATTTATTAAGAATTGAATTCTGATCAAAATTTTCAGCAGTCAATCCTATTTGAGTTCTCAATCCAATACTTCCAGGTTGCCATTGATGTACTATAAATGCACCAAAATTTTTATTTGTATTTAAGGTAGTACCTAAAATGGATG
The DNA here is from genome assembly GCA_016712145.1 of Saprospiraceae bacterium. NCBI lineage: Bacteria > Pseudomonadati > Bacteroidota > Saprospiria > Saprospirales > Saprospiraceae > Saprospiraceae bacterium. Next base: position 1,135,529 of record JADJRO010000001.1, read on the forward strand.
CGCCATTGGTTCCGTTCCCATCTTTTTGCCATTGCAAGGTACTAGGTGCTAAAACTGTTGTCAACAAAGTATAGTAATCCAATCCTCCGCGGCCTACTAATTTTAAAGATGACTTTTGACCTTGGTAAAGTGCTATACTTAATGATCCACCAGCAATAAACCGGTTCACATTTTCATTGTTTTTCATAAGCGCACCGGTTTGAAGAAAATTTGACGGTGCATAAGGATTGTTTGGATAGTTTCCTTGATCATCTGCATGCAATTCGGCCCATGCTGGAGTACTTACCAAGGAGACGCCCATGGTGGCTGAGGAATTATCATTATTAAAGAATCCTCTATCTGCTTCACTCTTCATATAATTAGAACTCAATGAAAGATCAATTCGCTTAGAAATTTTACGATCTAAGTTCAATCTAAAGTTCAGTCTTTCGTAACCGGTATTTTTAACAATACCTTCCTCATTCTTATAAGTCATACCGGCAAAATATTTGGTTTTATCATCACCCCCACTAATATTTAAGCGAGTATTTGATAAAAATCCTGTATTGCCATATAATTCATCTTCATAATCATAAATTTTTCCAGCATTTTGAGCTACTGTAAATGCATTTAATCCATTCACTCCAAAATGAGTCCGGGCTTTTGCTGTATCCCATGTACGTGCACCAAGCAAACGGATAGCGCTATTGAATCCAACACTTTGAGAAACATCAATTTTAGTTTTACCAGCTTGTCCACGTTTTGTAGTAATAATTACAACTCCGGCGCCAGCACGGGAACCGTAAATTGCAGCAGCGGAAGCGCCTTTTAAAATTTCAATCCGGTCTATATCTTCCGGATCCAAATCAGCAATTCGATTGGAAGGGTTGTCCTGGTCTCCTGCTGGTCTTCCATGCCTATATGCTAAAGAAAGCGAATTAAGTCCGGAAGCAATCGAAGAATTATCAATATAAACCCCATCGATAATAAATAAAGGCTGAGAATTACCCGTTAATGTAGTGACCCCACGCAACTTGATTGCAATCCCACCGCCTGGAGCGCCGGAATTAGCAACAATATTTGCACCGGTAAATTTTCCATAAAGGGCCCCATCCATAGTTTGTTGGACGGTAGTACCGGTAAGATCTTTGCTTTCAATGGATGCTACTGCATTTGCTGCATTGCTTCTTTTAATTGAAGTAGCCAAGCCCGAAACGATGACTTCGTCCATTACGGTAGCTTTGCCACTTAAAGTGATTTCCTGCATGGATTCACCAGCATTCACTTGTTTTTCGATGTCGGCATACCCGAGATAGGCAATCACCAGAATTGCCGAAGATCCTGGAACTTCCAACGAATATTTCCCATCAAGATCCGTATAGGTTCCTATGGTTGTTCCCTTTACCTGAACGGCAACACCGGTAAGGGGGTTTCCCTTTTCATCCGTAATCTTACCCGATGCAGTAAATTGGGCATTAAGGTTCATGGAAATAAAAAGACCTAACAATAGAATAAGCCTTTTAAACTTAAATTCTTGAAACATAATCGTAAATTTTGGATTAGAAATTTGGACCAAAGTAATCCATTAAATCTAAAAACGTGCCAAAATTCAACAATTAAAAATAAGCTTAAGGCTAAATGCCAAATAATATTTTGTGAGCTTGGAATAATTGCCGTTGAAAACCAAATAAAAATATGAACTTAAAATTAAATTAGACAGCCATTTCTTGTTCTACTGTTATAGGGAGTATCCATCCATGGGTATCGGCAATCCTTCCTTTTCTAATTCCGTTAATTTCATTCTTGAGCAAAGTAGATAAGCCCCATTGGGAGGCATCAAACAATAATTCATTGTTTTTATAGCCGATTCGGTTGACATTTGCAACTACAGCTGCGGTACCAGCGCCGAAAACTTCGATCAATTCTTTATTTTTATAGGCCGCATAGATTTCTTCCATGCTTACGGGTCTTTCTTCAACTTTATACCCTTTATCTTTCAATAAGGTAATGATGCTATCCCGGGTAATCCCTTGCAAAATCGTTCCACTAAGATTGGGTGTCAGTACAACATCTTTGAGGACAAAGAAGATATTCATTGTTCCAACCTCTTGTACATATTTAAATTCATGTGCATCCATCCACATCACCTGATCATACCCTTTATCCTTTGCCAATTTCGTTGGATACAGTGCTGCACCGTAATTACCGGCAGCTTTTGCTTCACCAACTCCCCCATCTACAGCTCTTACATATTTTTCTTCTACCAATAATGAAACAGGTTTATTATAATAAGGACCTGAAGGCAAGTTCATAATCATCAATTTATAGGTATCGGATGAACGTACACCAACAAACTCATCCGTTGCCATCATAACCGGTCTGATATACAATGCACAATCTTCTCCTTTTGGAATCCAGTCTTTATCCAATGCAACCAACTGACATAATGCATCAACAAATAGATCGGTTGGAAATTCTGGCATGCACATTCTATGAGCAGACACATTTAAACGATCTGCATGATCATAGGGTCGAAATAATAATGGGGTCCCATCATCCGTAATGGAGGCTTTCATTCCTTCAAAAATTCCTTGACCATAATGCCAGGCCATTGTTGCTGGATGTAAAGGAATTCGCTCTAATGGACGTATTTCAAAATTTTTCCATTGTTGTCCGTCAAAATCCGCAATAAACATGTGATCTGCAAACACCTTTCCAAAAGGAATGTTGTTGAAATCGACCTCACTAATTCTTGATTGACGGGTCCGCGTGATTTTGATTTTGTGGTCCATATGATTCGTTTTGACAAAAATAATGAAATCTGCTTTGTTTTTATAATTTTTATTTCTTTAATTTACAACAGTTAACGGAAGTTTTGGTTTTGAAAAAAGTAGTCAGTCAATCACACACGTATTCCATCCCTGAAATCAATTCAGTTTCATTGGATCTACTTGATTCGCATTCCTGGTTGGTATTTGTATCCGAAAGCGAACTTGCTCAAACAAACCTAACAGATCTATTAAAGAAAATTGTCCATGCTTTAAATATATCATGGGATCACGATGTGAAAATTAGCCCATTTAATACAACAACTTGCATGCAATTCAATCAATTTGTAAATAGCTCAATAAAATTTATTGTAGGATTTGGTATTAATCCAATGCAATTAAGTTTACAAGGATTTGATACCAAACACCAGGTTTATTCTATTTATAATAAACACTTATTATTTGCAGATTCTCTTGAAACATATTCGAATGATCAATCCAAAAAAGTTTTATGGAAAGCATTACAGGAGATGAAGTCTTAGTTGCCAATAGGTAGGCAATCATTTACAAACTTGAATGAATAATTTAATAATATATTTTCCAAATCGCACTGCAAACACATGAATATTTACTTCTGCTCATGCTTTTATTAATTTATTATATTTTAATTCTTCCAGCGAGTAAGCGAGATGACGCTACGCTCCCATAATTATTTATTCTTAATTTTTAATTCGTAATTGAAATGCTCCTCCTGCTCGCATCTAAAAATCCAAATAAGAAGAAGGAAATGGAAGCCTTCCTTCCAAATGAATATGAAATTAAAGATTTAAATGATTTAAGTTTTGATAAAGAAATTGAAGAAAATGGAAAGAGTCTTGAAGAAAATGCATTGATCAAGGCAAGGTATTTTAAAGAAGCAACTGGTTTAAATTGCATTGCTGAAGATTCCGGTTTGGAAGTTACTGCATTAGATAATGAACCAGGAATCTATTCTGCGCGTTATGCAGGATTGCAAAAAAGTGATCAGGATAATATCAAATTACTTTTATTTAAATTGAACGGACAGTCAAATCGCGATGCTCAATTTCGTACAATTATAGCATGTATACTGGATGACCAGGAATATTTGTTTGAAGGTATTATTAAAGGAGTCATTGCAGAAAATCCGCGAGGTGATTCTGGATTTGGATATGATCCCGTTTTCATACCAGTTGGATACAATCAAACGTTTGCTGAATTAGGGATTGAAACCAAAACAAAAATCAGTCATCGTACGGAAGCACTCAAAAAATTAATTCACCATCTTGAGGATTATAAATAAAAATCTAAAATCGTACAACCAGCCAAAACGACACTGGCAATTCCATTGGTAGTAAAAAAAGCTAGATTGATTTTACTTAAATCACCCCGACTAATAATCCGGTGTTGAATAAATAATAAAACAATAAATGCACTGCTTCCCAAATAACTTAAATAATTTAAACCGAATTCCTGATGAAGAATCCAAGCACCTATAATGATACTTACAGCGCAAACCAGATGCAAACAACTTGAAACTAACAAGGCTTTGGACATTCCAAAGCGAGCTGGAATGGAATACAATTGGTGTTCCTGATCAAAGCGAATGTCTTGTAATGCATAAATAATATCAAAACCTGCAACCCAACAGATTACTGCAACGGAATAAAGGATAGGCAAAAAGTGAAAATGACCTGTTACCGCCAAATAGGCCCCAATAGGTGCTAAGGATAATCCCAAGCCTAAAAACACATGGCAAAACCAAGAAAAACGTTTGGTATAACTATATCCTAATACAATTAACAAAGCAATTGGAGACAACAGAAAACAAAGCCAATTTATAAAGTAGGCTGATACTAAAAATACAAGGGCATTGAATGCAACAAATAGCAAAGCATGTTTAGATGATATAATACCAGAGGGTATTTCCCGAATCACCGTCCGGGGATTTAATTTATCAATATCCCGGTCTGCCCATCGATTGAAAGCCATCGCAGCATTTCGTGCTGTTACCATACAAATTAATACCAAAGCAAAAAGTTGCCAATCCAAAATACCATTTCCCATGGCTTTGGTGCCAATAATAAATCCAATTGCAGCAAACGGCAAGGCAAATACCGTATGACTAAATTTAACCAATGATAAATAATTCTGAATTTGTTTCATATTCGTATAAACAAAAAACCCACCCTGTAAAAACAGGATGGGCCTCTATAAGTTTTGAAAATAAAGCTTATTTTATTGCTGGAGTAGCCGGTGTTTTAGGAGCTTTAGGATCTTTTTTTACAACACCTGTAATTGTCAAATAGGTTTGTGGAGGATTGGTGTTTGCAGTAACAGTAACTTTTTTAGTTTGTTTTGAACCATCATCACTGCCTTTGCCTTTAGAATCAAATTCAACTTTGATTTCACTGGTAGCACCTGGAGCAACTGGCTCTCTTGGCCAATCTGGAACTGTACAACCACAGCTTCCTTTTGCATCAGATATAATTAATGGCTCGCTTCCAGTGTTTTTAAATTTGAATGCATATTTTACGTGCTCACCTTCAACGATTTCACCAAAGTCATAAACCATTTCTGTAAACTCCATTGATGTAGTTGGGCCTGTTGGAGCAGCCGCAGCAGCACCTTCAGCAGCCATAATAGTTCCTGGCTCTGCGCTTGGTAAACCAGCTGCATTTGCAGCAGTACCTGCTTCAGTAGTAGCAGCTGCATCGGTACCAGCAGCTTTGTCATTCTTGCAAGAAGTGATTCCTACAAGGGCTACAAAAAGACCAAAAGAAAAGAATTTTAAATTTTTCATGATTTAAATATGATTTTTTACTTGTTAGATTGAGAATGTAAAATTAACCTACCTTAAAGTAACACCATTTATTCTATTTCAAATGTATTGTTAATGATTACTAAAACCTGATTTTTGATTGAATCCAAAGATCAAATTCTGCAATCGACTTTGTATTCAAACAATTATTCTTTGTCAAGCCTCCCTTTCGTGCTGAAAGAACGCCGTAACGGATATCCCGGATGCCTTTCAAATTATGTGCATCTGGATTGATGGATACTTTCAAGCCTTTTTCCATGGCATAAGGGATCCAAGTCCAATCCATATCAAGACGTAGCGGATTGGCATTCAACTCCATTACCACTTCATTTGCAATACAGCTATCAATCAATTCTTTAAATCGCAACGGATAGCCTTTTCTGGATAATAATAAACGGCCCGTTGGATGTCCCAATATTCTAGTAAATGGATTTTCAATGGCTTTAATCAATCGATTCATTGCTTTTTCTTCATCCATTTTTAGATTGCTATGAACAGAAGCAATCACTAAATCAAATTTTTTCAATATTTCATCTGAATAATCTAAACTGCCATCACTTAAAATATCAGATTCAATTGATTTATAAATTTTAAATGGGTGTAGTTTTTCATTAAGTACATCAATCTCTTTCCATTGTTTAATTAAGCGTTCTTCTTGCAATCCATTTGCATAAAAAGCAGATTTTGAATGATCCGAAATTACAAAATATGAATAACCCAAGCGAATGCACTCTGCTGCCATTTGCTCAATCGAATAAATACCATCACTGTAATTGGAATGATTGTGAATAACTCCTTTGATATCTTTCTCTGAAATCAGATTTTTATCATCAAATGAATTGTAATCTTCCAGATCGCGACATTCAGGAACAATGTAAAGGAGTTTAACACTTTCAAACAAACTTACTTCATCAACTGCATGTGAATTCTTTAAAACCGAATCAAACTTCTGCAAGAATTTTTCAGATCCTCCAGTCAACCGCAGTTGCTCTTGCGCCCACTGACTTGAATCCGTTTTATAAATAGTTACCGGAATTAATTCATTCCAAAGATAGTTTTCCTCTTTATTCAAAAGTTTTTCAGGCAATTGGAAATCATTTTCATTTGTAAGAAGTTCTATACACGATAAAGTTGGCATGGCTCTGCGTAAACTTCCTGTAAATTCAAACCGTACCTGTGGATTTAAAATATGAAGTTGCTCCAGTAAAATTTTTGCCTCTCCTTCAAGTTGAGCAAATAAAAATAAATTTTGCTGACTGTTAAAATATTCAATACTTTGAATGACTTCCTTTTGCAATTTATCTCCAAATCCTTTCAATTCAACCAATCGGTTTTCGTAACAAGCATACAATAATTCACCCGGTGACTCTACCTTTAATTCATTCCAAATGGTTTTTACTTTTTTGGGACCGAGTCCTTTAATACGTAAAATTTGGCGAATGCCTATCGGAGTTTTAGCACGAAATTCTTCAAGAATTGCAAAGCTGCCACTGCGTTTAATTTCCTCCAATTTATCCATGATGGTTGCTCCAATCCCTTTGATTTGCATCCATGCTTCGCGATCCAGCTCAAGTAATGGCTCGTCTAATTTTCGCAATGCGAGGTATGCGTTTTCGTAGCTACGGATTTTAAAAGGATTTTCTTCATGCAACTCCATCAAAGAAGCGAGTTCATGAAATAAACCTGCAATGTCTTTATTTGTCAAGCTGAATTGTATTATTGGAATGCACCATTACATTCCTGATTCAATTATTTTACACGCATTTCCATGCGGGTCATTCGGATGTGTCTGTTTTGGCTGGATCTGAAAATACCATAAGCCACAACGAGACCCATTGGCAATAGAAAATTCAGGTATTTCAAACTGGATCGTTTGGAATCGCTAATTTCTTCTATGGGTCTGGTTTCAACGGATTTGGTACGCAAATCAATCAAACCCGTATCATCGCTCAGATAATCGATACTATTCACTAATAAATTAATGTTATCAGCATTTTGCCTCCGTTGGTCTTTGCCATTAATTGCAAAATCACCGTCACTAAAAACAATCAATTTGCTGGCCTGATTTCCTACCAAATTTCCTTCCAATACAGCCCCTACGCAAATATTTTTTTCTGGAAAATCAGCACTGGTCCACTGCCTTTGAACATCAAATCTTAACGGCGCTTTCTCTCTGGCAGAAGCTTCTGATGTGTATAAAAAAGGTACAAACTGAATTCCGGTAGTAGTTTTAAAATTCAGTGGACTTGCAAACTCCAACATGACTTGTTCAAGGCCTTTGGTAACTGGATGATTTGGAAATTTTTGAATCAAGGGCAAATAAGGAAATTGGACCGGAGATGAAAAAGAAAAGAATCCTTGTTGTTGCTGCACATTCACTTGTCCACAGCGCGTATCTCGAACCAATGCATCTTCAATTTCCAAGCCTTTAGTCATCAACCATTCTTTTAATCCTGTATTCATTGGATTTGCCATTCCGTATTGGATATTTGCATCAACCTGATTAATCGCAAGTATTAAATTTCCACCTTTTGAAAGAAATTGATCTAGTCGTTGCAAGTCTGCAGGGGGTATGCTGTCGGTAGGACGCACCATAATCAGCGTTTTAAATGCTGATAAATCTACCGTATCGTTATTAATGTATGCCGAACTAATATTATATAATATACTCAATTCCTGATAAGCTTGAGCCAATTCTTGTATGGCTGGTTCACCATGACCCTGGATAAATCCTATTAAAGGTTTATTTTTTCCTACCAATTTTTTTATACCGGTAGCAAAGGCATATTCCATTGCGGTGCCTGGTTGAATAATCGGAATGGCTTCTTTTTTATCACCTGCTTTAATTACTGCGCCTAAAAATGCTTTCTGCTGTTTGGATTGATCTTTCTCTCTAACGTTGATCATTACAGGGCGAATGCCTTCTTTTGTGGCTTCTTCTTCCTTTTGGGCATCTTTATTTGGCGCAATAAATTTGTAGCTAAATTTTCCTTTAGAGATACTGGAAAATTCATTGAGTAAGTTTTCCAACTCCTCACGTACTTTGGTAATATCAACCGGCAAGTCATCTGAAAAATAAGCAGTTACTTCAACGGCATCATCCAAATTGTTTAAAATATCTTTACTAGCTTTCGAAAGTGTAAATTCATTATTCTCTGTTAGATCAAAACGAAGGAACACGTAACGGCTTGCATAATTAATTCCAAGCAATACCAAAATGGCCAACAGGATTACATTGATTTTTGATTTAAACATAGTCTGTCTTATTTAACCCGTTTTGAAATAAATAATTCTGATAAGAGCAAGCCGGCAATGGTCAAACTTGCAAAAAACAAAATGTCTTTTGTATCTAAAACCCCTTGTGCCAAAGACTCAAAATGTCGATTCACACTCAGGCCACTGAGCAGTTGGGCCACAAAGCCTCCGGAATTATAACTCATCATATCAAATATGAAATGAAAAAAGACTCCGATGAGTAAGGCTAATAAAAAAGCAACTATCTGGTTGTTGGTAATGCTGCTTGCAAACAAACCTATACCGATATATGCTGCACTCATAAGGAGCAAACCGAGATAACCACAAAGGGTTGCACCATGATCGATATTTCCAATTTGACTTACTGTAATGTAATAACTAACCGTAAAAAGCAAAGCAATTCCAATCAGCATTAAACACGCAAGAAATTTTCCTAAAATAATTTGGCGTGCTGTGATGGCTTTGGTCAATAACAATTCAATAGTACCAGATTTATTTTCTTCTGCAAGCATTTTCATCGTGATCGCAGGAATAAAAAAGAATAAAGTCCATTTTGAAACACTAAAAAACACTTCCAAATCAGCTTCTTTCCGCATAAAGATATCGGAACCGGTAATCCAGGTAAAAAATCCACTGAAGCCTAAAAATGCAATTAATAAAATATATGCAGTTAGAGAATCGAAGAAGGAATTCAACTCTTTTTTTGCAATGATCCAAACGGGATTATTCATACAAGATTAATTTATGGTTAAGTCTCTGAAAATATCTTCCAATTTTGTTTCGAATGGGATCATTTCCAATAAATCCCAGTGGTTTTGCACACAAGCACGATACACCATTCGATTGAGTTCATCTCCTGAATTGCTTTCTATTTCAAAGCGCTTGTTTAAGGTATCAACCAACATGACTTTCTGCAAGCCTTCAATGAGTCGGAGCCCTTCTGCAATCTGTTCTGCCGGAGCACCATCAATGCGAACTTGTAACAAACTTTTGCCCTCAGATTGTTTTCGAAGTTGCTGGACTGTTCCATCTGCGGCAATTTTTCCTTTATTGATGATAAGAATCCGATCACAGGTAGCCTCTACTTCAGGCAGAATGTGTGTACTGAGAATGACTGTTTTCTCACGTCCTAATTTGCGAATCAGTTCCCGGATTTCTACGATTTGATTGGGATCTAAACCAGTGGTCGGCTCATCCAGGATTAAAACTTTTGGATTGTGGATGATCGCCTGAGCCAAACCAACCCGTTGCCGGTATCCTTTTGACAGTTCCCCAATCTTTTTGTGTTTTTCAACATCCAGTCCACAAATGCGCACCATTTCGATGACTCTGGAGGGAACTTCTGATTGTGGAACCGATTGCAATGCTGCTGCAAAAGCCAGATAATCCATAACCGGCATGTCTTCATACAGCGGATTGTGTTCAGGAAGGTATCCAATTTCACGACGGATGTCTACATCATATGAACTGCTGTTATCATACCAAATCGTCCCCGAGTCTGGTTGCATATACTGTGTAAGCATTTTCATGGTGGTCGTTTTGCCCGCCCCATTGGGCCCCAGGAAACCGACAATTTCACCGGATTTAATATCGAATGAAATGGAATCCACTGCTTTTTGATTGCCGTAACTCTTTGTTAAATTGTCAATGCGAACATCCATGGTTCTTAATTTTGTTTGCAAAAATAAGTTTTCCTGATAAGCAAGTTGCTTTATGAAAAACTTAAAGTGTGTGAATCAATTGTGAATGTTTTTTAGAATCCCGATAATCCTAAATGAAATAAGTCCTCTATTCAAAATTCAGCAAGAAAACATATATAATTTTTACTAATATATTCCTACTTTTAGGCTGAAATCAAAGTGTGGTAGCTAAACCCCAACATATCTGTTATCTGGTGTCCCATGGATTTGCAGCCCGCATGTTGATGCAAACCAATCTATTGGGCTTGTTGCGGGAAAGAAACTTTGAAGTGAGTTTGGTTGCTCCGGATGCATTGGATCCTAATTTGATGAGCTACTGCTCAAATAATGGCATTCAATTAATTGAATATAAACCGTCCGGCTGGATTTGGAAATCGCATTACATGTTGTACCGCATGTATTTTCTGGAAGATATCAAAAGCAATCCTGCATTGTACGAAAAACATTATTACGAAACACATCTGCTTAATCACCGATTTTGGATTTTAAAATACCTACCCTATGTGTTAATGTGTTTTTATAATTTATTCCGGAAGATTCCGATTCTTAGAAAATTTTATTGGACATGTGAACAACAGTTTTTAAAATCAAAGCAGGCCATTGCATTAATTCAAAAGATCAATCCACATCTCGTAATCGCAACGTATCCTGTTAATCCTGCTGAAGGCATTTTATTATACAACGCAAAAAAACTCCAGATCAAAACTTCCATCCATTTATTGAGTTGGGATAATATCACCTGCAAAGGGCATTTTTTAGCTCTGGCTGATTATTACTTAGCCTGGGGGCCTGTAATGGAGCAAGAGTTTATTGAAAAATACCAGATTCCTAAAGATCGAATTTATTGCTGTGGTGTGCCTCATTTTGATATCCATACTCAAACTAAAAATCAAGCAGTCCGAACGGACATTTTAAAATCTTTGCAGATCGACCCGGATAAACCCTGGATAGTATTTGGAATGAGTTCGCCCCGGTTTGCACCCAGAGAAATTGACATCGTAGAATATTTGGCTAAAAAGATTAAAGAGAATGCTTTTGGAGAAACCATGCAACTCGTTATCCGACCCCATCCTCAAAATGTAAAAGGTTGGATGGCTGATCCGGAATGGATCCGTCGTTTAGAATCCTTAAAAAATCATCGCATCCTTTTATTTTATCCTGAAATGTCAGAAAGCTCCTTGTTATGGAGCATGGATCAGACGGATTTCCAAAAACTATCCACAGTATTAAGCGGTTGTACTGTTTGTATCAATTCGTGTTCAACTTTGTCGATGGATGCCTTGATGGTTGGGAAAGGAAACATTGCGCCTATGTTTGATGGCTATGAAAAATTAAATTACTGGCATTCTTCCCGAAGGTTGTTGGATTATACCCATATAAAAAAGTTTGTTGCCTTGGGTGGCAGCCAGGTGGTAACAGATTTTGCTTCACTGAATTCTGAAATCTTAAATTTTATTTACAATCCAAATTATCAACTAACACAACGGAATCACTGCATTGAGCATGAATTTGCTTTTGAAGCTCCGAGTGCTACCCATACCTCATTAAATGCAATTGAAGCGATTGCATTTCAAACTAAAAACGCAGTGGATGAATTGTAAAATTTGTAAGACTCTAAATGAAACCATAAAATATAAATTGCGGAATGCAAATGTTATTATTTGCAATCATTGTGGATTTCATTACAGCAATTATTTAGACCCGCCACAGGATAATAGCAAAATGCCTGTTGACACCGAACCCTCCTTAGAAATCCAATCTTATTTAAGCAATCAGTTGCAGTACAATAAAAAGCGATTTGAAAAGCATGCAGCCCTGGTAAAAAAACACTTAGAAGGGAATACAAAATCCAAGATACTCGATGTAGGATGTGGCGGTGGGCTTTACCTATCTTTAATGCATTCTGAAGAAACTGAATGCTATGGCATTGAACCGGAATTAAACAGACTTAATTATGCAAAAAAAATTAGTGGATTAAAACACATTGTACCCTACCCGATTGATTCTGAATACTGGCTAACGAACCATGCCAATAGCTTTGATGTCATTACACTGTGGGATGTTATTGAGCATGTTAATGATCCGGCATTAATTTTTTCTAGTGCAAAGCAATTGCTTAAAAAAAATGGCATCCTGATTATCGATACTCCCTGTCGGGATACTTTTTTTCATAAATTTGGTGAATGGACCTACAAACTTTCCTTTGGAAGATTCCCAACATTTTTAAATATCATGTACTCTGATCATCTTTTTGGTCATAAACAAATTATATCAAAAACTGACTTCAATATTCCACTTAAAATAAATCACTATGAATTGCACCATTTGCAGTTAATAAAAGAATTTACTTTTCCGATTAAATTCTATTTAGAAAAGTTACATTTTCCAAAATTATTTATAGCATTTTTTGCAGGAACTATTTCTTATTTATTAGATTTCCTACCTATAAAAAATAAATTGCTTATGATTGCTGGTTTAAAAAACTAAATCAAATAAAATTATAAAATGAATACATTCAGTCGATTTTATTTTAATTCGTATTTTCTCATCCAATAACCAATTGCCAATAAGCTTTGAATGCAATAGGATGCATCCACTTGATTGTTTTTATTAAGCATTGACAACTGCCTTATTTGATTCATATCAAATGCATTATTGCTTTTAGAGTTTAACAATTCGAGTTGGTTGAGTACTTCTTTTTCATAATCTGTAACAATCCACTTTCTAATTGGAGCTCCAAAACCGGTTTTGGGTCTATAGATTAAATCTTTTGGCAAATACCGCTCGGCCACTTTCTTTAATAAATATTTACTGACACCATTTTTTACTTTAAGTTCCGGGGGAATTCTTGTGCTGAGTTCGATGAGCTCCAAATCTAAAAAAGGTACGCGTAATTCAACTCCAAATAGCATACTTGCTTTATCAGAATAATTGAGATTATGATCACCTAAAAAAAATTTCATATCCCAAAATAATAATTTGTTGAGCGCATTCTGTTCTCCAGGTATATTAGAAAGATTCTCTAAAAGTATTTTAGCTGGATCATAAGACTCTAACTCGTTTCTGATCGTTTCTGAAAACAAATTCAACAAAGCTTGTCGGTCCATCCAACGGTAATTTTCAGCCAATACCTCGTCTAAGGTTTCGTATTGATATCTTGCTAAAAATTTTCTAAGACGCCTGGATTTTGGACCCTTCCCCATAACAGAAACTCCTACCTTGCAAATTAATTTTCGAATGCCGTTTGGTAAACCCATGAGCCATTTATCATAACGCACTGCCTGGTGTCTTCGGTAACCGGCAAACAAATCATCTCCACCAACCCCGCCAAGTAAAACAAAGCAACCCTTGGCTCTTGCCTGTTTTGCGATGTGTGCCACATAAATCGGTGCCACATCTGCTTGCGGTTCATCCAGTTGAATAACCATTTCCTCAAACTCTCTCAGATAATCCAGTTCTCCACTTACTATTTCCAGTTCGATATTAAGCAGTTTAGCAAGCTGTTTGGCATAAGGTAAATCATCTGCAAAGCCATCTGCACCAGATTGCATTTGTGTATTGATCGTATAGCCCTTGAGTAAGGCATTGGGCTGCAATTTTCGAGCAATTGCTGCAATTAAACTGGAATCCAATCCCCCACTTATAAAATATGCTACCGGAACATCTGAAAGCAATTGCCTGGATACTGCTTTTTGCAAACCAGCATCAATCAAGTCAATCCATTCTGCTTCTGACTTCGTATCATAGTTCCCATTAAATGGAATTTCATAATACTTGAATGTTTCTACAATTTCTTGTTTTAAGATATTATAGCGAATAAAAGAACCAGGCACTAATTTTTTAACCTGTTCAAAAGGGGTTTGTGCCCCGGGAGACCATAAAAAATTTAAATAATTAAACAGTGCTTTATAATCCAAACTACGATCCCAGTCACTGAGTTTATCAAATGCCTTTAATTCCGAACTGAATGCAAATCCCTCTGGTGTATCCAGATAATAACAGGGTTTAACACCCAATGGATCCCGTACGATAAATAGTTCGTTTGCATGCTTGTCATAAATTACTGCTGCAAAAATACCATTGAGTCGCTTAAAGCTATCCGTATGCCATTCAACAAATGCGTTTAACATGGTTTCGGCATCACACAGAGAGTTAAAGTAATATTTTACTTCAAGTGTTTTGCGCAACTCCCAATGATTGTAAATCTCACCATTTACCAAAATACAATAGCGCCCATCTGCGCTCCACATGGGTTGATGTCCAGCTGCAGATAGATCCTGTATTGCAAGCCGGTAATGAATCAAACAAAGGGATTCTTCCTGGTACATACCAAAGTCATCCGGCCCTCGATGTTTAATCATTTGAGCGGCAACAGCTGCTTCAGATTGCCATTTAGTTGAGACGAGCCCGAATATTCCGCACATTATTTAAGTAACATTTTCCACACCATATATTTAAACTAATAACTTATTAAAGCGATAAATTAAGTCCAAATTTATTTTCTCACTATCAAATTGCTTACTCCAAATTAAAGCATTTGAAGATAATTTACTGTAACTATCGACATTCAAATTTTCAATAATATTCAGTAAGGAATCAAAATCGTTCGCCGGAAATAATAATCCATTATATTGATCAATTACTATCTCCGGAATTGACATCCACTTGCTTGCAACTACCGGCAAACCACAGCTATTTGCTTCTATAATTGCCCCGGGATATCCTTCTCCCGGATGAATTGTAGGCAATAAGAGAACATCATAATTTAAAAATGTATTTGGAATTTGATCTTGATTTAATATACCCTTATAATAAGATTTGTTTTTTAAAAATAGATATTTATCACTAAGAATTGGGCCATAAATATCTAGAATATAATCACTATCCAATGAATCAATCAATCTTAATATAAAATCCATACCCTTTTGTTCAGTTATCTGTCCAAAATAGATAAACCTCTTTTTGTAAACCTTATTTATAGTATATGTTACATTAACACTTCTAGATGTTGGCAACCAACAAACTTTGCAGCCCAATAATTCATATTTTTGGATTAAATCTTTTGTTTGCAACAACAACAGGTGTGCTGATTTTAAGCATTTTAACAAAGCTTTTTGTACAATATTATTTAAACCCAAATAAAAACTATAAAAATCACCTCCAAATATTCTGATTATCAATTTACGATTCGATAACCATGTTAAAAAGAATATCGGGAAAGAAAAAAAGAGTATCCCCCGCGGACTCGCATTAAACATTAAAATATTTATACGGGGCAGATTGATTATAACTTTATATAAAACATAAACATAATTAATAAAATCAAATTTTCTTTTTTTATATTTATTCGTATTTATAATAATATGATTAATTTTATTAGAATCTAAATAATAAATTAAATTCTCAAAACTAACCGTTGTCCCACCAATAGAATCAAGATTATTGTTTCGCCTAGGTCCAATTAAGAGAATACTTAGAGCCAACTCTTTCACAACTACTGAACTTACAATTGATATATTTATAAATCTCGAACTTTAATTGCAGGCACTCCAGTCATCAAGGAATTTGATGATATATCAGATGCAACTATTGATGAAGCCCCAATGATTGCATTATTCCCAATTTTAATTCCTTTTAAAATTTTAACATTCTCTCCAATCCAAATATTATCTCCAATTAAAATTTTACTTATAACAAAACCCTTAAATGCTAAACAATCATTTTCTACTATATAATCATGATCGTGGTCATAAAATGACACATTTGGGCCTACCAATACATTATTTCCGATTTCAATTTCTTCATGGCAAACCATCCTTAAATTATCATTAAAAAAACAATTGGATCCAATTTTAACTTGCCCTTTCAAATCAATAAAACAATTTTCTCCAAAACAAACTTTTTCACCAAGTTTTAAACTTCCCTCTATATAAATACGGGCGTTTCTGCCAACCAAACCAATGCTTTTAAATTGGAATCGGCTCCCGTATCGCATTTTTAAATACAAAAAACGGAGGACACCAAAAACACGGCTAAAAAATGAATTTTTATGCGTTCTCATCTTTAAACTCGCTAATTTTAGCAACACATTATTGCAAATCTTGCTACTTTTATAGTATCTACAGTTAAAAGAATATATTATAAAAATATATATTGTGTAAATTTAGACCTATTTTTTAAATAAAAGCTATTTATTGTTAATATTATATTCATGACATTTAACCGTTAAATTACTTGTAACTGTTTGTATTACATAATTTTATAACTTATCCCTGGCAAAGCCCCTTCATGCTATATATTTATATTAAACAATTTAATAAAGTCAGGAAATGTGCGGTATAGCTGGAATTAAAGGGGCAAATAGAATCGCTTTAAACAACATGTTGGCTAAATTGACTCATCGTGGACCTGATGATGAAGGAGTTTATTTGGGCGATTCCTTTAGTTTAGGCATGAAACGACTTGCAATCATTGATCTCGTAACCGGGCATCAGCCTATTTGGAATGAAACGAAAACACTCTGTGTTTTTCTAAATGGTGAAATTTACAATTATAGACAACTAAAAAAACAATTACAGGATAAAGGTCACATTTTTACTTCGAGTTCCGACACAGAAGTAATTGTTCATTTATTCGAAGAGTTTGGCTACAATTGCCCAAGCCATCTACATGGAATGTTTTCATTTTGCATTTACAATATTATTAATAATGAACTTTATTTAGCCAGGGATCGCTTTGGTGAAAAACCATTATATTATTTCCTGTCAAATGATCAATTTGCATTTTCAAGTGAGATCAATTCATTGCTTCAATCTGGGATAATCAAACGAAGGCTTAATCAATCTGCAGTGTATGATTATTTAGCTTATGGCCTCACTTTTGATCATAGCACATTACTAACAAATGTTTTTTCATTGCCACAAGGATGTTCTGCAATCTATAAAAACAATACAATTAAAATCACTCCTTATTTTAAAATAAACTACTCTATAGACGAAACCAATACAAATGAAAACCAAACGCTTACGATTGGAAAAGATCTTCTCTATAAAGCCGTTGAAAAACAAATGGTATCTGATGTGCCTATTGGTGCATTCTTATCTGGGGGCATAGATTCAAGTTCTGTAGCAGCCATCATGAGTGAATTATCACCTGCGAAAATTAAAACATTCAATGTAAAATTCGAAGAAGCAAGTTTTGATGAAAGCGCTATTGCAAGAAAAGTATCACAACATATTCATTCAGATCATACTGAGATTTTTATCCCAAATCAAACTTTTTCTGAACGCATTTTTTGGGATATTTTAACACATGTTGGGCAACCATTTATAGATTCATCAGCTATTCCAAGTTATTTAGTATCTGAAGAAATTAAAAGACATGTTAAAGTAGCTCTCTCTGGAGATGGTGGGGATGAAGTATTTGCTGGTTACTCAGACTTCTTATGGGGTAATAGAATAAATAAACTTACCAGAATACCGATCCAACTTCGTAAATTGATTTTATCAGGAATTAATTTATTGCCAGAAATTCATACTTTTCCTATAGCTAATACACTCAGAAGTGCAGAAAAAGCAATCCGTTATTCTCTAGACAAATCATATCTATATCGTAATTTATATTGCTATTTTTATCCAACTGAATTAAATCAACTTTTAAAAAGTTCATTTCGCGATTCAACTTCAAATGTTCCTTTGTTTAATGATAATGAAACCTCTTTCCTTCGATCCATGATGCGATTTAGAACGCAATATTTATTACCTGAGGATATGTTGATTAAAATAGATCGAATGAGTATGTTTCATTCTTTAGAAGTTAGAGCCCCTTTCCTAGATCCAGAACTATTTGAATTCTCATGTAAACTTCCAAATAAATACCTCATTCACAATGGACAAACTAAATGGATTTTAAGAGCACTAATGAAAAATTGTTTACCTAGGGAAGTATTTGACCATCCAAAAATGGGATTTAGTCTACCCTTACACAAATTTTTTAATTCTGATTTTGAAAAATTTGCGCGTTCAATCATTCGAAAAACACACCCATTAAATGAAATATTAAATTATAGTAAATCAATTGAGATACTTGAAACTGGAATTAAACAGATGCAGAATACTTCAAAAGAAAGTGTTTATAAAAGTTCCCATAAATTATGGATTCTGCTTCAACTTTATGCATGGTTTGAAGCATTTGAATTAGAATTATAAATCCAATTTTATTAATTTTCATCTTTAATTATTACAACAAAACCAAAGACGATAAACATAAACCACATTGAGTGTGATTGAAAGCTCGAATTAAAAAAAGAAAATAAAGCTATATTTATAAAACTTATTAAAAATAAATATTTATTTGAATTTTTAAGCGAGTTTTTATATAGTTTATTAAAAAGTGTTTTATAAAAACCCACAAAACATACAAAAGCCAAAATTCCATATTCAACTAAAACTGTCAGGTAATCATTGTGCAATACCAATCCTGCCTGGTTTGCTACAGAAACATTTTCAGTTTGACCTACAAATCGGCTGTAATTTTTAGGATTTTTAAACTGCTCAATTCCCAATCCGATGAAATCTGAATCTTTAAATGCTTCCAATCCTTTTAACCATAATGTAGATCGGGCTTCTTCTTTACCAGAAAGTGTTACCAATCGATTCCAGGCCGGAATGGCATCAGCCAGTCGGTTAAAATCTATGATCAGACTAAGCAACAGGAGCGATATCACAACAAGTCCTGTTTTGGCCATCGTTTGTTTCCAATTAAACTGAAACAAAATAATCAGTATCATGGACAAAGCAAAAGATATTAAGGCACTTCTTGAACCTGTGACCAACAATCCTGCAAACAAAATAAATACAGCCACTAACCAGCTAAACTTTTTAATTCCGGATGCTGGAGTATGATAAAACTGATAGAAAAAATAAGTAAACGCCACATTACAAGCAAAGGCGGCAAAATTTGGATTGTCCATCCAACCGCTTTGTCTGCCCATGTCCTCAAATCCAAATAAATACAACATGTATATACTGTTGATGACAACTCCAAAGCAAAAGAGATCCATGCATTGGTATATATTCAGGATCGTAAAAGGGAGTGATTTAATCAATAAAAATATCCACAAGACAATAAAATACTGGATGGAGGTCAACCAAAAACTTTCAGCTAACAACATGCCTTTTGACCAGGCGATCATACTTGGGATCAATCCAAAAAGATAGACCCATACCAGATTTAAATCATTTTTATAAAATTTTAAACCTTGTGGTTTACGGCTAATTACAATTAATAAACCTATAAGCAATGCTAAAATTCGATACGGTCGATACGGACTTTCTATTTGCCACATGACTTTGGTAATATTTTCAAATGGCAGCATGAACACATACACACAAAACAAAATCCATATAAAACGATCAAATCCTTTCATCTGCATTGATTTGAATGGTTAGATTAGACCGATACCATTGTTTCAAATTAGAAAACAACCAGATCCAATCATCCAATCGGATGTCAAAAAAATCAAGCAAATGAATGGGATAATTTTTGACTAACAAGATCCAACCGGCAGCCGACAAACAAAAATAACCAATCGTGGAGGCGATAGCGGCTCCTTGCATGCCCCACATCGGAATCAGTAAAAAATATCCGACGAGGCTGACTAAGGCTCCTATGATACTGATCTGACTGGTCCATTTGACTTGACCTGTTGCTGAAAACAATTTGGTAAAAATTTTGGAAGAAATTAAAAACAAACTTCCTGGAATCAACAAAACTAATGGAATCATCATCGCGGAATAGTCAGTCCCTAAAAAAAAGGGAATGATTATATAATAAGTTATTAGTGCCAAGAAAATCAAAAGCGCCAAACTGAAACTTAAAAGGAGTCTGTGCAATCTTGCAATCAATGCCAGGGATTCTTCGGATTGCTCCTGCTTAGCAATTCGGTTAAATAACACCGGACCGATTGCGTCCGGAATCAACCAAACCAACTCAACTAATTTAACAGCTATATTATAAACTCCTAATGCACTTGCCGAACTAAATGAAATCAAAATCAATTGGTCCATTCTCAAATTAGCCCGCACTGCGAGATCTCCGGGCCAGGATTGCATTCCATAGGAGCTTGCAGCTTTAACAAATTCTTTGTTGTATTCTTTTCGATTCCAAAAACGACGTGCAAAATAAGCATGAAGCAAGAATCCAATGAGGGATGCGCCTAAAAAGGAAATGTATAAAAAAGTAGCATCTGCAGATCCTAGAAGAAAAAACAAAGCAATCAATAAAATCGGATTGAGTAAGCTGATGCTGATTTCTATCCTATTTAATATTTTAAAATCAGAATTGCCATAAAAAAGTCGGCCCAATATAAAACTAAGCGATTGGCAAAAAATGGCAAGAGAAAAATAAACCATTTGATTGGCATTTATGCTAGCAACAAAAGATTGTAAAAATCCCAAGTTATATAGAATGGAAACCAGTGCTCCATTTATAATTGCTATCACAAATGCTAGTCTTAGGATGGTATTGCTAACCTCGGTGACTACATACTTATTTGAACTTAATAAATAAACAATTCCCGACCCAAATCCAAAAGAATTTAAAGGAATCAATAAACCAACAAATGCTGTTTGAAAACTAAATATTCCAAATAGCTCCGGACCAAGCAATTTTGGAATACATAAAAAGATCAAAAATGCAACACCACTTACAACAAGTTTTGTTATAAAATTTCTGATCGAATGATTAAACGAACTCAATATATTTTATTTTGACTTTTTCTTACTATGCACACGATGGAGTCATTGGCCCAGGCATGAAACACAGTAATTTCCGTCTAGCTGCAAATATATCAATTTTATATATATATACAATTTATTAATATGAAAACCTGCAAATAGCTTAATTTTAACTTTTAAACCAAAATGACCGCGGTGTGGCAATTTTGAACTTCCAAATGAATGACTGGCCCGAAGCGCTTAAAAGGCATCCGCAACAATTGGCAGTTTTGTTTGATCCAGTCCGCAAAAAATGGGTCCAGGAAAATCCCGAAGAAATCGTGCGGCAATGCCTGATTTATTATTTAAATCAAAAACATGCAATTCCCTACAGCCGGATGGCCGTGGAAAAGCAAATACAGGTATATGGCATGAAAAAACGTTTCGATTTAGTGATTTACAATAAAATGGCTCAGGCCTTTATTTTGATTGAATGCAAATCACCCAATGTGCAGATATTGCAAGAAGTCATGGACCAGGCTGCCCGGTATAATATTCAACTTAAAGCACCCTATTTAATGGTCAGCAACGGACTTACGAGTCTGCTTTGTCAAATAGACTTTATTAAGTCCAGCTATGTGTTTATTGAACAGTTACCCGACTACCCTTTTTAAGCTTCCAGCAGGATGGATTCTAATGCTGGAACTGAGCCCGGCTGAGATCAAAACAATCAATACTTAAGCTTTGAATATAAATCATTTACATATTATACAAATAATTAATGTTTAAAGAATTTGTTATTTGTATTTTATATAGAACTATTTATTAGACTGGACGTTTATTTTACGTTATTCTGAAACTCTTTCATCCAAATTTCTATTCCTTCATGAAGTCTATTAATTTATTAGCAAGTTGTGTAATCGTTATTTTATTAACTGCTTGTAGCAAACCGGCTGAAAACAAAGATCCTAAGCTGCATTTGGCCGAATTAAAAAATCAGGTAAAAGAACTGAATACTCAGATTAAAGAATTGGAAGTCCAATTGGCTGCAAGTGATACCAGTTTTTCATTTTCAAAATCAAAATTGGTAAAAATTGATACCCCACAAAAACGGGATTTCAAACATTACATCGAGGTGCAAGGAATTGTTGATGCAAATAACAATATTCTGGCTGCTCCGCAAATGCCGGGAGTAGTAACGTCTATCTTAGTCAAAGAAGGCGACCTGGTGAGTCCGGGTAAAATTCTAGCCATCCTGGATGGCGCAACCATCCGAAAAGGAATGGACGAAGTAAGAACGGGTTTGAGTCTGGCGAATACCATGTATGAAAAACAAAAAAGACTTTGGGAGCAAAATATTGGTAGTGAGGCCCAATACCTTCAGGCTAAAAATCAAAAAGATCAATTGGAATTGAAATTGAAAACCCTGGAATCTCAATTGGCCATGACTTATATCAAATCTCCCATTCAGGGTACTGTGGATCAGGTCAATTTAAAAATAGGTGAAATTGCCAGCCCTGGATTTTCTGGAGTGCGCGTTGTCAATAATAAAAATTTGAAAATTAAAGCCGAATTGAGTGATTCCTACATTGGCAAAATTAAAATCGGAGATAAAGTAACTCTTTTTGATCAGGCCGGTAATCAAAATCTGGAATCAAAAATCATTTTTGTTGGCAAGACCATTAACCTGACTCGACGTACTTTTTTAGCAGAGGTTGCATTGCCTGCGGGAGGTTCAAACTTTATGAGCAATCAGACGCTGAAAATTAAAATCAACAATGGATTAATTAAAAATACCTATGTTGTTTCGAGCAATCTGGTGCAAAAAAGCATTCAAGGAGAACATTACATTTTGGTAGCAGAAGAATCCAATGGAAATTGGTATGCCAAAAAACGGATTATTGAACCGGGCATCGAATACAATGGCGAAACACAAATTAAATCCGGAATTTCTGCTGGTGATCGAATTATTACAGTCGGTTACAACGAATTGGTAGACGGCCAACAAATTGCTCTTTAATTTTTGAATCGCTCCTTCTAATCCTTTCCTATGAATCTTGAAAATATCAAGCAATTAAAATTTACAAACTGGTGCATTCACAATTCAACCAGTATTTATGTTATTACGATCATTATCTGTTTGGCAGGCTTTGTTTCCTATCAACGCATTCCGAAAGAATTGTTTCCAGATATTGTCATCCCTACGGTTTCAATTGCAACCATTTATCCCGGAGCAACTCCTGCTGATATTGAAAACCTGATCACCAAGCCCATTGAGAAAGAATTAAAATCAGTCAGTGGAATTAAACGTATCAAAAGTAACTCGTTGTCAGACTTTTCATTGGTAATTGCAGAATTCAATACAGACCAGGATCCAAAATTATGTAAACAACGCGTCTCGGATGCAGTAGATAAAGCGAAAAAAGATTTACCTACCGATTTAAAAGACGATCCACAAGTCCAGGAATTTGACTTTAGTGAAATGCCCATCCTAAATATCAATATAGCCGGAGATTTTCCACTGGATCGTTTAAAAGAATATGCAGAACAATTAAAAGATAAAATAGAAAACAACAAAGAGATTACCCGGGTCGATCTTATTGGGGGTGTCGATCGTGAAATTCATGTGGATGTTGACCTCTATAAATTAAATGCATCCGGGATCACTTTTAATGATATTGAAAATGCGATTCGGGGTCAGAATTTAAATATTTCTGCAGGTGAATTACGGATAAATGAATTGCGTCGAAATGTTCGTATCACCGGAGAATTTAAAGATCCAAAATTAATCCGTGAAATCATTGTGCGTTCATTTACAGGCACCACTGTGTTTCTAAAAGACATTGCAACGGTAGAAGATAATTTTAAAGAAAAGCAGGACTTTGCCCGATTAGACAATCAATCCGTCATCACGCTCAATGTAATTAAACGCAGTGGTGAAAATCTCATTGAAGCCACTGACAAAATATATGCCATCATCAATGAATATAAAGCCAATAAATTTCCACCGGGTATCAAGGTAAAAGTAACAGCTGATACTTCAGAAAATACGCGCGTTCAATTGCATGACTTAATAAATACGGTAATCCTTGGATTTATTTTCGTGGTATTCATCCTGATGTTTTTTATGGGATTTACCAATGCATTCTTTGTCGGATTGGCCGTACCGCTATCTTGTTTAATGGCTTTCCTCATAATGCCGGGATTGGATATGACGATGAATGTGATTGTACTTTTCTCCTTATTACTTGCACTGGGGATTATCGTAGATGATGCCATCGTCGTTATTGAAAATACACACCGGATCTTTAATAAATACAAACACCTCAGCATTGTTGAAGCGGCTAAATATGCCGCTGGCGAGGTTTTTGTTCCTGTTTTGGCTGGTACCCTTACCACACTGATGCCCTTTTTTCCACTGCTATTCTGGCCGGGCATTATTGGTAAATTCATGTCTCACCTTCCGGTAACCTTGATTATTACCCTGGGTGCTTCCCTATTTGTAGCCTTCGTAATGAATCCGGTTTTTGCTGCAAGTTTTATGAAGCGAGACGAACCCGGTAAAGTGGAAACCTTAGCAAGTTATCGCAAAGTATTTATTTTCTTTATTGGCCTGGCGCTATTAGGGTATTTCAGTATGGGCAAAGGCCTTGGCAATTTTGCAGTTTTTTGCATCTTGCTCATTTTGCTTTACCACTTTGTTTTTTCTAAATTAATTTTCTTGTTTCAAACAAAATGGTGGCCTGCCGTATTAAATGCATATAGAAGTTTATTGAGAATTATTATTAAAGGATATCGTCCAATCGGAGTTATCCTAAGTGTCTTTGTATTATTGATTGCAAGTTTTATCTATTACGGAAGTACCAATCCACAGATTGAAGCATTTCCAGACGGTCAACCCAATTTTGCATTTGTCTATTGCAAATTACCCATTGGATCCGATGCAAATGTTACAGACTCTGTGACCCAGGTTATAGAAAACCGGGTTTACAAAG
This sequence comes from Saprospiraceae bacterium, assembly GCA_016712145.1. Lineage (NCBI taxonomy): Bacteria > Pseudomonadati > Bacteroidota > Saprospiria > Saprospirales > Saprospiraceae > Saprospiraceae bacterium. The sequence goes on from JADJRO010000001.1 coordinate 1,160,780, forward strand.
TCGTTGGCAAAGACAATCCTATCGTTAGTTCAATTATTTCAAATATAGGTCTCGGCGCTGGTGATCCACAAAATCCAGATCGAGTTGCAACACCAAATAAAAGCAAAGTGTCCGTTGCCTTTGTCCGTTTTGCAGATCGTGGTGGCAAATCTACCCGTGCCGTATTGGATTCTCTTAGGGAAGAATTTAAAACCGGGATTCCCGGTGCTGAAATCAGTGTAGAAAAAGAAAATAACGGTCCGCCGGTAGGTAAACCAATCTCAATAGAAATCACTGGAGATGATTTTGATGCTTTGGATAAAATTAGCCGACAATTAATGAAAGGCATCGAAGCAAATAAAATTGAAGGGATTGATGGTTTGAAGTCTGATTTACAAATTTCGAAACCAGAAATAGTTATTGACATTGATGAAGAAAAAGCCCAACGCGAAGGGATCAGCCTGGCTCAGGTTGCACTGGAATTACGTACGGCCTTATTTGGAAAAGAAGTTTCTAAATACAGAGACCAGAATGATGACTATCCAATCCAATTGCGGATCAAAGAAAGCAATCGCGACAAACTGGAAGAATTATTGAATTTAAACGTATCGTTTATGGATATGTCCACACAACGATTTAAGCAAATTCCAATCAGTTCCATTGCAACGATATCTTACGGTAATTCCATTTCCACGATCAATAGAAAAAATCAAAAAAGAGTATTGACCTTGGCTTCAGATGTTGTCACTGGATTTAATCCATCTGCAATCATTGCTCAAATAAAAGATCTCGCAGCTCAAATGGATTTACCTGAAGGATATGAAATAAATTTTTCTGGCGAACAAGAAGAACTCCAAGAAACGATTGACTTTTTAGGTGTTGCATTTGGCACTGCATTGGCTTTAATGTTTTTAATCTTGGTTACTCAATTTAACTCTGTAGTAAAACCAGCTATTATTTTTAGCACGGTCTTGTTCTCATTGATTGGGATTGCATTGGGATTTGGATTTTTTAACATTACACTGAGTGCAGTCATGACGGGTGTTGGAATTTTCTCATTGGCTGGAATTGTTGTGCGAAACGGAATCTTGCTGATAGAATTTACGGACGAGCTTCGACATCGGGGGACTCCGGTTGAAGAAGCCGTTGTAGAAGGTGGTGCAACAAGGATTACCCCAGTTATTCTTACAGCACTCTCTGCCATACTTGGATTGATCCCATTGGGAATTGGTGTAAACATGGATTTTGAAAGTCTGTTTACCAATTTTGATCCTAAATTCTATTTAGGAGGTGATAACGTGGCTTTTTGGGGCCCACTTGCCTGGACCATAATATTTGGATTAATCACTTCGACATTTTTAACCTTATTAGTCGTTCCAGCGATGTATATGTTAGGATTCAAAACGAGGGAAAAATCTCGTAAATTGATTGCTAAATATTTTTAATAAAAACGGGATTAATAGGATATGAGATGAAACAGCTGCGGGTTTATATCATTGCTGCATTTCTCCTTCTTCTTATTGTCTGTGTTTTAAAATTTAAGCAACAAAACAGTCAGCACGTTTTCCCAGCTAGCTCCAATAGGGAAGCTGTTGTGAGTAATCCACAAACCAATGTTTCCAAAGAGGATGGATTAAAAGCAACAAAGGAAGCAGCCATTCCAAGCTATGTAATTGAAACTTTAAATTACATTCTTAAGTACGATAAAGCACCTAAAGGCTATGTTGGAGGTCGTATTTATTTTAACCGCAACAAAGTACTCCCTCAAAAAGATGCTTCTCAAAGAAACATCCAATACAGAGAATGGGATGTACATCCAAAACAACCAGGAAAGAATCGAGGTGCAGAACGATTGGTAACCGGCTCTGATTTATCCGCTTATTTTACGAAGGACCATTACAATAACTTTATTAAAATCAATTTATGAAAGCATGCATTTTTGGCGTACACACCACCAAGGAATTTCAACAACAGAGATGCCGGAATGCATTTATCGCCAGAATGGACGGAGCCTGTTGCAGAAACTCAGCAGATTTTTTTTCAGAACTAAAACTGCAATTTGAATTGCCGGATTATTTTGGAAATAATCTGGATGCCTTGTATGATTGCATGCTCGATTTGGAATGGATTGCCCAGGAGCAAGTAATTTTATACATGGAAAATGCAGACCAGTTACTGGCAGATGAAGTCAATGATCCTGATTTAATTGATGATTTGGTAACCACCCTGGATGAGATCTGTCAATCCTGGTTGCTTGTGGAGGATGAAGAATTTACTCCTAAAAATTTTAAAGTAATATTTCAACCTATTTCAGAATTCAAAGAAGTTCTGGATCGGAATGAAATCGTATATAAACTTTTATAGTTTTAAAACAACTGAATTATTCTTATGGGAACCTCTAATAATTTCTTAGACGAGGCTTGCGAATTTTTTAAACGCAGATTTTACTACTGTAAATGAGGTGTTTAAAAAAATCGCATAACGAAGTATAAGGGGTTATTAGAGATTCCCTTATGTAGTACTTTTTTTAGGTACGATGGCCGGTGCATTTTTTACCACCATTTGCAAAGTTTTGCGAATGCGTTCTTCCAGTATTACAATTTTTTCTTCTAGCAATTTGGGAATCATGGCATCCTGATAATGTCTGATGGTCAATAATTCCAAATCCTGATCGACCAATACCTTGTATTCATTTTCTACTTCCTTTATCAAGGCTTTAATTCGCTGTGGATCATTTCGAACGCACACAGAAAATGAGATTGCAGTATTGCGCATCATGTTTACTTTAACGCGATGTTTTTTAAACAACTCAAACAAATGGGCTAAATGGTGTTCAGCTATAAACGATAGATCTTTAGATGAAAAATGAATTAAAGATTGGTCATCTTCCAACACTACAATGGGCGGATACTCCAAATCCAAATCATCTGAAATCAAAGTACCTTCTGATGCAGGATCCAAAAATGATTTTACAAATAATGGAATCCCTTTGCTTTTGAGCGGTTGGATTGTTTTAGGATGGATTACTTTGCAGCCATAGTAGGTCATTTCAATGGCTTCTGTATAACTCAACCGATCCAATTTAGTAACATGATCAAACAAATCAGGATCTGCCGTGAGGACACCGGGTACATCTTTCCAGATATACATTCCATCTGCACCAAGCCCACTGGATAAAATAGCTGCTGTATAATCAGATCCTTCACGTCCTAAAGACGTGGAATTGTTTTCAGTACTGGATGCAATAAACCCTTGTGTAACGATTACTTTTTGGAGCTCTAATAAAGGACCCAAGGTATGTTTTATCCGGTCATTAGTGACCTCCCATTGTACTCTCGCATCTCTGTAAGTGTCATCCGTTTGGATAATACTCCGTGCATCGATCCATTCAATGGCATTTTCATTTAATTGCAACCAGGCACTTAAGATTCTGCTTGATATCAACTCCCCAATGCAGATAATCTGATCATAAACATAATCATAAGCCATTTCACGTTCCTCCTCAATGACCCATTCTGCTTCCACACAATGCTCGTGAATTTGCTGAGCCAATTCAGCTGGAATTTCTCCAAATAATTCCTTGGCAATTTGAAGGTGTTTCTCTTTAACCAATTGCAACAATTGCATGGACTCTGCAGGAGCTGTAAATTTCTTCGCAATCAGTTCCTCCAATTGATTGGTCGTTTTTCCTGTTGCAGATACTACAACCACCAAGGGTTCACTTTTTCCGTATTTAGATACAATAGCCGAAACATTGCGAAATCCATCCGCATTTTTTACTGAAGCTCCTCCAAATTTAAATACTTTCATTTATTAAACTATAAACAGTTATCAATTAAGGGAAGCTTTAATCATTCCAATTATTTTTTAAATATATCTTCATATTGGTTTTTTAGTGATTCATGAGTCATTGCTTCTGCTTCCATTTCTTTCGGACTGATCAGCAACATAGTATCACCTTTCACCAAAGCTTGTTTATCTTTTCCTAAAATTTTAGAAACTCCTTCCGTTTCCCATTTTTCCAACATGCGAATCCCTTCTTCTTCAAACACGCCATTTTGCAAATCTACGGAGGACATAAAATTTTCAGACAATTCCATAAACTGTTCCATTTCCCCAACTTTGCCGCTGATATCATCTGCAAGGGCTTCTAAAGATTCATCAAATAAGGCACGTTTATCTTTATCCCCGGCAATGACACTCATTGCAGATTTCATAGCGCTGTGACTGGCATGGATCGCAGCTCGCTCTTGTTCTTTAATCTTGACTTCATCAGAAATATCTTCTGACATGATTTCAGAGTTTTCATACATTTTAACGAGCACCTTATAGAGGATGCTCATTTTTCCATACAAATCCTCCAGTTTCATATTTGATTCCTTGAGCCTGCCTGCTTGTCTTGATTTAAGCACTAACACGGTTTGAATATTTCCTGCTTTCGCTTGTTCAGCCTGGCTCAAACTTTGCTTAATCTGATTTTGATTATTATAAATTTGTTCGCGCAACAGGTGCATTTGACTTCTCAATTTGGTAATCTGTTTATTCATTTTCCCCAAATTATCTTTCAAATCTTCAACATAGGCTTTTAAGATTCCAATTGGATCAATGCGGACAAACAAGGATGTCACCCATCGCATCACGGATTTATAAAAATACCAGGAAACTGCCCGGGTTTGAGGATCCAACAGCACGAAAAGTATGGCCCCTAAAACCAGCAACATACCCGACAAATAGAGCATATTGGACGCAAGTTGAATGAGGGTCGGAAGAAATTTATAGAGCAGATAGGCGCCGCCAATAAGCGTTCCAGTCAATACCAAACCTCCGGTTACTCCCTCGGGTCGGTTCCAAAATCCTTTTGATTGATTTTCAAGTGCCATGTTTATTAACCTTATTTCAGATAATTCTCCATCTTTTGCAAATCGTCCTTAATTTGTTGAACCACCTGCTGATAGGCGTTTGCGAACGATGCTTTATTTGAATCTACTTTGTGTTGGGCATTTGCCAAATCTCCTTCCAAGGCACTGAGCTTCTTTTTATCCTCATCAAGTTGAGCTTGTAGTTGAGCCAATTTCTCTTCAGCCTGTTTGATTGTTTGTTTTAATTGACCTGATTCTGTTTGTTTTTGATTCAACTGATTCTGCAAATACTGATCTGCTGTTTTATTAAACTGAATTTGTTCGGCTTCCAATACATTTAAATATTTTTTGGCAGAGTCAAATAAAGTCTTTGCGTCTACATTAAATGCCTGGGCTGCTGCAAATGCAGTTTTAAATTGATTAGGCTCATCCAGGTGTTGCATTTGAGCTATGGATTGCACTGCTTTTCGAAACTCAAGATAATCAAAGCCGGGTTGGTTGTTCTTTTCAAGTACCTGAGCCAGAATTTCTAAAAAACGTGCATTGCTTTCACTGCTCATAGTGGTTGCGCTTGAATTTTCTGCTTGTTTAACGCTAGGAGTATATTCCTGACGATCCGTAGGATTGTTGGCAGATTTGGGATCTTCCGGCACAATAAAAACCGCCTTAAGTTTATCAAGAAATGGCATATTTTATCAATTGGGTTAAATGTAGCATGAAATTCAATTTTTAAACAAATAAATTGACCCATTTGGTTCCTTATATAAAAATAAAAGCACCGGATGTAATCACAGTGCTTCTATTTTATAAGTTATTGGAACCTCTAAATACTGCTTAGACTGATTTATGCAATTTTTCAATTTCCAGCTTAAAAGGAGCTAAATCGGATTTTAAAAATTACAAAACTTGTCAAGTTGTAATTTAAAGATTCTTGATTGAATTAATTATTTTGCCAGAATATTTATAAGTTTTGAAAAATTTTCATCCCAAATACCTGTAATAAAATCCTGATAGGCTTCATCATCTGCTTTTAGGCCTAAATAATTACAATTATTACCTAAAGCAAGAAAGGTGGTTGTGCCAGGCGTATTCGTTTCCAAATATTCTGCTATTGCAAAAAACAAACGCTGTTGAGTCATTAATTCCTGACCGGGCACACCGCCATTATTTGCAATTGTAGTAATTTCATCATTAACCAGTTGCAATTCAGCACGAACTAACTTTGCAGCTTCTCCAACACTTTTTAATTCAGGAACTACTCCAGTTTGAGCAAACGAAGTGGGTCTGGCATAAAACATCAAAGCCAAGAAGCATATCGTTAATTGAAAATATTTCATGTTCATCAATTTAATTAATACATTATTTAATCTATTACCAACATTTGTTTTGTCGCGGTATGGCTTTGGGAATCCAATTGATAATACAATACCCCATTCCCATTCAATTCTGATTTCAAAATTTTAATGGTATTCAAACCCTTCAGACCTTGTACATCATAGAATCTCAAAACCTTACCAGTAACATCGTAAATAGTCAGTTTAGCAGCACCTGATTCCGGAAGTCTAAAACTAATATTGGTTTCTTTCGCAAATGGGTTTGGTGAATTTTGATACAATTCAAAAACACCTGTTTCAACTAAACTACCCTCTTTACGAACTGCCAATGCCAATTCTTTCAAAGACAATTTAGAATCATACGCTTCAGCGGTTGTAACATCGCTGGTTATTGTCACTAATTTTTCAATTGGGCTTTTTGCATTTGCACGGAAAATCAAACTAAACAGTACTTCATTAGCATTTGAAGTCATACCGATTCGATTGTCCCAGCTGGTTGTCAATTTACCTTTATCCAATTGTGTAAATCCAAAATTGTTTTCGTTAAGAGGTAATAAACCGGATTCAAATCCTTCATAGCTCAGCACCGTTTGATCAAAATTCAATGTAAACTGGTATCCTGAAATATCATTAAAATCACTGGATCTAAATGCAATTGTATAGATTTCTCCCGATTCAGTTGTGCCTCTATCAATCTCAAAATGCAATTTACCATTGGTACGTTCAGTTGAACCATGATATTGGTGTGCACGGGCATTGTTGGTAACATCTCCAATTTTCACAGCCATAAAGTTTTCTGTATACAACTTGGCTTCCAATACCTGCACAACGGCTTCTCTTGGAGCAGTCCAAGGACTTAATGGATCTGCAAATTGATAACTTCCAGGAATAAAGGTCCAGGAATCTACTTTAGCAAATTTATCTGTGACACCCAGAACCAATCTTCTGATATCTGAAATATCTGAAGCGGTTATCGTGCCTGAATTATTTACATCGGCAGCAATTAATTTAAACGGACTGCTCAAGATTTCAATGCCCAAAATATGTCTTTGAATTTTTACGATATCCGCTGTACTTACTCCATTCACCGGATCATCCGTACGAATTGGATGAACTACATACTCCATACTCGGACCAAAATTCAAATCTCCAAAAAGGTAACTACCATTTGATGCGGTCGTCATTTCCTTCAATTTTGAACCAGATTGATATAAGCTGGCAAAAACTTTTTCTGTAGTTTCATCCTTTTCAGTTTTTAACAAACCACTGATCTTACCTAAGGGCTTTTTATCCGGACAAATATTCTGAGGATCTTGAATTAAAATTGTCGTTCTGCAAAAATCTGCATTTCCTTCTTCGTCCATTACCCAAAGTTGAACCGGTACAATCAGTTCGTCATTTGCACCCTGATTTACAAAATCATCGCAGCAGAAGGTCCGACTAATTAATGAAGTATCTCCATCAAAGAAGAATCGGAGGTTTTCAGCATTGGTACAATTGTCAAAGCTTCCATGATCCAGATCTTTTGCCCAAATTGTAACACAACCTGATGATGGCATTACCACTGAAATGACTCCTACTTCACAATAAGGTGTTGGTGCTTTACAATCTTTAATTTCAAAAAATTGACATGCCTGACCGATATTGCCACAACCATCTTCAACAAAATAACATACTTTATGAATTCCCACAGGATAAGTTCCGCTAATTTGAGATGTATTGTACGCATTATCTGCATAAGGATTATCACTAAACAATGGGGTACGACCTGCTGCAAATGCTTTAGGACTCAGAGGGCTTACCATAACATCATAGCCACCTACATAATTACCGATACCATCATTATAAAGGTCAATTTTGTATTCATAAGTTAACCAGTCCAATGGCGTACAATTATCAATCGCACTCGCCCTAAATTCAATGTGTCCGCTACATATACCATTTACTTTTGTGGCTGGTTCGCAATCACCTACACTTAAAGTTACAATTGGTTTATCTGTATCATGAACTTTTATAATCTGTAAATATTCCCAACGACCTTTTGTAGGATCAATGCTTGGGTCATATTGGCACCAATCAATAACAGTCCAATGACGCAATACTTTGAAACAAGCATCAGGCTCGATTGTAAATATTTCATCTACATATTCAATACTGATTAATGCGCACAGATCATCTGCATTGTTTTCAATTACAGGACGCCCGAGAACTGGATTGTCCGGACTGATATCCGCACCACAACCGTCAATGGTTGTAGCCTGTCCTGTACAATTACCTGGCCAGGTGATATCATCATCAGGATCGCAATTGTCTGCTCCGTTGATATAGAATGGATCGCAATCGACAACCCAAATGATTTGAGTTCCGGTTACGCTGATTCCATTTGGACCTCTCGCAACAATGGTTCGGGTAATTTGTCCTTGACCGCATTCGCGATTATCATTTACTGAAATGGAATAATTGGTTCCACAAGCACCTAATACCGTACCATCAAAACCCCATACCAATTCATATTTTCTATCATAATGTGCAGTATCAAACAGCACCCTATAATAATCACAGGCACGATTCCATGCAGGTGGATTGGATGGTGGTGCTCCTGGCACATAACCCGGGTAACCTGTAATATCATTTCTCACACAATAGTTGTAACAAACTAAATCATGGGTTACTACTTTATGTCTTAAGCTTAAGTCATTTACAACTCTACCGAAAGTTGCATCATTTGGATCAGAAATTTTATCAACATCAAACTAGAACCAACAACTCACCACAATATTTGGCGGAGGAACGACAGTTGGTACACTCTTATCTTGTACCTCAACTTCAACCATACAATCACTGTAGTGATTGAAAAGTACGCCACCAGAGTTCATTCTATTTGGTGGAATTGGGCCTGCGCCAGGTTCAATGTCAAAAACCCGGAAAACAACCATAATGGATTTACCTACATCGGTGCAACAGAATTTTACATGGTCGTCAAAATAAATTTGATTGCCATCTAAAAGCGCATTATCATCTCCATTAATTCCGGTACAATTGGTACCATTATCAGATTGATTTGCATTACTTCCGTTATTGGTTCCTCTCAATTGCTCCATACGAATCACTTTAAAGAATACGTGTGGGCTGCAATTATCAAAACTTCCCTGATCAAAATCTTCAGCAAATGCTTTCGCATAATTTTCTCCTTGCGATTGATTGCCAGTTATACTTACAAATGTTTTTTGGTCGCATACAGCAATCGGTGGAGTATTGTCAATTACGTTTACCGCAATTCTTCTTTTTGTAATGTTTCCACAACAATCTTCTGCATAGATGTAAGCTTCATTTACTCCTCTTTCTATATCGCGAATTACAAATCCATCGGTTTCGTTACCAGTGACAACTCCATTCAACATTTTGATGGTGTAATGAACTTCATTACTGCAATTATCAATTAACCAAGGTTTAGGAACTTCCCAGATGCCTAAACATCTCCAGGGCTCCATATTGGCAACCACCGTATCTGGATATAATATTTGTGGACCTTCACGATCTACTACTTTTATGATTTGGTTGTGACCACCTGCAACACCTGTACACCAATCCAATACAGTCCATTGACGGATTACTTTATAACATCCAATCGGACCTGCATCACATCCAGGTTTTGCAACATCAATCACAATGTCACGGAATGTCATTCCTAAGTTGTGGCAAGTTGCTCCAGTTGGAGTGCCCGTACCAGCCCACATGATTACCTCATCGGGTCCCCAACAAACCGGGTTGTTTGGACGCCAGCTTGGATGAGCAGGCCAGTAAATGGGGAATGGACTTGGATGTCCAATATATTTTCCAGTATCAATGCAATTCCAACCTAAGGTACGTGGCTTACGTTCTCCTGCAAGGTCTCCATTTGGACTCGGCAAGAATCCACCAGTTGCAAACCAATAAGCGGAATCCAATAAATAGCCATCCACACAATATGGGTAAGCTAAATAATGTTGGGTATAATCTTTTACTGTATTAATCTTTGCATCGCAGCTCAATGCTGGTTGTTCAACATCATCATAATTATCCGGAACGCCAACATCAGCAATCGTTGCTAATTTTACTATGATGGTTTGAATACAAACTGCTTTATTGCCATAGCCGTCTACAGCGGTCCATTTGCGAATGATTTTTTCTTCGAAACCTGCACCACAACCTCCTTGGGTTACATCATCTTCATAGGTTAAAGAATATGAACTACAATTCTCACGAACACCGGTTGTGCCTGTGTAGAATGGCGTAGTACCAGATCCGCAAGGAACGCAGGTATCCCGAGCGCAGGTAAGTATTGGTGGTAGTTTATCTTCAACGGTTGCATGACCCCAACATGAATTTCCGGTATCCGGATCGATGATGGTAATTTTAAATTCGCGACCTATATCCTGAGAGCCTAATTGGACTCCCGGAATATTAGGAAAACGATCTATCAAGGCATTGGTTACCCAATCCCGAATTTCAACTCTGTAATCGTCATAACATCCATACGGACCACCAGCTAAAACTTCATCAGCCCCAACGGTTGCATAGCAATTTTCATTCAGACTGATTTGAATTTCATCATGGCAAGTCAGGAAGTGAACTGGATTTTGATATTCTACTAAGTTGTAACAGAAAGAACATGAGCTTGTATTTCCATTAAAATCAGTGGCTTTAAAACTCAAGCATGTTTTTCCTCTTGGGAAGATGTCTCCGTTTTTAAATCCGGAATTATCTGTTTGCATGATTGTTGGAACACCGCCAATTATAGTTTCCTTAGTATAATTAATTATTCCGTTCCAATATCTAGTTAAAAAGGTTGTTCCTGTAAAAGCAGGATTTGCTTTTCCAACACCAAGTGTTAGTAACAAATCTCCATTATTAAAAGTGATATTACCATTTGTGTACCTGAGTACAATTGAACCAGCTGTATAATTTACAAGATCAAAATATAAACCATAAGTCTCCCCTGCTTGGATGACCAACCCACCAATATTAAATAATGTAGGCAGATTAATACCAGCACAAGCAGCATTTCCAGTACCCATTAAGGTCCAGGCTGCCGGATTGGTTTCTTTTCCAACATAGGTTGTAGGTGTATAATAAATCGAACCAATGCAATTCGTTCCAACTGTCGCACTAATATTAGTTGCAAATGAATTTAAAGTAATTGGACCTCCTGTCAGGTTAGTAACATTCCACATAGCGCCAGCAAACTGATTGTTTGAATTAAAGGCCGTGGTAATAGAACCTGTAGCAGTAGATCTTGTTACACCGCAATTATCCGTTGCATAAGGATCCACAAATTGAACTGCCCGATCGCATTCACCTGGATCCAAATTAATTGTCAAATCAGAAGGACAAAACATGGTTGGACGAATGGTATCTAAAACGGTTACCGTTGCTGTACAAGTTGAAGTCTTCAAACAAGAGTCTCTTGCAAATAAAGTAACTGTATTTGCCCCAACGTTTCCGCAATCAAAACTGGTTTTACTTAAGCTAAGGGTTCTTGCAGTACTTCCATTATCAATATCAGGAATTGTTAAGGTTGCAAAGCCATTCCGATCCAAATAGAGTGTTGCGTTTTTACAACGTGCAACCGGTTGTGGCAAGACGGATATTCTAAATGTTATTGGAGTACCTGTACAGGTCACTCTTCCGTCAGAATAACTTGGAGTAACCGTGAAGGTACTTGTTATACGAACTGCACTGGGATTGGTAGTGGTAAACGAAGGAACTGTATTGGTTCCATTCAATGCAGCAAGGCCAATCGCTTCAGGAGTACGCGTCCAAGTATAGGTTGCGCCGGGAGTAGATCCAGTAAAGGTTATTACAGCCGTTACATCTCCATGACAATATTGTACATCTGGAACAGCATTTACTGTTGGAGTTGGATTGACTGTTATGGTAAACGTAATTGATGTACCCGTACAAGTTCGGGCACCACTTGTAAATGAAGGGGTAACTGTAAATGTGGATGTTAAAGGTGTTGCCCCTGCATTCGTTGTAACAAATGACGGAACAAATCCAGAACCACTGGTTGAAGCTAAACCGATAGCTTCTGGCGTTCTAGTCCAATTATAGATAACTCCTGTAGCAGGAGTTCCTGTAAAATTAATTTGTGGTGATGTTTGACCAACGCAATACGAAGTACTTGTAACCGGATTTACTGTAGGAACCGGATTCACTTGTACAGATTGAGAAACAGCCTGAATGCATCCTGGGTGTGAACCATTTGGAACCCCATCAGCAGCATCAAACGAGAAGGTAACGGTATGGGTACCAACACCTTGAACGGCAGGATCAAATACCGTGCGAGGCACTCCATTTACTGTAAATGTGCCTACTCCCATTGCTGGTCCGGAACCATCCCCCAATTGGGCGGATCCGGATAAAGTAACAGCTGGATCATTTAAACAGAAGGTATTGGCCAATCCATTGATACTTGGATTTGGATAGTAACAGGTGCTTCCAATGGAAGAACTCGTTCCCAGAGAATTTGTAACCGTAATATTATATCCCAAGGCATCTACGTGGACACCTCGCAATGTGTAATAAACATTTTCATCTGCTTCATCTGTTTGGCCATCGCCATCATTATTAATGCCATCAACGGTACCATTCGTCATGGCTGTACCAATTGGGATAATTAATGGAGCTGCAGGTGGAGCCGGACTAGATGTTAAATAAAATCCTGTATTTGCAGATACTGTCCAGTTTTGGCCTGATGGGGCATTTACAGTTACGATATCATTAAATTGGCCATTTGTAAGTGTAGTTGCATTGTTTTTACAGGAACATGGATCTGTGATCATTGCAGCACAATTATAAACTACGATGGATGTAGATTTAAAAGGTCTACAATTTGGATTAATTGGTGCTGGGAATAAAACCGCATAGAGGAAATAGTTTCCGATAGCCGGAATGCTTGCATTTAAAGTTGCCACGGTACCCCCGGATGTTAATCCGGCATTTGAAACCATGCCCAAAGTGGTACCCATAGTATAAGGATCCGCCAATGCTGAGGTTGAATATACAAATCGGATTCCATAAAGAGTTCCCATATTCGTAAGTCCACTGGCAGTAGAAACGAAATTTATGGCTTTGCAGATTTGTGAGGTGTTTGTTGTATAGGCTCCTATGGATGGACAACCACCACAATTTCCAGGACCTGCCAAGGTAATTGATCGCGTTGCGGTACATCCATTAGTAGCTGTAACCGTTACCAAATAGGTACCGACAGAGAGTCCTGATTGGTCTTCCTGTCCATTTATTAATCCGGTACCATCCGGTGTTGACCAATTGTAAGAATACCCACCTGGGCCTGTTACGGTCAGATTAATTGATCCATCTAGTGATATACAGCTCGTTGGTTCGACATGAGTTTCGGTTGTAGAAACACCAGGAATTACTGTAACCGTGGCTGTTTTTGTTGCAGTACAACCATTGGCTGCGGTTACGGTCACTGTGTAGCTTGTTGTAGTACCCGGACTCACGTTAATTGCAGGAGTAACTGCTCCCGTACTCCAGGAATAACTAATGCCCCCACTGGCAGTTAAGGTTTGAACAGAACCGCTACATAAGGTAGGGGCAGCTGGAGTTATGGTTGCAGTAGGCGACATATTAACGGTAACCGTTGCAGTAGCCGTTGCAGAACAGCCATTTGCACCTGTTACGGTAACTGTATAGCTAGTTGTAGAAGCTGGTGAAACAGATCTCACCGGATTTGTTGTTCCATTATCCCATAAATAAGTTCCACCACCAGATGCAGTTAAATTAATACTGGTTCCAGAGCAAATACTTGGATTGGATGGATTGATGGATGCGTTTGGAAGTGGGAGAACAAAAATCGTATCGTACATCACAACAGCGCAACCAGTTGCTACTGTTACAGTGTCATAGTAAATTGTTGTTGCAGCAGCAGGTGCTTTTGTGATACTATTTGTTGTTTCACCAGTATTCCACTTATGAGATGTTCCTCCAGTAGTTGTTATAGTAGCAGAAGCGCCAAGGCATATTCTTTTATCGTTTGCAGTTCCTGAAGTTTCTGTGACTGCAATGCTGAGGTTTGTACCTGGATTGAATTCATCAGCACCCATGTCCGGATTGCTTGTATTTCTTGAATCTCCATCCAGATCATTGGTGATGCCTGGTATGGCCATGGCCGATTGGTTAAAACATATATTGGAAGAATTAGGCGTTAAATGCAAATCTAAATTAGACGTGTATGTTGGAGCCGCTACTATTGATAATTGATCCTGACTGGTTGCTGCTTTCCATTGTGCCAAAGTGGTTATATCCGCTAATAGAAATCCTAAAACTCCCACAGGTCCCGTTGCATAATAATCGTTGTTATTGATTGTGTTAAATGTTGTGGCGCTACCAGTAGTGTATATCGCATATGATTTATCAATTGTGGAGGAAGTATTATCATAACTGTTTGAAAGAATATTATTTTTTACATTGACATTCGTACCTGATGTATTGAGAAATAAACAGGCTGCAACTCCAGCTGAAGTTAATCCAGGTTGAGAGCCAAATAAATTTACTGAATTGAAATAGATATTTACACCTCCTGTAGAGCCTTCCAATGCAATACCGATATTCCAATAAATATTGGAAGCATCCTGATAACCCCAAACATCAGATATCATGTTGTTAGTAATCTTAATGTTGGAAAGATTCGTACCTGAATTTAACATGATTCCTCGCACACCCCAACCTCCTGTGTTGGTATTACTAAATGAGCGAATGATATTTCGTTCAATCGTACCATTTTTTACAGACACCCCACCAAAAATACCAGAAAAAGAAGATACCCCGCTAGAAGAGGCCGTCGATGTATTATTTAATAAATTGTTTTGAGTGACTGTAAAATTATCAACATTGGTACTTAAATAAATGCCACCGCTTTGAGTTGCAGTGGTGTTTAAATTTTGGACAGTATTTCCGCTTACTAATAGATTCAATGCATTTGCAACCCAAATTCCTGCAAAACCGATATTATCAACCCCTGTCGCATCTGGACCAATTTTATTTCCAATTACACTTAAATTGTCTTGACCTCCCGTACTAATACTTGTAAGTCCATTGGCATAAATAGCATAATATGCCTTTGTTATTGCATTATTTCGAATTTCCAGAAAATCGTTGTCAGCCCCTTGTGCTGTTGCAGAAATGGTGGTTCCCGCAACATGAATACCGAAAATCGGACTCACTGTGGTGCTACCACCAGCTATATTACAGTTTTTTATTACATCATTGGTAGCCCCTAATCCCAAACCAAGAGAAGATACACAAATAACAGCCGTATTGGCAGCAGTCGAAGTATTGGATAAGGTTAAACTTCTATCAGAGCCCCCTGAATTTGAGCCATCAATAGTAACCCAATCTGCACCATTCAATCTGATGATACAGGTTGTTGAAGCGGCTGAAAATGTAGGTGTTTTACCTGCATCTGGCTTTATGGTTGTAGTATTTATAGATGAGTGGCCACTAATTGCATTAATTGAAATTGGATAAGTTTCAGAAGGATATGAATTGTCAATTAATAAAAAGGTGATGGGGCCGTTAACGCATCGATTATTATAATCACTAATAGCCGAGGTTAATGTGGTATAATTTCCACCAATCCCAACTGTAAACGTCCCAGACATTGCATTCTTAACAATGATTGTATTGGGTACAGGAGGAGCCGTAATAATTGTATTTACATCTGTAGCATTTACGCCACAAGGATTGGATATAATATTAATCGGGGCTGCTAAATCCTGAGCAATAACATAATAATCTATGATGTCCCCTAATACAAGGCCGCCCATAGCCGCCGCAAGCATCGTAAACTGCCAATTGCCATTTGTACCTGTACCCGTTAATAAAACGCCAGGATTTGAGAACCAGGATCCTCCATTTTTACGATAATAAACCCGGGGTCTTGTGGCACCGCCTGTAGGCACTCCCGTCGCATCTGTTATTGTAACAGGTTCTAAAATCACATTTCCTGTACCGCATGCACTTAAAAGCGGAGTGTATTCAATATTCGGTGGAGAAACATCAAATACAATAAAATTTCCTGCATCCGCACCGATATCTGTTGGGGATAAAGCAGATCTCGTTTGACCATCGTAATCATCCGTAACAAAGCCGACTGCTTGACCGGCACCTTCCACAGGGGTAGCCATTCCGGAGTTTATATGCAAATCCACCGTTGAACTGGTACCTGTGGGATTTAAAAATTTTGGATTGGATGAAATACTGTTGCAATCTTGTCCCGTTGCGGTTTTCCAAGCTGCAAGGGTCGTCTGATCCACTAAATTATATTGACCAAGAACACCCCCTGTACCATCTGCCAGGTAATCATTGAAATTAATCGTTGTACCTGTTGGATTTGGAGTCGTTCCTGCAATTTTTATTGCGTAATGTTTACCGGTTGAAGCTCCATTCGAACGTGCGTTATAGAATATATTATTTCCATAAAATCTGGTTGTTGTTACTGCATTACTAAAAAATGCAAAACTGTTATTTGCTAACGTTGCAACGCCCGTACCCCTATATAAACAGAATTGAAAAAGAAATTATTAGTTCCTGAACTTTCGAAAATACCATTTATTTGTAAACCATTAGTTATAGAGGTTCCTGCAGCTGTATAACCCAAACGGATCATATTGTTATTATAGTTTGAATTTCCGCCAGACACATAAATACCATTTAAAGTAGCCGTTGTTCCTGTTCCAGTAATATTAAATGAATGAAGGAAGTTGTTGCTAATTGTAACAGTTGCGGTTGTAGTGGAAACCGTGATCCCATTTATCCAACAGTTTGCAGCAGGAGAGGTATTGCTCAATGAGTGGATTTGGTTTCCTGTAACAAGGGTATTTGCAGCAGCTGAAGATATATAGATACCATGAATAGAAGCAGTAGTTGCTGTTCCTGTTGATTGGTTATTGGTTGTTAAATTAGAAATAAGATTATTCTTGATAATATCCGTGGAAGTTTGAACATAAATCCCAATAACAGTATTCCCATTTAAACTTGCCAGTGTGGAGTTATTGATTGTTTTAAGTTCACCACCGACACCTCCAATGATATTGTTTTCAATCGTCAATGTATTTCCTGAATTATTCCCAGCTCGCATCCCTACAATTCCGCAGGCAGCAGTTCCAGGATTTGTATAGGTAAGGGAACCTATCAAATTATTTTTAAAATCTGTAGCAGCAGCAATAGATACACTGCTGTAAATGCCATACATTTCCGATGTTGAAGTCGTCGTTGAGTTGACGCTGATGGTTTTAGATCCATCCACACTTCCAACAATGTTATTATTACATTCTTTAACCCAACCACTTGCAATTTGGATACCTATAAAGGACGCAATGGTCGTTGTGGTACTTAAGATACCGGTTAAGCTGATGTTTTGAATGATGTTATTATTAATTATTGTTGGCTCAGTAGTACCTAATGATGATGAATAAATACCAACCATCCGGGATGAAGTTGATACTCCAACAAGACTATACTGACCGGAACCAGTAGCATTTGCAAATCCAATAATATTTCCGGTAACAATACATCCAACAATGTTGGCACTAGCCAATTGAATTCCGGCATGAATTGTACCTGTAGTGACCTGTGTTTTTGTGGTGGTTTGATATAATTTGTTATTTGTGATTGTCCAGTTTGTTGAACCGGTTGTAATGTATAAACCTGCAGATTGTGTAGAAACTCCAAAATAGTCGTAAATCTCACAGTTGGTAACTGTATTGTTGCTGTTGTATTGCGCAACCGTTGTTGTGGTACCATTGCTGTAAACTCCTTTGGTAAATGGGTTACCTGCGCTTGGACCGATTTTACAATTTGAAATTAAATTATTATCATTTCCGGTGGTTGTAGAACCTGCACCAAAATAAAAATTACCTCCATTGTTTCCAACTGACATCGTTCCAGCACCATTTACTGTACATCTGACAAATGTGTTATTTGTTGCATCTGCTTGCAATCCGATTGTGGATGTACCTGTAACTGCTGAAATCGTTGAATTTTCTATAGTTAAAGAATTTCCTCCAGCATTCAAACCATCAAAGGTTACATTATCAGCACCATTTAAATCAATCAATGGCAATCCACCTGTTGCAGCACCAGAAATTATTCGAGCAGCGCCACCAATCGGTACGATTAAAATGGAGGCATAATTTGCAGAACCCGCACCACTCGCATTAAGAATTGCACCTGTAACCGGTTCTGTTGTATTTCCAGAAATTCCAATGGTTATAGTTCCAGTATGCGTACCTGCATTTATGGCTGTAAAAGCATTTGCCAGATTGGTATAACTGGCCATCATGGTACCTCCAGAAGAATTGACATCAACCTGAGCTGTGGATTGTAAATAGGATCCCAGGGATATAAAGAGGATACAAATGAATTTAATAGTAAATCCAATAGGACTACGTCTTTTCATGAGATTTGAGTTAGGTTCTATATATAAATACCATTAGACCGGCTTCGACAGTCTAATCGAGCAAAAATAATATGGCTTGTTCAGGATTACAGCATTAAATGAATTATTTTCATATAAAATTTTTAACTTTTTATATAAGTCTCATTGTCTTTTATTTATATATATCATTATACTTTAATCTCAACAGTATATATTGCATTTTTAGTTAGGTATTTGTGGATATGTTTTCAAAATTTGATGTAAAAGCAGCTTACAGATGAAATTTCAAAGCTCATATTAAGCTTTTTGATGCATCAAATTCGAGCTTTTAAGATGGAATTTATATAACTTAAAATCAAGGATTTACATATTAAAGCTGTTAATAAAAATTACCAATTATATATAAATTATTTCATTAATATGTTCTTAAGTATCATTTATAAAAAGCTTAACGGCTGCTTAAAAATTATAAAAATGTTGAATAGATTCTGAAGTAAAATAAAATTAACTGTTGTATTAATGGTAGTAGATTATATTTGAGAAACTCTTCTTGTTTTATATGTTGCAAATGCGTTTGTGTTTTTGTCTTTTAGTGTTAAGTGCTAAGATTTTTGCTGAAATTCCCTATCCTGACAGCTTTCTAAATCAATCGTTTAGTTACAGAGTTCAATGCATGAAGGATTTTGAACATCCTTTTAATCAGTTAGATTCAACATCAAAAAAAGCCTGTCTTCAACAACTACTTCAATGGGCAGAAGATAGCAAGGATTCAAATCTGAAATTTTTCTTTCGTTGGTCAAGTCTCAAAATACTGTTTTGGATAGAAAGACAAAATCCCAGCATTATAATGGAATTGGAATCCCTCATCAATGAATCCGGCATGTGTAAAGATTATTTTATTCAGGCTGAAGCACGCCAATTATTGGGGTATTTCTATTGGGATCGCAAAGATTTTAGTCTGGCTATCGAACAATTTGCCCAAGCTTATGCATTGTATTCTGAATTTGATCTGGATGAATTTCCGAATAAAGCCGAATACACCTTTGACTATGGAACCAAGCATCAATACTTTGGGGATTATCAAACGGCCAAAATATTTTATTTGCAAATGTGGAATTCGACTCCACAAGATCAAATGGATAATATTATTTCGAAAACCAATACGATTGCCTATTGCTATCGCAGTTTAAATCAATATGATTCGGCACTTTATTATTTTCATTTAGCAGAAGAATTTGCAATCAAACAAAAATCAGATGTATGGATTGGAATTATCAGTGGCAATATTGCCAATATTTATTACATCCAAAAGAAATATGATTTAGCAATTCCCCTGGCAGAACGCAACATTGAATTAAGTACCCGAAATAGAGAGCTGGTTGATTTAGCCATGGCAAAGTCTATGTTGAGTGACATCCGTCGTATTCAAAATAATCCCAAAGCTGCTATGCAACTTTCTTTATAAGCTTATGATATCATTTCTAAAAAAGGCTTTCTGAAGAATTATTATGTAATGAAAAATATTTACAGAAATCTCTCAAGTGCCTATGCAGCAAATGGCAATTTAAAAGCTGCTTACCTGTATTTAGATTCAGCATCCATGGCTAAAGATAGCTTTGCCGTTCAACGCAATCAGTTAGCAATCAGCGGAGCAAAATATCGTGTCGAAGTTCAAAAACACATCAGCGAAATTGAACAAAAAGAATATGAACTCCTACAACAAAAGAAAATCAGAAATGGCTGGATTGCTGGGGCCGTTTTGATGATATTGATTTCTGTAATTGCGGTACGTCAAAAAATTAAAGTTTCGCAAGAGAAAAAACGCAGCGACGAGTTGTTATTAAATATTTTACCGGAAGAAACTGCCGAAGAACTAAAAAGCAAAGGATTTGCAGAAGCCAAAAGTTATGATGAAGTCACTGCCATGTTTACGGATTTTAAAAACTTTACAATTGCCAGTGAGCAACTTACTGCTCACAATCTGGTAAAAGAAATCAACTATTTCTACAGTGCATTTGATAAAATAGTTTCTAAATACAATATTGAAAAAATTAAAACCATCGGTGACAGCTACATGTGCGCCGGTGGCTTACCGGTTGCAAATAAAACCAATGCCGATGATGTCATTCAGGCAGCCATAGAGATCCAGGATTTCATGCATAAACACAAACTGGAACGAGAAGCACAAAATCTACCCTATTTTCAATTGCGTATCGGAATTCATACCGGTCCGGTGGTTGCAGGAATCGTTGGCATTATAAAATTTGCCTACGACATTTGGGGCGATACAGTAAATGTTGCTGCAGCAATGGAGCGTCAGGGTGTTGAAGGAAAAATTAATATCTCCGGATCGACCTACGAAATTATCAAACACAAATACCATTGCACCTACCGGGGAAAAATCCCGGCAAAAAACAAAGGAGAAATTGATATGTATTTTGTGGAAGGAGTGAAGGAAGAGGACTGAAGGGCTGGAGGGCTGAAGCGCTGGAGGGCTGTTAGACTAATAGACTGATAGACTATTAGACTATTAGGCTATTAGACTGTTAGCCTAAGGGCTATGGACTGTTAGACTGCTAGACTGTTAGGGAAGGAGGCTGATGGCATTTGAATTTTTTACAATTGATTATTTTATTAAACCCAACTTTAGGAATTGAAACATTGCAGAATTGCAGGATTACAGCATTAAAGTATTGACTCTTTACAAATTCCTCTCTATCTTGTAAACCAATGCAGAAAATCATTATTCCAATCGTCATATTTTGTTTGACGCTGTTCAACATTGGGTTGGCTCAAATTTTACCAACGCTTCCAAATACAGCTTCAATAGAAGCTTGTTTTCCAGATACCGTCGGTTATAAGCGAATTACCGTTGGGCCCTCAGGTAGAAATTATTCAGACCTTCAAAAAGCCTTGGATGCTGCTCAGCCTGGCACTGTTATTATACTGGATGCAGGAATCGTTTATACCGGTGGATTTGTATTGCCAGTAAAACCGGCTAGTACGCGTTGGATTGTGCTTATGGGCTCGAAGATGGATTTACTGCCAGCGCAAGGGACACGGATTGAACCAACTGCTATGACAAGCGATCCCAAGTTTACAGAACAACGATTGGCTATGCCTTCAATTGTAACTACCAATCTGTCTGGAATCCCTTGTTTTAGTACAGAACCAGGAGCTCATCATTATCGACTGGTTGGATTGGAAATCAGTGCACATGCTTCGGTACTAAACAGTTACGGTTTAATCAATTTTGGCAATTCTGGCACATCTCAAAATCAGGTTTGGCAAATTCCCAATCAGATGGTATTGGATCGTTGTTATGTACACGGCCACAGCCAGGCCACCATTATGAAATACGGCATTCGATTGGATTGCACAAATGGTGCTGTATTGGATTGCCATATTTCTGATTTTCACAGCATCGGTTTTGATGCGCAAGCGATTTCAGGTATCAACGGACCGGGGCCTTTTAAAATCATCAACAACTATCTGGAAGCATCCGGTGAAAATATATTATTTGGAGGTGGTGCAGCTTCCATTCCCGGACTGGTACCCTCAGATATTGAAGTTTTACAAAATCATTTTAACAAACCAAAAAGTTGGTGGACCAAAGACCCGAGCTATGCCGGCAAACACTGGACTGTAAAAAATCTCTTCGAACTTAAAACCGGAACGCGCGTTTTGTTGGAAGGTAATTTAATGGAATATTGTTGGGCCGACTTACCTATTGGTCAAAGTGGTTATGCCATACTATTGACAATTCGCACTGAAAATGGAGCTTCCCCACAAGCGAATGTCAGTGATATTACCATACGAAATAATTATATCCGGCATACGGGAGCAGGAATTTCAATTTCTGGTAGTGATGATGGCAATGGAATCCGAAGCAAACGCATTTTGATTCAAAACAATGTGTTGGAAGATATTAATGGTCCTTTGTATGGAGATCAAAATACAGCTGGACCCAATGATGGGACTGCATTTCATTTGGGCGAACCTGAAAATCTAAATATCGATCACAACAGTATTTTTCAAACTGGTCCTATTACCTGGGCTTATAAAAAGATGACTGGATTTCGGTTTACCAACAACATCGTAAACTCTTCCATTTCCAGTGGTGGCTATCAAGGAATTTATGGGCCTGGAGTAAAACAAGGCGATGCAACATTTGCTATGTACTTTCCGGATGTGACCGATGCAAATAAGCAATTTCATAAAAATGTATTGATCGCTGGAGATGCAAGCAAATACACTAATTTTAAAACCATTAGCCAGAATTATTTTCCTTCAAAATATTCAGATGTCGCCTTTGTTGATTTTAGCAATGGGCCAAAAAATATTTTGAATTATAAATTAAAAAGCAACAGTGCTTACTCAAAAAACAGCAGCGATGGAAAAGACATTGGCGCTGATCTGGACGAATTGATTCGCAGCCTGAATCAAAAAGGGATTGTCCTACCCTGCCGGTGTATGTATCAAACTCAAATCAACTTTATAAAATTCAAATATATCCAAATCCATTTACGGATCAATTGCAAATTACAACATCAAATAATGTAATTAAAAAAGTCTATTTATTAAATGCAGTTGGACAAATTATTATTAATAGGGAAACATCCTTAGAAAATTTAGAACTTGATTGTGCTTCCATTCCTCCTGGAATATATGAAATGCAAATACTTCAAGGAAAAGCGATACGTTCGACACGAATTATTAAATTTTAAATCTCTCATCCTAAAATGCATATCCCCTTTGGCTACAGCGGGGACGCCTTCAGCAACTACTTGTTACAGACAGTTTTTTAAATTAATTCATTGCAAGATTTTGCATTGAAGAATTGCAGCATTTAACCATTGGAAAATTTCTTCCAGGCTTAAGCCTAGTGTATTTCTTTTCTAGTAATAATTTTTTTGATTCCTCTTCGATTGAAATTTGGACGTAGGTCCAACCTACGCACCGCTATTAGTAACTAGTTGTTACATACATATTTTTAAATTGAATTATTCCAACATTGCAGCATTGCAGGATTGCAGCATTTTCTTCAACAAATCCCCTTTAGCTTCGGCGGGGACGCCTTCAGCAACTACTTGTTACAGACAGATTTTTAAATTAATTCATTGCAAGATTGCAGCATTGTAGGATTGTAACATTGCAGGATTGCAGAATTATTCCTCACTTACAGACTATAGACTATAGACTATAGACTTCCTTACTACAATTGGTATTTATACAATTCCGCAATCGTTTCATAGAAATCCCGTTCAGTTTGTAAATAATTAGTCAAAGATTGTGTGTAATGATTTAACTCAGTAAAATATTGAATGGTGTTAAGTTCTCCTAAATCAAATGCTTTTGTCAACAAGGCGGTATTATTTAAAGAAGAGAAAACTGCTTGATACTCCTGCAAACTAATTTTAAGGTTGGTATATTTTTCATAGATGTGTTTGATGTGATAGTAATGTTCATTTTTATGAGCATCTAATTCCAAATCACTTAGAAGCAATTGAGCTTGTTTATGCTTTACTGTGTTTTTATTTTCCCAAAGGGGCAATGATATTCCTGTATGAATGCCATGATAGCTTTGACCGAGAATACCTTGATAATGATATCCAAGTTCGATTTTAGGCAATCGCATTGCTTTACTCAATTCCAATTGCTTTTGATGAATGACTCGTTGTTGTTGTAATATTTTAAGAACCGGTTCGACCCGTTCATAATCAGATTCCAATTGTGCAAATTCAGGAATGGTTGGTAACATTGGATAAATGGTATCTTTTACTGTAATTTCAATTCCCCCGTTCAATTCAATTAATTTTTGGTTTAGTTGATTGATGGCCGAACGATTTTCCTGAGCTTGCTTCTTGATGTCAATTAATTGCAGTTTGGCTTTGTTGACATCCAAAATGGTTCCATCCCCTTTTTCCATTTTAGTTTGAAAATCTGCAAGAATTTTTTCTGTGCGCTGTTTTTGTATATTGAGTTGTGCTTGCAGTTTGTTGCGATAAATTAGTTGAATACAATATTTTTTAGCCTCCAATAAAACATCCTGCCGCAAGGCTGTAACTTGAAAAACAGTTTGAGCAATTTGCTCACTCGCAAGTTGGGATTTTTTAATATAGCTCGTTGGAAAATCAACTTGTTGCTTAATTAAAAAATCATGCTGATTACCAGCATTTGCCGGACTGCCAGAAAGATAATCGTATTCAACAAAAGGATTTGAAGGCGTATTGCCCGTTTTAAATTGAATTTTTGCAGCTTCATAGTATTGCTTCGTAGCTTGAATTGTTTTATTGTTCATCCCGATTTGAACAAGCACCTGATCCATGCTAGATTGTGCATGGATATCAATCAAAAAAGCAATTGAAATTAATTTTACAAAAATGATTCTCATTTAGAAGCTGTTTTATTGTTAGACATAAAATAAACCATGGGCACAATAAATATATTCAGCACCGTGCTGGTTAGCAATCCACCCAGGATCACTTTTGCCATAGGGCTTTGAATTTCGTTACCGGGTAAATCCCCAGCTATTGCAAGTGGAACGAGTGCGAGCCCGGCAGTAAGTGCTGTCATCAATATAGGACTGAGTCGATCCGTAGAGCCTTTAATGATGGTGTCATATAAATTCATTCCTTCTTCGCGCAAATTTTTATAATGTGATACAAGTAGGATTCCATTTCGTGTGGCTACACCAAACAAGGTAATGAAACCAATAATACTCGGAATACTCATAATACCGCTTGTAAACCAGATGCTAAATACGCCCCCGATCAAGGCCAATGGAAGATTTAATAAAATAATGCCGGCTACTTTTACATCTTTAAATTCCTGATACAGTAATAAAAAAATAATCAGCAAAGAAAGCAAGGAGGTAATGATCAAAGTTTTTGATGCTTCGGCTTCCGCCTGAAATTGTCCACCGTATTCAATATGATAACCTTCGGGTAATTTTAATTTGTTGTTTAATGTTTTCTGAATTTCGGCTACTGTGCTTTTCTGGTCGCGACCTGCTACATTCGCTGAAACAACTGTTTTGCGTTGCACGTGTTCGCGATTGATGGTGTTGGGTCCACTGGTGCTGACAATATCTGCAATGTAGTGTAGTGGAATTCTGCGATGGTGTGATTGGTATTGAGAATTGACTGGCTGTGATTCGCTGGTGCCCATTTCATCATTGCTACTTACGCCAACATCATTCAAAGTGTTTCGAATATTTTCTAAACTACCCTGATTGGCATCATCAAAGCGCAAAATCAAATCAAATGTTTTGTTGCCTTCGTATATTTCTGATACTTTTTCACCTGCAAAAGCTACATCAATGAATTGGTTGAATTCACCCATAGTGATTCCGTAATGATTGAGCATGTCTCGCTTTGCTTTAATTTGCAATTGTGGAATGTCAATTTGTTGTTCGACGCTTACATCAACCAAACCTTCAATAGGCTGAATAAAGCTTTTAACTTGTTTAGAAAGACTGAACAGGGTATTTAAATCCGAACCAAAAATTTTAATGGCGATGTTGGCACGCGTACCTGAAAGCATGTGATCAATGCGATGACCGATCGGTTGTCCGATGGTAATGTTTACACCTGAGACCGTAGCCAACTTTTCTCTAACTTCAGTCATAAATGCTTCCCGGCTGCGATTGCCTAAAGTAAATGGAGCTTCTATCTCCGATGAGTTAACCCCTTGTGCGTGTTCGTCTAATTCTGCTCTTCCTGTTCGCCGAGTGGTGATTTTAATTTCAGGAATACTGAGCAATGCTTTTTCAACCTGCGTTCCAAGTTTATTGCTTTCGGTTAATGAAATTCCAGGTAAACTCACAGCGCTGATTACCAACGAACCTTCGTTAAACTCTGGCAAAAACTCCTCCCTAATTGGGATAATATAAACAACGAAACAAAAAACAAAGCTGCAGAAATACCAATTACTGTTTTCTTCCACTTCATGATATGTTCAAGTTGTTTTGTGTAGGCTGTTTGCAATTTTGTTACCAACCAACTTTCCTTATGTTGTTTTTGCAACATACTTACATCTGTTAAAAGATAAGATCCCAAGACTGGAGTAAGGGTAATTGAAACAATGAGTGAAGCAAATAGGGAAACGATGAATGCAATGCCGAGCGGTGCCAATAATTTACCTTCCATACCAGACAAAAAGAATAGCGGAACAAAGGCCACGATTATAATAAATGTGGCATTGATAATGGACGTTCTGATCTCAACCGATGCATCAAAAATTACTTGAAGTTTGTCTTTGCGCTCCTCCATAGGTTTCAGGGCATTTTGTTTGAGTCGCTTAAACACATTTTCAACATCAATGATGGCATCATCTACCAATGCACCAATTGCGATCGCCATTCCACCTAAACTCATGGTATTGATAGTATATCCCAACCAATGCAAACTCAGTATAGCAGCTATTAGTGAGATCGGAATTGCAAGCAATGAAATCAAGCTTGCACGCCAATTCATCAGAAATAAAAAAAGGATCAGGATGACAAAAATGCTGCCTTCCAACAAGGTTTTATTTATGTTGCTGATCGATGCATTTATAAAATCTGCCTGTCTAAATATATGTGTGTTGATATGAATATCCGCTGGAAGATTGTTTTGCAATTCAGTCACCGCATCATCAATCTTTTGAGTGAGCTCGAGGGTGTTGGTGGCGGGTTGTTTGGAAATGGATAATACAATAGCCGGTTGCATGTTTGAAGATGCATCTCCAATTTTAGGTGCTGCACCAATTTTTATTTCAGCTACATCTTCAATGCGAATCACGTTTCCATTAGACGATTTTATAACCGATTTTCCCAACTCACTTAAATCATTCGTTCTGCCAATTCCTCTTACGATGTATTCATTCCCAAATTCATTTAAAAAGCCTCCTGCAGAATTTCCATTAGCTTGTTCTGAGGCGGTTAATAATTCATTTAATGAGACATTGTAATAAGTCATTTTCTGTGGAGATGCCAAAATCTGGTACTGTTTGTATTCTCCTCCCATCACAACAACTTGTGCAACGCCTCCGGTTGACAACAATCTCGGACGAATCGTCCAATCTGCCAATGTGCGAAGTTTCATCAATGACGTGGTATCTGAAGTAAGAGATATAAACATAACTTCTCCCATAATGGAACTTTGTGGCGCCATCACCGGATTGCCCACTCCTGCAGGAAGCTTTTCTGCAAAAGCAGATATTTTTTCGTTTACGATTTGTCTAGCATTGAAAATATCTGTATTCCATTCAAATTCAACCCATACAATGGAGATCCCGGCAGATGACGAACTTCGAACTCTGCGCACATGGCTTGCTCCATTTACAGACGTTTCTATAGGAAAACTTACCAATTTTTCAACTTCTTCAGGTGCCATGCCGTGTGCTTCAGTTAATACGACTACGGTTGGTGCCGTGAGATCCGGAAACACATCGACTTCCATTCGCATAGCCACATAGCTACCAAAAGCAATTAACAAAACCGATGCCACCACAACGAGCAATCGGTTGTGAAGAGAAAAGTGTATAATTCTATTTAACATGATAGTTGGTAGTTGATGGTTGATAGTTGTTAGTTGATAGTTGTTAGTTGATTGTTGCTAGTTGTTAGTTGATAGTTGTTAGTTGATTGTTGTTAGTTGATTGTTGCTAGTTGCTAGTTGTTAGTTGATAGTTGATTGTTGTTAGTTGATTGTCAAATTTCTTAATGGAATCTCTAAAAACTCCTTAGACGAGGCTTGCGATTTTTTTAAACGCTGATTTTACTACCGTAAATGAAGTGTTTAAAAAAATTGCGTAACGAAGTATAAGGGGTTTTTAGAGGTTCCATTAATTGATCAATGTTCATGTCCATGTGCGGGAAGCGTCCCCGAAGCCGTTGACAATTTAATTTGGTAAGCCCCTTTGGTGACTACCCGTTCTCCAACTGTAACTCCTGATAATAATTGGACTACCAGTCCGTCTGATGCACCAATCGTTACTTCCCGTTTTTGAAATCGCTCGCCTCCGGTTTGCACATAAACAAAATAGCTTCCTTGCTCTTCTATCAATGCAGTTCGTGGAATGACCAATGCATTTGGGATGGGGCTTGATTTGAGATATACTTCTGCAATTGATCCTGGAATTAAATTTCCAGCATTTTCAATTTCAAATGCTATGGGTATGAATGGAGAATTTGCAGTTGCGCTTTTGCCATATGAAATCAATTTTCCTTTTAGCTGTTGTGTATTAAAAACGGTTTCACTTTCTGTTGTTTTAAAATTTGCTGAGCTAATGCTGGCCAAGAGGTGAAAATATTTCTGAGAAACATTTGCCTGTAAAATTAATTTCCTGTTTTTAGAAATGCTTGCCAATGGAGTTCCTGCTTCAACAAATTGCCCCTCTGTTACAAATATATTTTTAATAAAACCCTGGCTGCCCGCAAATACGCTTTGTCCTTTTGCAGAATAATTTTTTGCATGCGAATTAAAAACGATCCGTGCATTTTCAAAATCCAATGTTGCTTGTTGAAAATCTTTTTGAGAAACAATTTTATCTTTAACCAATTCTGCTGCACGCTCAAAATTTGCTTTCGTTTTTTCGTAATTAAGCTTAGCTTCTTTGTAATGTGAATCAATATTTCCATCAGTTAAATTTCCACCTGAGATTATAAAAAGTGAGGTTCCGGCACTCACATTCGAACCAAGAATGGTATGGCTTCCTGAAAATAAAACGATGCCTTTGGCTTTTGCTACAACAAGTTGTTCATCTCCCGGGGCAGGCAGAATTTGTCCGCTGGTTTTGATCATGCTGTTGAAGGTCGTTTTAGTCAGGACCTGATTTGCAAATTCTACATTCCAGGCTTGCTCTTTGAGGTAGCTGATATCATTTGCATCAGCTTCTTCAGAAGCTGCGTCCATAGCTAACTGTTCATTTTCGTAAACCGGAACCGAGTCAATAATTATTTGATTGGTAAAGTCTTTTGAAACCATGTCAAAAATTAAGGTACCGGTACCTGCAACTGTTGGCTGCAAGGACAAACGATAGATCCCCGGTTGGGTGGGTTCTGTAATTGTTTGTTTAATTCCTTTGCCACCAACCAGTAAACTTACTGTGACCGTTCCTTCTGACAGTGGAAGAAACTTTTCCCCAAGCAAGGTAAGATGTGTTGCAAAATTTGAAGTCACTCCAAGAATCAATGGTTTAAATTCAACAAACAACTCCAGCTTCTCAGAATAGATCGTGTAAGCAAGTGGTTGTGACCCGTGTTCGTGTTCGTGCACTTCGGATTTGTGTGTACAAGCGCCTAGCAAAACAAGGCCTGTTAAGATTGCTAAAAAGTAGTTAGCCATAGCAGAAATTTATATTTATGCAGTTAATGTTTGTGTGGATGATCATGAACTTCATGATTATGATTTCGGGTGCTGTCTCCTTTTACACTTAAAGTATCTTGAGAAACAGAAAATTCTTGTTGATTTGGTTTTTCATCGTGTTCATGATTTTCATGCGTCGAGCCATCTGCATGCTGGTGTGTACTAACAGGAGTTGTTTGTCCGCTGTTTTGATTGTTTGAACAGCTTATAAATAATAACACTGAAGCTAAAAAGCTATTAAATATTGTTTTCATTAATAAATGATTTAATTTGAATAAAATAAAATCTCCCCATTTGCAAACAATTAGCGCAAAGGGTTTGTCCTTCAATTAAGAATTTGATTAGGAAAAAAGTGCAGGTGGACCACGCAGTCCGGAAGGCAGGCATTGAAGCGAAGAAACCAACCGAGTAGCCTCAGGAGGCTTTTGTATTGAACCTGGAATTCGAAAAAGATTTATCCAATTCAATTCTGGCAACAAGGCAGGCATTGATTGCTGCTGTTTAGAAAATGAACTTCCTATGGAATGATTTGCAGAGAATGCAAGTCCATCAGCCGAATGCATCAGATGTGAAAGCCAGTGACTTAATCCATGTTCCGTTTGATCCTGTTCGGAATGGTGGTGAGCCAGTAATTCTTCGAGGCTGTTGTGGTGATGATGTGGAATGAGGTCATGGCCAATGAGAATCACATTGGCAAGTGCAAGAAAGAAAATAGCCAGCCTCTTTTTAAACATCCTGGCAAATATAATGAAAAATGAGGGGAATTTATTGTATTTATTGCTAAAGCGGCGATTATCCAATTAAATTTCTATAAACAATTTACCTTTGGATGAATGAGAGTTATAATTCTACTTTTGTTATTTGTAATTATTATTTTAATAATTTACACTAATCAATTAAAGGATGGAATTAGGGAAGCCGAGAAAATTATTGGAATCAATAATCTTAAGTATAAACTAGAGTTAATTGACTACCATTATAATAGCCTTTATAATACTTCTTTTGGCTATTTTCTTATTAAAGATAAATCTATAATTACTCAATTTGGTTCTGATTGTGATTCTATTAAATACAAAGTCAAACTTGATTTCTTAAAAACACCAATTAAAAGTGAAAAAGCATATAGATTTATATTCAATTTAAATCTCTCTGATAGTTCATATAATGAAAACTATTATATTAGAAAATCCAATAATTTATTTCATTATGCACTTCTGGGGAATGAAATACTTTACACAAGTAGATTGACTGAAGTAGGAAACTAATTGGTAGTCTTTAAAAGTTTTCCAAGCATTATTGGACGTTTGACTTCAAATATAATAATATTTACCATTTGCAATTTTGAGTAAGTATATGTCTACCCAAAAACATAAGATAGAAAAGATCTAAAAAGTAAAATATTTGGGAAAATATAAAAATACAATATCCATATTTGAATTTTTAATTCTTAGAATCCTAGCGTTGATCTAATGCGATTAGGTTTAACATGATATCCAAATAAAAAAGGAGCTATAAAATTAATTTCATAACTCCTTCATTTTTATGTCGGGGCGACAAGATTTGAACTTGCGACCCCACGCCCCCCAGACGTGTGCGCTACCAGGCTGCGCTACGCCCCGAACTCTTTTACGGAGTTTATCCTGCTCTAGCAGGACCCCGAATCAATTCAAATACAAGGGTGTGGATTTGATGGGCAAAAGTAATTGATATTCAGGTTTTATCAAGCGATCTGCTTCGTCCCATTATAAAAAAATAAAGCCTCCTAGTTGATTGAACTGGAGGCTTTTAGCTTATTTGTTGGAATTTAAACGAATAATTTGGCTTGGGCCTAGCGCCCCCCACCACCGCCTCCACCTTCTTCTCCTTGTTTAAGGTCGTCGTTTAGGTTGCCTTTGCGCTTTTTCTGGTTGCCCCCAAACTCCATTTTTCCAAAACGGTAGTCGAGGCTTAAACGGATACCCCAGGCTTCAAACTTATTGTCAGATACATAACTGAAAGATTCAGATTTGAATTCTGATTTTAAATTGGTCTTCGGGGTAAATGGATTATCTACTCCCAGGGTAAGTCCTCCCATTTTCTTCCACAGGTCTTTGCGCAGTCCGATACTATACACATACCAACTTGCTTGCTTGCCTTGAGTGGTAAGCTTTGGTGAATTGATAAAGCCGAAAAAACTGATTCCCAGTGTTGGCGTAATGTTGACATTTGCAAATCCATTAAAGCTGTAACTGAATGCATCGTTTCTAAGTCCATCAAATTGTTCGCTTTCAATTTTTTGATAATACAAATTGGCCGTTGCATTCAAAATGATTTTACCCAATTTCATAATCCCTCCGTTGATACTGACTCCGGAAGAATAATTCGTTGCCAGATTGTTGTAAGTTGAATTGGTTCGACCTAAACTATCTACAAACCGATAATTATCTATTAAATCATTGGTGATCTTATGGTACACCGAAATGGTAGCATTTTTTACATCTTTGGTAAAGGAATAATTTAGTTCAAAGGATTCTGTAAGTTCTGGCTTTAATTCAGGATTTCCATAGGAAATGTTGGTTGGATCATTGTAATTGACATAGGGATTTAAAAAAAACATACTCGGTCGCTGGATTCTTCTGGAATATGAAAATTTCAAAGTGGACTTGTCTTTCAAGGTATAGGCCAATAAGCCGGAAGGGATCCAGGATGCATAATTGTTTTCAAAATCATTGTCATCTGCTTCCGTGATTCCTTTTATAAATGTATGTTCATAGCGCAAACCCAATCGGCCTCTTAAATTGGATCGGATTGGAAACGTCACCTGCGAATAGGCTGCGCCTACATTTTGATCGTAATCAAATACATTGTTCCTGCTCTGATCGCGTAAATACACATTGCTTGCTAAGTCCAAGGTGTCATAATAGATATCACTAAACACATTTCTTAAAATGCTTTTTCCACCGAGCTCCAGATTAATTTTTTTACGAATCGGATGTAAATAATCGGCTGCAAAGGTGAGTTCTTTATTGTTACCCAAATTCGGACTGGTTTCCCGGTAGGTGCGAATATTTTGTTCATCCAGTTGGTCTGTTTCATAATCGCTTTTGCGATTGCTGTATGAATATTGTGCTGACAAACCAAACTCGCGTTCTGTCTCCTTTCCATACGTACGCTTGTAATCGAGGTTTATATCAGTACCAATATTCCTGTTTAACGCATCGCTGACCCTCCTGAATGCAAATGGCAAGCTGCCCAGGGTATCCCCCTGATAGGTTGTCAAATCATTGTCATTGTGAAATAAATTTATAGGAAAGCGTGTCGTGAGATTGAAACTGTTTTTAGAATTCAAATCCCAGTCTGCTCCAATTTGTCCGTATAAACCACCACCATAATTTTTTGAATGGCCCGTTTGTAAAAAATACGGATCGTCGTTGATTAATAAATTTTCACGTTCAACGTGTTGGTCTCCTTTTCCCCGCCAGAAAAATCCTCCGACATTGGCATTGTATCCTATTTCACCTGCACGAACCGTGAGGTTGGTTCCTAAACTGCTGCTCTTGGTTCCAGCAATGGTGTAAATTGAACCGCTGGTGCCCTGTATTTTCTTGGTTTTAGTTACAATGTTTACAATGCCTCCAGTTCCTTCTGCATCATATTTTGCGCCGGGCTGTGTAATCACTTCAACTTTTTCAATGATGTCGGCAGGAATCATTTTCAATGCATCAGCTACACTGCTAGACATGATCGTAGATGGTTTTCCATTGATCAATACGCGGATATTACTGCTTCCGCGCATGGAGAGATTTCCTTCCAGATCGACCGTTAATAAGGGCGTGCGCCTTAATACATCCGCAGCAGTACCCCCTTTTGAGGTCACATCTTTCTCCGCATTATAAACCAGGCGGTCAATTTTATTTTCAATCAGATCTTTGGTGCCTGTTACAGTAACTTCATCCAAATTAGTAACAGTAGGAGCCAGGTAAATTTTTCCTAAATTATATTCAAGAACGTCCTTATTGATTTTAAAAGGACCCATGATTTTGGTTTGGTATCCCAAATACGTTGCAATGACATTGTATTTAGCATTTTTTAATTCTTTGATTTTAAATTTACCGTCATCGTCGGTGAGTCCGCCATCCACATCCTTTTTTTCCAATGCTTCCTGGATTACAATGTTTGCAAAGGCAAGGGGTTTTTTACTGATACTATCGAGAAGTTCTCCTTGAATTTTTCCTTCCGGAGGAGGCCCACTCGGTGGACGCATTAATTGACTATTTCCTGTCTGAATTACAAAAATCAGAATTGAACAAAAAGAATAAAATTTTAGTGAAAATGAGTTCATAAGCATTTAAAATTTGAGAGCGAATCCAACAAGGAAACCAGTAATAATGAGAATTAGTTTCAAGCGAATGCAACATTTGCATGTTATTAGATATTGAATGCTAAAACGACGACCAACACAACTGATTTAAAGACAAAATTTGCGAGAAATCTGCGTTTGAGATTCTTTCAAATTTGCTCGAACCCCAAACACCTTGAAAGGGGTTTTTTGATCTTAGTAATCAAAACCCCCTACCTTGAGGGCGGGGGGTTTTGAATTGTTGAATCTTTCAAATTTGACAATCTCCAAATTCCATAAAAGGGATTTGGCGTTCGTACTTATTTCTTTGGATATGCTGGAGGTGCTGGCTCCAGATACGATTTACCTTTCATTTGTTCTTTAATCAATTCGATGGCTTTATCTAACTGTTGATCTTCTCCAATAAATGCTTTGTAAGGATCATTTTCCACTACAATATCCGGATCCACTCCATGGCCTTCTATTTCCCATTGGGTGCCTTCCACATTGTATCTCGAAAATTCCGGACGATTTAGAAATCCACCATCGACGATGGGCAAACTTCCACGGATTCCAACAACACCTCCCCAACTTCTCTTTCCAATAATAGTCCCTAATTTATGTTTTCTGAAACGATACGCGAAGATGTCTCCATCGCTTGCAGAATACTCATCAATCAATGCAATTTTTGGACCGATGATTTGTTCGGCTGGTTCGAAACTTGGCTTGCCATTTCGGCTGACCGTTACTTGCACGGGTTCTCTTCGTAAACGTTCGATGATATGTGGAGATACATTACCGCCACCATTTCCACGATCATCTACAATTAATGCTTCTCTATTTAATTGTGCGTAATAGTATTTTACAAATTCATTCAATCCTTCTGATCCCATATTGGGTATGTGCAAATAGCCTACTCTACCATTGGTAGCTGCAGTAACTTTGGCAATATTTTTTTGGACCCAGCTGTAATAATATAATTTTTGTTCGTCTGCAACCGGAATTACAGTGACTTCGCGAGAACCGGTTTCAGTTGCTTTCGAATTGACTTTCAATCGAACTTGTTTGCCAGCGGTACCAACCAATAATTGATAAAAATCTGCAACATCCTTGGTTGAATTTCCATCGACCGCAAGTATAAAATCACCTTCTTTCACATTTACACCAATTTCAGTTAATGGCGAACGATTGTTTTTATCCCAATTCTCCCCTTTCAGAATTTTATTAATTTTAATGTAACCAGACGCGTCCTTGATTACTTCAGCTCCCAATAAACCCATGGGAATGCGATCTGCTTTTGGATAATCACCTCCACCCACATAAGAGTGCCCGAGATTTAATTCACCAATTAATTCGCCGATGATATAGGTCAGATCGGTACGGTTGTTTACATAAGGCAATAACTGAGCGTAGTTGGTCTTTAATTTTTTCCAATCAACTCCATGAAGGTTTGGATCATAAACAAAATCTCGCATTTGCCTCCAGCATTCATTATAAATCTGATTCCACTCCGCGCTGCGGTCTACCCACAATTTCATGTCTTCCAGATTTAGAGGAGATTCAAGATTTGGTTTAGCTGCAGGAATATCGATGATATAGAAATTCCGATTGGCGGCAACCATAACTTTTTTACCATCTGCTGCAAATGAATACCCATTGATATCCGTTCCCAATTCGGTTTCTTTTTGAGAATTTAAATCATAAACAAACCATTTCATTTTATCTCGTTGGGAAGCACGGAAATAAAAGAGTTTATCATTTCCTGTTTCCAATCCAAAATAATTTCCAGGGCTTCCCGGAATTTCTATGACGCGTTCTGTGATGCCGTCAAAATCTATTTTATTAGCATTTGCATCTTTTTTAGCTGTATCTGATTTGCTTGATTTGGCATCTTCTTTTTTACTGGTTGAATCTTTAACCATGACTTCATCCGATTTGGGTTCGAATGGATTTTTTAAATCTTTGCGAAGTGGAATGCAATAGATTTTTGCCAAATCAAAATAGGCGTAATTCCATTCCACATTATTGTAACTTGGATTGAAGCTACGTTCTGATACAAAGTATAAGTATTTTCCATCCGGACTAAAAACCGGTCCATACGATTGAAACCAATTTTCTGTGACTGCATAATTCTTTTTCTCAGCCATAGAATAAATATGAATGGTTGAATTATTTTTTCCTTCCGGATTGGTGTAGCAAACGAATTTGCTGTCGGGAGACCAATTGTAATCACGGATTTCAAAATAATCGTTGGCTTGAATTTGAATAACATCTTTACTCGTTACATCTACACTGTACAAACGTTGTTTGCGATCACTGTACAAAATCATTTTGCTGTCAGGTGACCATCGAATGCCGTATTTATAATTGTCTCCATTTTTTGTAAGTTGAACAGCAGGCAATGTACCATCAGCTTGTAACAGGTAAATTTCATCCTCACCGGATGCATCGCTGATGTATGCAATGTATTTTCCATTAGGAGACCAGGCTGCATCGCGATCGTGTGCACCGGAAGATTTGGTCATGTTGCGCACGGCACCATTTTTTGCAGGTACTGTAAATACATCCCCGCGAGCACAGAATACAGCCCGATTTCCATCCGGACCGATATCCCAATTTTCGATGTAATCTTTTGCATTGACGTATTTAGTTCTTCCGGATGCAAAATCTTCCTGCAAGCTGATGCTTATTTTTTCATATTTATCTGTACTTGCATTTAATTTATAAATGTAGCCTCCATTTTCAAAAACGATCCAGTTGCCATTGGATGATGGAAATTTGCAATCAAAGTCTTTAAAGTCTGTTATTTTTTTTGTTTGCTTGGTATTGATATCATAGCAAAATAAATTCATTCGTGCATCGCGATCTGAGAGGTAATAAATTTTAGAGCCCACCCACATCGGGATAATATCCTGAGCATTGTTGTCTGATATTTTTGTGCTTTGTTTGGTTTGAAAATCAAAAATGCGAATGTCGTCTGCCTGACCTCCACGGTACCGTTTCCAGGTGCGAAATTCACGAAATACATAGTTGTAAGCCATTTTTGATTTATCGGCATTGTACGAACAAAATCCGCCGTGATCCATAGGCAGTTGTTCGGAAAGTCCGCCTTTGATATTGCATAGATACAATTGACCTTTCCAGTCATTAAAATCTCTCCAGCGACCTCTATACACAATGGATTCATTGTCTTTCCAGGTCATGCACAAATTGTTGGGCCCCATTCGATCAGATACATCATCCCGGTTAAGGGTGGCTGTATAAGTCAAACGTTTAGGTTCTCCCCCATTAGCGGGCATGATATAAATTTCAGAATTGCCATCATATTGGCCGGTAAAAGCGATGTGCTTACCATCCGGAGCATAGCGTGCAAAAATTTCCTGACCTGGGTGATTGGTCAATTTCCGAGCGGTTCCGCCATTGGCAGAAACGGTGTACAAATCGCCTGCATAACTAAAGGCAACTTGATCATTAAAAATTGTTGGAAAGCGCAACAGGCGGCTTTCCTGCGCCGAAAGCAAACAATAAATTGCTAAAAATGAGCAGGTTAAATAACGTTTTAAATTCATGTTTTTCAATTATGAGGGCGAATGTACGAATGTTTTCGTATAGATGGGTGATTAGGCTATTAGACTTTTAGGATGTTATTAATTTGGCTAGAGTGCTAGAGGCTAAAGGCTAGAGGCTAGAGGCTAAAGGCTAGAGGCTAAAGGCTAGAGGCTAAAGGCTAGAGGCTAGAGGCTAGAGGCTAAAGGCTAAAAGCTAGAGGCTAAAGGCTAAAGGCTAGAGGCGAGGCTAGAGGCTAAAGGCTAGAGGCTAGAGGCTAAAGGCCAGAGGCTAGAGGCTAAAGGCTAGAGGCTAGAGGCTAGAGGCTAGAGGCTAAAGGCTAAAGGCTAAAGGCTAGAGGCTAGAGGCTAGAGGCTAAAGGCTAGAGGCTAGAATTTACAAATTGAACATTCAAACGTTACTTAATAAATACGGTTTGTTATGAAAAAAATTTACTGGATTTTCTTGCTTGGTTGTTTTACGTTTCGGTTGGTTGCTCAAAGTTCGCACCCTTGCCTTACAACGCCAGAAATGCAAATACAAATTAAGAAACGCATGCTGGAAAATCGCAAGGTGTGGCAAAATAACGTTGCAAGCACAGCCTCTACGCCGGTTTATATTCCTGTTCGATTTTGGCTGACTGCCAATTCAGATGGAACGGATCGTTATGTTAAATATCTTGAATTATTTCAGTTTTTTTGTACAACCAATGCATGCATCGGCAATGAATCCATTCAATTTTTTATCAAAGAAATTAATGAAAATTTAAACAACAGTTTAGTTCACAAAGATCCACTCGGTCAGGGACTGTGGGCTATCATTGATTCAACAAAATTACGACACGATGCCATCAATATTTTTTTAACAGATTTTATTCATCCAACAGCTGGAGCAATCTTCTCATTTAATCATGATTTCATTTTATTGGATGATCATTATGTGCAAAAAGAATCAGGTATCTTATGTCATGAGTTAGGTCATTATTTTAGTTTGCCCCATACCAGTGGGGATTGGTTAGACTATCAATGCAACATTCCTACTTTGGATCAACGAAAGGGAATGTTATTTCCGGAATATGTAACACGCACGAAAGTTGATAGTAATGGAATTCAAATTTGCAATTATGCAGGAGATGGATTTTGTGATACAGAGGCTGATTATGGAGAAGCCATGAATCCTAGCACTCCATGTAACTATACTGGTTGTGCAAAAGATCCTGATTTATTTAACTTAAATCCTGATTTAAGCAATCCGATGACGATTGGGTCTTATATCACCTGTTTTGATAGTTTTAGTACCCACCAAAAACAAGCCATTCTATTTGATTTTTTAAGTCCACACAGAGATTATATAAAAACAATTTATACTCCTAAAGGGGAAGCCATTGAGCCCAAATATCTTGCTCCATTAGATAAACATCAATTTGCAGGAAATGACAGTTTAAAGTTTGATTGGGAAGATGCTCCTAATGCAACTGACTACATTTTGGAAATAGCACATAACAGAGGTTTCAACCTAAACTTATTTCAATTCAAAACTACTCAAAGTGAGTTTTTGGTCACGAATTTACTTCCAAAAAAAGTGTTTTACTGGCGAGTCCTGGCATACAATTCAAATTCATATTGTCTTAACGATCCACAAATTTCAATATTTACCACAGGAGCACTCACCACAGAAAATAAAGAAGCATTCAATAAAAAAACAAATTATACAGTTCACAAAATTCCTAATTCAAATCAACTTCGCATCCAATTTACTTCTGAATGGAATCATCCAATACTGTTTTCATTATTTGATTTGAATGGTACATTGGTATATAAAAAAACAATTGTTGATCGGGTGATTGAATTAGATCAGAGCTCGTTAATTCCAGGAATGTACCTATTTAAATATACAACACCTGAACACATAGAGGTCTTTTCAAAATTGTTAATAAATTTTTGATTGACAAATTGGTGTGCAGTAAAAAAAGTTCCATCCTTCCCCAACACTGGGTTTCAACCAAGTGTTAGGGAAGGATGGGATTGAATATTCATTCTTACATCTAAATTAAATTACCTGTAATTGCTTACCAATTTTTGTAAAGGCTGCTACACATTTTTCTAAATGATCCGGTGTATGTCCGGCAGAAATTTGAACGCGGATTCGTGCTTTTCCTTGAGGTACCACAGGATAGAAAAATCCTACCACATAAATCCCTTCTTTCAAGAGTTCTGCTGCCATTTTTTGTGCAAGGGGCGCGTCGTACAACATGACTGGAACAATGGGATGTTCACCTGGAAGGATGTTGAAAGCTGCCTGCGTCATGGCATTTCTAAAATACTTTGTATTGGTTTCAAGTCTATCGCGCAAAGAAGTCGTTGAGGAAAGTAAATCCAATACTTTAATGGAGGCTCCGACGATAGAAGGTGCAAGCGTATTGGAAAATAAATAGGGTCTGGATCGTTGTCTCAACATGTCAACAATTTCTTTTCGGGCAGCTGTAAATCCTCCGGAAGCGCCGCCCAGCGCTTTGCCATAGGTACCGGTAATGATATCAATCCGATCCATAACATTTCGGTATTCATGAGTCCCACGTCCGGTTTTACCCATAAATCCACTGGCATGGCATTCATCGATCATCACCATGGCTTGATATCGATCTGCCAGATCACAAATCTTATCCAATTGAGCAATGGTGCCATCCATAGAAAAAACACCATCTGTTACAATTAATTTTCTTCTGGCTCCTGAAGCGGCTTGCAATTGCATTTCCAGGTCATTCATATCGTTGTTTTTGTAACGATAGCGTTGCGCTTTGCATAAACGAATGCCATCGATGATCGAAGCATGGTTTAATTCGTCTGAAATGATTGCATCCTGTTCAACAAGTATGGGTTCAAAAATGCCTCCATTGGCATCAAAGGCAGCGGCATATAAAATGCAATCTTCCATTCCTAAAAATGCTGCAGTCTTTTTCTCTAATTCTTTATGTTGATCCTGAGTACCGCAAATAAATCGTACGGATGACATTCCATATCCATAATGATCAATAGCATCTTTTGCTGCCTGGATCACATCCGGATGAGAGGACAATCCTAAATAATTGTTAGCACAAAAATTCAGGACTTCCCCACCCTCCTTGGTCTGTATAACAGCACCTTGCGGGGATGTGATCGTACGTTCTTTTTTATAAAGGCCGGCTGATTCTATTGCCTGCAATTCATCTGCTAATTGCTTTCTGATATCTCCAAACATATTGTTTAATTTAAAACAATTTAGGTGTTTAATTTAATTCTCAAATGCTCAAGCATATCCGCTGTTAATGAAGCTAAATCATAGGAAGGCTTCCAATTCCAATCCCGACGCGCCACCGAATCATCAATGCTTTCTGACCAGGATGCTGCAATGGCTTGTCTAAAATCTGGTTTATAGGATATTTCAAATTCCGGAATGTGCTTTTTAATTTCTGCTGCCAATTCAGCCGGTGTAAAACTCATGCTGGCTAAATTGTAAGACGTTCGTATGTGAATCAATTCTTTCGGTGCGTCCATCAATTCCAAAGTAGCACGAATGCAATCATCCATGTGAATCATTGGCAAGCGGGTGTCTGCTTCTAAAAAACATGTGTATTTCTTTTCTTTCAAAGCAGAATGAAATATTTCAACTGCATAATCCGTAGTACCCCCACCTGGATCTGATTGCCAACTGATGACTCCCGGATACCGGAGAGAACGAACATCCAAGCCATAACGGTTATAGAAATAATTACACCAATGCTCGCCTGCAATTTTACTAATACCATAAACGGTTGCAGGTATAAAACTTGCTTCCTGAGGGGTCATTTGTTTTGGCGTTGAATGCCCATAGATTGCAATCGTACTTGGGTAAAATAGTTTTGATATTTTCTGATCTACCGAAACCGTTAACACATTCATCAATCCATCCATATTGATCTTCCAGGTGTTCTGAGGATCTTGCTCTCCTCTTGCTGAAAGAATTGCTGCTAAGTGGTAGATCTGTGTAATCTGGTATTTTGAAACAACTGCTTCCAATCCAGGTTTATCTAAAACATTTAAAATTTCATGTGGCCCGAAAGGCAGTTTAGATGCCTGAAGGTCCGAACTGATTACCGAATCATTGCCAAATTTGGATCGAAGCGAATGAGTCAATACGGTTCCAATTTGACCATTGGCACCGAGGATTAAAATGCGTTCTGAGGACATAATTTTTAAATCAGGTCGAAAGATAAGGAATATACGAATTGGGAGAGGTTAGTGGGTGAATGGGAAGGTTCTTGGATCAATTAAGAATTAAGAATTATGGGAGCGAAGCGTACATCCCGCGTACTCGCGGGAAGAATTATGTGAGCGTGGCGGAAATCCCGCGTAACCGCGGGAAGAATTAGGGGAGCTTAGTGGACATCCTGCGGATTCAGGGGATGATTTATCTATTGTGAATTTTTAAAGCTTCTCTTTCATCCTGATCCCAGTGTTTTGCTAATACTAAAGCTATTTTATTGGTTATCTGTTATTTTAATATTAAATTTATTTATAATGTATTCATAATATGGTGAAATTTCTCAGTGGAAAGTGCTTCGGACTGAATTCGTTACCTTTGCAGTTCAATTTATTTTATGCGCCCGGCAGTTTATGTAGATTCCGAAATTAAGCCTTTAAAGAAATTAATTATCCATAATCCGGATGAGGGCATAGACCGAATCAGTCCTCGTCGTGCCGGCGAATTGCTTTTTGATGATATTGTCCATTTGCCCACTATGCAAAACGAGCACAGGGTCTATCAGAATGTATTGCGTCGTTTTATAGGGAGTGAGCATGTGCTTGAAACCCAAACGCTGATAAAAGAATCCCTGGATGCAGATTCAAAAGTCAAAGAAGAAGTTTTAAATCTTGTCAAGGATTTTGAGGAATTGCCCTCAGATACCTATAAATTATTGTTGGATCTGGATCATGAATTGTTATCGGAAGTTTTGATTTCAGGATATTATAAGAAAGAAGAACAA
The DNA here is from genome assembly GCA_016712145.1 of Saprospiraceae bacterium. Lineage (NCBI taxonomy): Bacteria > Pseudomonadati > Bacteroidota > Saprospiria > Saprospirales > Saprospiraceae > Saprospiraceae bacterium. Next base: position 1,203,611 of record JADJRO010000001.1, read on the forward strand.
ATCGTTTTTGATCCGGTTCCCAATTTTATTTTTACCAGAGACATTGCAACGACGGTAAACGATCACGTAGTGATTACAAAGGCATCCAAATACGTGCGCTATCGTGAAAATTTACTGACGCGGTTTATTTTTCATGCTCATCCATTTTTTAGTTATTTGGCAAAAGCAAATAAACTTATCAATCTAAACGTCGTTGATGAATTTCCACCTTCCAAAAAAGGAGAACCCATTTCCATTGAAGGCGGGGATTTAATGATGATCCATAAAGATTATTTATTAATTGGAAGCAGTGAACGTACTACAGACCATGCATTGCAATCTTTAAAGCGTGTATTGTTTGAAAAAAATATTGTTAAAAATGTTGTAGAAATTGATGTGCCAAAAGAGCGCTCCTTTATGCACATAGATACCATTTTTACCCAGATCAATCAAAAACATTTTGTAGGCTATAAACCCATTGTAAAAGATGGCTTGGGTTCCTATGTAACCATCCACCGAAATGATGGCAGCATGGTGGAATACCCTTCTGTCCTTGATTTTTTACATGCTGAATTGGATCCAGACATTCAATTTATATGGAGTGGAAATGGAGAATCGCCTTATCAGGAACGCGAACAATGGACAGATGGCTGCAATTTATTGACATTGAGACCGGGTGTAGCACTTACATATGACCGGAATCCTAAAACGGAAATTGCATTTAAGAATGCGGGCTATCAAGTCATTCATGCTACTGATTTTTTAAGGATGAACACGGATCCGGCCAGCATTGAAAACACCATCATCACCTTACCTTCTAGCGAACTATCAAGAGCTCGTGGAGGTCCTCATTGTATGTCGTGTCCTGTATTACGGGAATTGTAATTTAAGCATTCATGTTTACGCATCAATTTCAATTCAGGGTTCGATATGCAGAGACCGATCAGATGGGCTATGTATATTATGGCAATTATATGCAGTATTATGAAATAGGGCGCGTAGAGGCCCTTCGAAGTCTAGGAATTTCATATGCGGATCTGGAGAGTCTCCACGGTATTTTTATGCCGGTTGTTTCAGTTTCTATCCGTTATTTACGTCCGGCTTATTATGATAATTTGTTGACCATTGAAACCTCAATTCAGAAATTACCGGAGAACAGCATTCATTTTGATACCAACATTTTCAACGAAGAAAAAGAACGCATCAATTCCGCTCAGATCATTTTATGTTTTTTAAAATCAGAAAGTAAAGAAAGAATATCCACCCCTCAATTTATTTTAGATAAACTGTATCCTTATTTTGAAAAAAAGTAAACTGAGTATCGCTGAACGGATTTCCCAACTTCCTATAACCGGTCTAATCCTTGATTGGACGAAAACGCATTCATTTCCCGGATTTCGGGGCGTTCCTATCTTTCAGGTTTTTACTTTCCTGATTCAGGAAGCTCGCAGAAATGATTTAAACACGCGGGCAAGTGCAATGACCTACCATTTCTTTCTGGCCCTTTTTCCATCTTTGATTTTCTTTTTTACATTGACTGCCTATTTGCCAGGGAATCTTGATTTTTATAAATATCTAGAACATTCTATTTTATCTATACTTCCATCTGGTGCGAAAGAATATGTTGTAACTGATATGATTAACAGCATTCGTCCGCAGGCTCGAAGTGGTCTGTTGTCTATTGGTTTCATTTTAGCAATTTGGTTTGGTTCGGAAGGCATCCTTTCTTTGATGCGAGGTTTTGATAAAACATACAAATCCAGTTTTAGAAAACGCAATTGGTTGGAACGCCAACTGACGGCCATTGCAATTACTTTTGGTTTTGGAATCTTGATGATTTTTTCAGTTCTTGTTATCATCTTTGGAGAAAAAATACTGCTGCAGTTTTTAAATTATTTTAAAATGAATGCGTTTACTAAAATCAGCATTACCAGTTTAAAATACCTGGTTACCCTGATTTTATTTTATTCTGTAATCGCCATTGTTTATCGTTATGGTCCCTCTATCAAAAAACCAATTAAAGGCATCTCCCCGGGTGCTATGTTTGCAACAATAGCCTCTATTATTACCTCAATTTTATTTGGAATCTTTGTAGATCGATTTAGTTCGTATCACAAAATCTACGGGGCAATCAGTGCATTAATTATAACTTTAATTTGGATGCGTTTAAACACACTTATCCTCATATTGGGCTTTGAATTGAATGCAGCCATCATCGTAAATCGTGATTTAATGCTGCAAAAAAATTTAAACCAACGAATTGCAAGCACTGAAGAAATCTAAAGCAGACGCTGTTTTTTTTAAAAAATCCTATAGCATGCTAACATTCCACCAAACGCTATCAATACGCCTTTTCTAACTTAATCAAACTAATTAATTTAGCTCCGGTAAAAAAATCTGTTAGCTTTTAATTTATTAGATTTAAAACGCCTAATTGAAATTTAAAGAATATCTGGGTTTAAAAAATCAAGCCTGGATCGCTTGCTCAAAGAATTGGTTCACTGCTTTGGCATCTTTATAACAATTGATGAGTTCTTTAATTAATTTATCAGATGTTATCCAGGCTTTCTCCAATTTACAACTGCAATAAAAATGCTTGTTGTATATCAATGCCTGTTTAGAAGCCGCCTCTTTAAGATCCGCCGGTATCAATTTGTTCTTTTCTCCCTGGATCGATCCATATCGTTTGATGAATGGCTTTTGTTGTAGTAATTTATTAAACTCGTTGAGATGATCTGCAATAAAATAACGGATATTTGTCAATTGTTCTTTTGTTGGTTCGTAAACTCCCGTATAAATTTGAATCCCATCTTGCCTTAGTTCAAGATACATACCGGGTGTGCTGTGGTCCTTTCTGCCGTGTTTTGAAATCAACGCTGCCATATATTCTTTGTAAGGAGTTTTATCTTTGCTAAATCGAATGTCTTTATAAATTCTAAATACAGCTTCCTTAGATGTAATCTGAATTTTAGGATCCATTTCACGCAACTGATTGATCAGTTCTTCAATGAACGCATGAAAAGGTTTTTCAACAAACTCTTTAAATTGCTCTTTATGTTCGTTAAACCATTCCCGGTTATTATTTTTAGTTAAATCCTTTAAAAAGTCGGTACATTTTTTTGTGAAATAGCTGCTCATTCGTTTTTTTTGATAAAAATACACGATGTAAGCTAAATTTGCAAATACTTCCAATATGATCTATTCCTATAAAGAGTTTATTCCTGTTGTACATCCAAGTGCTTATGTGCATCCACAAGCTGCTGTTACCGGATGTGTTTGTATTGGCAAAGAAGTTTACATCGGACCTTTTGCAGCAATTCGTGGAGATTTTGGTGAAATCATTATTGAAGATGGTTGCAATGTTCAAGAAAGTTGTACGATCCATATGTTTCCCGGTGTACAAACCCTTCTTAAAAAAAATGCACACATTGGCCACGGTGCCATTATACACGGTGCCACGATTGGTGAAAATTGTCTCATTGGAATGCATGCAGTCATTATGGACGATGTTGAATTGGGAGAAGGATGCATCGTTGGTGCCTTGTGTTTTATTAAAGAAGGAACCAAAATTCCAGCTAGAAGTTTGGTGGTTGGTAATCCTGCTAAAATCATCAAACAGGTATCAGATGATATGTTGGCTTGGAAAACAAAAGGCACTGAACTGTATCAGGATTTAGCACGCAATGCCCGTCAGGATATAAAACCATGCGAACCTTTACTGGAAAAACCGGAACATTATAAAACACCGGAAGGAGATTTTAGCTCCTGGAATAAAACAAAACAATAAAATTGAATGCACATGGAAGCTTTTGTAAGCAGTACGATAGAAAATCGATTGGCAACGATCCTTTTTTTTTCATCCAGCGCAAAATTCATTACCGGGTACAATTTTAGCACAATTGGCCCAGCGTGTCCAGGAATGTGGAATCAATCCTGCTGTGGATCTGGTGCTCATACGCAGTGAAGGAGATAAAAGTTTTTGTGCAGGAGCAAGTTTTGATGAGTTGGCAGCTATCGAAGACTTCAAGACCGGTCAACAATTTTTCTCAGGTTTTGCAAATGTTATTTTGGCAATCCGAAATTGTCCGGTTCCAGTTTTGGGACGTATCCATGGCAAGGCCATAGGCGGAGGTGTTGGACTTGCTGCTGCAATGGATTATGCATTGGCCAGTCAGTATGCAAGCATTCGACTCAGTGAATTAGCTGTAGGAATTGGACCGTTTGTTATTGGACCGGTGGTCGAGCGAAAAATGGGATTGGCTGCTTTTCAAAAAATGGCATTGAGTCCGTCTGAATGGCAAACAGCTCAGTGGGCAAAAGATAAAGGTCTCTATACTGAAGTATTTGAATCAGTCGAACAATTGGACAATTATTTAGAACAATTTATTAAAACCTTATTGAATTACAATCCAGAAGCATTGCGTCAGCTCAAAAAAATCTTTTGGGAAGATTGTCCGTCATGGGATCAAAAACTATTAGACCGTGCAGCTATCAGTGGTCAATTGGTATTATCTGATTTTAGTAAAAATGCAATTGCTGCATTTAAAAATAAAAGTTAGCTTTTACTAAAAATATCTTAGGACCTGTCTACATCCTAAATTTAAGTGTTCAATAAAATTATGTGAATACACTTTGCAATGTACATCATCGTCTAAATTACTTTAGTATATGAGTTGCTTAAAAAAATAAGCAAGTTTGTATGCGGCAGCTATCAAGATTCAATTAAATCTTATAAAACACGGCTAATTGAATGCCTGGTTCGTATTTGTTAATAAATGATTGATTGCTGTTGTTTTTCTGAAGGTTTACTCCCAACTGACAATTCAATTTATTAAAACTTCTTTGAATGCCGGTTCCTAAATTAAATTGATTAATTAATGTAGCCCTATTGGATGCCTGATCAAAATCATTCTCAGACATTTCTTGTTGGGTTACGTATGAAAGGTAATCAAAATCCATGCGCACCCGACTGGAAAGCGTCAATTGGATTCCACCTGAAAAATAGGCTGCATACTTTGAGCTAAACGGTAGATAATATTTCAATTGAAGTGGCAACAACCATTCATTTGCATTGATTCTTATATTTCTAATATTCTCTGAACGGCTATGACGTGGTTTAATTAATTCAGAAAATTCATCTGCAGTGGTTTCGGAAAAAGAATACGTATCGCTGTAGGATTGTTCAAAATACGCTTGGCGCATCAAGCCAGTACTAAATGAAATGTACTTTTTAGTCTTCAACTCAAAAGCAATGCCTTGATTAAAATGCTTTTCTGTAAGAAGAGCTAATGCTCCTACTGAATATTTAAAGCTGTGAACTGCTTTAATAAACTTAGCATTCAGTTTTGGTTTAAACTCATTTTCTAAAGGATTTAATTCCAAATTATCTAAAAACACCACTTCGCTTACTTGTTGAATTTCGTTTTCAGAAGTAGCTGTTTTTTCAATGTCTCCAGTACCCATAATAACCGCTTCACCTGTGAAATTAGTTTGGGACAATGCTTCAGATTTGTTTGAGAAGCTTTCATTGGATGAGATTCCTGAAGCTGTTTGTGATGATTTATTATTCGAATTTGTGGTATTTCTTAAATTATTTAAATCTACATTTTGATTTTGGCTAAATTGAGTGGATTGATTGCGTTTTAATTTTTTATCAACCGTCTGATTTTGTTGAGAAGATGCATCCCACATTTTACCTGATACAGAAGAAGTTTGTTTATTGGTCTCTGTTAATTTTCCAACGGCGGATGCTTCTTGGATCTCTTGTACATTTTGTTGTTCCAATGAGGAAGGCTTTGTCTCTGTCAGAATCGGAGAAACTACCGGTTCTTGAATCTTTAAAAACCCTTTCAGCATTTGGAATGCATTCATTTGATAGGCCACTCCTATTGAAAACAACAGCAATAATAAAAGCAACAGGTATTTTCGATTTGAAGACTTAGCTTCCGCTTGAGTTGACTGGGACTGGTATTTTGCATAAAAGCGATTCCAGTCTTTTTCTTCAAATACCGGATGGAGTTCATCTAGTTTTTGATTCAGGCGATGGTCAAATTCTTCTGGTTTCATATTTCTGATGGTAAGCTTAATTTTAATTCAGGAATTCCTGAATTTTTTGAATATTCATTTTGTAACATGTCCTGTAATTTCATTCGCGCTTTAGCCAGATTGGATTTGGAAGTACCTTCAGTAATATTTAGTAACTCTCCAATTTCTTTATGGCTATAGCCATCAACAACAAACAACATAAAAACAGAACGATAGGATGGACTTAATTTTTGAATTACGGCCATAATTTCATTTACGGACATATTGCTGATGGTATGATCTTCAATACTCAATTCATAAAAATCATCTATGGATTGAGATTGAATTTTACAGTGGATTGTCTGTAAAATCAATTGCCGTATTTACCACAACCGTTCGCAACCAAAATTTAAATGGCCTGGAAAAATCATACTTATCAAGATTTTTGAACATCTTAATAAATGAATCGTCCATGACTTCTTCACAATCTTCCAATCGGGATGTGTAACGCAGGCAAATACTCTTAACATATGGGAAAAAGTGCTCATAAAGGCGTCTTTGACCCAGGGGATGTTGCGCAATACTTAACTGAATCCATTCATCCAAATCAGGCGGATTGATATGTAACTCTTCGTTGGCCAAATCGGTCCGTATTGAATCCTATTAATTAATCCTACGAAATTACGAAGAAATAGGTTGCCTGGTTGGGTGTAAAATTGAAATTAAATAAATTATTATGGATCGATTAAACCCTATACATACTTTTCTATCCAACTCTTCGTAATGTAATTCAGAACACATTTTGAGATTATTGAAACACAGTTACCTATACTAATTTTTATTTTTTAATTTAAACATTTATCCACCATGAAAAAAATTATGGGATTAATGGCACTTTGTGCCATAGGGCTGGCTTCATGCCAAAAAGATTCGGACCCTACGGATCTAAGCAGTTTCGATCAAGCCTTAACAGGTATTGAGGTTACCGATTTAAACACCGGAGAAACCACAAATGCCTATGAATTAGGTCAACGCCATCGTCCGGACCGGGACAGTTCATGCCGTAAGCTTCGAATTGATTCATTATTGCCTGCTATCACAGACTATATTGCTGCAAATTATCCTGGAGCAAGCATTAAACGGGCAGGCACTGGAAGAGACGGCAAATTTGTTGTTATCATTCAATTAGCTGATAACAGCTTAAAAATGTTATTATTTGATGCTGGAGGGAATTTTGTAACGGAATTAAGCCCGAAAATGCATCGCAAACATGGCCCCGGTAAGCATTTAACTGCCGTGGATATCACAACTTTATTAGCAGATATTACAAGTTACATTGACACAAATTACGCAGGGGCTCTCATCGAACGGGCAGGTGTAACGGCTGATGGTAAGTTTGTAATTGCCCTTACATTCAATGGAAAGCGAAAATTGCTCTTATTTGATGAAAATGGCGTTTTTGTAAAAGAATTAAAATAAGCCCTTGGTTCAGCTACTGAAATACCTCCTTCGGGAGGTATTTTTGTTGGTTTAACAAGCAATTTATCGATGTTTCTGGCCCCTCCTTATATTTGCAAGCTTAAATTATGCATTTTCAGTTTATGAATAAATTTATTCCATTCCTATCTGTAATTGTTTTTTTGTCATCTTGTACAAATGAATATATCTCAGATGGTAGAGAAGTTTGTTTCGAGCAAGAAGTTTTGCCATTGATCGTATCGACCTGCGCCCGTGAAGGATGTCATAATCCAGCAACTTATGAAAAAGGCTATGACCTGACCCAATACAACGATATCTTACGAATGGTTGAACCCGGTTCGTATCGCAAAAGTGAATTGTACAAAGTGATCACCAGTCCTTTTAGTCCAATGCCTCCAAAACCCTATGACAGGTTGAGCAAAGAACAAATTACCACGATTTCGCTTTGGATAGAACAAGGAGCACAGAATGCAATTTGTATGGTGGAAGCATGTGATACAAGTTTTGTAAGCTATAGCAGTGTAGTTAAACCAATTTTAGATCTTTATTGTAATGGTTGTCATGCAGGACCAAGACCTCAGGGTGGTGTTGATTACAATAATTTCAATGGTGTCAGAACAACGGTTGAAGACGGATCTTTAATTAGTTCAATAATCCGCGATGGCAACACCGTCAATATGCCAAAAAATGGGAATAAACTTCCGGATTGTAAAATTCAACAAATTAAAAAGTGGGTCCAGGATGGCGCGAAGAATAATTAATAATTACGAATTACAAATTACGAATTACGAATTATGGGAGCGAAGCGTACATCCCGCGTACTCGCGGGACGAATTGCAATAACAAAACATGGGCGCAGCTTACATCCAAATTAGTTGCTGAACAAATTATAAATTAGCAGTAATTTAAAATGTGTTTTTTATATCGATTCTTTAAATAGTGCTTAGACCTGAAAATTAAAAATTTAAAACGTCAACCGTTTCTTTATGCAAAAATTAGTACTTGCCTTTTTTATATTGTTATTTAATATTTCCAACTTATGCTCTCAAGATTTATTGGATGCTTTGGGAAATACTGATCCAGAAAATATTAAAGTTACCAATGCATTTAAATCTCCAAGAGTCATCAACAGCCACAGTATGGAGATGCTTGGTGCCGGTGTGTTGGATTTTAGAATTTTACACCGCTTTGGTCCAGTGAATCAAGGATATCAGGAATTTTTTGGATTGGATCAGGCAAGCATGCGCATGGGATTTGATTATGGTATCACTAAAAACATGACTGTTGGAATTGGACGCAGTACCTTTAAAAAAGAGTTGGATGGTTTTTTACGCTACCGGATATTCTGGCAATCTACAGGCGCAAAATCATTTCCATTGAGTGTCATTTGGACTTCCGGAATTATACGCAACGGTTTAAAAAACCCATTAGTAGATCCTGAATTAAAAGTTACGTTTGCAAGAAGACTTTCTTATTATCATCAAGTAGTCATTGGAAGAAAAATAAATGACCGTATTTCGGTTCAGCTAAGTCCGACCCTTGTTCATGACAACATTGTTGACAACCAATTAATTCCAAATAATCTTTATGCCCTTGGCGCTGGTGCACGTTGTAAAATCACGAAACGCATGGCCGTTGTAATTGACTATTCCCTGCCATTTAATAGTTTCCCAATAGATTATTCTAACAATCCTTTATCAATTGGTGTGGACATAGAAACGGGTGGCCACGTATTTCAACTGCATTTTTCAAATGCAACCGGAATGAATGAACGCGCTTACATCAATGAAGAAAATGGTTCCTGGTTGGATGGAGATATCCAATTCGGATTTAACTTATCCCGGGTGTTTCAATTAAAGAAGAATAAAATTTAAAAGCAACCAGAACTAGACATTCTGCGTATTGCTATAGAATTACTCAAGTTAATGCATTCAATGAAACGTACGACATCCATAAGCCTGATAGCTTGTGTTGCAGTTTTCGAACTGTTTGTAAGCTCATTACCTGAACCAAGAAATCCACCTCTAGGAAATACGGGAGCTCCAGGTGAAACCTCCTGTATGCCTTCCGGATGTCATTCAGGAGGATCCTTTACAGGTGTTGTATCTATTGGTGGCATTCCGGATACGGTATTAGCAGACCAGGTTTACAATCTTACACTTACCAACAGTGCCGATGCCATCCGATCCGGATTCCAGCTTACTTCTTTAGATATCAACAATAAATTTACCGGTACACTCACAGGAAATGCTGAAGTAAATGTGTCCAAAGACAATACAACCGGCAGAACGTATGCACGCCAAGCCTTAGCAAAAAATTTTAATAGCGGTCAGGTTAACTGGACTTTTAAATGGAAAGCACCTGCGAGTGTTACTGATAATAAGCTTACTTTTTATTTTACCGGCATGCTTGCAAATGGCGATGGAGATAAAAGCAAGGACAATACGGTTAAAAGTTTAAAAACGGTTACTTTTCAAATTCCAACTTCGACACAGGATGTAGTGAATCCATTTGAACAATTTAAAGCAGTTCAATTGGCAAACACGCTGGTTATTTTAGGACTTGAAAATCCATCAAACTATACGTATGAATTGACTGCATTGAATGGACAGCAAATCCAATCCGGAAAATTAGAATCCTCCATCTCATTGCAAACACTTATTGAAGGCGTTTATCTGTTTCATGTCCATTCCGGATCACATCAGCATTCAAGTCGTTTGTACCTTCGTTAAGTATTTTCTTAACCTCCAAAGGAATTATAATACACGACCTCTTTGACTCGATTGGATTCATTGTTTACCAGAAGAATCAGCTTGTTGTCTTTATAGTTGCAGATTGAATTTGATTTTGCTCTTACTATAGCGTTTCCAACATTTAATTTAACTGATTTATTGTAGAAACTTCCTTTCTCAACTCGTTGCAGTACAAATTGAACCTGTTTGTTTTTTGAATAAACATAGATCGTGGATTCTGGCAGGGACTTAATAGAAACTTCATATTGATCAATCAACTTGATTTGATTGCCTATATAAGTTTGTCTGTGAAGCTTTACTCCATCCACCAATCTTTTAGAATTGATTAACTGAGGATCTAACTTTGAGACTTGTATGGAACAGAACTTTTGTAATTGCAAATCTTTATTACACCTGGCTTGCCTGACCAACATACTATCCGCAGAAAATCGGATAATTTTATCTAAAAGTGCCATGCCTTCCGTGCTTTGATTCGATTTTAAATAAGCCAAGGCTAAAACAGCCCTTCCCTGATTGAACTCAAATCCTGAAATTAATCCCATCAGTTTGCGCTTTGCCAATTCCGTTTCTTTAAATTTGGTAATTACTTCTTTACTATTGCCTATTAAATCTAGAACACACATAAGATTGAGCTCTGCTGTAAAATAGTTGTAGTTGAGTCGTAAAGCCTTGTTAAAATACATTTGTGCTTTTATCAGATAATCCAATCGCTTCGCTGCAACAGCAGCATCTTGCGCTCCCCTTGCAGTATTAAGTTTACTCAAACGGCTTGTTGGATCAATTACAATTGGATAAATAAAGTTTGTTTCTTTGTCCTGTAATTCCAATGCTTCTAACAAATAAGAAATTCCAATATTATTGTAAATTTCATAACTCTGGTAGAAGGTTTCCAAGTATAGAAATGAATTTCGTGCCAATTGATATTCTTCTGCTGCAATTAAATACGATGCATTTTCAAATAGCTGTATCATTAATTTAACCTGATCGCTAAGCTCATAAGAAGTTTTCATTCGATCATTCAATGAAGGATATCCCTTTAACTTCTGTTCCAAACCATAACTTGAATAAATTTTTGTCAGTAAATCCGGAAGTATGGCAGATGCATTGAAATCTGCAAGCCAACAGGAAAACAGGCCTTGCACATCTGCCATTCGCTCGTCCTCATCAGGAGTTGTATGCTCATGAGATCTGGCTAAAAAATTGGTTTTGTAATTTTTGGTTTTGCTTTGAATTGAGCTGCAGTGCATCAACTCATGCCCCAAAACAAACGCAAGTGCATTCATCGAATCCGTACCAAACTCATAACACAATTGAAGCAACTTTCGCTCCAGAATAATGACATTTTCACCGGCTAAATATTGGGCTACTGCAAACTCTTTATCCGATATCCGGATTCCCGGCTTAATGAAAATCAGATTCCCATTGGCCTGATACAACTTATCCAGCACACGTTTGGCTGTTTCGATTTTCAATTCATTTCCATGAATACTCGGAATCATGAAAAAAATGTTCATTAGAATAACAAAGGTTCTGAAGTACATATACTTTTAATTAAAAAAATTACTGGTTCATTTCAATATATGCTTTGGCAACTGGATGCAATCTGTTATTGGGATGATCCAATACCATCTTAAAATATTTAATAGCCAATTGTTTTGACTGTTTACCATCAAACAATACTAGACATTGTCCTAAATGCAATTGGGCATAATCCTTTAGTTCAAAATCATTGAGGTGAACGATCATTTTATAATTTTCAATGGCCTTATCATAATTTTGATCGCTCATTTCAATTTCTCCCATTTTAAATATTGCCAGGGCATCATCAGGGTAAAGCTTTAAATACGAATTGAATAATACTTTTGCTTCTTTGATTTTACCAAGTTCAAACAATTCAAGCGCAGCCTGCAAACTATCTAAACGACTTTCATCCATTTTGGCGAAGCCCGGAGCATGTAATTGTTCCATATAGGCATTCACATCACGAATTTCCATCTTTTGGATCTCAGCAAAAGATTCCTGACTCAAATCTCCTTTATTTAGGTAGAAGTAAATCCCGGTTGACAATAACAAAAGCACCGCAGCGGCGGCCGCTAGTTGAAGACTAAAATACTTTTTCATTTTTTTTAGGGTTATATGTGTAAAAAAATAGTTTTTCTCTTTATTTATGATTCCACGAATTTGTCGCCTCATCTTGTTTTCTTCAGCATACTGAATTCCTGCAACCATTTGTTTAAATAATTTATATGATTGAGAAAATTCCTCATCCACTAAAAGTCTCTCCTCAAATGCAGCCTTCTGATTTTCATCCAAGGTGCCGGACAGGTACTGATCAAACAAATCCAATTGATTAATTTCTGATTTCATCATGTGATTATAATTTAACTAAATTCTGGAATTCTTCATGTTGAAGTAGTTTTTTCCGAAGTTCATTCATACACCGACTCTTCTTAACTTTTACAAAATCTTGAGAATAGCCTAATACACCTGCGATTTCATTCATTGATTTCCGTTCGAAATAAAACAATTTCAACATATCTCTACATTCTTCTTTAAGAAAGGTCATTGTACGCTCTACAATTGCATACTGAGCCTCCTGGTTATCACTCTGCTCAAAATAATTATTCGGATCCATGTGATTGTCTAATAAATCAGAATCTTCATAAATTCCACGCCGACTTCTGAGTTTATACAACCACATCTTTGTAACAACAGCATACAAATAACTGGCTACTTTCACATTAAGCTCAAATGTTTGCTCCCGTAACTTTCTTACCAAAACGATCAAAGCTTCCTGAAAAACATCTTCTGCGTCTTCACGCGTACCACTGTTGTTGGTGATGTAATGCAAGGTACTTGCAAAGTGTTCGCGAAATAAAAAACTGAATGCCCTGTCTTGTCCATCGCGTAGTTCCTGAATAAGTTGTTCTTCTTTCATGCTTTTAAATTCATTTAAACTGTTAACGAATATTTGTATTGAAATGATTCCACAAAATCAATAAAACTGCTCAAAATGGTTCTTTAGTAGTATTTTAAAAAGCAAAAGAAGCATTTAGAATTTTGACGCTGTAATCAGATTTTCAATTCCGTACCAATCCGGAAACAGCCCACAAATTATAGCATAATATACTTAATTTGAATACAATACAAATAGTCTTTACCATTAATGTATTTAACTGCTTCCTTATTAAAAGTATGTACAAATAACTATTTGATTTCAAATTATCTCTATTCCAGGTGAATCCCAAAACTACATTTTCAGGATGGCCTTTTATACAGCATACCTTTGAAATATAAATTTTACAACCATGAAGAAAATTATTTTATCACTTTGCATCCTGATCCTAGCAGAATGTGCAATCGCTCAAGATAAACTAATTGAGTGCTTAAATAAACTAAGCACATCTAAAGAAATTGGAATTGACTCCAGCACACCCTTCACGTATTTAAATGTTGCTTACAATACGGACTTATTACAATCAGAACGATTGCCAGAATCAGTTAAAGCATCGTACTTACTGGAATATCAGGGTAAATGGGAACAAGCAAAAGCAATTTTAAATCATTTTATTACCCAAGAGGCATTTTGTAGAATGGACATTCAATCCCAATACTATTTACAATTAAAATTAATACAATTACAAATACAAGTAAATGCTTTCAGCTTGGCCCATGTAGGCCTGAACGAACTAATGTCTGAAGTAAAATCATCAAACTCTCCTCTATCAGTTATCAACAGCCTGATTGCATTAAAATTACAAACCATCCTCAATTATAATAAAACCAATGATACTGCTTGGATTCAATCCTTCGAACTTACATTAAACCAGATAGTACCAAAATTATACCCTGAGCACGCTGAATGGATAACTTGTCAATTAAAATTAGCCGAATTATTTCGTGACCAAAACCAAATGGAGAGGGCTTTATATACCCTACTCGTTACCCAAAAGCGATTCGAGACCTACTTTGAAAAAAACCCAATAGAAAAATATCACCTACAAATTGGCTTAGCAAGCTCGTATCAAGCGCTTCAGAATTACGATTCGGCTAAATCTCAGCTTCTTGCTGCTGAGGCAACCTGCACTCAGGTCTTTGGATTGAATAGCATTGCCTTTTTGCAGCTTTCAAAAATCCAGGCAAAGCTGTATCGCGAACTTGGAGATTTAAATCAATGCGAAAACATCCTAACGAATGCTATTAAAATTGCAAAGGAAAATAATCTAGTACATTCTATCGTGTACAATAGTATCGTTTGCAGTCTTGCCTCCCTAAACAATTCATTTGGAAAACGGGAAATTGCAGAAACACTGGCAATGGATGCTAAACTCAATTTCGAATCAAATGCAATGATGAATGGACCAGAATACATACAATGCCTGGAAATTCTTGCAACCATCTGCTACAATGAAAAGAGATGGGATGAAGCGGAAGTCCTGTTAATTAAAAGCAATATACTACGTCAACAACTTTATGGCTTGAGTCATTATACAATCGCTGAGAATTTAAGCAGATTGGGAAGCCTCTACCTAATGAAAGAACAGTTTGCTAAAGCAGAATCGCTTTATATAAAAGCAATCAGCCTTAGTACTAACAAGAACCATGAAATGAAATTTCCCTTTATTTCCATCAATTTAGGATTATTATATACTAGAACAGGACAGTATGAAAAAGCAGAAAAAACGCTTTTGCAGGTAAAAAATTACTACGAAACACATTTTGGGAACTATAATAAAACCTATTTATGGATTCTTGACAATTTGGCTGAGCTCTATACCAACATGAAACAATATGATAAAGCAACTCAGCTCTTTGTTGAAGCAAGTAAATTACGCAAACAGATCATATACGACTCATTCAAGTATTTAGCACCTACTGAAGTAGATGGTTTCATTAAAACATTCAAAAGAGGGATCAATTTATTTAATGCGTTCTTACTGAATTGTCCTAAACCAGAAAAAGCACTACTCGTAGAAGCATATGATAACGAATTATTTTACAAGGGATTCAGCCTGAATTACCAACAAGAAATTCAACGCTTGGTAGGGAAATATAAAATTCATCAAGAATTATATGATAGCATTAAATATTACTGCAAGTTATCCATTAAAGAATTTCTAAACCAAACGCCTAATAAAGACTATATCACAAGTATAAATAAAACGATCGAAGCATTAGAACAACGTCTATGCAAAAATCTCTCAGGTTACGAACGCTTTACAAAAAATGTACATTTTAGTGAAATTAAATCCAAATTAAACACTGGTGAATCTGTGGTTGAAATATCCTTAATTAATACTTCCAATGATTTAAAAGTTGACAGTCTTCAATTTATTGCATTTGTATTTAATGCAAACTCTGTAACTCCTGTAATGATAAAACTTGGGAGTGAATATAAATTTACCCAATTTTTTCCCAAGAACGAGATTCTTAAAGCGGATTATGTGAATGCCGTTTACAGTGTTGCGGCCAGAGGGTTTGAACCCATACAAGAAGCGAATGGCAATTATTTATTTCAATTTTTAATTCAACCTCTGTTGCCGTCTTTAAAAAATGTACAGACCATATACTATGCTCCAACTGGTGGGCTGCATAAAATTAACATTCAAGCAATTCCAACAGCAGATACTAAAGTTTTTGGACAAAATTACCAAGTCATTCAATTGGCATCCAGCAGGGATCTTATGCATATTCATACAAAAGCAAGCCCTCTTAAAAATGCACAATTGTTTGGTGGAATCAATTACATGGAAAAAGACACTGCCACGAATAACCAACCGACACTGCAAGGAGCATTAGCCAGTCGTTCAATGCCGGCATTTAAATCTAACAAATCGAATGCTTCAGAATGGCCAGATTTAAAACACACTCAAACTGAAGTTACACTAATTAGCAATTTATTAAAAAAATCTAGTGTAAAGGTAAATGCCTATTTAGGTTCAAAAGCAACTGAAGCACAATTTAATAAATTGGGGCAAGGCAAAAAATCACCAGATATCATACACCTTGCAACCCATGGCTATTTTATTTCTTTAGAACAACTTAATAAATTAAGTAATACTAAAGATTCATTTCAAGCCATTAAAAAAATGCCCATGATGCGCTCAGGCTTGCTTCTTGCAAACGGATACAATGCCTGGAAATCAGGTCCACAAGAATTTCTAAACACGAATGATGGGGTGCTGACCGCATTGGAAGTGAGCCAGATGGACTTGAGCAATACTAAACTGGTAGTATTGTCAGCCTGTGAAACAGGACTTGGTGATATAAACGGCAATGAAGGCGTACTTGGCTTACAACGAGCCTTTCAAATTGCCGGTGTAGATAAAATCATCATGTCTTTATGGGAAGTTCAGGATTTTCAAACTCAGGAACTCATGCAACAGTTTTATCACTATTGGATTACCAAAAATATGATATCCCGACTGCATTTACAAAAGCACAAATGGGCTTAAAAGAGAAATATGGCAATCCCTATTTTTGGGCAGGATTCATATTGGTAAATTATTAAAATAATCATCCGTAAACTGATAACCAACTGCTGATTTTGCAATTACAATTTGAAATTAATTTTATTCACCCTAAATTTTATTACAATGAAAACGTATTTTAAATTCCAGTACTTCCTATTAGCAAGTTTGCTATTTTCATCCTTGCTGTCCTGCGATTCTGAAACTGCAGTAGAACCATTAGATTTTCCAGAAGTGGATTACACCATTCTACCTGTAGCATCTGAAGAATTAGCTTTTCGTTCAAATCCACTTTACAACAGTCATGGAGAAGACTTTAAATATCTAACCTTGTTTGATGATGCCAAAAAAAGTGGAATTGCCATTAAAATTACTACAAAGGATCCAACGCTGTTACATGCACTGACCAGTGAAACCGTTAAGCTCTATTTAACTGATAAATTGGGATACAACGAAAGTAAACCTGAAGCTGCCAATACCTTTAAACTTGAAGACCGATCCGGATTACAAGATGTAGTTATTGAAGTTATTGAAGTACACCTTGCTAAATGGGTAAAATTCTATGGAATCGAATTTGCAAGACCTGAATTATTGCCAGGCTCGAATGCATATAAATTTACCTTTAAAAATCACAGCGTAAAAGCTGTTTATGTAACAGGCAGGGTAAAAGCATCAGATGCATTCCGTATCAATTGCGCATCCAGTCTCTGTGCTGATTGCAACGTACAATACCTTGCACCGACATTTTCACTTCTAGATCGTGCCATCAAATTTACGAATAAGGTAAAATCTAATTTTGAACTCAGCCTCAACAATCGCTTTTCAGATCGAATTATTATACTCTGGTAATCACAAGCATACTACTATTTCATCACAAGAGGTCCGTAAGCCTCTTGTGATTTTTTATTTGATTTGGACTTTCAATCCACATTAAATTGGAATTGATATTAAATCCACTTGTTTAAAACTACTAAGTACTTATTTTCAATGTTAAAATGAGTTCGTAGCACTAGCAATGATTTATAACTTCAGAATACCAAATCAAATAAATCAGGTACAGCATGAATTAACCTTAATTCAATTTATAAATTTCATAAAATTAAAGAATGCCATGATAACCTAAATTAATATTTGCAATTTATAACAAATTGCATATTAACCACCCCTAAAATTAAATTATGAAAAATCTATTTTATTTCAAAAACTATTTTCTTGCATCCCTACTTATTTTTATAAGTTCGTGCGAAACCAATGAAGGCAATTCCAATCATCAGGCCTTTCCTGAAGAAAGAAATCAATCCATGCTTAAATATTCTGAAGAGTTAAGTATTTCTGACCTTACAGGTGAAAATTCCATAAAAATAAAAATTCAATCTGATAATGAAATAGTAATTCAGGACATTAAAAAGACTCGTTTTGAGTTGGTGACATTAAAAACAAGTGACCCCATATTAGAAAATGATTCAGAAGTTCCTAACTTTCAAACTACAAATCAAAATCAAGAAATGGACCGTGTTCGATTAACTATCTTACAACAACACATTAAACCTGATGTAATCGCATTTAGCATAAAACCAATCCAGGTATCGCTTCTATTAGAGGAACGAAAAGCTATTCGGTTGATCCAAACGGAATTCATAGCTCCTTATGCCTCGATAGGTGGATATGTTCAGGCTTATTTTAACTCCTTGGGCAGCAAAAATAATTTCAAGGTGTTGGTTGAAAACAGAGAAGATCTCGAGCATAGTCCAGCAATCAGCATTATAAAAGGCAGTCCAACCGATCCCCTATTGATCACAGGGTTTACAGATCCATTGGGCATTGCAAGGCTTTGGCGTGTGCGTGTTATTCATGAATCAGACGTTTTTCCATTGGTATTTTGGACAGGAAGTTTAAGCATATAATATGGATGTCACAATTCGAAGAACCAGAAAGGAAATGTACCCAATCAGCTATTGCCTTTATTTAAAAACTATTAATAATTGCTCAATAATAGAATAAAATGAAGCGCTACCAAATTCTCTGCTTGCTATTTATTGCAATAGGAAGCTCTAATGCACTATCTCAAAGTATACCCTTAGATACTCATCCTGCTTATGCACTTTTAGTTGGAATTGGTGCTTATCCACTTGAAAGCAAGTGGGAAGCATTGCATGGTGATGCGGATGTTCAACTTGTCAGATCCACTCTAATTAAACTTGGTTTTCCCAATTCTAACATCACCAGTTTAATCAACGAAGAAGCGACAAAATCTAAAATCTTACAAGCATTTGATTTGTTAAAAAAACAAATAAGTCCTAAATCCATTGTGCATGTACATTTTAGTGGACACGGGCAACAACTAAAAGATAAAAACGATGATGAAATAGATGGATATGATGAAGCGTTTGTCCCCTTTGATTCCCCAAAATATTACAAATCAAAAGTGAATGAAGGACAAAATTTATTGACAGATGATCAACTGGATTCCCTGATAACTGAAATACGAATTCTAATCGGCAGTGAAGGGCAATTATTTGTAAGCACCGATGCGTGTCATTCCGGAACCAGTACTCGTGGCAAAATAACAGGCCGGGGAACAGATGTTATCATGGCAAACGCCGAATATATCACTACCCAAATGAATTCAAAATCAGACAGCAATGGGCTGTTGATTAAATCAATAGGAGCGAACGCCAGCATGGCCCCCCTTATTTCGATGTCCAGTTCAAGTCCCAATGAAAAATCATATGAAACTCCCCTTTCATTATCCCAGCCGTATGGATTATTTAGCTATTTCCTATGTAAAAATCTATTAATAAATAAACCCTGTATAAGCTATTCTGAACTCCATCAAAATATTACAAGCAATGTAAGAGCATATACCGGGCTCCAACATCCACAAATAGAAGGCCCGGTTGAATATTGTGTTTTTAATAATCAAATAAAACAATTGTCAAAATTTATTGGCGTCCGGGATATCATCAGTAACAACATGGTGCTAATTGATCAGGGTATATTACACCATATTTATGCTGGTAGTGAAATTCTATTCTATTCAGCATCGATTCGTGATACAACAGGACAAAAATATATTGCCAAAGGAATTGTTGATGAAAGTGCTGCATTGGATGCGGATGTTTTACTAGATGGAAATATACCCGCAGAAGAACTTCGAAATGCAAAAGCAATTGTTTCTAAAATCGAATACGGCAATGATAAAACACGGTTGCAATTGTTGCTAAAAGATTCTTTGCTTAGCAATCGAATTCGGGATGCAGTACTCAGTTTAGCAGCCTTTCAAGAAGTTGATACAGATCCAGATTTATACTTTGAAAATCCTGAAGGCTTTGCAAACTCAGCGAATCTGAGTATTTATAATCGAGATGCCGAACTTATTTACCAGCAACAATTAGATGCCAGCAATGAACTAGACGAAATTGATGATATCAAACGACTATTAATTAAATATCAGAAATCACAACAATTTAAGAAACTTGAATTAGAAAATGATCAACTGAGGGCTGATTTAACGATGTCACGTCAGGACCATGCTACCCTATTGAAAGACCAGGTATTTAATTTAAATTTAAACGATACCATTTCATTTACAATAAAAAATACAGGGCTTCAGAATTTTTATTTTTCACTTATGGAAATCAAGCCAGATTTCAGTATCCAACGGATCTACCCGGAACAATCTAAAGCCAGTAGCGATTACTATCTAGTCTCTGGTAATTCCTATCAATCCCCCACATTCAAAATTACACCGCCGAAAGGTTCTTATTTTTTAAAACTCCTGCTCAGTGCAAATCCGATTGACTTTAATGGAATGGATGCTACCCGATCTCTAAAAACAAGTAATCAAGCAGAACTTGGGAATTGGATTAAACAAATCAGCCAGGAAGCAGGAACTATAGAAGCCTCATTTGGAATTCCAACAAAAGATGAACTTAGCATCAGCACGTATTGTATAAAAATAAACTAATTTTAAAAAATCAAGACTTAGACAGGCTCTCTATTCGTATTGTTTTCATCAATGAACCCCATTGAATTCGCAGCATTCAAAATTAAATTCAACAATTTTATTACATTTCAAAATGATTCATTTCAATAGGAGGCTCAATGGTATGTTTTTTTTGCTTATTGTATTCGACCAAAAGAAGTAAAAGGCTTATCTGAAGAAGACGCTTTTGATAGACACACGCGTTTTGTTCCCATTTTTATTGCATTGCCCATTAAACCAAGATGCTTCTTTAAATTATTTTACGAGTATAAAACTCTTTAAACTTAATCGTATCGTTATAGCCTCAGCATATTAATGACTATGCATTTGGTGAATAGATTCTTTTAACTATGATTTAATTTGAATTGGGCTCTCAAACGAAACTTAAAGTAAAATCAGCGTCACAACGATTGTAGATAAAATCATAGGCCTTCAATCCTTAAAAATCCAAAAGATATTGAATGGTTGCATGAATTTCATCCATGCCTGGCAACATTTCTTTTTCAAGAATGCTATTTAACGGAATGGCCGGCAAATTTTTGGAACCAATGGATTTTACCGGTGCATCCAAATCTTTAAAACATCGTTCACTGATTTTTCCTGCAAGTGCCTGGGCGAAACTATTTTCAAGTGTTTCTTCTGTAAGCACTAAACAACGGTTGTGTTTTTTTACAGAATTAAATATTAATTCCTCATCCAAGGGAACAAGTGTTCGGAGATCAATGATCTCAATTCGGTCTTTAAAATTTTTTGCTGCGTTTAATGCCCAATGTACACCCATGCCATAGCTTATAATAACAAGGGTCGTTTGAAGAGTATCTTCATCTGCTTGCAGCGCAATCCTGCCTTTGCCCAATGGAATTTTATAATCTGAATCAGGCATAATTACTTTGGCTGCATCGGTGCCCGGCACTTTAGACCAATACAAACCCTTATGCTCAAAAATAATCACTGGATTTGGATCTTCATAAGCTGCTTTTATCAAACCCTTTAAATCAGCTCCATTGGAAGGATACACCACTTTAACTCCTTTTATATTACAAACAACTGATTCAACACTTGATGAATGGTAAGGTCCACCACTGCCATAAGCGCCAATTGGAACGCGCAATATCATACTCACCGGATATTTTCCATTTGTTAAATAACACGATCTGGCAACTTCGGTAAATAACTGATTGAGACCCGGCCAAATATAATCAGCAAACTGAACCTCAACGATCGGTTTTAATCCGACGGCAGACATGCCCACGGTACTGCCAACAATAAATGCTTCTTGAATTGGTGTATTGAAAACGCGATGATCTCCAAATTTTTGTGCTAAGGTTGCAGCTTCTCTAAACACACCTCCCAAACGTTTTCCAACATCTTGTCCGTAGAGTAAACACTCCGGATGTTTCTGCATCAATTCATCAATTGCAAACAACGCACAATCCACCATGACTTTTTCTTCACCGGTTTCGGGTTGTCGGTTGCCTGTTTCTTCAAGGACGACTGCAGGTGCAAAATCATGAAGGTATAAATCGGCAGGTTCCGGATCGGGTGCAGATCGTGCACGTTCAAAATCAGATTCAACGAGCTGTTTACATTCAAATTCTAATTGACCAAGATAGGTATCACTGAAACCATTTTGGTGCAGGTAATTTTTAAATTTTGGAAATGGATCATCCAACTGTTGTTTTTCAAGATCATCCCGATACCATTCTTTGCGCACTCCACTGGTATGATGATTTAATAAAGGAACGGTTGCATGTACCAAAAAAGGACGTTGTTCTTTCCGTATTTTATTTAAGACTGTAGTAAATGTTTCATAACACAATTCGAAATTAGTCCCATCAACACTTACTGCTTCCAAACCAGGAAATCCTTTCGCAAAATCCATTGCATTTCCTTTACGGATTTCAGATGCATGCGCACTGATATCCCATTCATTATCCTGGATTAAATACAAAATGGGCAATTGTTTTAATGAAGCCATGTGAAACGCTTCTGCAACTTCTCCTTCTGTGATTGATGCATCCCCCAGCGAACAAATCGAAATCCCTTTTGTAGGATTTAATTTTGCAATGGTACGATATTGCAAACCCATTGCGAGCCCTGTTGATGGAATGGCTTGCATCCCGGTAGCAGAAGATTGATGCGGAATTTTTGGCATACCATCCCTTTTTAAACTGGGATGTGAATAATAAGATCTGCCTCCTGAAAATGGATCATCCCGCTTTGCCATAAGCTGCAACATAATTTCCCAGGGTTGCATTCCAATCGCTAACAATAAACTATCATCCCGATAATATGCAGATAGAAAATCATCCGGAGTTAATTGCAGGCCTAAAGCAATTTGAACAGCTTCGTGTCCTCTGGAAGTTGCATGTACATATTTAGAAACAAATTTAAAATTTGCCTCATAATGTTCCGTCAAGCATTTTGCAGTGCACATTAAACGAAAGGCTTTTTCCAGAATTTCTTTATCTATTTTGAATTTACTTGTTTTCGCCATAATTTATAAATACAAAAGTATTAAACCAAACTTTGTTTATTGAATCTATTTTATAAACATCCTTCAATCCTAAACCTGGTATATTTTATTATAAACTGCTTGAGCTACCCGTTGACCATCCATAGCTGCAGATAAAATTCCGCCGGCATACCCTGCACCTTCACCAGCCGGAAACAAGCCACTGATTTCAGGATGCATGAGTGTTTGGGGATCTCTTGGGATTTTTATAGGAGAACTCGTTCTGGATTCAGGAGCTACCAGGATTGCATCCGGATGCAAGAACTGCGACATCCGTTCTCCAAAATAAAGAAATGCATTTCGCAATCGTTCGGAAATTGTATGAGGTAATTCTTTATCCAATGAAGCAGAATGGATTCCTGGTATATACGAACAATCCGGCAAATCAGAACTCCTTCGTTTTTCAATAAAATCCCGAATTCGTTGAGCCGGAGCTTTTTGAGATCCATCTCCCAGGTCAAACATTTTTTGTTCAACTTCCTTTTGAAAATACATACCCTGTAACGCCTTTTTCTGCTCGAATTTTTTAAAATCGACTGCATCTACAGAACACACAAAACCACTATTGGCAAAGGGTGAATCTCGTCGAGACAATGACATTCCATTCATAACCAATTCACCGGTTGCGGTGGCTGCCGGGACGATCAGTCCTCCCGGACACATACAAAATGAAAAGACTCCATTCCCTTGAATCTGACAGGACATACTATAACTCGCCGCTGGCAATTTGGCATGTCTTGGATTTTGTTTATACTGTATCTGATCAATTACCTGTTGCGGATGTTCAATTCGAACACCCAAAGCAAAAGGTTTGCAATCAATGGTGCAATTTTTATTTTGCAATAACATAAAAATATCGCGTGCAGAATGACCGGTTGAAAGAATCACATCTGTACATGAATAGGAATCCTTATTTGTTACAATTTTTTTAAGCAAGCTGTTTTCGATTTCAAAATCCTCTAATCTTGTATTGAAATAAATTTCACCACCATATTTCAAAATGGTATTGCGAATATTTGCTACAATTTCCGGAAGGCGGTTGCTTCCAATGTGCGGGTGAACATCGATTACGATTTCCGGATCTGCGCCATGTGCAACTAATGTATTTAAAACGGATTGAATGCTTCCTCTTTTATCTGAACGCGTATACAATTTTCCATCTGAATACGTACCAGCTCCACCTTCTCCAAAACAATAATTTGAATCCGGATTAACAATTCCATCCTGTTGAATCCCTTTTAAATCTCTACGCCGGTCGCGCACATCCTTACCTCGTTCGATAAGAATTGGTTTTAATCCCAACTCAATCAATTTTAATGCTGCGAAATATCCACAGGGTCCAGCACCAATGATATGTACAGGTTTTGCATCTGATACATTTTTGTAATTAAATTCAACTGGAATTGTATTAGGAATCGAATCATGATACACTTCAGCGCGAAAAACGAAATATACATTTCTCGCACGGGCATCTATATTTCGTTTGACTATTTTGTAATGAAAACCAGACCCCTCGGTTTGTGGTAATTGTTCAGCAATGGCTTTGCGATGTGCATCCTCGCTGTCACTGGTTTCTGGAAGCAAACGATAATCAACCAGCTGCATACTAATCAATCGCTTTGCGAATTTTGCAAAGTTTCTCCAGCAGCGGTTTTAAATATTCTAAACGCAACATATTAGCTCCATCGGATTTTGCGATTTCTGGCTTTGGGTGTGTTTCAATAAATAATCCATCTGCGCCAACCGCTATGGCTGCTTTGGCGATAGTTTCAATCAGATCCGGGCGTCCCCCTGTAACCCCTGAACTTTGATTCGGCTGTTGTAATGAATGGGTACAATCCATAATTACGGGAACATTAAATGCCCTCATTGCTGGAATGCCCCGATAATCAACCACTAAATCCTGATATCCAAAAGTAGTACCTCGTTCGGTCAACCAAATCTGTTGATTGTTTGCTTGCCTTACTTTGTCAACTGCATAACGCATTCCTTCAGGGCTCATAAATTGTCCCTTTTTTATATTCACTACTTTTCCAGTTTCTGCAGCTGCAACCAACAAGGAGGTTTGTCTGCATAAAAAAGCTGGAATTTGTAAAATATCAACGAATGCGGATGCGGTCGCTGCTTCTTCATCGGTATGAATATCCGTTGTAACAGGAACCTGATAGGTTTTGGAAATGTGTCTTAAAATATCCAAACCATTCTCATCCCCAATCCCTGTAAATGAATCTAAGCGTGAACGATTGGCTTTTCGGTAAGACGCTTTAAAAATGTATGGTATGCTCAAGTCATAACAAATTTGTTGAACGGTTCCGGCAATTTCTTCACACAAATCTTTTGATTCGACCACACAAGGTCCGGCAATCAGAAAAAAGTTATTCAACCTGGTTTGTTGAATGCTGTTTATTAGTGAATTACTCATAGCTTGTTAATATTTTAAAACCCAGGCATCCGGATGATAGTGTTTTTTTAAATCTTCCAATACTTTTTTTAAATCTTGTTTAAAGCAATCAAACTGCACTCCTACTCTGTTAAATTTTTCATATTGACCGCGATATACTTTATACTTATCCCGTTGCAATTTATCTGAAAGCCTGTTGGCATTATTGATTTTAATAAATGAACCCACGATAATAACACAAGGTTTATTTTGAATGCTATCATTTAAATGTTGCACGTTTGATTCATCGATTTGAATTTCATTTGTCAAACTGTCCTGATTTGAAATCGGTTCTTGCACACTGGTTGCCAGCGAATCCAAAGGAGCTATTTCAGGATCCAATGAATCCTGAAAAGGCATTGCTTGAGCGCCATTTGTTGAATCCCCAAGCGGACTTTTGATGATCTCTGTGTTTGATTTTCTATTTGGACAAAAGTACAAGCAAAGAAAAATTAACCATAAAATTCCAAGTGCTATTAAAAGTGAACGAAATTCATAACTTTTCTTTGGAGTCTGAATAGCAATCTTTGTTTCAATGGGAATCTGTTTTTCCTCATTTTTAAATTGAATGGGTTTTAATGGAAGCGGGGACTGTTTATAAAAATCCTGATGAATGTTGTGTTCACTTTGTTTAAAAATCCAATTGCCATTTAGATTGTACAAATGACCAAAGGGTTCGAAGTAAACTGATGGTGTTCCTTTTAATGAATCCTGAATAAACTGACACAAAGCTGCCAAATGTTCTTCAAGTAATTCTTGTGAATAGCCCGTTTCATCCACCATTTGGCTGAGCATTTGTTCGGTATTGGATGTAATGCCTGATTCAAATTGCAAGTCGATGGATCCCGGATATATCTTTTGCTCGATATGATGAATGTATGCAGCTCGCTTCGTTCCATTAAAACGGCCGATGCCTGGTAGCTCAAACCAATGGTACTGATTGAGATGCCATAGTAAAAGATATACAATATTTGGATTGTTGGCCAATTCGTTGTTTTTGTGATGGGGCTTTGAACAAAATTAATCAAAGCTTTTTCAATTCAGCAATCGCTTCCTGATTGAATTTTAAATAATTGGCTATTAGATTACTATATATTAGCGTAAGCTTTTATAAGATTAGGTAAAGACAAGGATTATTCAGTCTCCTTCTTTTTTCGTTTAATCTTAAAAAGATCCACCAATTCTTTCTCTGTTAAAAATTCCAATTCTGTAAAACCAGAACTTACCGCTTTTTTAACTTCCTGATACTCTTTACTGCGTTTGTCTTTATAGAAAGCAAGTAAACGTTTTACATAATTCATACACATGCTTTCTGTTTCCTGATTAAAAGCAGAATTTCCAAATGTATTAATATAATCCGCAAAAGTCTTTTGCAATTCAAAAAACGAATGATATTCGGGTTCTGTTAAATTATCAACCACCTTATGGAATAGTTGTAAGATTTCCAATCGAAGACATTCGTTGTTAATAGACATCCCTTCATATTGAGCATAAAATGCATTGACTGCATCCAGGGCATCTTCATGAATAAATCCTTTCGTATGAATCGTTTCTAAAAGATTGTAATATTTAATCAAATCATCCCCTTCATTCTTATTGAGCAAACCAAAAAATTTGCGATCTGCATCGGGTCCAAAATGAACGCCTTGTCTGTAGCAATTTTTCAAAAATTGAAAATAGATTTGGTTGAATTGGGTATTCTCGTACCTGCAGGAATTCAAGGCATTTGAAAGATGTTGCGTTTCAGTTTGATTCAGATTTATAAAATTCGAAATGATTGCAATAATTTCAATAAACTCCGGTTCTTTATAAAATGCTTTTTGTCCAATCAATTTATGGATTTCATCGATATAACTATCATGACTGTTATTAAAGGCGATCCGGTTTAATAAAAAGCTTCTCAATGCGGTAGCCTCCATTTTCAATTCAGAAACAGTCTCTGGAAAACTGGTGTATAAAAAATTGTAATGCGTAAACTGTTTTTTATACCGGCTCAGTAAATTGCGTCTTTCCTCCAGATCCCGAAAACGATCGTGAATCATAGATTGTAAAAATGCCTTTACTTTTTTATTATCTACTTTATCTAATAAGTTCGCTATCCAAATATCGCTGCTGAGTGCAAAACCCAACTGGACTGTCTGGCCAATCCGTTGGCGAATGGCATCAAAATTGGTTGAATTTGCAATTGCTAAGAGTATTTTCTTAAATGCTTCTTGTGGACGTGCGTATTTTATTTGATCATTGATTTCACCCCGTAAGACATTGTAGCCTAAAATACGTGGTAAAAACAAGCCTTCAAAAAATGGATTCATAAGGACCAATTCCAATTCAGGTAATTGCAAAGGGTGATTATCAGCAACTTCCTGATAAATTTCTGCAATCAATGGTTCGTAAGCATCCTGAAGCGCTTTATAAAGTTCCGGGGTTTCTTCTTCCAGATAAGTGGCTAATTCATCCGAACCCTGAATCAATTCAGCGACCCCTTGAAGGCGTTCTTTGTAATCTTGAAGTAAGCTTTGCATGCTTCTAAATTTATGTTTTTTCAATGAAAGAACCCGGACGGATTTGAGCCCAGTCCAGGTTCAGTTAATTTGGAATTTTTATTAAAAACAGACTTAATACTAAAATAAATCTTTGTTTTTAAAATTATATTCTTATAAATTTACTAAAAAACTTATTTTATTCTTCTTCAGTTGAAGCAGCAGGAGCTTCTTTGGTTTTAGCTTCTCCACTCAATTTAGTATGGAAATCGGTAATTTCCTGCTTTCTTGCCTCCACTTTAATAGCAATTTGGCCTTCTTTAGCTGCAATCCAATCCTGGTACATTTGGTCTGCTTTTTCCTGAGTGAGTGCACCTTTTTTTACACCACGAGCCAGGTGCTTTCTGTAAAGCACTCCTTTGTAACGCAGAATTGCATTGATTGTGTCTGTAGGTTCTGCACCTTTCATCAACCATTCGAAGGCTTTATCTCTGTCCAAATCGATGGTTGCAGGCTTAGAAATTGGGTTGTAAATACCAATTTTTTCAATAAATCTTCCATCCCGTGGAGATCTTGAATCGGCAATAACAATGTGGTAAAATGGGGCTTTTTTTGCGTCCCTTACGATGTAATCTGATTTTAACGGCCATTTGTTAAATTTTTAAAAGTTTAGACCTCAATCGGTCTACTCTGAAAACAGACACGACCGACTTTAAGGGCTGCAAATATAGGGAGAATTTGTGGATAATTGTTAATGGTAATTTCTAAATTGTTAATGAGGGGAGTTGGGGGGAGAAGCTATAAGCTGTTAAGCCGTTAAGCTATTAAGCTATTAAGCTATTAAGCTAGAAACTTTGACCATTGACCCTAGGTCATATGCTTTTTTGACCACTGGATACTAATTGCTGACTATTGATTTGGGGCTGGAGGCAATCCCAAACTCGGGACTGAAGCCTTGAATTTGGGATGCGGGAGTTTGCTGATTTCAAATTTTGCTTTAAAATTAAGGTTCAATTTTAAAATCGACATTAAGATTTTTTTCAAATAAAGCTTAATTTGCAGTAAAATAGGTCTTGAACCTTTCTGAGATGAAATCGCTCCATGTATTAATTTTAATTTGCAGTTTAATTGGGATATCTATATCCTGTACTAAGGATGAAATGCCATCAGCTTCTCGCTCTAAATTTATTTATACCAATAGTTTTGAAACCGCATCCGATATTGAGGAATTCCAACATGTCGATTTTTGTTGGCTTTCTGATACCGCAATGGGTGCTTTTGGAAAGCATTCAGCAGTATTTGCAGGCGGCTGTTTTTATGATCATTTCAAAAAAACATTTCCAGCTTTAGATCATGATGCTCATATAAATGTGATGATCATTGCGAACTCACCTGGCTTTTCTAATCATACCGACTTGTATATTGACTCCTTACATTATAGTCTATTTAGCACATTGAATGGCTGGCAAACGATCCAATTTAAGGAAAACATCTATTTACCTGCGTATACTTCATTTACTTTGTCATTGACAAATCAATCAGGGACTTATATTGATTACTTGCAGGTTTATGAGAAGTGAATCCATGGTGAGTTCAGTTTGAATAATCAATAGTGAACACAAATTCTTTTACTACCTATCGAATTTTCACCAATTCATTAAAAATTAGTGGAAGAAAATAATTTGCTCTCAAATTTATTTAATCCACAATTACCCATTGTTCAGATTTATAATTAAGATGAATTTCTGTTTCTTTATAATTGGCAAAAAGTTGCCAAGTTTCTGAATATTATATTTCACCATTAAACGGGTTCTGTAAATAGAAAGTGAATTTATTTCGCCTACAATTTAAATTGTTGAATATCGAATGCCCGTAAGTGCTTGAATTAAAAAATAATTGCTCAATTGTACAAACAACAAGTTATTATAAATTGCCAATCTACCCTATTTACTTGCACCGCAAATGATCATTCGGGTATCAGAATGACTTTCCCGCATTTAAATTTTCTTTAGATAGGATCGAATGCATAATCTAGGATTATTCTTACATTAGCTGATAAATATTCAAACTAAACATATTAAATGGATCAAACTCCTTACAGAATTAGAATCGGGGTAACCGGACACAGGAAGAATCTTCCAGATTCAGAAGTTTTAATGTCGAAAATAAAACAATTGCTAGGATTTAGCAAATCAGGAGAAATTATTACACTAACCAATAGCAGCTTAATAAAATTTTATAGCAATCGTGTAAGAAAGACTTGTGAAGCCAATGCAAAAGACATTCCATTGGTTTATACGATTTTGAGCAGCCTGGCCGAAGGAGCTGACCGAATCGTAGCAGACGCAGTGTTAGATTTACCGAATTCAAAACTTGATGTCATTCTCCCATTAGACGTTAATGATTACACTCAAGATTTCCAGACCGAGGATTCAAAAACAGAATTTCATAATTTATTAAACAAAGCTGATTTCATTTATTCATTAAAAAGTACTCCGCTTTCAAAAAATGTTCCTACAACTGATTTGCAGGAAGCAAGAAATGAAGCTTATTTAAAAGCAGGCCAATATATAGTAGCTCATTGCGATGTTTTGATTGCCATTTGGGATGGAAAAGCAGCTAAAGGCAAAGGTGGAACTGCAGAAATTATAGACTATGCCAGAGAACAACAATGTCCAATTATTATTATATCCAGTTTGGATCCCAATAAGATTGCTTTTGATTTTAACAAGGAACTTCACTTTGAACCTGTGCAAAAGCTAATTTCCTTAACTTCTGCCCATACAAATGTTGATAGCATTAAGTCTGCCATTAATAATAATTTCGGAGAATTTTATAAAGAAGAAAATCAAGAAACTCAATTTGTAGGAACAGCTCGATTTGAGAAACTTAAAAATTATTTACTTCCACTTTTTGCTTTGGCAGATTTACAAGCAATGCGAAGTAAAAGAATTTTTGAAAATACCGGACTTATCGTGTATGCATTGTCATTTCTTGCCGTCACTACTATTTTAATAGCCGTAATTTTTCACTTCAATCACCTGGTTGCATTTATCATTGAATTCATTCTTCTACTCAGTATCTTGCTTATAATAAAACGGCCAATCAAAAAGGATTTCACAAAAACTGGTTAGCCAATCGTTTTCTTGTTGAGAAATTGCGTTCGACAGTTTATCTCTTTGTGGCTGGAGTTCCTTTAGAAAAAATAAGCTTAAGACAAGTAAATAAAAAACAAAGGGAGCAGTACGGGTGGGCAATTGATGCCTACAATGAGATAAAAGATCAGCTGAATAAAATCAATTCTTTTGATAAAACCAACCCATCTTTAAATGAAATAAACAATTATATAAAAAATACCTGGATAGATGGTCAATTGAACTTTCAAAAAAAAATATGCCGCCAAAAATAACAAATGGAATTTAAATTTAGAAAAAGGAGGCGTATGGCTTTTTAGAGCCGCTTTATTTCTTGCAGGCGCGCATATTATTTCTTGCTATTTAAGAAACAATGGCTTTCAATTTACTCAGTTTGAAGAAGTAATGACATTAATTACGCTTTTGTTATTGCCCCTAGCCGCTGCATTTGACGGCATCCGGAATCAAAGGGAATTTTCCAGAAATGCCAGCAGGAGTGAAAGTATGATACAAATATTAACAGATCTTAAAGAGAAATATGAAGCCGTTGACACTACTGAAGAATTTTATAAATTATTAAGAGAAACAGACACGATTATGTTGCAGGAAAACCAGGATTGGATGTTGTTGATGCAATCATCGGAGTTGGAAGTTAAACCATAAAAACTTAGTTTATCCATGAAAAAAATATTCCTAGCCGGCGATTCCATTGAAGACTTGTTAATTTTAACAGAAAAATATATAAATCCAAAGGGTAATCCTGAGCCTTTAATCAATTGGCAAAAAAACAATCGGGTCATTTTTAATAAACTACCTGGAGGAAGTCATTTAATCGCTTATTTTCTAGATCCTTTTAAAAATGAATACCAACTTATTGTTGATACCAACATAAATATGGGAATGACTTCTTCTGGAGACCGTATCCAAACCATCTCAAAAGTTGATCAGGGCAAATTAACTGAATCTAATTATCACATAAAAGAGTTTTTTGGATATTCTGTAGTGAAGTCTTCCGAATACAAAATAAACGAGGCACAAAATCTTAAAGATTTTGATGCTATGATAATAGATGACCTCAGCAATGATTTAAGGCACACGCCAGATCATTTGCTAAAGGATCTAAAAACATTCAATCCTAAAGGACATATCATTTATAAATTAAATGGACCGGCAACAGGTAATAAATTTTTCGAACATATCGCAACAGAATATGGTCAGAATCTCATTTCGATAATAAATGCCGATGACCTTAGGGATCATGGGATTTCAATCCGTAAAAAACTTTCCTGGGATTCAACCCTTGCTGATTTTCTGGAGGCTCAACTTACAAATTCCTATTTTGAACATTTGAATAAGAGCAAGGCAATCCTGATACGATTTGGACTGGAAGCTGTATTGGCTATTTACAATGAAAAGGAAACGTCTGACCGAATAGATTATAAACAAAATTCAATATACAGACTTTATTACCTTCCTCAAAAATGCGAAGCAGAAATAAAAGATTCAGCGGAAGGAACTATGCAAGGGCTAACCAGCGCTTTTGTGGTTGCATTTACAAGAAACTTTCTGAATCCTTATTCTACGCTGAATTTACCAGACCAAAATGGTATTAAAGAACAATTAGAAGCATCACAAACCCAGGCAGATGTGATTTCAAACTCCATTCTATCGGGTATGCAAGCCGCTCTAAATTGCTTGAGCCTGGGATATACATTAACTAAAGAAAATAATTTAGATTATCCGGTGCATCAAATTTTTAATGAAAAGAAAGGAATAGAAAATATTCATATTATTGATATTTCGAATTACCGATCTTCTAAATCATTGGTGAGTACCATACTTTCCGATAGCAAGGTATTGATTGAAAACGTTGCATTCAATTACGTTATATCAGGAAGTTCAGGTTTTCTAAATATGGTCCCTGTCGGGGTGTTTTCTGAATTAAAAACGTTTGACCGGGAAGAAATTGAAAATTTCAGGGCATTCCGGAAAATGGTCATGGAGTATTTAAGCAGGCCCAACGAGAAAAAGCCCTTATCCTATGCAGTATTCGGTCCGCCTGGATCAGGAAAGTCATTTGGAATTAAAAAGATCATTAAATCTCTGGGACAACAGATGACGATCCTGGAGAAAAATCTGTCACAATTTGATTCTTATGAAGACCTGGTTAAGGTATTTCAGGAATCGCGTGACATCAGTTTAAAAGGAAATATACCCATTGTGTTTTTTGACGAATTCGACAGCAGCTTGAATGGTCAGGAATTAGGCTGGTTAAAATATTTTCTAGCACCCATGCAAGACGGTGAATTTAAAGAAGGCGAAGTGAATCATCCTGTAGGAAAAGGAATTTACATTTTTGCCGGCGGCACCCGAAAAAGTTTTGAAGAATTTTGTGCTCCTTTAAAAAGTTCTGAAGATGAATCCAATTATGCAGCGATTCAAAAAACTTACAAATCAGCCAAAGCAAAAGACTTTATAAGCAGGCTAAAGGGATACATAAATATTAAAGGGATTGATTGCAGAGATGCGGAAGATCACTTGTACCCTTTGCGAAGAGCCATGGTTTTAAGGAGTAAATTACTTGAAATCCCAGGAATTGCTGATCGAAATAAACAAATTTCAATTGGAAATGAAGTATTAGGAGCCTTATTGAAGATTCCAACATTTGAACACGGATCCAGATCGCTGGAAGCAATCATTGCCATGAGTGATTTACAAAATGCAAAAGGTTTTCAGAAATCAAACTTGCCCTCGGATAAACTATTAAACATGCATTTAGACAACACTCTTTTTCAGCAACTCATGAATGAACAATACCTGCCTTCAGAAGCAATCGAAATCATAGCAATAGAAATGCACAACAGCTGGTTGGAAAACGAAAAAGCCAAAGGTGAAAATAAACCTACCATGAAACCTTGGGATCAGCTGGACGAATCTTCCAAAGACTCCAATCGACAACAGGCCATGGACATTCTTCGCAAGCTCGATAAATTCAATTATAATATTATTTCAGGCAATAAAAAAGACGGCATACGTGAGTTTGATTCTAATGATTTGGAAGAAATGGCCAAAGTAGAGCACGATCGCTGGATGACTGAAAAGATTTCAAAAGGCTGGACCTACGGTGAGCCAAGAGTCGATGAATTAAAAATTCACAACAGCTTGATTCCATGGAATAAACTACCTGAAGATGTAAAAGAATTAGACCGTAATGCAATTCGATTGATACCGAAGCTGCTGGAGCGTGTGGGGTTTGTGGTGGAGAGGGATAAATAAATTATGGTCCTATAAATAATTTCCACAATTTTATATCCAATTTTTATTCTAAATTTAGTTTTAAAAACTTTGTGAACAGCTAAAAGCATGAAGAACAAATCATTTTAAAGGCTTAAATATGAGAACTAATCCAAATTTTTCTTTGAAAGCAATTGTTCAATTTCATCCGCTTCGATAATTTTCCCAAGTCCTTTCATTTGTTTAATTAAATTTACTACTCTATTGCGTTCGTTGTTCGATAATTCATCATTTCCATTAAGTATGCAAACTGCAATTTTATACTGTAAATTTTCAGCGACAATATTTTGCATCAGAAGATTTAAAAATAATTGCTCTGCCTCTTTCCATTTTTGATCCTGAAAGCAATTTTCCGCTGCATCTAATGCATTATTTGAAGTAGTTTCTTTTTCACTTTTTTCAATTAGATTATTTGCAGCCATCAGTATTGGTATCCCAAGTTGATTGCATAACTCAACTAAAGGAGGATCCATATGCATATTTTTCCTTTTCATATATTTCAATGCTTCAATCAGTTCAAGCGATTTGTTCAACTTATTATAACTTACCACCACACCCCTTGCGTATACCGCTGAATTGGAATTTCTACTTAATAATTCTTTCCTAATTTTCAATGAGCTTTCATAGTTAGTTCGAGCACTTAAGGAATCCCCAATTGCATTATCTAAATCGCCCATTCTATCATATGATCTAGCTAAATCTTGCAAAAACAATGCAGAGTCAGGATCTTTCTTAATTAATTCTTCAGCTAACTTATGCGCTTTTGTATTATTTATATAAGCGCTTTTACTATCGCCAAGTTCTATATAAATATTGCCCAATCTTTCATATGATAGTGTCAATTCTCTGGCGAATTCTACTGATTCAGGATTATTTTCATGTAATTCTTTCCGGATCTTTAAAGAGCTTTCTTGAAGAGATAGAGCGTTTACAGTATCACCCATTGAATTATAAATATCGCCTACTTTCATGTAGGACACTGACAGATTCTTGGCGAATTCTACTAAGCCTGGCATCCTTTTTAACAATTCTATCCGTATGTTCATGGAGCTTTCGAAATTAAAAAGTGCGCTTTTAATATCTCCATGAGCCTGATATATATAACCTAAATTGATAAACGAATAAGCCAAATCACTTGCATATTTCGCTGATTCAGGATTTCTCTTTAGTAATTCTTTCCGGACCTTTAAAGAGCTTTCAAGAAAGGTTAAAGCGATTTTGGTATCTCCATGTGCAAAATTTATTTTACTCACCATAGTATAGGAATAAGCTAAATCTTCGGCGAATTGGGCTGATTCAGGATTTCTTTTTAATAATTCTTCCATGATTATTAAAGCGCTTTGATACCCAACCAACGCGCTTTTAGTGTCGCCATGACTTTCATATATATCACTTATAAGATTATAAGAATAGGCCAAATCGCTTGCAAAAAGTACTGAGCTGGGATTTCTTTTTAGCAATTTTTCAACTATATCTAAAGCACTTTTAAAACTTTTAATTGCGTTTTTCGTATCGCCATGATCTTTATATATATTGCCTATTCTATTAAATGAAAGTGACAAATCCCTACTGATTTTATCGGACTCAGGGTTTTTTTTTAGTAATTCTTCTAGGATCTTGATTGAGCTTTCGTAACTTAAAAAGGCGCTTTTCGTATCGCCTAGTGATTGATTTATATCCCCTACCTTGTGATAGGAAAAAGACAAATTCCTAGAGCATTCGGCAGAGTCAGGCCTTTTTAATGATAAATATAGAGTTGAACGGAATACAGAAAGGTAAATGGATTTTTGCTCCTCTATTCGAACAGAATCTTTAAGTTGGTCGCTGAGTTCGAACAAAAAATTAATATTAGTGGTTCCCTTAACAGATTCATCCATATCTTCCATCTCGAGTATATCTGAAATCCATTTTACATTGCCTACGTCTTCAAGAATGATATCCACAAGTGTTTTCGAATGTTCTTTAGTTTGCAAAGTATCCAACTCAAAACTTCCATAAATTTTTACTGCTTTTACTTTATCGTCTGCCTTAAACAAATGCCACATAATTTCTGTCATTCGCAAAGAATCATCATTGGGTAATGCCTCAAGATATGCGGCAATATGCTGGTTCGCTATAACTTTTTGTTCTATACTTGCTAACTGGCTTTTGTAAATTTCTGTTCTTACCTGAACATGTTTGAAATCCCATAAGCCTTCTTCTCCTTTTCTTACAATATGTGCCCTTAAATATCTTCTCAAAGCGGCAAAATTCAGTACATCCCATTTTTGATTTGAATAATCATTTATTAATATTTCAATGTCGCTTTCGCGCAAACCATTTCTTGCCAATGCGATGTAATTGAAAAATGTATTTACAAATTCTTTTCCAAACCGTTGCCGCGTTTTGTCAAAAAGATACGTATACATACTTTCAATGTCTGCCGGCATATCATGAGCAGTGTTTAGTAAAAGTCTATTTAGTTTTTCTTCTGCGGTTCCTCCATAAGCTTTCATCTCGGCAAAATCATCTTCATCCAACAGCAGAAATTCATCTACTGCCATATTCAGCCACAAAGGATTGTTGTAAGCAGATACGTCCTTATCGGTTTTCTTGTTCAACAAAATTTCTATTGCTTCCGGATTCAAAGATTTGCGGTACCGTTTGCTAATAGCGGTTATTATTTTTTCGGCATCCACTTTCGTCACTGGTTTCAGTTCTTCACCTTTTATTCCATTCCGTTTAATGAGGTTGGCTGTTTCTTCACCGGGTATTGCAGTAAATATAAACTTTACGTTTTTTGGTAATAACTCCGGAAGCCAGTTCACATATTTTGCATGCGCGGTTCTCTCAAATTGGTTGAGTGCATCCACCATTACAATTACCCTATGATCGACAGAAGTTCGCGAAAGTAACTCAGCAAAAAGTTTGGTAAGATCATCAAATTTATTTTTGTCTTGTAATTGTTCACTGATGTCTATTTTTAGTTTCTCTGCAAGTTCCTCTATCCATATCATCAGCATGTTTTCCAGACTGTTGGACCGGAGGCTGATACCGGCAGCATGGGCAATAATAAAAACATTTTCTTGTTGAAGTTCTTTATGGAGCTTTGCAAAGAGGGCACTTTTACCGCTGCCGGATTCTCCCGTTAAGCAGATTCCGATGTTATCATAACCTACAGGAGAATGGGCAAATTCTTTCAGATAATTTATAACATCTTCTCTTCCACTAAAAGCAATGGTTCTTTCTTCAATGAACTCTTCCAAGAAAAGCCGCTCTTCTTGTTGCCAGGTTTTAGGGCGGGTATCTTCCAGTTCTTTGGTCTGTGCATCTAATTCTGTCCAGATTTGTTCAAGCACCTTCTTTTTAAAATCTTCAATGTCAGTGTAGGTATAAACTCTTTCCTTTCCGACTTTGGCAACAATTTTTGCTTTGTAATCCCTCAATCTGTTTTCTGCAAAAACTTTGTCCAGCTCGGGATTGTGCATATCAGAAAATTCTTTGGCCTTTTCCGGT
Source organism: Saprospiraceae bacterium (assembly GCA_016712145.1). Classification (NCBI taxonomy): domain Bacteria; kingdom Pseudomonadati; phylum Bacteroidota; class Saprospiria; order Saprospirales; family Saprospiraceae; species Saprospiraceae bacterium. The sequence goes on from JADJRO010000001.1 coordinate 1,241,659, forward strand.
GGCATTTTATCATAATCCAATGGCTCTCTGAAATAGAAACGACTTCTTAACTTTTGATCCATATTGGATAGTACGCCATATTCAATTTCAAGAGCGGTAATACTTTTATTTTCTATGGTACTCGCAAATCCCTTCTCATTTTCAGCGGCTTTCATTCTCCCTGCCGGAGGCACCCATCCATAACGGTCACCAATAAGCCCGATTAAAAAAGGTTTACATCGGTCTATTTCATCAAGGCACACTTTCAGTACCAGTAATTCTTTTTCTTCCTGCTCTTTTTTATCTGTGGTTTCTACCCCCCAACGAAGGTCTATAGGCTCAAGATGAATATGGCGAGCCCTTAACCTTTCAGCTAGTTCAGGGAATACAAAATCGCGCAAGGCATCCCGCTCTGCCATCATATCAGTAAATGTGCTTGAGATAAAGATGGGCTGTGCTTTCCAACTGATGAATTCTGACATATTTTTCTCGCTTTGAATTGAAATATTTACTTAAATAAAAATTATCTCTGTAGTATCAAAAATACATTTAGTTTTTTAACTTTAAGCTCGATTCTACACAATATCCATTATAGGATTAGTTGGATATGAAAACATTAACCAGTTGATATTAAATTGTAATTTCTGGTGCTATATCCTTAACTAAATTAATTATTTCGCTATCGCTTAAACCATCGCTGTGCAATGCATAAGTAAAATTATCAAGTACCCCCTCCAAATTAGTATGTGAATATCCATTTGCTCGACTAAATTTAACTAATATTTCAAAACTAGACCTGAACATTGGAATCGATTGTTTAATTCGATCTGTATTAAAATATAACAATGCTATATTATTTAAGGATAAAGCAATATCAGGGTTGTCATTTTTTAAATAACTTCTTTTGATTTCAAGTGATTTTAAAAACAAAGGCTCAGCCTCTTGGTATCGATTTTCCTCAAGATACAAATGAGCCAAATTATTTAAGCTAGCAGTAACTTCTAATTTATTATTGTTATACTTTGTTTCAAATATATTTAATGCTTGTTTAAAAAAGGACTCAGCTTTACTAATTTCACCAATTTTTTGATATAAGGCACCAAGATTGTTTGAATAATAAGCTAATTTTTCATGAAAAACGCCAAAATTATTTTCTGTAATACTAATTGCTCTTATTAACAATTCTTTTGCTTCATTTACTCTATTTGTTTGTTGATAAATATGAGATAAATTATTCAGCACTGTTATTAAATTAGGATGATCAAGATCAAATATATTTTCTAAAATCGAAACAATCCTAGTACATATTTCTTCAGCTTCAACCAATTCATTTTTTTCAATAAAAATTAATGCTAGGTTATTTAAACAATTTGTTAGCTCAAAATGATATTTACCATAATGATTCTCAAGAATCAAAAGTGCTTGATATGAAAGATTCAACGCTTCATTTGGTTTGAATTTAGATAAGCATTGAGATAATGAATTTAAAGCCTGTCCAACACGAAAATCATTTTTTCCAAAATTTTCTATTATAATATTTATACTTTTTCTTAGAAAATACTCTCCTTCTTCATACCTGTTTAATTTAAACAATGACAATCCATAATTATGAATTGAAGTTCCAAGCTCTCGACTGGCGCTATACTCGTTTTTTTCTACTATTTCAATTACTTTATAAAGTATTAATTCAGAATATTTAAAATCTGTCAAATCTGTTAAAAAATATACTTATTATATTTCCTACAAATATTTTGTCATTAATTTTGGTTTCAGGATTTGATATATATTCATTAAATAATTTTAGGTATGTAGGTCGAATGCTTCCATCGTCTAAAAGCATCCAAAGCGATATAAGTTCTTTTATATTATTTTTAATGTAAATAAATACAAATCTGTCAAGATTTAATAAACAGCTTTTCACTCTCTCAAACGACTCCGTCTCCTTCAACAACCAAGGCAATTCATCACAACTCCTCTCTGTAATCGGAATTCTTTCAAAGTAATCTGCTAAATGCAATCGAAAGTCATCTTGCTTGTCTTGATTATATACAAATTTTTCCTCAACAGCATTTTTTAAAAAATCATGCGAAAAATTTAGAATGCCATTTTTATCAATTAAGAACTCAGCAAGAGCAGATCTTAATGGGTTCCAAATAGCATGTGGAAGCTGTGGATGATCATCCGACTTTAATAATTCCAATAATTCTTGTTCTGACAATCCTCTTCGTGCAGACCAAATTAATCCTAAGGTTTCTTCAACCAAATTTGGTCTGTCTTTGTCATAGTCTTTTTGATACCTGTCCAGAATGCGATCCAATAAATTGGAAATACTTTCTGCATCCAGATAAAACCGAATCCGTTCTTCCAGTTTTTCATGTGTACCAGTGATTCGCAATTCATCAAGTAGGATTTTTACAAATAATGGATTCTCCGCTCGAGATGATGAACAAATCAAATTCAGATATTTCTCATCCAGTTTTTTTGAAAACCTTTTCAAGTAATCAACAACCATTTGTTGCCTTTCACTCACTCCCAATACGCTTACCTCAAAAGACTTCCAGTTTCTCTTGTCAAGGATTTCCAGCATGCTATCTTTAGTGGTAGAAAGAATTAGTCGTAAAGAACCAAAAAAAGGATAATCAGGCAACCAACCCAGAATGTGAGCATTATCCTTATCTTCTAACTGGTTAAGCGCATCAATTACAAGTATAGCGTTCACATTATTTTGCTCAGCTTTAATTCGCAGTCTAACCAACCAGGAACCAAAGTCCCTTAAGATTTCATCGTGCGATTTAGGCAATTCACTTGGATCGTCAGTCCAGCGTTTAATTTCAGACATTAACCGATTCATGAGGGCCCAATGATCTCCACTTTTTGTTGTACCTCCAATGTAATGTTGAAAGATAAAATCGTCTCCATGCGCTTCTTTCCAATGCTTCGTCCAATTTGCCAACAATGCTGACTTTCCTATTCCGGATTCTCCTGTAATTACTAATGGTGTTCCTTCTTCGGTTACATGTTTATCAAGCCGATCAAAATAAGATTGTCTTCCAATATATGTCTTGCGTCTGCTTTCAGCAAAAGCTTCATGTTCTAAAGACTCTCTGGTCAATGAATCTGGTACCAGTTCTAATGGATATGCTTTTTCAATTGCAAGTTTTAAATCTTCCAATATATCCAGAGCAAGTTGCTTGGGATTACTATAATTTTCCTTTAGTAGAATACTGTGTTGCCTACAACAACTTTTTATTTTTTCCTTTAATGCTTTTTGCTTATTTTCAGCTTCTTCATTTTCAGAAATAAATTCTTGTCCTTTTCCTTTAATATAATTTGGATCCCTGAAATAGAAAAATGCACGACCAGTTAAATTAGGATTGTTTAACACACCATGCATTATTTCCAATTCTGTAACACTCCGATCCTTTAAATCCCTTAACCAGGATTGCTCTTCCAAAATGTCAGGATTATAAACTTCTTTATCCGGAATCCATCCATATCGCTCTCCCAGTAACCCAATAAAAAAAGGTCTGCATTCATGGATCTCATTCAAACATAATTTCAATGTTTCGTTTCTTTTGTCTTGTTCTTCAGAAATCCCCCAGCGAAGGTCAACCTCTATCAATTCCAAATATCTTTCTTTACAAAATCGCCTTAACTCTGGCCAACAATGGGACATCAACTCATCGCGTTCAGCAACCATATCTTTAAACGTGGAAGAGACGAAAATACGAATGCTCCTTTTGGACTCTTGCTTAGATAAAATCACCTTGATTTCAGATTTAAAGAACTAATGATTAAATAGTTGGACCATCTAATTATAATTGTATGAAGCATTGATTCACTCCATTAGCAAACCTTTCAAATATTCCACTGCCCTATCTCTTGAATTCTCCTCAGTCCATTTCAATTCTTTAAGCAAATCTGCCAATTCATCTTCAAATTCATCGATGCGCTTGGAGATTTCAGATGCATTGCGTGTAAAAAATGTATGGGTGAAACCATCTCCATGCCGATAAGATACAGACTCAGCTAAAAACCAATCACCTACCATAGTCAGGGAGGCAATTTCTGTTTGCAAATTTTGGATTGCTATTACTACTTTGTTTTCTGGCATCAATTCCAGAAACTCAATTAAATTACTAATTCTGGTATTTTTTGCAAGGGAACTCCGACCTAAATTTGAATAGTAAGGGTTGATTATTAACCTACATCCTTCTTCGATAGCATGATTATATAAGGCAACCCGTTCAGCCCGTTGCAATTTCTTATGAAGCTGTCCTCTTGTTTCCGGAGCATATCTATTTGTCCAGTCAGCATGAGCTATTGGCTTATCAGGTATGTGAAAAGAACTCAATCCTCCTTTCTGTCGAATGGCACTAAATGGATTTAACTGACATGATTCACTCACTTTACTTACATTATCAGCATACTCCTGCATCATCTTTGCACGATCTTCTACATGATTTGCTTTGAGGTATAAAGCTGGTAATGCTTCACTTCTTAATAACGATTTGAATTTATCAATATGTAACTCATTTTTTAATTGTTCTAAATCACTACTCAATTTATTAGTTTGAAGTTGCTGCAACATTCCACTTTCAATAATTTCCTCTGTAGTAACCGGAAAAATAGGAATATGCAATCCAATAGCATATCCGATTTCCTGATGAACCCAACCTCTTGAAAAAGCAGATTCTGTCAAGACTGGCATAAACACATGAGCATGCTCAATAAAGCGTTTGATCTCTTCTCCAAAAGGAAGCCCCGTGGATAAATTTTTAGACCACAAGGCGATCATTCCAGCATCTTTAATAATTCTTGCCAACTTATCCACAAGTTCCTGATCCCTGTGTGAATAGCTTATAAAGACTCTTATTGGTCTTTCCATGTCAATATTTATTTAAATTACTGGAGGTAAATATAAAAAATAATGAACTAAAAAACTTGGTATCTTTTAGATGCGGTTTATTAATACAATCAATACCCCTTCATGGAGTCCTCAAGTAATAATTTGATCTTCTCTAATAATATTCCTCCAAATAATAAGCACCCAAGTCGTCACAATAGAAAGAAGTGGAAATACTACATAATATGGAATTGGTTCAAACAAATATCCCTTGAGTAAAAAAATCAAAGTACCAAAAATCAGAATCCACAAGCAATAGTTTTGAATTCTACTCCTTTTGGATAACACCCTTAAAGGCTTCCAGTCTTGAGCATATTGCACTCGCACATATTTATAACAAGCCAAGATCCAAAATGTACAAAAAGCATTTGGCATCACATAATATCGCTCAAAACGACTTGGATCCGGCATAAACTGCATAAGGATCACAAAGAAAAAATGGGTACTAAGATATATTCGTAGAAAGTTGGAGAGTATTTTTTTCTTTTGCTCTGGTATGTGAATGCCCCAGGAACTGAATTTACTCACAACCAAGTTAACATAAATTGGAAAAAACTTAAAAATAAAATAACTTATCATACCCAATCCCGTAAAAAATATCATGCCTTTAAGCATTTCCCATAAAATACCTTTTGCATTGTACACAAAAACAAATATCATGATTGACTTAATTCATTTCTTCTTTCGGAAATATAATCCAATAATTCCTTATTTTGAGTGATGGCAGCCAATTTATCCAGAATAATTTGTTCCTTTAAGGGGTCAAGTTTTGATTTTCTATTCTTGAAAATAACCGAGAGACACACTAATGCATATACCCATGATGGGATCACTTTTAGTGTACGGTTTAAGTATCGAATTGCCTCATTAAATCGATCTGACTTTAAATAAGATAAACCAAAAAGCGTATTCATCTTAGCGAAAAGTCTGATATCCCCTAAAAACATATTTGGATACAAAGACAAAGCCAGTTCAAGATATTTTTGACAAAAATCCAAGTTACCCATTTTAAATAAAATTTTCGCCCTATGAAAATAATTGAGAATTGTTAACCTCACTGAATCCTCAGGATCAAGCAGATTGTTTTCGCAATATTTTAACTTATATTCAAGTGACTTCTGTTCATTTTGGTCTTCACTCTCCAATTTAGACAAGCGCTGATACAAAGAAGCTATAAATTTATAATCTGGAAATAATTTATTTCCAGATTGCTCAATTGCCAGAAGGAAATATGTTTTTGCATGATCTCTTCCGTTCAGAGCCAGTTCAATAAGAGCAAGTTTTTCATAAACCCTTGCTATACTAAAATCAGATCCGCTTCTATTTGACTGGATACTTTCCAAACATTGCAATAGCCATATTCTTGTAGATTTATAATTGTTTAATTCATACTCAATTTCTGCCAAACTAAACAAAATAACAGATAATGGCAAAGCACTTTTAATAAGTTCAGAATTATTTAATTCATTCGCTTTCAAAAAATACTTTTTTGCCAATTGCAAGTTTCCCAGTTGTTGCTCTGTTTGACCATATTCATAAACTAAATTTGTAAGATAATAAGTTGGAACCGATTGCGAAGAAGAAAATATCTTTTCAACTTTCTCTAATATTACTTTTGCTTCTTCGGGCTGATAAATAAGCCGCTTAAGCATTGCAAGCTTTAATAAAGCTCTGATTTTATTTTCAAAATCAGTTGCTATGTGTTTATCAATTAATTCAAGTATTCTATTTACTATATTAATGGCTTGCTGATATTCATCTTGCTTTTCAAATTCATTGATCAATTCATAGTATTCCGAAAACAAGGGCGATAATGAATATTTTGAAATAATAAGATTCCGATCATTCAAATGATAATTCATTTTTGAATACAACAGACAAAATTCCTTATTCCTTTCTAAATCCTCATATCTAACAGATTTTCCTTGAATCATAGTTTCGAACCCTTTAAAATACGTGTCAAAATGAAATAAAGAGTTGGTGCATTTCTCAATATAACATAGACTACCAAAACATTTCAATGTATTTACAGAAATAGATTCTTTCCTTTCCGCAATGTGACAATCTATTGCAAGAAAAAAGTTATTTTTAGCTTTTTCCCACTGTTCTGTAATTATAAAATACTTACCAAGTGTTCTGTACAGTTCTCCCAAACGAAGTGAATCGATATCAAGACCTTTCTTAGTCCATGCTATTGCCTTTTCCTGAAGACCAATGGCCTCCATCACATTGTTATTCTCATATTCAAGTAAGGAGAGGTGCTTGTAGATCCTGGCCAGCTTTTTATTTGAGTCAACTTTTAAAGGTAGGCGCTTTGGTTCAGATAGGCTTTCTGGCAACATTGTAACTGGATCAATCAATATTTAATGTTTGTGATCAAACAAAATTAAAGTGAACAATCTTTAATTTTTAACTATTGACACAATTAATTATAAAATATTTTAATGTATCCATTTTCAAACTAATTCAATTTATTACAAATTCAATTAAAGTTTTTTACCCACTATCAAAAATCCATTCTCAATTTCAAATTAATCCTCCGCGAACTCAGATAATTTGGAATGGCAAATTGGTAATTGTACAAAGACTTAATCCAACTCACAGATGCTTCGTTTTTTACTTTTAGTAAATTGAACACTTCCAAACTTAACCAAGTTTGTCTGGTGAAATTCATGAAACGGAATCCTCTGTTTGGAGTGTTTTGATCCCACATTAAAAAAGAAAAACCAATATCGACGCGGTGGTAGGCTTTGAGTCTTTTGTCGTTTCTAAAAATAAGATTGTCTCCTTTTAATCCATAGGGTAAACCTCCCGCTACATTAATATTTAAATGCATTTTAAAACGATCATTTTTAGGCAAGTAATCCTGAAAATACATTCCTAAAGCAAACAATTGATCGGTAGGCCTGGGGACATCCTTAATGGCATTGCCTGACGGATTTTCTATATCGCGTTCTTTGTGTTGAATTCCATTCAGCCGTTCGCGGGTTCTCAAAAATGAAATATTGACCCAGGATTCTGCTCCTGGTACAAATTCACCGTAAATCCGATTGTCCCATCCAATGGCATATGCTTTGGAATCATTGATACCAGAATAACGGATGCGCACATTTTCCAAATCATAGGATACCAAATCCCACATGTTTTTATAATAGATCTCTGAAATCCATCTGAATTGTGACGGGCTGATTTTTGGCATCCGGAAATCTCGTTGAATTCCCAAAAGCAATTGATTTGATTTTTGAGCTTGTTGATTAAAATTTAAATTTCCGTCTACCAATCGCATCTCTCGATAAAAAGGGGGCTGATAATACCAACCTCCTGCTAACCATACATGAATGCGGTTGTCATTTTGCACTGGAATCCATTCCAGTTTTAATCTCGGATTTATAAAGGATTCACGATTTAAATCGCTGTGGTGAAATCGTAGGCCTGGAGTGATCTTTAATAATTGTTTGCTTGCAATCAACCAACTCATATCATCCTGAAACCAGAATCCCATTTTATTATTTGTAAAATTATTTTGGGTTTTATACACGTAATTTAATACCAAGCGGCTCTCATCGTAGGGCAGTGAATATCCTGCTGAATCCAAACGCTCCCACTCATTGATCTTGTCTTCAATGTGTTCATTTTTCCAAAAGATTCCGGCTTGCACAAAATGCTGGATGGAATGAAAATTAAATTCTATACCAGCACGGGCTTCCTGATTCCAAATCAAGGTATTTAAAAAATCACGATTGTAAAGATGCTGGGTTCCTTCACCCCACAGTTTAACTTCTTTTCCTTTTTCATCTGTATTTCCTGCTTCAACTTCAACCAATCGATAATATCCTAAAATGTCAAATTGCTCGGCTTCATATCCCTGGTGGATCGATGAAATCAATTTAAAAAAATAAGGATTCCGTTTGTTATCAGAAAAATAATTCAAACTCAATCCACTCATGTTCTGTTCAAACACATCTTCCTCTGCTCCTTCAAAAACAGTATTCAGGTTGATCACCTGAAAAAAAGAGCCCTTTGCAACACTGGAAGATTCAGGAATTAATTTATAAACACTTTTATTAAAATTAGCGATCCATGAAAGTTTCCAGTGTTTATTAAAACTGTAACTTAAAAAAGATTGTATATCTAAAAAATTAGGTTGGTACTCGCCTTCTACATCCAAACTACTCAATAAATATTTTGTGGTTTTATAACGCACTCCCAACAGGTAACTGAACTTTTTTACGGCATCTTTCGAAAATAATTTCGAGCCTTCCAGGTGTGCACTGGCACCTAATGGACTTAACACAAGGCTCGAACGAAAGCGATCGGGTGTTTTATAACGTATATCCAGAACCGATGACATTTTATCTCCATAACGCGATTCAAATCCACCGGATGAAAATTTTAAATCTTTGATTAAATCAGGATTTGGAAATGAAAGTCCTTCTTGTTGTCCGTTGCGAATGAGTTGCGGTCGGAACACTTCAAAATCATTTACAAAAACCAGGTTTTCATCATAAGAGCCTCCCCTGACACTGTACTGTGAAGACAACTCCCCACCGGCACTGCTTCGCACGCCCAAACCAATCACAGGCAAAATACTTTCCAGGTTTGAATTTACACTGGGCAACAATTGAAAAGCTTCAACTTGCTCGCGAACGGTTGAGCCCTCGTTGTCTTTCTTATCCACGATTTCAATTTCTTTGCTGATCGATTTTTTAAGGGATAGTTTTAAAATGAAATCCGCATGCACATCTGATTTCTTCAATACAAGCTCTTTCGTTTGATAACCCAAGCGATTGAATTTCAAATTCCATTCAGCTTGATCCGGAAGTTGGATGCTAAAGTGTCCATCCAGTTTAGATTCTGAATAAAAAGAACGTTCCGGTATATAAATAATTACCTGTTCAATAGGAGTTCCTGACTCTTCATCAAGGACAATTCCATTTACAAGAATTGTTTGAATTTGTGCGTCCGTTTGAAATAAACTGATTACGGCCACTATGAATACTAACAAGAATTTTTCCAAAGGAAGGTGATTGCTGGTGTTGACGATGCGATTCAACAAAATTATCAGCTTAAAACTCAAAGGAATTAACGGAAATGGATTTTAATTGGCTGATCACTCCAGCTGGATTTGGATCTCCAAATACCGCATTGCCTGCAACCAATACATCTGCGCCAGCTTTTAAAATAACTTCTGCATTTTGCAGTCCAACACCTCCATCAACTTCAATTTTGGTAGAAAGATTTCGTTTTACAATTTCTTCTTTGAGTTCTTTAATCTTCTGAAGGCTGCGGTAAATAAATTTTTGTCCGCCAAAACCTGGATTAACAGACATCAAACAAACCACGTCAACGTCTTCCAATACATCAAATAAAGCTTGTACGGGACTGTGTGGATTCAAAGCCACACCCGCAAGGGCACCACTTTCTTTGATTTGTTGAATGACCCGATGTAAATGGGTGCACGCTTCCAGGTGCACGCTGATGCTATCCGCACCTGCTTTCCTGAAATCTGAAATATACTTTTCAGGTTGTAGGATCATTAAATGAACGTCCAAGGGTTTGGTTGCTTTGCGTTTGACTGCAGCGATGACAGGTAAGCCAAAACTGATATTGGGTACAAATTGGCCGTCCATCACATCCAGATGAAACCAATCTGCTTTACTTTGATTGATCCAATCAATTTCTTCTCCGATCCGGAGGAAATCACAACTAAGTAAGGATGGAGCTATTAAATGCATTGCGAATGAATGCAAAAATAGGTCTAATTTTTTAGAAACCGGACGAGTTCATCTTGAACCTGCAAATAATAAATTCCATTTGGCAGTTCGCTAAGGTCTATGGTTTGTCCGTCCAGGAGATTAATCTGGAAACTTTGCCCATGAATATTATAAAGCTTCATAGGAATCCCATCAATTGCCTGTACATTGAAATGAATGGAATTTGAAGCCGGATTCGGATAGACTTCCAATTTTTTACGGGTTTTATCTTTCAGACTCACAATTGGGCTAAAACTTTCAGAGCCATCGCGATCAACCGTTTTTAGACGGAAATATTGGCTTGTACTCAAGTTGCCGGTTGGATTCGTCTTTAACTGATATCTGTAGCTTTGCAAAGAGTTACTTTCACCTGTTGCTTTTACTTTAGCAACTTCATTAAATTTTTTGGAATCTGCACTTTGCTGAATTATAAAATGAGACACATTAGATTCTGTAGCAGTTTGCCATTTTAAATCAACCAAACCGATCGAAGAATTTTCTGCGCTAAAGTTTACCAGTTTGATAGGTAGAATAATTTGCTCATCGACTGCACCGCATAGGGTGTGGTTGACTGTTTTTCCGTGGGCAGCGCAATAAGCTGTCGAACTGCAATCGGCTGTAAATTCAAACACTTCACAAATTACAGAGCCGACGGATACATTGGAAACATAAATGGTTCGTGTAAGCGTTCCGTAACTATACTTGATGGTATACACGATATGATGTGCTTGTTCGCTTACTTTTCGAACACAAAACTTGATTTTAAAATTACAATCAGAACCGGATACAAATGTTTTACTGATTATGGTCAAACCATTGGTAACGGTGTCAATACATTTTTGCGAATGGGCAGAAATGCAAATAAAACAAATAAGTGTAAGTAAAAGAGACCTTTTCATAGCGGGGGGATTCAATCGATTCGTCTTAGGTAAAGATATAACCCAATCCATTCATTGTGAATGGTTTATACGAATAATTGTTTTGCTAATGTATTAGTTACTTAGAATCTGTAAAATGCACGGATTCAAAGGGAATGGTTTCTTTGAGTGACATTTTCAAAAATACATTGGCAGTGACCCAAACATCCCTGGAACAATATTCCCCAATACGTTTTAAATCGTGATCTTCGTAATAGACTTTTCCAACCATCGATCCATCGATATCAGATTTTGAAGTTTCTAAATTGAAGCAAGCCGTTAATAATTCGAGGGAAACATAATTTTTCTGATCCCCGAATTTCCACATATCCAGGGTATCGAGCAGGTATTTTAACTCCCAGGGTTTTTTAGAAGAAATATTAAAGAGGGCCGGTAAGGCAATCCCATTTATCAAGGCACGCCGACAAATGTAGGGAACGTCAAATTCTTTGATATTGTGTCCGCAAATGAAATGTTTATCTGGATTATTGAAATGACTTTGGACGATTTGGAAGAACTTTTCGATGAGTTCAGCTTCGTCATCTCCACAAAGGGTTGTGATCCGCAATTGGCCTTTGTGAAAGAAACCCAAGCCGATGCAAACGATCTTTCCGAACTCAGCGTAAATGGCTGCTTTATCGAGATATAACTGATCCGGGGTTTTATCTGGCTCCTTTTCCTGAAAATAACGAATCTTTCTTTCGAACATAGATTGCCACTGAAAATCGAGGGATTCATAGGCTTGATATTGACTTACGGTTTCAATATCAATAAATAATATATTAGATAGTTCCATAATGTTATCAATCAGGGTAAACCCTGAATTTTGCAATTCAGAAACTAAAAATAAGAATTTTTGCGTTAAAGCAGTTAATTTTACACTATAACAAAAACAATAAGATATGGCCAATTCCAATCAAAGTATTAAAGCCCTCGTAATTATCCTTTTAGTAGGCTTATTTGGCTTAAACGTTTACCAGTTTGTAAACAACTCCAATCTTCAAAAAGACAATGTAGCTAAAGAAAATGAGCTGGTGCAATTGGAAGATGCCAAGGCTAAACTTGACAAAGAGTATCAGCAAGCAGTGAGTGATCTCAATGATATGAAAACCAATAATGAAGAATTAAACAAAGTCATTGATGCTCAAAAAGAAGATCTCCGCATCCAAAAAGAAAAAGTGACCGGACTGTTGAAAGATAGCAAGAACCTTGCAATTGCCCGCAAAGAAATGGAATCAATGCGTACCAAGACCCAAGAGTATATTACAGAAATCAATCGCTTAAAATCAGAAAACGCAAGCCTGAGTTCTTCCAATACTGCTTTGCTATCAGACAAAGAAAATCTTACTAAAGATTTACAAACCAAGTCTGCAGAAAATCAACAATTAACAGAAGCTAAAACAAACTTAAGCAGTGAGAAAGAAAATCTTTCTAAAGAAAAAGATCAACTCAGCAGAAAAGTAAATCGTGCAACATCCATTCCTGTACAAAAGATCAATGCAGACGCATATCAAAACCGGGAAGGTAAAAAACCAAAATCAGTATCCAGAGCCAATGAAACCGATTTTGTAGAAGTTTGTTTTAAAACAACCGTCAATAAAAATGCTGAAGCCGGAAGTGAAAAATTTTATGTCCGCATCATCAATCCAACAGGTGAAACACAGGCAATTGAATCTGAAGGTTCCGGTGTACTTCGCAACGATTCCAATGGTGAGACCATTAAATATTCAACAGCTGTTATGGCTCCTTATACCCATGATGAAAAAGAAATCTGTGCCAAGTTTAAAAATCCTGGTGGATTCAGTGCAGGTGTATATCAGATCGAGGTTTTCAATAAAGGCTATTTGGCTGGAACGTCAACACTGAAATTAAAATAAAGGAAGCTGCTTAACATTGAAATTAAGGCTCAAGGGTTTTTAAGCCTTATGGTTCAACGCTTCGAATTCCTATGGATTACATCGTTTTCACGATTGGCACTTACGGGGTAAGTGCCCTTGAGTTGTTTTCAGTTGTTGCTGGCATTTGGGCTGTGTATCTGGCAGCACAAGAAAAAATACTTACCTGGCCAATCGGCATACTCAATATCGTCAGTGCTTTTTTTATTTACTACCACGTCCGATTGTATTCGGATATGTTTTTACAAATTTATTTTTTTGGGATCGCAGTCTATGGCTGGAATAATTGGAAAAATGAAAAGCGTTCGCAGCTCCCATTAAAATGGCTCACAACAAACCAACGAATTTACTTAGCCGGATTGATTGTAATTTTTACAGCAGTACTTGGTTATTTCATGAGTCAGATTCATATCCATTTTCCTGCAACTTTTCCGGAAGCTGCTGCTTATCCTTATGCTGATACCTGGGTTGCTGTAACCAGCATTGCGGCCAATACACTAATGGCCAAACGATTTATTGAAAATTGGATTTTATGGATTGCTGTAGATATTTTGTGCGTATATCTCTATTTACAAAAAGGGATCGCCTTTGTATCTTTTGAATTTTTTATATTCTTAATACTTGCTTGTTATGGATTGATTAAGTGGAGGAGGATGAAGAAAGGCTAGAGGCTAGAGGCTAGAGGCTAAAGGATAGAGGATAGAGAATAGAGGATAGAGGCTGAAGGTTACAGACTACAGACTACAGACTACAGACTGAAATTTACCAATCAATCGGCATGTAATCTTTTAAAAATTTTCCACACCAGTGTTTGCCAGTTAAGATTCCATCTATGAAGGGATCACAAACACGTGCAGCACCATCCACAATATCCAATGGAGGTTGAAAATCATGGACCTCCGATTTATAGCGGGCAAGTTCAACAGGATCTTCATCGGTTACCCAGCCGGTATCGACTGCATTCATAAAAATTCCATATTCTGCCAATTCGGCTGCAGCTGTATGGGTCATCATATTGAGTGCAGCTTTGGCCATATTGGTATGTGGATGCCTTGCTGCTTTTGTAAAACGATAAAATTTTCCTTCCATAGCCGTTACATTGACAATATGCTTTTGTCCGGTATGGTCGCGTTTCATTAGCTGGAGCAACTGATTGTTTAATACAAACGGGGCAATGGCATTGACCAATTGGACTTCTATCATTTCAGCTGTTTCAATTTCACCCAACTTTAATCTCCAGCTATTTGTTTTGCGCAGATCGACTTGTTGCAAATCGGCATCCAATGCGCCACTGGGAAATAATTGCGCTGCATCGATCGTCTTGTCTATCTTATAGGGTATTTGTGATAATGCTGCTGAAGCACTGAGTCCGATTCCGGAATCATGTACATCCCAACTTACCGGTAAGGATTGTAATTCCTGTTTATCGGCATGCAATTGGTTTAACTGTTGAATGACCCGATGATGATTGGATAAAAGACTTTGTGCTGCATTCGGCAATTGCTCAAAGGGTATGGATTCAGTTTCTAAAAGATGGCTGTAAAATCCGGGAGGACGTCGAACGGTTTGTGCTGCATTGTTGATTAATAAATCCAATCGGGAAAATTGATGCAGGATATGCGAACAAAAAAGTTCGACACTTGGAATGTGACGTAAATCCAAACCATAGATGTGTAAGCGATCTTTCCAATCAACAAAATCGGATTCTTTGGCATATCGCAATGCAGAATCGACCGGAAAGCGAGTTGTTGCAATCACAATTGCACCCGAACGCAACAATTTAAGTGTCGCCTGATAACCTATTTTCAATCGCGAACCGGTAATGAGTGCAACTTGTCCGCTGAGATCACAATGTTGAAATCGTTTGGCATAATTGTAATCGCCACAAGCCAAACACATGGCGTCATAAAAATGATGCACTTCTGTATATTCCGCTTTGCAGATATAACAATTGCGTGGACTGTTTAAATATTGCTTGACTTTTGATTGCGTTTCCTGTTCCGGTAACTGCATGGGAGCTACAAACACGGTGTCGGTTCGTGCTTTGCGAATCCCTGCTGCTGCAAAACTTTTACGATTGTGTTCTTTAATTTTTTGGTTCTCCAGATTTTTAAGTCCTTTCAATCGTTTCTTACGTTCCTTCCGATCCGGTCTTGAAAATATGCCCGATGCTTTACGCAAAGCATCCAATTGCTCGGCTTGTATATGTCCTAACTGATCTCCGTTTTCACATAAATAATGCATCAATTGAATACATCGTTCAATTGAATCTTTAGACAGCAAGTCATTTTTAGAAGAATTTTGGGACATAAGTGAATTTGACGCAAAAATAGGAATTTAGGGGATAGTTGATAGATGATAGTTGGTAGTTGATGGTTGGTAGTTGATGGTTGGTAGTTGATAGTTGGTAGTTGATAGTTGATAGTTGTTGAGAATTCGCAATTTTCGTAATTCCGTAATTCGTAATTTTCTTCTTTTCGTCTTTGAGTCTTTGTGAGAAATTAAATTAGTTGATAGTTGTTTGTTTTTAGTAATAAATGGTCAATGGTCTTTCTTTCAATGGTCTATCGTCAATGGTCCCTGTTTGTCGTTTTACCTGAAATAGCTAGACTTCTCTATTTATAATATACTTTGTAATGCTGTTGTTTATAAAAAAAAGTTACCGAAGGCGTCCCGCCGAGGTTTGAATAAAAATTTATCTTGTATTCAGGTGATTGTTTTTTGTTTATGATTTATCCCCTTTGGTTTCGGCGGGACGCCTTCAACAACTGTTTTTTATTAGGCTGATTAATATAAAATATTTATAGATTAAAATATTTTAGAACTGTAGTATAGAAAAATGGCAATATTTTAAAAAAGATAGTCTATTTCACCTTGTTTTTTCTAAGCAACTTCAGTGTATGTTGCAAGCCTTTATTACTCTTCCACCCGAAGTGACCGGGTATAACATATTTTGGTTTTGGAAATTTCTTCTGTAGCTTTTTAATTGCATTCGGCCACTCTTTTAAATTTGCATCAGCGATATTTCCGAGTCCTTTGTTTTCAGTACTTTTTATCAGGCAACCGCCATATAAGATATTAGCATCCTTGCACCAAATCACAATGTTATCCTTAGTATGTCCTTCACCTGGATAATAAGTCTGGAATCTTTGATTGCCTATTGTAAACGTGGTATCATTTATAAAATAAAATGCTGCTTGCTTTTCGTGATGCTTTTTGCACAATGCTAAAGTTTGTCTGGATGAATACGTAGCAATGCCTTTGCTTTTATAGAAATCAAGTCCTGCCGTTCGATCGTCGTGGTAGTGTGTTGCAATACAAGCCACCACGCTTTTATTGTGTCTACTTGTAATGCTGTCCAGCAGAGGTTGAAATTGGGTGCTATCCCAAGGTGTATCTAACAAAACGACCCCCTGATCGGTTACACAATACATTCCGTTTGATGGAAATGGCTTTCCATTGATCGGCCTATAACTTGTGAATACATAATAATCATCTGTGACTGGTGTGATTTTTAAATTTACAGAGTTTTTTAATTTCAAATCATTCAAAATATAACTTACGATGTCAACGCGTGCTCTTGAAAATTCGGTATGGGTAGAATCTTTTGTTTGTATACAATTTACAAAATAGTAAACCGACCCATTCGTTTCAATATAACCCACATCCCATCCAATCTCTGTATTGTCTTGCCAACCCCAGCCGGTTTTTGAATGAATGGTATAAAAAGCTGTCTGTTCAGTAATCAGTATCTTTTTAACAATATCCATGGAGCGTTGCGAAAAAGGTAAGGTATTTTTATAAAGTCGCTTGAGAAAATCAATATGTTGTGCTGGACTGATCCGGAGTCCACCGCTTAACCAAAACTGATCAATGCCACCAGATGTGTCTGCATTCCCATAATTCACTTTATCCAGCCAGTATTTCATTTTCTGACCCCCCACGCGTCGGGCAAGTTCCTGATAATACCAAACGGTAGAATTCTCAATCGCAGTTTTTAAATCCTGGTCTCCATTCCAGTTAGGATTTAAATACATCATGCTGTCCCACTTCATCATAAAATGCTCGTCTTTAATGACCCCCGTTTCCAATCCAATGAGTGAATTGCAAATTTTAAAGGTGGACGCAGGAGTAAATGCTTTTTCAAATTGAGCCTGATTGTAAACAATGTATTGATCTTGACTCGGATCATAAAGCACAAATGAACCCTCGACATTAAACTGATCGTAGTATTTTTTAAAATCGGTTCTTGATTCAAACAAGGGATTTTGAGAATAGGTAGTGAGCCTACAAAAGATTAGTAATAAAAGAGTAACATATTTAAATTGTGTAGTCATAATATGCTGGCATTAAAACGGATCATCAAAAAGACCGGGAAATTCCTATTCAGTGAGCTCAAATATAAATAAAATTCCAAATGCAAAAACAAACACGTCACTCAATTTATTATTAACACGATGTCTTTATTAATCTTGTGCTTACCATTGTTGAATAATAATTCCAAGCTGCCTATCCATCAATGCAAATTCTTTTGCGCCCCAGGGACGAAGTGTAATTTTATTTAAATTTGGATGAAGGAATTCTGGATTCCTCTTCGAAACGAAGGCATAGACTTCCTCAATATTTTTTGTTACTAATCGAAATTCAGGATTATGTTCCTTTGCCAGTGCGGTATTTTGAAATAGATTGATTCTTAAACCATCTTTTTCCAATACGCAAAATGCTTGATCTGATTTTAGTTCATCATGTTCAATCGTAAAATTTAAGCAGTCTACAAATAATTTCAAGCCTTCGTTTATATCCACATAGAATATATTCGGAACTAATTTTTCGAAAATCATTATTTAATAGTTTTAATTTAGATTTTGGTATAAATCTAAAATAGGTGACACATGTATTGCATCTCTATATCCTATCTCATGGGTAAAAATAGACTATTTATACTCCAGATCTGCAAACGAGAATAAAATTTACACGCATTCCAGATTGATGTTTGATCAAATACATATTTATTAAGCAACTCGTTGGAAATTTATTTCTACCAAGGGCCTTTTTGTTTTACCTGATAAAATCGTTTGCCATCAAAACGGTAGAGTCCGGCGCCTGCGCCCCACCACATCCTTCCTGATCTATCTTGATACATACTTTGAACACAGCAGTTAATCCCGTCTTCTTGGGTAAATACGGTAAACGCCTTTGGATTTGAAATACCAAGAGAAGGATCGAATCGTGTCGTACTGCCTCTGGCAGTAATCCAAATGATGCCCGGCTTTTCCAAATAGATGCCCCAAATTTCTGTACCTCCTATTCCATCTTTAGATGTTAAATAAGTGAATGCTTTATCATGCCCTTCTGGAAGCTTAGGATCGTATTTGCAAATTCCACCTTTAACTGTAAACCAAAAATTTCCAATTTGATCTTCGATCATGCCGCCTGCATAATTATCTCCCAAACCATCTTTCCCAGTAATATTCTTAATTGTTTTCCCATTTGGTAAATGTGGATCATAACAAAAAATTCCCTGGTCTTGTGTAGCAAACCAAATACTTCCAGACTTGTCTTCCATGATGTCTTTAATAGCTATCGGAGGAATCAATTGAAACGGAATAAAACATTTCCCAGCCATAGTATCTGCCGTCAGATTGTATTTAAAAACACCGCCTCCGGTGCCTACCCAAAGTATTCCTGATTTATCTACAAGAATACATTTTCGACCAATGTTTATATTGCTGAGTCCATGGACTTCATTATAGGTTCTAAATGCGTTTTCCTGTCCGTTTAAATGGTTGGCACTGTATTTTACGAGTCCAAAGTCTGTACCAAACCAAATATTCGCCTGATGGTCTTCAGCAATTGCATGCACACTATTCCAATTGTCTGTGCTTACCCGCATATTGCCCTGAAAAAACTCCGCTCTGCTAAAATACCTTAAAGTTTTGATGTCATATCGAGCTACACTTTGTCCAGCCGGACCAAACCAGTAATTCCCTTTTGAATCCTGAAAAATACATCGGATATACTGACTTACAAGGCTCGGATCATTTAAAGGTGAAGCCGCCTGACCACTTAATGCAGGCGAAGTGCCTATGATTTCAGGGATCGAATCTAATGCTAAAGATGTCTCCTTAGTTGAGCTTGTATTTACTTGGCTAGAGCAAGAAAGAATAAAAAACTAAAAAATAGCAACCAATAAATTTGTAGCTGAAAAATAATTGTCGTCATTTGCTGCTTTTGTTTTGCATTTAGTTGCATGAAAATAGCTATATGCTCTTTGTTCTTATTTTCTTTACAATATGGTTAAAGACATTCAATGCATCTAATATTTTTTAGATGGTTAACGAGTTTCGTGATTGCAATCATTTATAAGTCAATATCGATCTGAACCCCCAATTTGTAATTATCTCGATCGGATAATTTTCTAAATTATACTTATAAGAAGTTACACAAGGCCGACATATTATATCTAAATTTCCATGGTAGTCATACCAATTCATACTAGTAACGTTATTTTCACACCAATTTAATGGGTCTGAAATATAAATAGGGATATTTGCCTTGTAATTTACCTTATTATCGTAAGTATAAAAGTATTCGTAACAAATCTCTTTGCTTTCACAATACTCCTCCATTCTTATAATATTGCTTCCATTCCAAAAATATTTTTCATACCAAAAATATACTTCTGCGATTTTAGAATAGAAACTCCTTTTTGATAATTTACCTAAATGATCATACTCATATTCATAAATCCAAGTCAATGGCAGCTCTGTACCTGAATTAATGGAATAGTTGAATATTTTCTGAATTCGACCAAGTGAATCGTATGCAACTGAATCCCTGAATAATTTTTTACCATCAGCTATTCTGAACATTGAATATTCCGTTAATTTTTTATTTAAATATTGAATTTCATATCTACCTCTAAATGATTCAGAATTTACAACTTGACAAAGCACCCCATCTAAATTATAAAAATAATTTTCTATCCACATATTACCATCGGCGTTAGACTCAATTTTAATTAGTTTGATTTCCTTTACCTTTTTTATTTCTTCTATTTGTTCAGAACAACTAAAACTAATTATGAACATTAAGATTAAAATTAAGTCTATTAATACAATACTTTGCTGCTTCATAATAGTAATTTTTTATAATTGGTCTTCAGATTCTAAAAAACAAATATAATAATTAAATCAATAGCTAGATACCTATTGAAATCCAAATATTTATAGATTTGCAACTAGATAAATTATTCAATAGCACAATCAAATAAGCTTCAATCTTGAACATTGTTTCGTTTAACATTCAAGACTAATAATTGGTAAACATGCTAGTCAAAAAAATTCCCACCGCCAATTCACAATTTCAGAAGGATATTCTTGGCATTAAACTATTTCCCAATCCGGCTGCCAATTTTTTGAGTATGACATCCGAAATTAATAAACCAATCCAATATACACTCAGCTCAAATCAGGGACAGCTCATTCAGCAGGGTGAATTTTCAGGGAAGGGTCAACTGAATCTGGAATCAATTGAGCTGTATGGCATTTTTTTACCTACTTAGTTAAAACACCTTTCTTTAAATGGATGTGAAATTCAAGGGGCTTTCAAATGAGAATACCTAAACTTTATTAAAATAATTTTCCTAACAGATGATAATCTTATCTAAATTAGTGCACTATTATTGTATACTCAAATTTAAAATCAATGAAAAATTCTCTATTTTTTGCAATCTGTTTGTTTTTTGGAATGCTGCAAGCTCAAGTTTCAACTGTAACCATTGGCAGCCAATCCTGGATGAATTACAATTTAAATGCTCCCAAATACAATGATGGCACGCCCATACCCAAGATCACAAGTGCTGCAGAATGGGCCGGATTAACAACTGGAGCTTATTGTTATTACAATTTTGACTCCACCAATTATGCAGCAAAATTCGGAAAGTTGTATAATTGGTATGCGGTTGCAGGAATTTGGGATGAAGCTTCCAAAACAGACGTATCTAAAAGAAAAAAACTGGGTCCGACTGGATTTCATGTTGCCACCAAGAAAGATTGGGATACATTAATTAATACTTTAGGTGGATTAGGCGATGCCGGCGGTCGTCTTAAAGGAACCGTTACAGATCAATGGGACACTCCGAATAATGGAGCAAGCAATAGCTCTAAGTTTACAGCCAAAGGTGGTGGTTACATGGGTAAATCGGGAAACTTTTACTACAATTTACGTTATGGTTATTGGTGGACAGCCACCAGTGAATATGAAGTCGATCGAATGGCAAATGCATATTCAAACTATTTATACTCTGGCAGTGGATCGATTTATAAATCCACCTCCGACAAGAAAATGGGACTTTCTGTTCGATGCGTCAAGGATTGAAATTTAAATATTGATAGCTTGTCGCTTTTGAATGTGACTTGACTTAAGAGTAATTCAATAGAGGCTAGAGGGGAGAAAGGATGAAGGCAAATTTTTTATTGTTACCTACATTGATCATTGCTTATTGAGCATTAAAAATTTCATTATTACAAGCATATAAAAAAATGCTTAATTCACAATGCTCAATTTTCAATAACAATTGGAGTTATGCCTGCACCAAGGCACAAAAGTTTCTTTCAATGAGTCAGAGGATCAAAAATTGCAATATAATATTGAAGATTAAATACTACGTCTAGGATAGCGCAGGCTGTGGTGGTGGCATAATAACTTTCATATAGAAGACCTAAACTGAAATAAAATTAAAATCTAAAATTATTTTTTATTCAAGGGCTTTGAGTTGGGTTGAAGTCATTTTATAGCAAGTTGTTCAAAGTGTACTTCTGTAAATCTGGGTTTTCTTTATTAATTTTTAAGGATTTACTAAAATGAATTCCTGTCAAAAGTTTTGTTGACTTTTGATTGTCTTGGTGGGAATAAGCTACTATTTTTCGAACCAATACTGTGTGAAATGCGTAGTCAATAATTTTTACAGCCGCTTCTTTCATAATACCCTGTCCTTGAAATTTTGTCATGAGTTCGTAGCCTATTTCACAGCTACTTTCTTCGTTTGAAAAATCAAAGAGACAAATGGTTCCTACAAATGTATTTGTCTGTTTCAAGCTGATTACCCAATAGACGGAATTGTTTTTTTGAATGTTGTCATTGACCTTATAAATAAAATTTAAAGCATCTTCTGTAGACTTACAAAAAGCTCTGTCTAAATAGGTATTTATTACCGGATCAGAACGCAATGCAAAAATATCGTGCCGGTCATCCGGTGTCAATTGTCTGAGCTTCAGTCTTTCCGTTGTTAAGCTTGGAAATGGATTGAATTTCATATTCATCATGCGATCCTGTTATTTATTTCCGAAGATGGATACAGAGGCAAAAGCTTACACTTAGAGACCAAGCAAATCAGCATGCTCTTATTGTTATGCAGTTTGTTCTGTTGGAAATTTAGACAGGTCCATATAGAAAAATTCCCAGGTGTGGCCATCCAGATCTTCTATGGTTCTTTGTTGCATAAATCCATAATCTTTTAGTTCGCTTGGTTCGGTTCCACCTGCTTGCAGACCTTTCCCCATCAGGGTATTCATTTCGTCCACGCTATCTAAGGACAATGCATAAATTCCCGCCAAATTTGCTTTGGTATCTGCTAAGGGCTTAGTTGCGAAACTTGAAAACTTTTCGGTTGTCATGATCATTACAAAAATAGTTTCACTCCAGACCATACATTTCCCCTTGTCATCAGAAAATTGAGGGTTGTTGGTGAAGCCCAATGCGGTATAAAAGTCCATAGATTTTTGAAGGTCCTTTACGACCAAATTGATAAATATTTGCTTTGCCATACTAAAAAGATGAGATTAATTAAGCGTCCGGAATATTGGGTTCGACCAGGCGTTTCAATTTGTCCAAGGATTCCTGCCAGCCTAAATAGCACATTTCAGTTGGAATCACATCGGGAATTCCTTCTTGCGTTGCAAAAAGTTCGGTACCACACAAAACTTTTTTAAACTCAATGGTAGTAATCATTTGACCAGGTAAATTGGGATCATCAAATTGGTCGGAATATTTTAAGAGTTCATTCGGTTTAATTTCCAAATACTCTCCTCCAAACGAGTGTCCGTTTCCTGTTGTAAAATTTATAAACGACATTTTATAGTTCCCTCCCACTCTAAAATCCATGCTATGTACTTTGCATACAAATCCATAAGGAGGCAACCAGGAAGCCATAGCATCTGCATCTGTAAATGCTTTATATACTTTTTCGACTGGAGCTGCTAAGACTCGGTGAAGGCTGACTTTATTGGTAGGCATTTATTTTTACTTTGAGACAAATATAGAAATCAATTCTAATATCCACTCATGCGGATAAGGATAGTTTAACATGAATTTTAAAGAACTTGCGGATAGATGTGTTGATAAGAAATACCTTCAAATATTAGAATTTAAGTTAAATACCCAGCTGCAAATTTATCACAGAGCAGTTACTCCAAAATTAATACCTATATGTTAAAATGTCGATTGAAACTCATTAAAAATTATTTAGGCATGTCAAATACTAATTTCAATAAATGGCTGTGCCTGAAATAAGATGACCAAAATCTGGTCAGAAAGTCAACCAAATGGAAGTCAAAAACAAGAAAAAATTAAGTCTAAGGCCTCTTCGTGTTTTTAGTGTAGAAATTCGACGCAGGACAGTTCGAGACATAAAAAAGGGATTCTACCTGTTTACGTTAATTAACTGTAAGCAATTGGCTTATAGCCTTAGTCAATTTACTATTTAGTTATCGCAACTATTTCGTCAATTGATTTAAATACAGGTCGGCCTTTTGCTAATATTAAGTCCCTTTCTTTATTAGCGCCCGGGCTTTCTTCTAAAAGTAATAAAGCGTCACACGTACTAATAACGGCAAGAGAAATGTCCATTGTGCATTTATATTTGTCCGATACATTAGCATGTTCTAATACTGGTATGGCAGCATTCATTCCGATTATTGGTATATGTCCAAGTTCAAGAAGTCTAGCTGCAACCTTATTCATGTTGTCTAAATTTATTTGTCTCTGTTCAGCGGTGTCCGCCGAGTAAGGTCCTGCTACTCCAATTATCATGTTAATATGTTTTTTTGTTAAGTTTACCGCCAAAGAAGAAGGGATTAATGAAGTCTATAAAAAAAAAGATTAACAGCATCGTTGTTTAATTACTGAACATCGTCCTTAATTTTAAAATAAATTTCAATCTTGTCCTAACTGGTGCGCTGCTGTTCATCCGTTGCAATATTGATTGTCGCTCTCACAAAGGTAATTAAATGCGATTTACATTAGTTACCTGCCTGTTTGTGTGGGGCATTTTGGGTCGGCATGTGTACGATGAAGAATTGGATAAGAAAACTAATGATCCTATACGGACTCACCAATTGTTAGAGACTATTTAATCAATTTGCATCCGCCATGATCATGAAAAAAAATAAATAAATTTATAAGATTTAAAAAATCACCCAAAAGGGTGATCCATTCTTATAAATATCAGCTCACTTTTGCATTGTTATTTTATTTTTTTGAATTTTAACAAACTGTAACTAATTATGAAACTGACTTATGTACTAAATCTGCTTTTAATATTCATATTAAGTTCTTGCTCTGAAGAAAACCCAGATAAACCAACATTTACAATTGGTAAAAATCAATTTAAAATCCAAGTTGATGGGAAGGAAAGAATTTATTTTGTCCACGTACCTCCAGCTTACTCCCATGAACATGAAACACCCGTAGTGATTATGTTTCATGGAACAGGTCAGTCTGGTGAACAATTTTATAATATTTCCGGTTGGAAGGAAGTAGGTGATGTTCAGAATATTTTGACCGTTTTTCCATCGGCGCTTTCATATTGTATATCAGAGGATGGCAATACGGAACAAACTACAAAATGGAATGTCATTGGAGCAAATTATACCTATTGTAATGGAGAAATTCCAACAGATGATATTCATTTTGTTCGTGAAATCATTAAACAACTAAAGGAAAATTATAATGTTGATTCACATAGAATTTATACAGTAGGATTTTCAAACGGCGGTGAATTTGCGGCTAGAACAGCCCTCGATATGTCCAATGAACTTGCTGCATCCACTTCCACTGGTGGAGGGGGAGCTATGCCTAGAGATACCACAATAATACCTTCCAGAAAGTTGCCAGTAATGTTAATATTTGGAAATCAGGATGGAAAAATATTGACCAATTTAGGCCTTTCTTCAAACGATTCAATACCTATGGGATTTGAATCCGTTTATTCAAAATATCCCTTTTTATATAAAGTTCAGGTCGATCCCTATATCCGATGTTTTGAGTTGAATGATAAAAATTATAATTTATTTGGGGATACCAGTTCAATCGTTTACGCAGATTATTATGGTCTCAGTGGAATACCTGAAAATACTTTTAGAATAGTTGAAATAAAAAACCTTCAACACGAATATCCAAATGGTATTAATCACCCTTTAAATGGAGCATTGCACAATTGGGAATGGTTCAAACAATTTAAATTGCCTTAAGAATAGTTGTTCAGTTGCACTGGAAATGAAAGGGTTATTTTTTAAGAAAATTTTAATTAAGTAAGGCAGAATGAATAACGTTTTGCAGTTACCCAAAGAGCGGGGCATCTAACACAAAATTTTATTGAAAAAATGATCTTAAATTCACACCTTAACTGTCAATAGAACGCAAAATCTCACTTAGTGGCTAGGTTCTGTTAGGTTTTAATTTGGTTTTCAATCTTAAACAGAGTCACTTTATTATTATAATACGTGTCTTGCCCAATACGTTTTAGACCAGATTTTATCAGAACCTTTTGAGATGCAATGTTATCGAGATGTGTCACTGCATAAATCTCTTTTAAATTCAAATTCTCAAAACCATAATTCAATAAAGCTTTAGTTAATTCTGTTGCATAGCCATTCCCCCAGAATTTTTTCTTCAGCCTGTAACCAACTTCAATTTTATCTGAGGTGTCCAAGTACCTTAGAGCGCACCAACCAATAAATTCTTTTGTATCTATAAGGAAGGCAGGAAATATGCCAAGTGCTTTATGTCTTTCATAATATACAAGCTGCCTATTTATTGCTTTAGCCGAATCCGCAATTGATAGAGGCATCTTTCCACTAATAAACTTCATTACTTCTGGGTCTGAGTCAAGTTCAAATAAAACTTGTGCATCTGCAGATTCGAATTTTCGGATTAGAAGTCTTTGCGTTTTAAGTTTCATTTGGCTTACAGTAAAGTATTAACTAGGTTCACCGGTCCAGTTTGAAAATCAAATAGAAGCAATTCTAAGATCATACTGTTTTAGATCAAATTTAGCAATGGTTTGTCAAATTCGTGATACTAATCCAAACATTCCATTTTAATTATGCAAAAGTTACTCATTGGGAGAATAAATTTGCTTTTATAGCTCCCAACGTCCAAATAATTATTACCTCTTATATTGTTGTTGCAAAAACTGATTAAGCACTTTCTGGCATACCACAAACACTTCGAAAGAAATCTGATATGTGCCTATCTTTTAAGTTGCCGATACAATTTGTTGCCTGTTAGCCATAAACGTCCCCGTATATCGCATTACTATTAGGGACTGGTAGCGGCTAGAATTTCTGATTTTCCTAATTCTTGCATTGATTGATGGAATATATTCCTTTTCAAGTTCTGTTAAAGTCAAACTAAAATCTTTTTTTAAATCGTCTTGTTGATTCAGCATTTCAAAAAGTCCTTGGATAGAATTTACTCTTACTATTCGGGAATTAGTTTTATCCTTTGCCCAGTTTGTCAATGCATTCCAGGCCTGGCCAAACTCTTTGCTATCTAAAGGAAGGCGTGGAATTAACAAAGCTAAATGCCATAGTGAGTGCCTACCTAAATTGTACCCGATTAATCAACAAGAATACTTTTTCGACTTATATCAATATGATTTAGTCCATCTTTTTGATTGTAATTTCTATATGTTTTTCCATCATATTTGTACACTCCCTGGTCGGTTCCAAACCACAGATTACTATTATTATCTTCATTAATTGCATAAACAGAGGTGCTATTAAAACCTTCAGGATTGGAATAGTAGGTCAACGCTTTTACATCATACCTCACGACGCCTTCGCCTAATGTACCCAACCATAAATTCCCTTTCGAATCCTGAAAAATACTTCGGATATATTGACTAACTAAAGTAGTGTCAAAATCTGGGGCCACAGCAAACGCTTTAAAGTTTCTAATTACTGTTGGACTTTGTATAGAAGTAGTTGGGTCTTTAAGTGTGCTTGTTTTATCTTGTCGGTTGCAGGAAAAAAAAAAAAATACGAATACCAAAAGCAGCGAATAAATTGGATTGTATAAGTAATATTTAGTCATTCGTCTTTGTTTTAGTTGTATCAAAAAAAAAATGTTCATTCAAAGCTATCAAATTTCAAGTTTGCAGGTCGCCCAAGCGGGATGCATAACGGTTGGCTATGCAACGTGCCAGCAAATTCGCCGTGAGCGTCGGCTTAAAGCGAATTTGCCTTGGGCTTGGTCGCTGGCTTGTGTTTATAGCCGATGTTGTCGGTTCGTTTTAATTTTTTATTAATTGTCTAACGATGGTTTTTCCTCTACTATTAACTATTCTTAAAAAATATAGTCCCGGTGCTAATTCATTCAGCACAATTTCTGTTAAAAAGCCATCTTCTCTCAATAAAACTTTTCCTTGTGAATCAATTACTTCAATTTTCAAATAATTTAATTCTGGACTATTCAAATAAATCCTGTTTAAGGATGAATTAAGAAATAGCTCTATATCATAGTTCTGGTCTAATTCAGATGTTGAAGTTTCTAGAATATAATCACATGCTACATCGGTATTATAATGGTACAGACCAATTTTATAATCTTCATAACACCTCAGTCCAAAAATGTAATCTTCGTCACACAATTGAGATTGCCAGGGAAACATGTATTGGATATCTCCTATGCCTTCAATCAATTGAGTAGTGTATACTCTATACCAAAAAACTCCATGATTAAACTCAAGATTACAGGATAAAACTTTCCTTTCGTGACCATTTATGCTGGTTGTAAAAATATTAGTTACTGTATATTTTAGTGTATCTGTATACATTGAGTTAAACATAATAGGGAATTTCCAAGAATCCCCAATTTCAGCTGAAAAATTGTACAGCATATGAAATTCCGATTCACTATTAATTTTTACGTAAATTTTATTTTCCAATGTCTGATACATAAAAACATTATTATCCGTTATTGAGCAAGCCCAATTATTTGTAATAGTTAAATGAGTTGAAGGGATGCCATTTATAATAGTATCCCCAACTGATTCAATTAAGGTGAATTCTTCGATATCTTTATGATAATCATAAAATTTTGAAAAATGCCATTTCGCACCAGTTGGAGCCCAATTTTGTGACAATCCACATATTGGAGAAATTAACAACAAGCATAATACAAAGTTAATTATTTTCATGTATATCATTTTTATCACATTATCACCCAAAAGTGAAAATTGAATATATTAGCGACTTGAACGCAAGTACTATGTTAGAGGACGTATTATTCAATTGTTCTATTTTGTACCATTTCAATTGCAATTGTGTCGTATTTACCAGAATTGTCCTTAGCAAATTGTCTAATAATGTCTTCATATGATGCAAATGATCCTAATCTGAATTCTATGAAGGAGAATGAATCCTGGTTATGTTTATTTCTTTTATAATCATAAATAGCAAATCGCTTTTCTGATATTTCTTCACCTGATTTTGTTAATTCCAACAACAAATTGCCTTCGGATGACTCAAGTTCTATTTGACAATCAATTCTGAAGTAATCGTATGTTCGAAAATTATCACTTTCAAAAATTTTAACTATTGCCCAATTTGGATTTGAAAATTCTATGCTATCTACAAAATACTCTGTATAAGGATAAGTAAAGGGCTTATTGATTTGAGAAAAAATAAATTGAAGGTTTAACCCATATTCTATTTTTCCATTCTTGATTTCCTTTGGTGGGTCAGTTCTGATATCAAATACCTTTCCTGCCGCTATAAAATGGTGATTAAGTTTATAGAGTGGTTGTAAAGTACAATTTGATTCAGGACCCGCTTGTTCAGGGTCACAGGAAATTATTATTGATATTGCGAAGTAAAATATTAATCTTTTGGTTTTCATCTGTTTATGTCCTCTAACGGTTTGGCTTTACGAATGTGTCGCCATGCGTTGGCTCTGTGTGTTGGATTTCGGGCGGCATTTTCGTAAAACCGTTGTTCTTGGATTGATTACTTACAAGAGTCCTTAGAAATCTTTATATATGTTACACCATTTAAATAGCCTACTTTTTGTAAAACAAATTTATATGAAGCCTTTGAGCATGTTATTGTTTCACATGGAATAGTGATTTCAATTGGCTTATTGCCAGTTTGAATTATTTTCTTTTTATTTTTTTTTGTAGTACTACAATTAGTGTTTATGGTAAATTTTGTACTCGATTTACTAATAAAACTATTACTTTCATCATAAACATCGACCATTACCAAGTCTTCGCATTCATCGTAAGCGTCCACTTGAACTTCAAAAAGAGTATTCGATAATTGTCTAAAACTTGCCTTGCCTGAAAGTTTCCGAAATACGGAATTGGTGAATAACATTTGATTGTTTTGGCATATTATCTTGTTGATATTCGCATAGCCGCGACCATTCCATGCATTTAAAAAGCGTGAAAAAAGTAGGCCATGCACCATTATCAAGTTCTTTATCAAAAACGTAGAATATTTCCTCGTCTAGGTTTTGATAAATATCATCATAAATTTCGTTAGGATTTGGAGAAAAGTCATCAATCAAATCCCATAACACAGCCGCAATATATAGTTCAGTTTCATTGGCTTGGTACGTTGAAGCATTACAATGTGGATACTCTAACATATAACCACTTAATGACCCTGAATTGCCAACAAATTTTTCCAAGGGGAAGGCTCGATTGACTGCTTGTGCAAAAAAATTAGCGTATCCTTCCATCCAAGCGGCTTCCTCTCTTTTCAACGAGGTCAATCCTCCAAAAACACCATCCATATTGCAGCCATCATGGTTAGTTATTATCATTCCAAATGTACTCACACAAAATTCTATATGATGAGCATATTCATGTAATATCAGGAGATCTTCAAAATAATTTTCAGGCTTCAATTGAATTGCCGCTGTAGAATAGTATGAATTAGCAAGAATAATTTCAGAGGAAACGGCGACTTGATGAACAATATCCGTTTCAGTTGGCTCTCTATGCATTGCAGCATATTCGTACCCTTTTAAAATAGTACAACAAACATTGAAGTGTTGAGAAATATATAAATCTGTAAAATCACAACTAAAATCCAAGACATCATTTTTGTTTCGTACAACCTTTTTAATTTCTTTTCCATTCAACATAGGATGAGTAAAAAAAGTTGACCAAGTTCTTTGAGTATTAACTCGGCAAGCGTAATTTTCTGCAACTATTCGAATTCCATACGTTACTCTTGCCCTTTTCCATTGCATTAAAACATTGATTTCTCCGTTTACATCTGTTGTTGTTCTGGTTTCAATTTGCCATGTTCCTCCTGGCGTAATACTCCATACTTCCACATTTGAGTATATAATTGGTTTGAATGTTATGGCACCAGTTGTAGGGTCTTGGTCGGAATATCTAAATTTTCCTTTTACAGTTTCAGCGTATCCCAAAAATGTAAAATGAATGAACATCGTGGCAAAAAAATATTTTTTCATTTTATTGTATTATATTTTTTAAATTTCAAGAACGTTCCGCAGATTTGCGATGGGCGGGTTCCTTGGAACAAATGCTCATTCGAAGATACAAAGTTTCTTGGACCCGTAGGCATTTTTGGGGCACGAAAGCCCGCCTATCGCAAATGTGCTGTTATGTGCCGTAATGGTCATTGTAAACAAATGTGTCTAACGTGATGGTAGTGGTCGTCTAAATTTTTATGCATTGATTGCAAATAGTTCAGAATAGCATTTAATTGAGAGCACAAGTCCTGTCTAACTATTGTCATTTCATCTCTTGCGTCTTGTCGGATAATTGGGTCTCTTGAGTAACTTTTTGGTTGTAATTCCGCCCATCGTTCAAATAAGTCTTTCATTGTGTTTTCATAACTTCTAATAAGTATCTTAGAATTTCTGTCAAGCTTTTCTAAATCTTCGGCTGTTATCGTTTCAACTACATAATTATCTCTACTCTTTAATTCAATTTTATCATGTTCCTGATGAGCTTGAATTGAATAGTTTTTTGGACGTTTATCAACTTCTACATTATCTACAAATGCTTTTTGTTGCGGCACAAAATCATCAATAATCTTTAAAACATTACTAATTGCATTTATATCCATTGCATTAGCTATTTTTTCTGAGATTTTTACTAAGGTTTTATCTCTTTCTGATTTATTTAATTCATCCAATGGCTTAGCAGGGTTGTTCGCTGATTGTATTTTGGCAAGTTCTGTAAGATTATATGCAGAATGACTTACTGCTATCCAGTAAATTATTAGTTCTCCTTCTTCTGCTCTTTTCAGAATTAAGGACAATTCTTTGTCAACAATATAATCTGAAGCTAAAAAATTGGGTGTTACAAGCAAGAGAGCTACTCGGCATGTCTCCAGTTGCTTTTTTATTTCAGTATCCCAACGAACACCAGGCATTATTTGTTCGTCACTCCAAATTGATATCTTTTCTTCTCTTGTATAAGGTTTAAGAAAAGTCATAATTGTGTCTAACCACTTTTTGTCTCGATGGCTATAGCTGATAAATATTCCTTTACGATACATATGTTTATCTTTTTAGTTTGATTGTTTGAAGGTGCGTTAAATTATGGCACATAACATCTATATCTCCGCAATTATTACACCAAGCAATTTATATATATAAATCCATTTAATCTAAACAATTGCCAATTTTACGAAAATCCAATTTCTTATCAACTTGCTTATTTTTGATTCTGTTTTTCCTTCTTTAATCCATAAACAACCGTCCCACATTGAGAATGCTTCATGCTGGTTGTGAATGGGAATGTATAATCTTTAATAAATTCATTTAATAGACTTTTAAATTTGTTTTCTTGATCGGTTGTTACTTCGTATGGCGGTTCACCTAGAAAGTTGAATAAAAAATAATCTATTTTACCATTTTCATTGATGTATATTTTTTGAAAACAGCTGGTTGCAAAAGGCCAGTTAAACTGATTCGCTTTTAAATATTTACCAAATTCATCAAATAAATTCTGATAGGCAGTAGATGCTTTTTCCATATCGCTTTCAGTTTTAAAGACTGCATTAGAAGTATCTACACTGATGGCACTTTTATAAACCAAATTTAAGCTATCAAAGAAAATACCCTTTTTTTCTGCTTCTTGAATTGTAAGGCCTATAGGATTTTCATTGCAACCAAGCAATATGATAATCACAGAAAAATAAAATAGAAAGTGTATTCTCATTGAGATTCAATTAAATTGGAGTACTTCCATAATCTCATCATCTACAATATTTCAATTCTTTTTTAACCATTTCCATTCCACCCAAACACGGCTTCGCCGCACCCAGTCCCATAAAAAACAAAAAAAAACCTGACTGAGTGAAAATTCAATAGGATTCAATTTATAAAAGCTCAGTCCAACTGCAACTGCTCCACAGGCAATTCAATTAAAAATCCCATTGCGATGGTTTCCAGATGCATCTGAACGAATTTTTTTCCTATGAAATCAACCAACAAACCCGTTTTTCCAGCTAAGAGTCCGTCTTTAATGCGGATCATTTGGCCTTTTAATTTTTGGATGGTTTTTAAAGATTCAGGTACCAGCATCGACTGACTGTTTCGCATTAAATCCAACTCTTCTTCTTTTAATACTGCATCCCGGTTTTCATGACGCACGTATTTCAACATGCCCGGGACCTTAAACACTTTACTGCGGTCATTCTCGTCTATGCGTACAAATAAATAAGATGGAAATGCGGGTACCAACAATTTTTTAATCCGATCTGACCATTTTCTGCAAACCTGCACTTTCGGCAAAAAATGCTCTATGCCAAGTAGCTTTAATTGTTGTTCTACTTTAAGCTCGTAATTGCTTTTGACATAAAGGACCTTCCAGGTTGTCATGCTGATCGGGTTGGTTGTATTGCGAAGATAAATGGTAATGGTTAATTTTTAATGGTGAATGGTTAATTTTAGGAAGAAATATTTTGTTTTAAGGGAAAATGCCGGAAGATTGGGGAGGAGATCGGGAAGAGGTCGGGAAGAGGTCTGGAAGAGGTCTGAGGGTCTGGAGGTCTGGAAGAGGGCGGGAAGAGGTCTGGAAGAGGTCTGGAGGTCTGAACGTCGGGAGGGCGGGAGGAAATGTTCCAATGCTGCAATGCTAACTGAAGGCTAGAGGCTAGAGGCTAAAGGCTAGAGGAAAATGCTAAAATTTTCAATGCTGCAATTTGGTTGAGCTCAAATTCTTCAATCAGACATCTACAGACTAAAGACTAGAGGCTAGAGGCTAGAGGAAAAATGCTGAAATTTAGCAATGCTGCAATTCTGCAATTTGGTTAGGCTCAAAAGCATCAATCATGCTCCTCAGACTACAGACTATAGACTATAGACTAAAGACTAAAGACTACAGACTAAAGGCTAGAGGCAAACTGCTGAAATGTTTCAAGGCTGCAATGCTACTATGTTTTCAATGGATGTCTCGAATAGGTAAATATGGATCTAAATAAAACATCGAAATTGGGAATTTAGTTAAAAATCTTTATGTTATATATATAATTACTAATCAATGCTTTATATTGTAATAAACCCAATGTTTATTAAACCAGACTTAAATCCAAAAAACATACAAGAGTTTGTTTTATTATGGTTTAAAGGTTTTAACCAAAGCTCAATACCTTCTACCTATTTTTTAAATTAATCCAATAAATGACAATTTTCAAATCAAGCATTTCGGAAATCAATTGGTCCCTATTTCAGGATTATAAGATTCCAGTATTTCCTCATTGTAGAATTGCAGCATTGGAAAATTGCAGCATTGCAAAATTGCAGCATTACTTCTCCCCCTCTTGTTCCCATCTTCTTCCCATACTGACCCGGGGTTGTTCCCATCATAATGGGTAAAATACCGGCTCGCATGGGTTCTGAATTATGAGAAAATTTGATCTCCCTTACTTCAGGCTTTCTTGAACATGGGAGCATCTACGGGGTATCTATTCTTTATCTATTAGCTATCTATGGGTGAAAGACTAGGCTAATGGCTAAAGGCTAAAGGCTAGAGGCTAGAGGCTATAGGAAAATGCCCGCCCGACGGTTCTGAATTTGTCAATAAGATTTGTAATGAATCATCAGTCGGATCGGGCGGGCTGATATTTTTCGATGCTGCAATGCTGCAATTTGGTTAGGCTTAAAAGCATCAATCATGCTCCAAGATCCACAGACTACAGACTACAGACCTTAGACAAAAATTGATCCCTCCAATTAGGCAGCGATTCCGTATCTTAGGCAATCATATGATTATGAAGAACCAACTGTATTTTACGGTATGGATGCTGTTTTTATCCATAGCTGGTCTTAATAAACTAGCTGCACAATGCAGTCCTGCTATGGGCACCACCTGTGCCAATGCGCCGTTTTTTTGCTCACTGGAAGAAATTGACGGTTATACCTGTTCGAATACCAGCACAACTCCAAGTAGCTGCTCGCCGATTTGTTCGCAAGGGGGTCAAGCTGAAAATACCAATTGGATTGGATTTTTTACCAATGGCGGAAATGTCAGTGTGACGCTATCAGTAGGCAGTTGTTCGAATAGCCAGGGATTGGAATTTGGAATCATTGAAGATTGTCAATGCTCTAAGCCGATTGCTTGCCAGTCCAGCCCTTGCGTTCCACCGGGAGGTAGCGCTACCATCAATGCGAATTTATCTAAATGCGTTCAATACTATTTATGGGTTGATGGATGTAATGGAGATGTTTGCGATTTCACAATAAATACTACAGGGGGTGCTTCACCTAAAGTAGATCCTATTGGTTACATCAATAATGAGGCAAGTCAAATAATTAAAAATGTTTGCCCAGGATGTTATAAAAGTTATTCTATACAAGGCATGGGTGATTTATGCAATGTCTATTATGTTTGGGAATTGGATGGACAATTATTAGCAGAAGGTCTCTATGAAGACAACATTGAATTTTTAATTCCAACTGGTGGCACCTACGAATTGTGTGTAACCGCTTATATACGCAATCCAAAAAACCCAAACAGTATCTGTGATCAAGAAGGCCCTCAATGCGCTAGCATTGAAGTGACAGGTCTTCCGGATCGTTTCGGCAACCCTAGAAGACTTTGTCATGAAGCGGTCGGCTCATCAGGATATAAATGGCATTCTCAATATATCAAGAGTTCAGGCATTTATCGCGAGCACTTACGGGATAAAAAGAATTGTTGTTACTATGATTCTGTAGTTGAATTTACAGTGTTGGAAGAACCGGTTCCGGCTATTGTGCAATACATTGGTTGTAATAACGAACCCTATATTGATATTCTGGGGAGAAGACAGGGCTTGTGTTTGCAAAATGCATTTATTAAACTCCCAAATACTACGAATCCAGATCTGTGCGACAGTTCGATAATACTAACAACCATCAATGTGGATTTTGCTCCGTCCTGGTCAATTATTTGTTTTGGAGGTGATGTAGAATTGCTTCCCAATATAAAAATTACAAAACCTTGTAATGTCGGTGAATCCTATGAATTTAATTACCACTGGTTTAAGAAATATGATCCTGCTAGAAGACGTGTAAGTTTCGATGAGCGACTTTTAGTACCTGCTATCAAAGAAGATTACTGTTTACAAGTAGAAGTAATTACTTATTATAATAATGATTTCTTTTATTGTTCTAAAACATTTTGCGAATCCTTTAACGAAGGAAATTTAGCACCTGAATGTGCTTTCAAACTGAATGGAAATAAAGTGTATTGCTTTGACAATCTTTCTAAATATTGGGTGGATTCCTTTTTACCTGGAAATGTAAAAGCCTATCATTGGACAGTTAATGGCGGAAACATTATTTCAAATCCTGATAGCAGTGTAGTGGATGTAGTTTGGAATTTAAATGCAAAGGATACAGGCCGCATTTGTCTGACCTATGATACAGATTGTGGAAGCAGTTGTCAAAAATGCAAACCGGTCATTTTGGAA